>NZ_FNCY01000028.1 GCF_900099695.1 Propionivibrio dicarboxylicus | reverse complement strand
CTGGCGACGATCGACGCCTTCTTGGCGTTGAACTCGGCCTTGTTCTTCTCGATCAGGTTGTTGCCCTGTGTGTCGATCGAGATGATCAGCGGTCCGAACTCTTTCACCCGGTTCACCCACAGCGTCTCCGGCATCCCGAGATCCAGCCACTCGGCCCGCTCGATCTCTTCCACCTGCGTCGCCGCCACCACCGCGCAGCCGCCCGGAAAGATCGCGTGCACCGCCTTGTGCTCCCGGCATCCTGCCTCGGTCAGCGGACCCATGCCGCCCTTGCCGACGATCAGTTTCACCCCGGTCTGCGCGATGAATTCCTTCTCGAACTTCTCCATCCGCGTGCTCGTCGTCGGCCCGATCGACACCATCTCGTACTTGCCCTCCGCCAGCTTGCGCACGATCGGACCCGCATGAAAGATCGCGCCACCCGCCAGATCCACCGGCAACTCCCGTTTCTGCTCGATCAACCGGCGATGCGCCACGTCACGGCAGGTGACGATGTGACCGGTCAGATAGACGACGTCGCCCGCACGCAAATCTTCGAGGTCTTCGTCCTTGATCGGCGTTCTCAGAATCTTCTTGCTCACAGCGTCGCTCCTTCATGCGAGATGATTTGATAGCTCAGGTCCGCGTTGATCCGGATCCGCCCGCGACGGTGCGCCCAGCACCCCGTCGACACCGCCACCCCGATCGTCGAGGGATGTCGCGCCGAGGACTCGATGTTCACCCCCATGACGCTGTCCGTCCCGGTCAGCCCCTGCGGGCCGATGCCCATCTCGTTCAGACCGTCTTCCAGCAGCTTCTCCATCAGCGCCGCCCGTTCGTTCTCGTGGTGCGAGCCGATCGGCCGCATCAGCGCCTTCTTCGACAGGCGCGCTGCCGTCTCCACCGCCGTCGACACCCCGACCCCCACCAGCAGCGGCGGACAGGCATTCACGCCGCGCGACGAAATCACCTCGAAAACGAAATCGGTCACCCCTTCGTAGCCCTGACCCGGCATCAGCACCGTCGCCGAGCCCGGTAGCGTGCAGCCACCGCCGGCCATATACACGTCGATCGTCACGCCGTCGTCATCACCGACGATCTCCCAGTCCAGCCATGGCGCTTTCGTCCCCGTGTTCGTCCCGGTATTCTTCTCGACGAAGGTCTCGACCGCGTTGTGACGCAAGGGCGATGCATCCGTCGCCTGCCGCGTCGCCTCGGCCAGAATGTCACCCAGTTCGCCCAGCAGCGGAAACTTCGCCCCCGCCGTCACGAAGTACTGGATCACCCCAGTGTCCTGGCAGCTCGGCCGGTCCAGCTTCGCCGCCACTTCCTGGTTCTCCGCCATCGACAGATAGATCGCCTTCGCCAACGGCTTCGTCTCCCGCGCCCTCAATTCCGACAGCTTCTTCTCCACGTCCGTCGGCAAGTGCTTCCCGATATACGCCGTGAATTTCGCCATCGTCTCAGTCAGTGACTGAATGGATGTTTCCTTGTTCATGATGCTGTCTTCCTTGGTAAAAAGCTTCTCAATCGCCGGCCGCTTGCGCACAGGCAACGGCGTCCTTCCGGTTCTGCGAGCGCGCCAGCAGCAGCGTCAGCACCGCCGAAAACACCAACAGCGCCGCGACAAAATACAGCCCCCCGGTAAAGCTGCCGGTCTTGTCCTTTATCCAGCCGATCATTGCCGGCCCGGCAAAGCCGCCGAGATTGCCGATCGAATTGATCGTCGCGATCCCCGTCGCCGCGGCCGCGCCCGACAGGAACATCGTCGGCATGCTCCACAGCGGCGGCTTGGCGCAACTGATACCGACATTGACGAGCGTCAGCGCCGCGATCAGGCCGACCACGCCGCTGGCATTACCGGCGATGACCAGTCCGGCCGAGGCCAGCAGGCAAGCGAGAATGACGTGCCAGGTACGCTCGCCGGTGCGATCCGAATGGCGCGACCAGAAGAACATGGCAACGACCGAAACCGTTGGCGGAATCGCGTTGAGGAATCCCACCATCATCGACGACATGCCGAGTTGCTTGATGATCTGCGGCGCCCAGATGCCAAGCGTATAGAGCCCGGCCGAGGTGCCGAAATAGATGAGCGCGAGCGCGATCACGCGCTTGTCTGCCATGCCGCGGATAAAACTGTGCTCGGCTTCGGCAGCCTTCGAGGCCACTTCAGCATTCATCGCGCTGACCAGCCAGTTGCGTTCGTCATCCTTGAGCCAGGTCGCCTGCTCGGGCTTGTCGGTCATGTAGAAGAAGACGACGACACCAAGAATCAGTGCGGGAATCGCTTCGATGATGAACAGCCATTGCCAGCCGGCGAGGCCGAGGACGCCGTTCATCTCGAGCAGGGCCGCCGAAATCGGCGAGCCGAGCGCGGTCGAGATCGGCGCCGCACCCATGAACAGGGCGGTGACGCCGGCGCGATGCCGGGCCGGGAACCAGTAGCTGAGATAAAGAATGATGCCGGGGAAGAACCCGGCCTCGGACGCGCCGAGCAGGAAGCGCAGCACGTAGAAACTCGTCGGCCCCTGGACGAAGGCCATGGCGCCCGAGATGATCCCCCAGGTAACCATGACCCGGGCAATCCAGAGCCGCGCCCCGACCTTGTGCAGGACCAGGTTCGACGGCACTTCGAACAGGAAATAGCCCCAGAAGAAGATGCCGGCGCCGAATCCAAGCATCGAAGCGGTAAAGCCGAGATCCTTGTTCATCGTCAGCGAGGCGAAACCGATATTGACCCGGTCGATATAGGCGATGAAATACAACAGCATGATGAACGGGATGATGCGCCAGCTGATCCGGCGCAAGGTACGTTTCTGGACTTCCGACTCTTCCATTTGACCCTCCTTGAATTATTGATTGCTCGGCCAATCGCGACCTGCGCGACTCTCCCCGGCAGAAGCACGCCGGAAAAACCGGAATCACTGTAATGTTTTCCCAAAGAGAATCATTCAACGCCACGGAAAACCTTTATTTCCATACAGGAAAATATGAAGATTCCCGCCGGTTGCCGCATCGCAGCCTTTCCGCGACCGGTCGCCTGCTGTACCATCGCCTTCGCATATTCATCCGGCGTTGCCGGTCCGACTCCTTCGCTTCACGCCCTCGAAGACGCACAACGCCATGCCTTCCTCCGACAAGAGACGCGGAATCACCCTGGCGATCATGGCCACGATTTTTTATGCCATCGTCGATGCACTGTCGAAATACCAGGCCAGGACATCCCCGGTCGAATTGATCGTCTGGGCCCGGTACGGCGTCCCGCTCGTTCTGCTGCTGGCATTTTTCCTGCCGCGGCAGGGCGTCGCCATGCTGCGCACCGGGCACCCCTGGCTGCAGACTGCACGAGGACTGCTCCTCACCGGCGGCACGCTGCTGATCGTGCTCGCCTACCGCGTCATGCCGATCGCCGAGGCCCAGGCGATCTTCTTCATCCACCCCGTCCTGCTGACGCTGCTCGCCGTGCTGTTTCTCGGCGAGAAGGTGTCATCGCGCGGCTGGCTTGCCGTCGTCATCGGATTTGCCGGCGTGCTGATCATCGTCCGCCCCGGTGGCGGGCTCTTCCGCCCGGCAGCGCTCCTGCCCCTGGGGCTGGCGCTGACCTTCTCGACCTACCAGATCCTCACGCGGATCGTCGCCGGCAAGGAAAAATCGATCAACTCGCTCTTCTGGGTACTGGCGGTCGGCACCGCAAGCATGTCGATCGTGCTCCCCTTCGCCTGGACGCCGCAGTCCATCCAGGCGCTTGCCATGCTGACGGTCATCGGCATCGTTTCGGGCTGCGGTCATTTTTCGACGATCAAGGCGCTCGAATATGCCCCCGCCTCGCTGCTGGCGCCGTTCGCCTACGTCCAACTGGTCTGGGTGGCCATCCTCGGCGCGCTGATGTTCGGTGACTTTCCCGACATGGCGACGCTGATCGGCATCGCCACCGTCGCCACCGGCGGCTTGCTCGTCGTCTTCTCGAAACGACAGAAGGCCTGACGGGATCGACAGACGATACTTTACCGGCATTTACCGCTCACCGGATTGACCTGAACCAAGGCCCCCTCTAGCTTCCTCTTGTCATAAAATGACGACAGCCGCGATTTCCCGAAACAGCATATCGCGGCAGAGAACGACGGCGATGTTCCGACATCGTCGCAGCCGCTTCCGGCAAGGTTTGACGAATAAGGAATACAAGACATCATGAAGCCCACGCACGTGCTGTCGGGGCAGGCGTTTCGCGCCGCGCTCATCGTTCTTGTGTCCGCGGCACTTGGCGGCTGCCAACTGGCCACCGACACGATGCTTACCCACACGGGCGCCGTGAATGCCGGACCACCCGATCTCGCCGCTGCGGCGTCGCGCCCGGCCGACGATCCCGAAACCCGGGCCTATCAACGCCTGATCGGCTCCCTGGACAAAGGCTTTGCCGGCGTGCTCGGGCGTACGATGTCGCCGGCCGAACGCAGCCGGTTCATGGAAGACCGGGAAGCACGCTCGATCGCCATGGCGCGGAACAACACCGCCGTCCCGCGTGCGATGATGCTCGCCGTGATCGAGCGCGAACTCGACAACGAACGCGCCTCGCCGCCGCCGGTCTATCTCGCCGCACCACCCCCCGGCGCCATGCCGGATCGATCCATGGCCAGCGTCAAGACCAAGGAAATCAGCGGAACCGACGAAGTCCGGCACGCGCTCACCAGTGCCGAGATGATGTATCGATTCTCCTCCGCCGACGAAATGAAGGCCAAAGCGCAGTCGCTCGACAGGAAATTGCGCATCCTGATTGCCGGACAACCCGGCTGGAATATCTCCGATCTCGCGCAAGTCACCGAAACGGAACGGCAAATGCGCGCCCTCAATGACAAGAATGCAAAGACCAGCAGCGAGAGCAAGGAGCGCCGGGCGGCCCGCGAAGAGGCCGAAAGCGCCTCCGCCGCGTTCTCCCACCGTCTCTACGAGCACGGGCTGGTGATGATGTCATATAGCTGGCAAAGCGGCTATTACACGCATCGAGGCCTTGGCCTCGGCCTCGCGGGACTCCCGGCGCAAAATCTTGTCACCATTTCGATCACCCCGAACCTTGAGCCAAACCAGGGACAATTCGAGCTCTTCGTTCAAATCGCACTGCATCTCGTTCAGCCATACAAGGCACCGCTGCCGACGCTCGCCGCCCGAGATGCCTGAGATCATGCCTGCCAACACACGAAGGCTCCTCCGGCCCGCGCGCTTCGCGCTCGGCCCAATCGCCGTGCTCTGCCTGGCGCTGTCACTGGCGGGCTGTGCTGCCAGGAATGATGTTCAGATGGCCGAAGGCATCACGTGGCGGCAAGGCACGCTCCAGGGCGCCACTGAAATCCGGCAACTGATCGGCCCCGCCGCTCCGAACCAGCGCATCCGTAACGATCAGACGGCAAGAGCCGCTTATGATGCCGGACTGGCAGCCTGGCGCTCCTCGCCGCGCTGGACCAGCACCGCTGATCTCAATGCCTTCCAGAACGGCTTGGGCAAACTCGTTGACGCCTATATCAGCTATCTGCTCGGCACCAGCCAACCGGCCGTCGCCGCGCAAGTCCTCCAGACTGCAGCCACCGAAGCCGATGCCAAACGCGAGTACCAGCCAGCCATCGCCTACCGCATCCAGCTCGCCGAAACGCTACGCGCGATTGGCCAACTGGAGCGGGCGCAAGCCACATTGACCGAAGCACAGTCGATCCAGGACAAGATTCACGGCCCGCTGCCGGCAAAGGTTTCCGCCCAGGACGACCCGACACAGATCTGCAACCAGGGCGCCATCTGGGCGGCTCAAATCCGAGCGGGCAAATCCTTCACCCGGGCGCAACTCGCCAATTTTTCCGCTTATTACGAAGAAGCCAGCACCACGGCCCCGCGAATTCGGTATTGCGATCCATCGATGTCGGTAATGAACTTCCAGACCGTTCGTGCCTATGCCAACGATGACGATCTCTACCGCAAGGACCAGGATGTCTGGCGCTCCATCGCCAGCGGCGCGCTGGCCGCTGGCGACCCGGCGCTGGCACGAAGCGCGGCGACGCGGATGATGGCCTCGGCCAACGCGGCGGCGAGCCGGAACCCGCAGATGCGGGGCGTGAAACCATCAGAGGCGCTTGACAGTTACCTCCGCAATTTTCACAACACGCCGTATGAACTCCGGGTATTGAAAGCGAGTGATTCCGTCTTTGGCATCGAGGTCGAGGTCGATTACGCCATCATCGGCGCGGAGCTCGCCTTGCGCTACGACGACCTCGGCCAGGCGGAAACCCTGCTGGCCAAAGCGCAACAGGCGCTCGGCCAGCTGAGGATGTATTCGGACGAACTCGGCCAGCGCGGCCTCCTCGGACTCAAACCCGAAGAACGCACCCGCGAATGGCAACGCGTCATGGCAAAGCTGCACCTGCGTCACAAGCGCTGGGCGGACGCTCTCGCGCTACTCGAGCCCTACCTCGCCTGGTCGGAAAACTTCCGCAACTCGCTCTCACTCGAGGAACGGCTGCCGTACTTCCGCGGCACCGCGCAAGGCGCCTATCAGGACGCCATGCTCGCCCGCGCCGCGCTGTATGCGCAGCAGCCGGACAACGCCGCCTTCGACGCCGCCCTGCACGCGCTCGGCCAGCTCAAGGCCCGTCATCTCAAGGACGCGCTCGATGCCAGCGGCAAGAGCGGCGAGAAGCACAACGAGGCGCCGACGGTCTCGGCGACGACCACCGTCGACACGCTCGTCGCGCGAGGCAGCAGCTATCTGGCCGTTGCCGACACTGGCGACACGCTCATCACCTATCTCGCCGATGCGAAAGGCAAGTCGATCCGGCTCGCCCGCAAACCGGCCGGGTTCGATGCCAACGTGCTAAGCCTGCGCAACGGACTGGCCGAGCGGCAGCTATTCGACGCCCGAGCAGCACGCAACATCGCCACGCTGGCGCTGGGCGATTTCGAGTCCCGTGTCTTTGGCACGCGCCGACTCATCGCCGAAGTCGACGGCGCCCTGAGCTTTCTGCCGGTCGAACTCTGGCTGGACGCGAAGATGCAGGCGCTCGGCGCGCAAACGGCGCTCTCCTATCTGCCCACGCTGGCCATGGCAGACACCGCCCGCCCCAGCAGCACCGGCAAGGGCGTGCTCGCGCTCGGCGATGCCCGTTTCGATGCAGCCCGGCAGATCGACGCCATCGACGCACAGCGCGAACTGAAGAACCGAGGCACTCGCGACAACCTCGGCTTTGCGCCGTTGCCCGAAACCCGTGACGAAGTAAACGCCATCCTCCGAAACGTGCGCGAGGGCGGCACCGCGATCCTCGGCGTCGACGCCACAAAATCCGGCTTCCGGCGTGAAGCCGAGAAAACCCCCTACCGCTATCTGCACTTCGCCACGCACGGCGTCGTCGGCGGCGAGATCCCACGCATCAACGAACCGGCGCTGGTGCTGACGCCCGAAGCCGGCGACCCGGGCTTCCTCACCGCCTCGGAAATCGCGCGAATGAATGTGCGAGCCGACCTCGTCGTCCTCTCCGCCTGCAACACCGGCAACGGCGAGTACTTCAACGGCGAAGGGCTGATGGGGCTGGGACGCGCCTTCATCCTTGCCGGCGCCAGGGCTGTGGTTGTTTCCCTCTGGCCGGTGGACAGCCTGACCACCCGCGACCTGATGATCGACTTCTACCGCGAACTCGAGAAGAGCGGCGACGCCCGCCAGGCGCTGGCACTCGCCCGGCAAAACATCATGCGCGACAAAACCGGCACTGCCGGCGATGCGCGCAACCTGCAACGCATCACGACGCCGGTCGCGCAATCCGGCGAATTCAAAGGCCGGAAGAATCCCTTCTTCTGGGCGCCCTTCATCCTGATCGAAGCCGGCGCCGGATCGGCCAGCCAGTCATGATGACGATGCAATCATCATCGTGCGTCATCGCCGCGCTTCTCGTCGCCGCGTCGCTCGGCTGTTCCGCTCCGACGGCCGCAGCCGACCGCGCGCTGATCATGACAATCAGCAACTACCCGCAAAACCCGCTGCCCGGTGCGTCACTGGACGATGCGAACTTCCGCCAGATCCTGACACGCATGGGTATCGGCACCGACCGGATACGCTCGCTCAAGGACAAGGCGCTGACCGCGCAAGGCATACGTGCGGCACTTGAGCAGCTCGTCGTTGACACGCAGAACGGCGACCGCGTCTTCGTTCACTTCTCCGGACACGGAACCAGCCAGGCCGTTGGCGACAGCTGCCAGCAGTCGCTGGTCGGCCACGATCTCGAACTGGTGCCGAGCGGTACGCTCGCCGAAGCGCTGCAGCGACTGCGCGACAAGGCCAGCAAGGTGATGGTGGTGGTCGATGCCTGTCATTCCGGCGGCATCGTCGAGACTGCCGGAACGCGCGGCGGCCCGTCAGCGCAGACAAGTCAAAGGAAGCTCCGGCCACGCTACCTGGCGACGCGATTGTCATGCGACAAGCCGGTTAACGTGCTCGAACAGGCCGTCGTGAAAGAGGCCGGCGCCACGCGAAGCGGCCCGATGACGAAAAACTACCTGTTCCTGGCCGCTGCACGCCACGATGAGGTCGCCTTCGACGAGGAAGGCAGGGGCGGCATGGCGACGACTTCGCTGCTCGACTGCCTGCGCACATCGATTCCCGACACCGACCGCAGCGGCGGTGTTTCCTTACGTGAACTCGTCCAGTGCGCACAGGCGAAAATCGACGCAAACTTCGTCAATGACCCGCAACTGCTGCCCCAGCATCTGACCCTGGCCGGCAATGCCGACCTGCCGCTGGCACCGCCCGCGCAAACAACAATACCGGCGTCGACGAAGGCGGATCCGGTGGCAACGCTGACCGACCTTCAGCACGGCGCCGACGGCCGCTGGCAGGTCGACATATCGGCCACGCCCGCCGAAGCGAGGATCGGTCAGGACGCGTTCGCGCTCACCGTCACCAGCAACCAGCGCGGCTATCTCTATCTGATTTATGTCGGTTCCGATCGCAAGGAATTCCTCCAGCTATTCCCCAGCCCGCAGGAAGCGAATCTGATCGAAGCGAACCAACCATTCCGGATTCCCGGTGAATTTGCCGCCCAAGGTCCGGCGGGAACCAACCACCTGTTGGCACTCGTCGCCGCTTCGCCGCGCGATTTCGGCAAAGTGCTCGGCAGCGGCAGCGCTGCGGCAACCCTTGCCAATGCTGCCGCAATACAGGACATCAGCTGCGCGAACCGCAACCTGAAACGACGCGATTGCCTTCCCGGTGAAGCCGCCGCGACCGGCAACAGCCGCAACCTCAAGCGCATCGCGCCGGCAGACGGGCAGGCAGACAGTTATGGCGCCGCCAGGATCGAACTGATCGAGCGTTAGTCAAAAGTCATGACGAGCAGGCATCACACCTAATCGTGCATCACTCGCGACAACACTGCAGCTAGCGCCTCAGGGCCGGTGTTTCCAGGCCTCGTCGAAGAGACGTTCGAGCGTCTGGTGAATCCCGCGCAAACCATCGACGACGGCCTTGGCCCAGTCGAAATATTCGCGCTGCCGCTGCAACGACCAACCGGCCGGCGGGCTCGCCGTGATATCGCGGAGATTGGCGGTCTTGTCGGCCAATTTCACGAGTTTGGCGCGACGACTGATCGTCGGTGCGTGCTCGATCTGGAGCCGCTTGCGCTCGGCCTTGGGTAGCGATTTGTCATCACTGACCTCAAGCACGATCGCCGTCACCTCGTCGCCGAACAGCGCGGCCAGTTCCTCGGCGCTCGTTTCGGTATCCTCGATCGTGTCGTGCAGGATCGCGGCCACCAGCACCTTCTCGTCCTCAATGCCGGCCTCGTTGGCGAGAATGTTCGCCAGCGCGATCGGATGGTTGATGTAAGGTGAGGCCTCGATATCCTTTCGCCGCTGGCTGCGGTGCTTCTCGGCAGCAAAGGAAATGGCGCTGATGATCATGTTCATGCATTCAGTCTAACAAAAGCGGCGCCGTCGCGGACAAAAACCTTGGCGCCATAATGGATGAAACGCCATCGTATTTTGTGGAAAAATACCGTTCCTTCCGACAACCCGCCCTTACTGCCTCCGAATGACTACGCACACCCTGTCGATCAGCGCGCCGCAAAACGATATTGCCCGAGGCTCCACGCATCGCTGGAAGGTCCTCTGGGCCGGCTTCATCGCTTACCTTTTCGACAGCTACGACCTCATGGTGCTAGCCATCGCCATGCCGGTGCTGCTCAAGGTCCTCGCCATCTCGCTGCCGGACGGCGGACTGCTCGGTTCGGCCACCGCGCTCGGCGCCATGCTCGGCAGCATCGTCTTTGGGCTGATCGCCGAAAACCGTGGCCGCCGCTTCTCGCTCGTGCTCGCGCTGGTCTGGCTCGGCGTCGGCATGGGTGGCGTCTATTTCGTCGACACCTGGTCGTCATGGATGGTCCTGCGCTTCTTCACCGGACTCGCCATCGGCGGCGTCTGGGGCCCCTGCTCGGCGCTGATCGCCGAACACTGGTCGCCCGGCTATCGCGGCCGCGCCGCTTCCTTCGTCTTCAGCAGCTTCGCCATCGGCGCCGTCGTCGCCTCCGCTGTCGGCCGCTCGGTCATCGCTTTCGACTGGCGCTTGCTGTTCGCCTTCGGCGCCGTTTCGATTCCACTTGCCCTCGTCGTGTACCGGCTGATTCCGGCCAGCACCAAGGAAACCCGTCCCGAGCACGTCGCGCCGTCGGAAAAAGTCGGACTGACGACAATCTTCGCCAAGGGACTCGCGCGCATCACCCTGCCGGCCTCGCTGGTAAGCATCGTCAACCTCGCCGGCTATTGGGGCGCCGCCTTCTGGATCCCGACCTTCCTCACCCGCGAACGCGGGCTCGACGTCGCCACCATGCTCGGCTTTTCCGTTGTCATGTATGTCGGCATGTTCTTCGGCTTCCAGTTCTTCGGTCTGCTCGCCGACAAGATCGGCCGCCGTCGCGCCATGATGGTCGCATTCCTGCTGTGCGCTGTCGCGATCACGCTCTATATCGTCGTCGACAATCCGAACTTCCTGTTCTGGTGGGGTGCCGTCGTCGGCTTCGGCCTGTGCGGCTCCGGCGGCATTCTCGGCGCCTACTATGCCGAGCTCTTCCCCGAACAGGTACGCGCCTATGCCGGTGGCTTCTGCTGGAACATGGGCCGCATCGGCGCCATCCTGGCGCCCTTCACGATCGGCACGATCGGCAAGGTCTACGGCCTGCAGACCGGCCTGCTCGTCACCAGCGGCATCTACCTGGCCGGCACCGTCATGCTCCTGCTGCTGCCCGAAACCTATGCCGGCACCGCAGCACGCGAGACGAAGCAATGACGGAGGCGGCGGGCGCCACGCCACTCGGCCGGCGCATCCTCGTCATCGGCGAGGTCAATACCGGCAAGACCACCCAATGCAGGCGCTGGCTTGAAGAACTCTGCCATCAAGGCCTGGGGCAGCGGATTGCGCTGATCGACATGGCGCCGACGATTCCGCCGGACCTGGCCAAGGCCCGCGGCCTGCGCGGCGTCGGCGGCGAACTCCGCCCGCCACCCGACAGCGGCGTGCTCGACCTGCGCGCCCACCTTGTACCGCCGCGACTCAGCTCGAGTTCGGACGCCGAAGCACTGGACAAGGCCACGCGCAATGCCGGGATCATCGACGCACTGATCGCCGCCTTGCGCCCGGAACGCGACATTCTCTTCATCAACGACGTCACGCTTTTCCTGCAGACACGGTGCGCCGCCAGCCTGATCGACGCCGCCGACTTCAAACGGCGGACGACACTCATTGTGAACGGCTATCGTGGCGAACGACTGGGCGGCGGGGAATTGACCCGCCACGAAACGGCGGAGATGGCAGAACTCGTGCGCACCTTCGCCGCCACGGGCGAAATTCTGCACCTCACACAGCGCTACGATACGCAACACTGAGCCCGCCAAAAGCCCAGGTTTTCGACTTTTTTTCGCACGCCCTCTTGACTTTTCGACCATCCACTTTTTCTGTGGATAACTCTGTGGAATACGGTCCAAATCTCACCAACGGCCATGCCATGAAGTCGTTCGCCTATTTTTTAGGCAGCCGGACGAAAAAACCGCCGGAAACTTTCGCCGCCCCTCGATAATGCCGGCCCAGGGCGCCCGGGATCGCCCGGGGCAATTGTCTGAAAACCTTGAACCACGGGGATTTCCGCCGAGCGCAGTGACTGACTCATCCGTCAGTAAAAACCATTCCCGATCATCACAAACCCCAATCAAATCAGGGTGATCGAAAAAAAACAGTGGAAAAACCCGCCCTCGGGAACAGCCGGGGAAGGCCAAAACACCGCTGTTGATAACCTTTGCCATCCCCGTCGCCGAAGCTCGCCGGAACGCCGGGGAAAGCAGCCGCCCGGCGTAGCGTCCGGCAAGGAGCTACAAACGGCCGAGACGCGCGAACATCGCCTTGTCCTGTTCGACACCGGCCCCAAGCGTGGTCAGGTAATCGCCGACGATGGCCGCATTCACCCCGGCAGCCAGGGCTTTTTCCTGGATCGAGGCAATCAGGCTGCGGCCACCGGCGAAACGCAGGTGCACGCGCGGATTGACGAAGCGGAAGACAGCGATGGTCACGAGGATCTCGACGTCGGAAAGCCGCGGCTGATCCTGGAGCGGCGTGCCCTCGATCGGATTCAGGATATTGATCGGAATCGAATCGACCCCGAGTTCCCGCAGCGAGAACGCCATCTCGATCCGTTGTTCCATGCTTTCGCCCATGCCGAAGATACCGCCGCTGCAGACGGCCATGCCCACCGCCTGGGCATCGCGGATCGTGCGCACCTTGTCCTCGAAGCTATGTGTCGAACACAGGCTGGCGAAATGCGACGGCGCCGTCTCGATATTGCAGTGATACCGTTCGACGCCGGCATCCCAGAGCTTCTGCAACTCGGCCCGTTTGACCAATCCCATCGAAGCGCAGAGACGGATGGAACACTGCTGGCGAATTGCCCGGTAAATGGTGCAGGCCTGGTCGACCTGTTTCGGCTTCATTAACCGACCGCTGGTCACCAGCGAGAAACGACCGACGCCGTGGGCATGGTTGCCGAGGGCGGCTTCGACGCCCTCCGCTTCGGCGACGAGGGGATACTCGGGCACGCCTGTCTTGAAATGACGCGACTGCGAGCACCATTTGCAGTCTTCCGAACAGCGTCCCGAACGGGCGTTCAGGATCGAGCACATATCGACCGCGTTGCCCATGAAATGCGCCCGGATCTGATCGGCAGCCGCATACAGCGCCTCGGTGTCGGGAGTCGCCGCCAGCGCCAGCGCCTCCGCCGGCGTGATCTCGCCGCCGCCGATGATCCGTTGTTTCAAAACCTCGATGTATTCAGCACTCATGGTCGTCACGCGCGAAAAAAACGCAACGCTAGACGTCCGGACGCGATTGGTCAATTGTGACAATACGCAGTTTTGCGTCCGGCAGCAGCAGGCAAATCCCTGAGCCGAAAAAGAAAAAGCCCCAAAAATGGGGCTAAAGGTACTACATCGAGGGTCACAGGAGGTTGAAACATTTGTAGTTACTATAATACAAAAGTAACTTGTATGCAAGTTGCAAGTGAACTTTCTTACCACGAGGCGCGTTTGCGCCGATCACCAACGACCCCAACAGGGGAAACGCCTGGATGACGCTGCCGTCGCTCCGCGCCCCGAGCGGCGGCCACGGCGACCCGGCGGCCATGCCCTGAACGACATCCTTTGGTATAGTTCGGGCTCGGACGGCAACCACCCTGCGGCGCAGTATTGAATGCAAAATACAAAAAAATCCTTGACCTCTTTGGCGCTCCCAAAGATGGAACGACAGGCGCTCCATGACAACGTCGTCGGCCACATCCGGGATCTGATCGTCGAAGGCATCCTGCCTCCAGGCATCAAACTCAACGAACGGGCCTTGTGCGAAACGCTGGGCGTCTCCCGCACGCCCCTGCGAGAAGCGATCAAGGTCCTCGCCACGGAAGGGCTGGTCGATATCACGCCGAACAAGGGCGCCAGTGTCTCAAGCATGTCCGAAACGGAAATAGGCGAAGTGTTCGAACTCATGAGCGCACTCGAAGCATTTTCCGGCGAATTGGCGTGCGAACGGATCTCGCCCGAGGAGCTGAGCGCAATCAAGGCCCTCCACTACGAGATGCTGGCCCTGCACGCGCGGAACGATCTCCCCGCGTACTACCGCTGCAATCAGCGCCTGCATGACCGGATCAACGAGGCCGCGCGCAACTCGGTCTTGCGCCAGACCTATGTCGGTCTCAATCGGCGCCTCAACGCCCTGCGCTTTCGTTCGAACCTCAACGCGGCAAAATGGGACCGCGCGGTTCAGGAACACGGCGAAATGATCAAAGCCCTCGAAGCCCGGGACGGCAAGTTGCTGGCGTCCATGTTGCGGCAGCATATCGTGCAGAAGAAAGAGATCATCCTGGCGGAATTGCGCACGGCCGACAAACCCCAGGCGTCGTAACGAAGCTGCGTCTAAAACACCAGACGACCGTTCCCGACACGAGGTTGCCGGTCTTTTCCCCCGACCCGTCGTCATAACGCCCCACTCCTCCTGGCAATCCCTGCGTCACTGCAGGCGCGCAGATCGCCCGGTGCGACCATCGTCGCCACCGCTACCGCCCAAGCTGCGCCTGAATCGCGCCTGAATCGCGCCTGAATCGCGCCTGAATCGCGCCTGAATCGCCGGCCGAAGCCGCCCGGCCGGATTACCCCGACATACACCGGAACAACCCGAGCGGCATCCGGCCAACCGGCTTCCCGCACACGCGCCCGGGCGCTTACCCGAACAGCCGTGTCCGACAGGCAAGGGATGAATCGCTCGTCCACTCACGCCCCCGATCAAGTGGCACAACGCCGAAAAAATCTTTGCTCGCCGCAGACTTCTCTGATAATGTGTATTTTGCATACAAAATACCAACTAGATAGAAGGCGACACCGTTCGACCTTCATGCTGCGGGAAAGCATTTCTTGGATCCACATTCGGGAAAAACCCGGTACCTGATCGCATCCCATGGGCGACGAGTCAACTTAAAGGAGGCATAAGCGATGTCGAAGCAAGAACACCACGAAGAACGTGTTGAAGGTTTGAGCCGGCGCGGCTTCATCACCGGAGCCGCCGTCGGGGCTGTCGCCCTGACAAGCCTCGTCAAGAACGAAGCCAATGCCCAAACCACGGCAGCGGCGGCATCCGCAGCGGGTGCGGCCGAAGCAACGGCCAAGAAGGGCCAACCGCTCAAACTGGAAGAAGTACTGAAGGTGGCGCGCGAAAAACTCTACCCGCGCTGCCGTGTCTGTCCGGAATGCAACGGCGACGCGTGTGCCGGCGAAGTCCCCGGCTTTGGCGGCATCGGTTCGGGCAAAGCCTTCCGCAACAATTACGACGGACTGGCCAGAATCCAGTTCAAGATGCGCACCTTCCACGATGTGAAGAAACCGGACACGACGATCTCCCTCTGGGGCCAAGATCTCTCGCTCCCGATTTTCGCGGCATGCACCGGCGGCACCACCTACAACATGGGCTTGACGGGCAAGATGAGCGAAGACGAGTTCATCGAGGCCATGCTGTTCGGATGCAAGGCGGCCAACACCGTCTGCTTTGTCGCCGACGGCATCGGCGACCCGCTGACGGTCTATGAAACGCGATTGAAGGCCATCGCGAGAAGCCAGGCCAAGGCCATCGCCATCATCAAGCCCCGGACGCAGGAAGAGATCATCAAGCGGGTGCGGCTTGTCGAGGCATCCGGCGCGATTGCCTTCGGAATCGATATCGATTCGGCCGGACGCGCAGCGAGAGCGCTTCCGGGCCAGACGGTCGAACCGAAAACACTGGCGCAACTCAAGGAAATCGCTGCCTCATCGAAACTGCCGTTCATCGTCAAAGGCGTCATGACCGTGGATGAAGCCGAGATGGCCAAGGCGGCGGGCGCGGCGGCGATTGTCGTCTCGAACCACGGCGGCCGGGTGCTCGACCACACGCCGGCCACCGTTGACGTGCTGGCACCGATCGCCGCCAAGTTGAAGGGCAAGATCACGATCTTCGTCGATGGCGGCATCCGTTACGGAACCGACGCCTTGAAGTGCCTCGCCCTCGGCGCCGACGCGGTGCTGGTGGGCCGGCCGTTCGTCCGCGGCGCTGTCGGCGGCGGTCCCGAGGGGGTCACCCTGATGGTCAACAAGATGAAGAACGAGCTTGTTGACGCGATGGTGCTGACCGGCGTGCCAAACCTGAAAAAAGCGACGAGGAAGATCCTGGTATAGACGCCGGACGCAGGCCGGAAAGCATCGGCTCAAGGCAGGATTTCAGGAACCGGCTCAGGCATCTTGACATGACATCGAACGGAGACGACCGCCAGGCGGGAACCCGTTCCGGCAGCATGCGGAACGGATATCCCTCCTCGCCACCAATGCCGCTTGACCCCCTTCTTCGAACCAACGAAGGGTGCGGTGTTGTCGGCGTTCTCCAGGCGATGCGAATCAGTGCCTTTGCCCGGCGCGAGACATGAACCAGGATTGACGCCCGAAGTCGCGGCCGGTGGCGTCGTCAGCCACTTGACGCGACACCCCGGTTATCTTTCCTGCTCTTGCCTGCACTCTTGCCTGCGCGCTTGTGTGCATTCCGGCCGCGTCGATGCCCGCGCTGCGGCGATTGATCTCCTCTCGCCGAGCAACCGAGGCGACCGACTCGACCGGGAATTCACGTGCATTCGACTGGCATGCCGGGCAAAACCATTTCCATTTCAAGAAGGAGTCGCAGATGAAGAAGCTTTTACAGGGACTGGGCATAGTGCTCATGCTCTTTTTCGCCGGCAGCGCATTCTCCGTCGACGGTCGCAGCACCCTGTCCTACGGTGGCGGCGGAGAAGGCAAGGTCATCTTCGACGGACGAACGCACGCCGCGGCCGGGTTGAGGTGCAACGACTGTCATTCGGACATCTTCCAGACGAAGAAGAAAGCCCTGATGACCAAGGAAGATCACGATGGTGACGGCGCATGTTTCGCCTGCCACGATGGCGACAAGGCGTTTTACAAATGCACGCAATGTCACCGCAGAATCGGCGACAGAGTGGCACCGCCCAAGGAAAAGGTCGCGCTCTGCGGTGCCGCGACCGTCGCCGATCGTCTGGTCGCGCCGCTCAAAGATGCCGTCGAAAAGACAAGCGGTTATACAGTCGGCATCGCGGTGAGCAACGCCGGAAAAGGACTGACCGATCTCGTCGACGGCAAGTGCGACGCGGCGATGTCATCCGCATCGCTCGAAACGACGGTACAGGCAGCGAAGACCGGCGGAAAGGACGTCGACATCAGGCAGCTGAAAATGCATGTGATCAAGAGCGATGAAATCGCCTTCATCGTCAACGCATCCAATTCCGTGGCAAGCCTCTCGCCCGAGCAGATCAGGGACATTCACACCGGAAAGATCGGAAACTGGAAAGAGGTCGGCGGGCAGGATCTGGCGATCACGGTGATTACCGATTCGCTCACCAGCGCCACCCGCGGTTTCATCAAGCAGGCGGTCATGGCCAACCAGGACTATGCCCAAAACGCGGTCGCGCTCGGCAACATCAGCGAGATGAATGATGCGGTGGCGCGTACACCCGGCGGCATCGGCGGAATCGGTCGTGGATTCGCCGACGCACAGAAAGTGAAGATCATTCAATCCGACAAGGTGCTCCGCCCGCTGGGGTTCATCACCATCGGCGAGCCGTCGAAGAAGATGCAACGCGTTATCGACGCGTATCGTACCGAATCGCAGAAGTAATGGTCTGAGCCCCCCGGCCACGCCGGGGGCCGACTCGACGCCGAGGTGCGCCCCCTGGGCGGATGCGCATCACAACACCCTGGTAATGACGATATTGTTTTTTCGCATCCAGCGATAAATCGTCGGCCGCGACACGCCCATGGCACGTGCCGTTTCCTTGATGTTGTAACGGTTCTTCTGAAGCGCCTGGAGGCGTTCCAGAAGGGCTGGGCGTCGCCGGCCGCCCTCCCCGTGCGGTCGCCACTGATGCCGCCCCACTTGATACCTTGAGGGTATCGGCGATGCGACCAAATGGTATTTGATTCGAATGCCACGAAAATAAAAAATACCACTCACCACGGCACGAACGATTCACGGCGAGCCACGGATTCGCTCCCGGATGGCAGCGTAATAACCTGAAGCGCGTGAACCGCAAGTCGAAGCGACCGATCAAACCGCGATGAGTACTGGAAAAACAATGGCTGAAACCTACGTTGCGCATCCCGACGAGAGTGATCGCAAGGAATATCCGGGCGCGCTGAGCTTCCCGATCTTCAACGACCTCAACACCCCGATCTCGGCATGCTCGGCGATGCTCAACGTGTTTTTTGGGGAAGAGTACCCGACGCCGGGAGTGCACGACGACCACGAGGGTTTCTACGTCATCAGCGGCTACGGAAAAATGAAGGTCGACGATGCCGAATACGACCTGGCGCCGGGATGTGCGATGTATGCGCCCGCCGGCGTGCCGCATGCCATTCGAAAGATCGGGAAGGATAACCTGAGGGTGTTCATCTACCACTTCCCGAAATAGGCGGCGCCCCGGCAGGCCATTGCACGTAAGCAGCGCCAGACAGCAATTCCCCCGGCGACCAGCAACATCGATCACGCCAAAGACAGACAGAGGGTCGGATACGAAAATGCCCAAATATCATTTCAAGCCAGACGAGACGCTCGATCTTCTCAAACCTGCCGACATGGGACTCGTCCATACCAGTCTTCAGCGTGTCGAAATTTCCTCTTCCGCAGTCGTGCTCAACAGCGGCGCAGAGGAACTCTGCCTCGTCGTCATCGACGGAAACCTGTCCTATCACTGCCTGGACACCGCGGGAACGGCCGAACTCGGCGATATGCTGTACCTGCCGATCAATAGTGAAATAAGGCTTCAAGGCGGCCCTGCGGTCCTCATTCGCTACGGCGCGCCTTGCCAACGGCGTACCTCCTTCGCGCATATCCGCTTCAAGGATGTCGATGCCGATGACCGACACAAGACCTACGGCAAAACCGAACTCGGGACACGCCGCGAAGTCTGGAATTGCATCGACGAAAAGTTCGATTCGAGCCGTTTCCTGATGGGAATATGCTACGGCGCGCCCGGCGGATGGACGGCATGGCCGCCGCACGAGCACGGCGAAAAACGCGAGGAAGTTTACGTCTATTTCAACATGGACGATGGCTTCGGATTGCAATGCGTCTATGACGACATGCGTAAGGCCAACGTCGCCCTGGTACAGAACGGCCATGTCATTAGCATTCCGTCCGGGTATCACCCCAATGTCGGCTGCCCGAAAACGGGCATTCGCTACGTCTATTGCATGGTCAGCACAAGCGCCGAAGATCGAAATTTCATGGACCTGCACACGCAGGAAATCTATGGCAACAGACTGGAATAGCCAATGACTGCCCAACGAATCATCAACGCGCCATCGCTGGCGAACTGCGCCTTCACCGAACTCGGTGCGCAAGTCGAAGAACTCGTTCAGGGCGGCGCCGACTGGTTTCACATCGACATCATGGACGGACACTACGTCCCGAACCTGTGCTTCCCGGTAAGAATCGTCCGCGAACTGAAGGAGAAATACCCGCAGATGGTCACCGACGTCCATCTCATGGTGACCGATCCGATGAGCTATCTGCCGCTATTGAAGGACAACGGAGCCGACTGGGTCAGCTTTCACATGGACGCCACCCATTTCTCGCGCAGAATCCTGACGACGATTCGCGACATGGGAATGAAAGCCGGCGTCGTCATCAACCCGAGCCAGCCGATCTCGGTCATCGAACCGGTCATTCGCTTTGTCGATTATGTCGTCCTGATGACCGTCGAGCCCGGCTACGCGGGACAGCGATTCATGACGGACAGCCTGGAGCGCCTGGACGCGCTCATCGCCCTGCGCAAGGCGCATGACGTCGACTTTCTCGTCTCCATCGACGGCGGGGTGGACTATCCCAATGCCATCGAATGCGCACGCAAAGGCGCTGAAGTCTTCATCACCGGCGTATTCACCGTTTTTCGCCAGCCGGACAGCATCGCCGACGCCTGCGTGCGTTTCAGGCAAACGCTGGCGAGTGCCATCGCGGCTCGCGGCTAGGAGGCAAGACTGCATCGGCGCCGCCGAAGATTTCAGGCACCCGTCATGCGGTCGTATTCCCGAACCGTTTTCAACAAGGCATGCAACAGCGGCGAACTCTCATCGGAGCGATACGCACAATGAAGTTCGATGAGCGTTTCAGCGCCTTCTTCCAGCGGCCTGAAGACCACGTTGGGCAATTGCAGATTCTGCAGCGAAGCGGGAACGACCGCCGTTCCGAAGCCGCCCGCCACCATGACTGCGGCGGAAATCATGTCCTCGGACTTTTGCGCCACGATCGGCTCGAAACAATGCCGATCAAATAGCTGCTTGACCGCAACGCTCGGCACAACCTCGCCGATGATCGGCTCGCCGCGCAATTGGTCCATCCGGATGGAAGGAAGCTTCGACAGCGGATTCCGTTCGTTCAGGGCGACGCAGAGCGGTTCCGCGCAGACCAGTTCGATTTTCAGCCCTTTCGACTTTGGAATATAGCGCTCGAAGGCAATCATGATCTGGCCGCGATGCAGGGCGTCGATCTGGCGTCCCTTGTTGAGCGTGTGCAGCACCACTTTGACGCCGGGATAGCTCGCCGAAAACGAGTCGAGAATCTGCGGAATGACATTGAGCATGGCCGACCCATAGACGCCGGCATCGATCTGTCCCACCTGGCCCTTGCTCACATGCTTCGCATGCTCCTTGACCAGCTCGACGTGCGCCTTGATGTCTCGCGCATGGTCGAGCAGATACTCGCCGACCTGGGTCAGCTTCACGCCCCATTTCGTCCGGGTAAACAGCAGGACCCCGAGTTCCGACTCGAGCGCATGGATTTGACGGGTGAGCGGCGGCTGAGAGATGTGCAAACGGTCGGCGGCACGTCCGATGTGCTGCTCCTCGGCAACGGCGATAAAGTATTTCAATTGCCTAATGTCCATGACACCGATCTCTACCGATGATGATTCCATCCGCGCGAGTCAAGGCGCCGTTCGCCGGAAGGCTTGAAATCATGCCTGACACGGCCAGCACCGACTCGCAGACGACAGCCGAAGGCGTAGTCTAGGGGTTTCTGCAAGAAAAAGCCCGCGGATGTGGCATCACACCTGCGGGCATCTTGAGGAACTGTCTTCTATTTGGTGTCGACGATCTTTTGCACCAGAGCCTTCAGTTCCGGCGTCGGCGTGAATTTATCCCATACGGGTTTCATGGCACCGACGAATTCATTCTTGTTCACGTCGGTAACGAATTGCGTTCCCGCCTTCTGGACGATGGTCTTGGAGTCGAGTTCCTTGGCCGTCCACAACTTGGTGAAATACGGAACGGAGTCCTTCGCCGCCTTGCGAATGATGGCCTGGTCTTCCTTGGAAAGCGTATCCCACACCTTCTTCGAGAAAACGACCACATCGGGGGCCATGACATGCTGGGTTTCGCTGAAAATCGGTGCAGCCTCGTTGTGCTTCGATGTTTCATAGGACGGATAGTTATTCTCGGCCGCGTCGACCAAGCCTGTTTTCAGCGCCGTGTAGACTTCAGCATAGGGAATCGGCGTCGCCGTCGCCCCCATCGCACCGGCGATAGCCACCCAAAGCTCGGAGGGTTGAACGCGGATTTTCAGGCCTTTCGAATCAGCCAGGTTGCGGATCGGTCGCTTCGCATAGATCGAGCGCGCCCCCGCCTCATAGAAGCACAGACCGACGTAACCGGCCTTGTCGAAGGAGGCAAGAATCTCGTCGCCGACCGGCCCGTTCATGACTTTTCTGAAGTGGTCTATGTCACGAAAAAGGAAAGGGAAGGAAGGCACCAGCGACTCGGGAATGATGCCGTGGAATTCGGACGTCGACACCCGCGTCAGGTCGATTGCACCGATCTTGACCTGCTCGATGGCGTCTTTGCCCGAGCCGAGGGAGCTGTTGCCATAGACCTTGATGTTGTACTTGTTCTGGGTTGCCGCCGCAATCTGCTCGCCGATGAACTTCACGGCAAGCACGGTTGGATAATCCAGCGGCTGATTATCGGCTGCGCGAAAGTCTCGCGCCATGATCGCGCTACTGCTGAAAAGCAATGCGGCCAGCATCGACAGGCATGAAATTTTGTGTTGTTTCATTGCGACTCCCAGACGTTGATATGGTTATTTTGTTACCTAGAAAACGGCGCCGACGTACGACGAATGCCTATTCCTGGTTCGTTAATGGCATCCCGGCCTGATCGTCTGAATCGGGATTCAGTGGCCAACCAGGAAAGGAAGTCTTAACGCCCGTGTCTGTCTCATCACCGGCCTTGGAGAATGGCCGGCAAGCCAATCGGAAATCTCGGTGGCTTTAATTGTTGTCTTCCCACCCCGGCAAGACAAATACCATTTGGATGGTCTTTTGATACTGAAAAGGTATCAATGAAAATGGCAGCGGCGGTCCGGCATTCGATCTCCTGATCGCAGCGTTGAACTTTGGCGGCAGACCCGGATTCCAAGGGCTTTTATCGGTCAAAACCATGTCGCCCAACGACAAAGATCTCCCGCTCCGTGACGACATCCGTCTGCTCGGCCGACTGCTCGGCGATACCGTTCGCGACCAGGAGGGCGAGGATGTCTATGCCATCATCGAACGTGTTCGCCAGATCTCGGTGCAACTGAACCAGGAGCCGGTACGTGGGCTGGATCAGCTGGTCGCCTCGGGCGTCGAAACGCTCCTGAACGAATTGCCGCGCGACACGATGATCCAGGTCGTTCGTGCTTTCAGTTTCTTTCTGCATCTTGCCAACATCGCCGAGGACCAGCATCACATCCGTCGGCGGCGCGCGCACGACCGCATGGGCTCGGCACCGCAGATGGGCAGCCTCAAGCACGCCTTCGACCGCTTGCAGGAGGCGGGCGTGGCGGTCAAGGCGCTGCGCCAGTTCTTCGATGTCGCCCTGCTCTCGCCCGTGCTGACGGCGCATCCGACCGAGGTCTCGCGCAAATCGATCCTGCAGTGCCAGCACGAGATCGCCGGCTTGCTCGACCGACGCGACCGCCTGCAATTCACGCCCGAGGAACAGGAGGACAACGATCTCGCCTTGCGCCGTGCCGTCCTCAGACTCTGGCGGACCCGCATGGTGCGGCCCAACCGCCTGGCCGTCGTCGACGAAATCAAGAACGGGATCAGTTATTACGACGACACCTTCTTCGCCGAATTGCCGCGTCTCTACGGCCAGTTGCAGGACATGCTCAAGGCCTCCTTTCCCGGTGACGACTGGGAATTGCCATCCTTCTTCCGCGTCGGCAGCTGGATCGGCGGCGACCGCGACGGCAATCCCTTCGTCACCGCAGACATCCTGAAGACGGCCCTGCACCTGCAATCGACGGCCGCGCTCGATTTCTATCTCACGGAAGTCCATGCGCTGGGCGCCGAACTGCCGCTGTCGCGCCGGCTGCTTGAGGTTTCGCCTGAACTTCAGGCGCTCGCCGACGCGTCCCCGGACCAATCGCCGCACCGCGCCGACGAACCTTACCGGCGTGCACTGACCGGCATCTACGCGCGCCTGGAGGCGACCGCCAAGGCATTCGGCCACCACGATGCGCTACGCCATGCGGTCGGCGCCCTGGCGCCCTACGGCAACGCCGCCGAATTGCACGCCGACCTCGTCGTGCTTTCCGACTCCTTATGCCAACACGGTGCGGCGCTGATCGCCGGCGGCAGGCTGCGGCGCCTGGTGCGAGCGGTTCAGCTGTTCGGTTTCCATCTGGCGCCGATCGATTTGCGCCAGAATTCCGAAGTGCATGAACGCACGGTTGCCGAACTGCTCGCCCGCGCCGGCCGCGTGCCGGATTATCTGGCGCTCGCCGAGGACGAGCGCATCGCCTTGCTTGCCGAGGAGATCGCCAGCCCGCGCCCGCTCTACTCGCCGCATCTCGACTACGCCGACGAGACCCAGGGCGAGTTGTCGATTTTCTTCGCGGCGCGGGCACTACGCGCCCGCTACGGCAATACCGCCTTGCCGAATGTCATCATTTCGAAGACCGACGGCGTCTCGGACATCCTCGAAGTGGCTTTGCTGCTCAAGGAAGCCGGGCTGCTGATGCCGGCGTCTCCGGCCGGCGGTTCGCCGCAACTGGCGCTCAACATCATTCCGCTATTCGAAACGATCAAGGATCTGCGCAACGGCCCGGCAATCATGCAGCGCCTGTTCGCGTTGCCGGTCTATCGTGCCTTGCTGGCCTCCCGCGCCGACGAACAGGAGGTCATGCTCGGCTATTCGGACAGCAACAAGGACGGCGGCTTCCTCACCTCCGGCTGGGAGTTGTACAAGGTCGAGGTCGAACTGGCGCGGGTGTTCGATGCCGCGGGCATTCGACTGCGGCTCTTCCACGGCCGCGGCGGATCGGTCGGACGCGGTGGCGGACCCAGCTACCAGGCGATCCTCGCGCAGCCCGCCGGCGCCGTCTCCGGCCAGATCCGGATCACCGAACAAGGCGAAGTCATCTCGTCGAAGTATTCCAATCCGGAAGTCGGGCGCCGCAATCTGGAGATCATGATCGCCGCAACGCTCGAAGCGACCCTGCTCGACCTCGAACTCGAAACCGAACCCGAAGTATTCCGCGAGGTGCTCGAATCGCTCTCGCAGCGGGCCTTCCAGGCCTATCGCCGCCTGGTCTATGAAAGCAAGGACTTCACGCGCTATTTCCGCGAATCGACGCCGATCGCCGAAATATCCGGATTAAATATCGGCAGCCGGCCGACATCGCGCAAGCCGACCGAGCGCATCGAGGATTTGCGGGCCATCCCCTGGGTTTTCGGCTGGGCGCAATGCCGCTTGATGCTGCCCGGCTGGTACGGATTCGGCAGCGCCGTCGAGGGCTGGCTCAAGGACCATCCCGAGGGACTCGCCGTCTTGCGCCGCATGGCCGCGCGCTGGCCCTTCTTCCGCACCCTGCTCTCCAACATGGACATGGTCATGGCCAAGGCCGACATGACGATTGCGTCGCGCTACGCGCAACTGGTCAGCGACCCGGTACTGCGAAACGACATCTTCAGCCGCATCCGCGCCGAGTTCGAACGCACGCGGCATCATCTCCTGGCGATCACCGAGCGCGAGGAGTTGCTTGCCGACAATCCGCTGCTGCGACGGTCGATCCGCAACCGCTTCCCGTACATGGACCCGCTCAACCACCTGCAGGTGGAGTTGCTGCGCCGACACCGCGCCGGCGAGAGCGACGAGCGCCTGCGTCATGGCATCCACCTGACGATCAACGGGATCGCCGCCGGCTTGCGCAATAGCGGCTAAGCGCGCGGCACCGGCCGGTACCGGCTGGGCTTCGCTGGACTTCGCCGGGTTTCGGCGGCGACGCGCCGGCCGCCGGGACGGCCTCATTTTTGCGCCGGTCTGCGGTCTGCGCTAGACTTCGCCCCCTTTCGGACTAGCTTTTGGCTTCTGCAGCACTCTTATGGCACGTGCAAACAAGAAACGCTCCTTGATCGAGTTCAAGGGAACGACGCTCCCGGTGGTCAGCGTCACGCTGCACTCGTTGCAGCCGGCAGCGCTGACCAAAGCAGCCACCGAGCTGTTCGGTGATGACGCATTTTTCGACGGTGATGCCGCTGTCTTGGAACTGGACGCGATTGAGGACGGCGACGCCGACTGGGCGGCCTTGCGCGCCCTGTTCGGCACGCACGGACTGACTGTCATCGGTGTGCGGGGCGGCCCCGAAACCCTGCGCACGAGCGCCGCCACGGCGGGATTGCCGAGTTTCGCCGCGTTCAAGCGCGCCGCCCGCGCGAGCGAAGATGCGGTGCCGCCGGCCCCTGTTCATGCCGAGCCCGTTCAAGCGCCCCCCGTTCAGGCCGAACCGGCGCCGACGCCGGCACCGCCGCCCCCGATCGTCAAAACCGTGTCCGTGCCGACGCTGGTCATCGACCGTCCGCTTCGTTCCGGACAACAGGCCTACGCGCGCGGCGGCGACCTGGTCGTGCTGGCCGCCGTCAATGCCGGCGCCGAAGTCATCGCCGACGGCAGCATCCACATCTACGCGCCGCTGCGCGGACGTGCCCTGGCTGGCGCCAGCGGCTCGACCGAGGCACGCATCTTCACCACACGTTTCGAGCCCGAGCTGGTATCGATCGCCGGCGTCTACCGCACCTTCGAGGCCGGCGTGCCCGAACGGCTCGCCGGACGGCCGACGCAGATCCGCCTCGCCGGTGGCGCGGAAGGCGCTTCCAGCCTGGTTATCGAGGCGCTATCGACCGATTGACGGAGCCCCCGTCGGGCGGCGATTCGGAGAAATTCCCGGCAACAGGTAAAATTCTGCCCTTTTTCACGGAGAGACATCCTTGACTCGCATCGTTGTTGTTACTTCCGGCAAGGGTGGCGTCGGCAAAACCACCACCAGCGCCAGCTTTTCGTCCGGCCTCGCCTTGCGCGGCTTCAAGACGGCGGTGATCGACTTCGACGTCGGCCTGCGTAATCTCGACCTGATCATGGGCTGCGAGCGGCGGGTGGTCTATGACCTGATCAATGTGATCAATGGCGAAGCGACGCTGTCGCAGGCCCTGATCAAGGACAAGCATTGCGGCAACGACAACCTTTATGTGCTGCCGGCCTCGCAGACACGCGACAAGGATGCGCTGACCGAAGAAGGCGTCGAAAAGGTGCTCAAGGAGCTCGAGCACATGGGCTTCGACTACATCGTCTGCGACTCCCCGGCCGGCATCGAGCATGGCGCAATCATGGCGCTGACCTTCGCCGACGAAGCCCTGATCGTGACCAACCCGGAAGTCTCGTCCGTGCGTGACTCCGATCGCATTCTCGGCATCATCCAGGCCAAATCGCGGCGCGCCATCGCGGGCGGTGAACCGGTCAAGGAACATCTGCTGATTACCCGCTACTCGCCCAAGCGTGTCGAGGATGGCGAAATGCTTTCGTACAAGGACATCCACGAGATCCTGCGGGTCAAGATCATCGGTGTCGTGCCCGAATCGGAATTGGTGCTGCAGTCCTCGAACCAGGGGGCGCCGGCGATTCACCTGAAAGGCAGCGACGTTTCCGATGCCTATTTCGACATCGTCGATCGCTTCCTCGGCAAGGAAGACAAGCCCTTGCGCTTCGTCGACTATGAAAAACCCGGCCTGCTCAAGAGAATCTTTGGAGGGAAATAAGCATGTCACTGCTTTCCCTCATCTTCGGCAACAAACCCAAGACCGCGAGCGTCGCCAAGGAACGCCTGCAGCTGATCATTGCCCATGAACGCAACGGACAGACCAGCAAACAGGATTTCCTGCCCGAGCTGCAGAAGGAATTGATTGCCGTCATTTCCAAGTATGTCGCTGTCAATCCGGACGACATCAAGGTCGCCCTGGAAAAACAGGGCAATTTTGAAGTGCTGGAAGTCAATATCGTGCTGCCCGAAGCGGGCGGCCCGAACTGAACACGGCAAAGCGGCGGCCTGCCGGAGAATTTCCGGTATCCGGCATGCTGAACTAATAGGACAGACGCTTATTGCGTCTGTTTTTTCTTGTTTGGCGGGTTCGTCTGCAACGCGCCCCGGCCCTTCAACGGATCCTTTGCCGCCGAGAAGGAAGAGCGAACATCCGCGTCCTCCGGTCGACGCTAGGCCTCGACCCGATTCCGCCCGCGCTCTTTCGCCTGATAAAGCCTCTCGTCCGCCAGCGCCAGAAGGGCGTCGATATTTTCCGGATTGCCCGAACCGGCTTGAGCCACCGCCACCCCGAGACTGATCGTGTAGGCCGGCAGACTTTTCACGCGCTGCTTCGCTATTTCCTTACGAATCCGTTCAGCGACCTGCCTGGCTTCGGCCAATCCGGTATCTGGCAACAAGATGACGAACTCTTCGCCGCCGAAACGAGCCAGCACATCGGGGACGCGCAACATTTGCCCGGTCCGCTGGCAAAAAT
The DNA here is from genome assembly GCF_900099695.1 of Propionivibrio dicarboxylicus. Lineage (GTDB taxonomy): Bacteria > Pseudomonadota > Gammaproteobacteria > Burkholderiales > Rhodocyclaceae > Propionivibrio > Propionivibrio dicarboxylicus. Next base: position 14,788 of record NZ_FNCY01000028.1, on the reverse strand, counting down.
CCTTGATGACCTGATCTCCGACATGATGGCCGTGGGTGTCATTCACTTTCTTGAAGAAATCGATATCCATCGTAACGGCGGCCAGCGGCTGACGCGTGCGCTGGCTACGCGACCACTCCACCTTCGCCCGACCGGAAAATGCTCGCCGATTGAGCGCGCCGGTCATCGGATCGCGTGTCGCCATGAACTCGAGATCGACCCGAAGCCGTTCATTGGCGAGCAAGATAAAGCCGATCGACAGTCCCAGGACGCCAAGCGAGAAAAACCCCAGATAGAGTTGCTGGATCAGGCCCTGGTCGAATAGATCGTCCATCCGGTCGGTCACCGAAGGCAGCGTGGCGATACGGTAGACGGCGACGAGAAGGCCGAGCACGAAGAAGCTGCACAAGAAACGACTGCCGAAGCCCCTGGGCTGCGCTTGCCACGCCAGGTAGGCGCCGAAAGCGGAAAAGACGATATGCGCCAGGGCCATCAGGAACAATCGCCCCTGATAATGCTCGCTACCGTACGTCAGCCCGACGATGACGATGAGCAGCGCGCCGATAATATCCACGGCGGGGCGCCAGACGACCGGACGTCCGCAATAGCGCAGCAGGCCGACGATCACCCACAGCTGCCCGAACAGGAACAACGCACTCGCCGCCACCACCGTCAGCAGGCTCGGCAATATCCCACGCAGCGCACTGAATCCGGACGCAAACGCGATCAGCCCGACAGCCTTGGCCCAATCCCTCAAACCCTTGATTTCCTCGGGGAAGCTTCGCGCCTGGACCCAGAGCACCAGCGCGCACAGTACGCCGAGCAGATTGGTCACCAACAAGTAAGTCCGCGGATCGAAGAGTTCCATAGGAGGGGTCAAGTGAATAGGCATGACAGCGTATTGTTGCCCCGGGCTGAGCCGCCGACTCGACCGACGGAAACGCGCACGCTCCAGGCAGTTCAATCGGTAACCGGGAAGCACGGGAGAGCAATCCGGCACGTTCAGGAGTCAAGCAGGCGCCCCGTTGAATGCGCCCGGCTGGCGGCCAAGGTCCGAAGTTGGCCGATTGTACGCATTCGACATCTTGCCGAACAGTTGCCCAGGCAAAAAATCACCTGCTTTGCGGATACCGGGTTACGCAAGCGGCGGCGGGAACATCGCACGACGCTACAAATCGTTACTTAACCGCCTCGAATGCAACACAGACAAGAAAATCGGCGAGTCGTACACTTCAACTGTTGCTTCAGCATCCCCTGCTGACAATGTTTGACCCTCCCTGACTCATCGCAACGATGAGATTTATGTCCCGTGCCAGACTGGCGCGGGATTTTTTTTGGTTCATCGCGACTTCCCTGACGGCCAGGGCCATTTCCGATCCGTTGTGAGTGCGTATGCTCCATTCCCACCGGCCATTATGCTTGAATCCCGCCACCGATTATGCTGGCGACTCGCTGCCGATTAGCCATTGAGCACTAGCTCGTCAGGCAGCTACCGGCCATAAACGGATCTCATTCTTGTCATATGAGTAGTTGCTTTGATGGCCGCTACGCCCGAGATTTGGGCCTTAGCGCCGGTGTCCAACCCAATATCGGATGCCGGTTGTGGCGGCGCAGACAATGATCCACAGCCCAACCTGAAATTGGCGATAACTTCGTATTCTTTGTTTAGTCGGAAGGATGGCATCAAGACAGAGCGCATATACCGGCCCCAACAGTCATTTTCGGGCACGTGACTGGCTCGGCCCATTGTTGTGGCGCCTGCATGGTTTTCGCGCAGCCACGCGCGAAGACATGAGAAAATTCCGTCGTTTCCAGCCGGAGTTCAGACTCTCGCGACAACATAGACAGATGCCTCGAATTTAACTGGGAGACAGATAGTGAAAGATTTTTTGCGCGGCTTTATGAAAGGAGCCAGGGAAACGCCGAAAGCGTTTTTCGCGCCGGCGATTGCGGTGTGGCGTTTGCTAGTCATCGTCACGGACCGCCTGACGAGAAAGGCATAAACACACGGTCCCGTTCACGATCAGAACCAGAAGCGACAACTACGTGATCAAAAAAACAAACAGCCGACCAAGTGTCGGCTGTTCCCAATCTACTCGGCAAACTCCCACTGGGATAGGAGCTGACTATATGCGCTCCTTGAATTGAAGGACGCACTCCTGCCTGATTGCCCCCGATTTTAATCGCCAACTTTTGTCATATCAAGATCGGCGCGAACACTGTCATTGGTTCGAGACCATTCTCAACTCGAGATGAGTAATTGAATCGGCAAACCCGACGTTTACAGAAAGAACACGGAATTTCTTCAAGTTCTAACGCAAGAAATGCAATATTTCTCCCCGAAAAAACACGAAGCCCCCCTACAGAGAACGGCCACACGCTACCCGCGCTTGAGCGACAGCAAATCATGCACATTCACGCTCACGATAGCGAATGCCTCACCGGATTGCTCATCCTTAAATTCGACAATCACCGTATCCGGACTTCCATTCTCGACTACATAGCCTATCCGCCCTTCTTGTAGTTTCACCCTCCTATCGGTTTCCGGATGCAGACCCACCCGTTCCCGACGCAGCGCAACCTGAGATTCCAGAGGCGCCCAAGGCCCGCGCGCGCATCTGGCAGATAATTTCGCAAACGTCGAGCGTTTGTACTGAATCGTCTGTCATTCGGCACTTGCCATCCTTCATCGCGACAACCTCAATCAGCACCTTCCGGTTTTCGTTTAGCCCAAGACACGCCCTGATGGCATCGGTGGCCTCAATTTTCTCGTGTGCCATGATCAACCCCCGTGTCAGTTCAAATCGCCATCTTTGTCTGTAGCTTTGTATTGACACCTTCCGACAACATCATGCCAACCGACCTTGGGACCACGTCACGCCCCCATTTTTCGAAGCTAAAGAAACTGTTGGAAATACAGCACACATGCCAGTCACACCGCATCAAAAAGTCATTCCGGACGATGCTTTGTGGGCAATGGATTCGCTACAATTGTCGCCATTTTTGTGCCATTCCAATATCCCAATGCACTTGATATCGTTTGTTGACGACATTCGCCCAGAGATCGTGACACCGGCGCTCGACCCGCAGTTCAGGATCAGCCAGGTCACCCTGTTCTGCGAAGATGAGAAGCGTCGGGATGCAACCCATGTCGCCGAAGAAATCCGCCATGCGAAGCTTCCCGTCAATACGCTGCCAATTCGACCCGAATGGGATGTCCAGGCCGTGCACGAGCGCCTGAGCAGCGTCATATCCTTGTCGCCGGCCCCCTGCCTGATCAATCTCTCTGCAGCAACACCGCTACAGGCAGCCATCGCGCAGCAAGTTGCGCTCCGACACAATGTTGCCTCGTTCGTCATCCACCCGGAGGAAGACCGACTCCTCTGGCTCACGCCGCCGCCATCGGCGCAACCGGCCGAAGACGCCAGCATTGCCGATACGCTCGACCTGGAGCGCTACTTCGGCCTCTATGGCATCGAGCTGGTCGAATGCAAATATCGTCTTGGCAATCGCGACAGCAAACTCGAAAAACTGTCTTGCGAGCTGATGGACATCGCCATCCGTCAACCGGAAGCAATCCATACGCTCAATCGCCTGGGCGCCGGAATGGACAAGAACTTCGTCAGCCGTTTGCACATCCCCGTCGAACAGAAGGAACTCAAGGATTTCATCAGTCGCTGTGCGATTGCCTGCCGCACCAGCGACGACCGGATCGATTTCGGCGACGCCGAAACGCGCTTCTTCCTCTGCGGCGGCTGGCTTGAAGTCTGGTTGCTGTATCAGGTCGCGCAACTGCGGGACGAGTTCGACATCCACGACGCTGCCAGCGGCGTCAAGATCGTCTCCAACGAAACCGTCCGCAACGAATATGACCTCGCAATGCTGGTTAACAACCAGCTGTTCCTGGTCGAGTGCAAGACCGTCGTGCAGAAAGGCCAGGGAGGCGGCGTCGGCATGGACGTGCTGTTCAAGCTCGACAGCGTCTCGCAATTGGGCGGATTGCATGCGCACGCCATGCTTATTTCGCTCAGCGTCGCGACGGCCGATGAAGTCAGCCGGGCGACATTGCAGGGGTTGGCGCTGATCAACGGCAAGGAACTCCATAATATTCGCGAGCGACTCCGTCACTGGATCAGAGCCACCACCTAGACGACAGGCGATCTCGCAGGTCCCCTGATGAAGCCATAACTCGTAAAACAAAATTGCCTCGGAAGCATTGGCGATCAGAATATGAACATCTGCATACGTACCTTCTATGCCGTGCTCTGTCTGTGCATGCTGATGCTCGTTTCATCGTCTCATGCGACCCCGGCACGACAGGCGAAAGCGCCCCCTGCCAACTTCGTCTTCGCCGGACAGGAACTGGGTGTCTCGACCTATGCCCAAGGGAAGAAAAGCCTGGCCGCGCGGGGGAAGCCGAAGGACGCCGGCACCGATAGTGAGTCCGGTGCGAAGCTCCTCGGCGTCGAGGAATTGCGCATCGAGAAGTCAACGGCCTCGGCTGTTTTCGGTTACGGCGCAGATGAGCGCCTGGTGCTGATCGCCGTCAGAGGTCCGTCCGCGCCAGTCCGCAAGGTGTTTGACGCAGCGATTCGCGGCATCGACCCGAAGTCCGTGTCGAACAGCGTGTATTACAAGGGCAATGGCCAACTGAGCATTATCGGCGGTGCTGACAAGGACGCCACGCTGACGCTTCACTACATTACCAAGGAGCTTGCCAACGCCATCGCGCTCGCCAGGAAGCAGCGCGCCGAGAAGGAAGCGGCCGAGCGGAGTCGTTCCCAGTTGATCGGCACCGCCGCCGCGATCATCTGTGTGCTCGTCATGCTCGCGCTGCTGGCGATTTTCTTCGGCAAGAATGAAGAATCGGACAACGTCACGACTCGCGATGACAATGACACAAACCGGCCGCCGCTCAAGCGTCCGATCGCCAGTGCTCCTTCGTACGGCGCCGCGACGGCCGCCCTTGCGGTGACCGGCACTGCGGTGGCCTCGCATGCGTACAGCGCGTCTCAGGATGACGACGACACGTCCTTCCAGTATTCCGCACCGCTACCGCAAATCAATCCAGCCAACGGTTACCCGATGATTGCCGACACGAACATCGACGTTGGCGGAAATGCCTATGGAACATCCCAGTCCTACGATTCTGATGATTTCGACACGCATCCCAGTGTCAACCCGGCCAACGGCTATCCGATGATCGACAATAGCTGCTTCGATGTCGCCGGCAATACCTTCGGCACGTCGGACTATTGATGGAGCGACGCTGACGACGCCGTCCGGGAAACCGGCTCAATCCGGATTCAATATCTTGCACAAAGACATGACCTCCATTGAAGTGCAGCCACCTCTCAGACGATACGACGAACGCCTGACGGAGCTTTGGCGGCATCGTCAAACGCTCTCCCGCACCGAATGGGAGGAGTTGTATCGCTTGACGGTATGTATCCTTCGCTCGGCCAGTTTCAAGGAACTGATTCCGCTTGCCGACGAGAAAGACGATCTGATTCAGGGCTTCTTTACCCAAGTCGTCATGCAGCGGGCAATCAATGGCAGCACAGCGCCATGTCATCATGCCGGTGCATTGATCGCTTTCTTTCGCAACTACGTCACGGATGAACTTCGTGCGCGCAAGACGCGCCTTCACGAAATACCGGTATCCGAACTGACCGGTGGCAACGAAGACATCGATCCCGACGCATTTGTCGAGGCGTATGCGGACAAGGATAAATTGGACGAAGCCAGCGCCGATACGCCGGAGAAGGTCCTTCGCGAATTTCATCTGACAATTGAGGATGTGTTTGCCTCAGCGCTGACTTTCCTGAAACGGCAGGAGCAATGGGTTGACCTGTACCTGACGCATAATTTCTGCCCGGACGACGAAGAGTCGGAACCGTTGTGTCACCTGGCAAAACGGCATCGCATCGCCTCCTATCATCCGCGGGCAGCGCAGCTTGGCATTACGCGGAAAAAGAAGGATGTGCCCGCGACATATTCAGAGACAATGCTGGGCAACTGGCTCTCGTCGCTGACGGAAGGGCATTTCGATCCCGCGCACCTTGCACTGTACGCGGCAGCGCTGAAAGTCCTCTGCCTGGCCGTCGCTACCGAGGAGAACGCGGCATGACGCGCAACGTGTGGCCTTCCCTGGCGTCGATAGCACGGCAACTGCACGCCAGCGACGACGTTATCGACGACACGCCCTTCGTCGAATTGCTCCCGTTCGATGACATCGACCTTCCGCCGCATATTGCCGCACTGATCGAGCAACGTGTCGCCAGCCAACAACGTCCCCAAGGCAATGCGTTGCAGCCTGGGCAACTCGTTTCAGTACCGCCGTCTGCTTTTCCACCGGACAGGCGTCCGGCGGTTCCCGTCTTGTTGGCACTGGACAGGGAAGACTACCGGCACGGCACATGGCATGCATGGGTGGTGGCGGGAGAAGCCGATTATGCCGGATGGCATGATCTCGTCGTGCCGGCCGAAGAGGGCCTCGACCCCGCTGCGGCGATGATACAAGCATGGAATGCGATCGAACTCAGAATACCCGTCGAAGCCATCCCGATGGGGCGCTTGTCGATCGAAAGCCTTAGCGCCGCACGTCTTCTCGCTGCCGATGCCGTCGAGCGGTGCCCGGCAACCGCGTCGCCGAGGCCTGGGCACATCGCGTTGCGCCCGGTCGGAGACCACTGCTGGGCACTGACCGGGACGCCGGTCGCAGCGAAGGATCCGCGCACTGTCTATCGGGCGATGTATCGCAAGATGATTACGGCGCTCTCGCGTGAAGCACAAAGCGCGCGGCAGCAACCCTTGTTAGCCGGCTTGGTCGCTTCAATCGAACGCTTCGTGCATGAACTCGGGAAGTCGCTGGAGCCGGTCCGCTGGTTGCCCGACGCCATGGGCGACGAGAGCGAAATGCGCGCCTGGCGCATTGACGAACTCTTCGAAGTTGCATTGCTACCGGTCGCCGATAAGGCGGTGGAATTGCGTGTGCGGCTTCTCCGCAACGACACGGCCATGATTGCTCTCTATCAGCAGGATCTTTTGCTGGAAACCGAGAAACTCTCCGGTCCGGAGGATGAGGCTGCGCTTACCCTGACGGATGACGAAACGATGGCAGTGACCATCGCTATCGGCTATCACGCGCCGCTGATATGGCACATCAGACGTCGCTGAAATCCTTGCGGACACTGCACATCGATCGGGACGGCGAGCAAGCGATGCGCCTGAACGGGCGACGCGTTACCGTCAGCGAATTGCCCGATGGGGTCCTGCCTGCGTGGCTTGCCGACGAGATGCTCGAAATCGTCAGTAGCGGTGTCGGTGCGCGCATTCTTCTCGACGATTGCCTGCCACCCGAATGGCAAAAATTGAATTGGGAGCGCATGGCCTGTAACGGGAGCGAGCTCGGCAAACATGCTCAAATCATTCGCCGCTACGTCGCCGCTCCGTTATCGCTTCGTCATGGACGCAGCCTGCTGCTCGATCGCTGGCCAGACAACCGCTTCATCGCCTCGGTGCAACCGTTGATAGCCGCATCGCGTGTCGATGCCCGCCGCGGCGATACGGTCGATGACTGGCTCGCAGGCACGCCCGATCTTAGCGCTTACCGGGAATTGTTTATTGTCGCGCACGGTGCTGCCGCCCCCTCGACCTTGCTCACCGAAACCGGGACGCCATGGGGATGGGAGCCTCCGGAAAAATTGCCGGCCTTGGTCTGGCTCCTGGCCTGTGAGGCACTGGCCGGGGGGCTCGACGGATTGGTCGACGCCTGTCTCTCGAGAGGTGCGTGCTGCGTCGTATCCGCCAGCGGCCCTCTGTCTGCCGCCCACATGGCGCCGCTGATGGCGCACTGGCTCGGCGCGGCGCCGACTTCGCTGGCGGATTGGCTTTTCGGCCAGCAGCAACAGGATTCGCATCTCGGCTGCGCCGATGCGCTCGTCATCCACGGATGTCTGCCGGGCGACGGCGTTCCGAGCGTCTTTCCCGTCTGAGATTTCGTCATCGCGCTGCCATGGACTGGCGCGGCCGTCCGATGCCAGCCCTATAGTGTCGGGTCCCGCTCGGCATGGCTGAATCGGAGAAAACCATACCGTACCCACGTCGAAGGAAGTGCCAGCGGAATCCGCGTAACTGCAAGATCGCCGAGCCCCTTGCCATACGTAGGCCAGCGAGCTGCAAGCGCACGCAGAAAAAATTTATCGATTCTGTTGAAAAATGACGCGGCTCTCCCCGTTGTGTCCTTATTGCCCGACAAAACAAAGAAGCACCACCCGGGCATTTTCATCACAACAACAGAGGAGAACTATTAATGCTGGTCGACTTTCTGAAGAACCGCACGTGCATGTCTTTGTCGATTTTCATGTTCATTAGCGCCGCCATCGGTATCTGGACGATCGTGCATGCATCGGCTTGCCGAATCATTCCCGGCGAATACGGCATCTCAGCACCGGAAAACCGCGGCTCGGAAAACATCCGGCGACTCGCCATGATCGTCACCGGTGACAACAGCATACCGAACGCCCTGCCGCAGGAATTGGCAAGCGACATTGAAAGGAGCAGCGCGCGATTTTCCGAGGCCTTCGCCTGGTACAAGGCAGCGACGGATCGTGGCAATGTGCTCGCCACCAACAATCTCGGCATCTGCTATCAGGAAGGATTGGGCGTAGACCGTGACTATACCGAGGCGTTGCGCTTATACCGTGTCGCCAACGAGCATGGCAGCGCGCTGGCCGCTGGAAATATCGGCGTGATGTATCGCGACGGACTGGGCGTCGCCCGCGACTATGCCGAAGCAATGCGCTGGTTCCGTGCGGCGGCGGAGCGTGGCAGCGCTTCGGCGGCCAACAATCTCGGCTTGATATTCCGTGATGGGCTTGGCGTTCGCAAGGACCTTTCGGAAGCCGATCACTGGTTCCGTATCGCTCGTGATCGCGGCAACCGGGAAGCTTTCCGGAACATGCTCCTGGGCTACGCCGAGATGTTTGCGCTGGCCGAAAACTGGCCAAATCGCTGAGACTTCTGCGGCCAGGGCGCCATGCGCTCTGGCCACAATTATCGCGCTCATGATGATCCGGAAACGCCAATCAACTCAACGAATATCATGCTGATAGACTACCTTGCGTATCGCCTCGACCACTTCTCGTCCATCGCGCTGATACTGGCCTGGGAATATCTGGTCCGTCGCCTGCGCCGTTCGCACAGCCGTTTGGCGTGGTTCGCTGCGATCGGTACCGTCGCGCACGAGACCTTGCACGCCGGTATCGGCTATGTGCTCGGTGCGCAGCCCGAATCAATGCGAATACAGCCGCATCAGAACATTCTGGGTTATGTGCGTTTTGCCCGTCTGAGCAAGTGGAATGCTGCACCGGTGGCGCTTGCGCCGCTCCTGCTCATGGCCGCCGGCGTCTGGTGTTTTCTGCATCTGATGCTGCCGGCGTTTTCCGGCGGCGCGTATCTGCGCTGGGCGCTGGTCGGTTGGCTGAGCGCGATCTGCATATTTTCCGGTTTGCCATCGACCTCCGATTTTCGCATTGCCGCCTGGTCTATCCGACCGTACTGCCTCGCTGCACTCGTGCTGGCCGCGCCGACACTGTTGTTCTGGGCGCCCGTGCCGTAGCGATACATCTGATCTCACTATTTCGAGTCATGCTGACGATCGTTCCCCCTAAGCAATCCATTCCCGCGTCGGAGATCGGCAGGCGTTCTGCACGACGCCTCCCGACGATTACAGTCCTTACCAACCTGTCGCCCGAGGCGCAGGCTGACTTTGTGCGCGCTGCCCACGATGCGATCATGGCCGTCCAGGTACCGCGTCTCGGCATGCCTGTGCGAGACGCGCTGTTGGCGTTCCCGATGCTAAACGAATCCGCCAAGTATCCGCATGCCTTCTGGTTGCGTTGCCTCGGTATCCGCTTCATGCCGGATCGCTATACGCTGATTCGCCAAATCATGGGGCAATATCCCAAACCGGCCGGCGCGGACGAGAACTGGAGGATTGATCTTTATGAACTTGCCGAAGCCCAGGCGCAACAGGAGTGCGAGCAGGCAGAGAGAAATCAGCGTATCCGTATCGTTGGCCTTTCTTCCCATCCCTTGGCCTATATGCGATGGACCGGGCGTCACGGTCGTTGCGCCGATCCGGTGCTCAAGCCCTTGGTCGATTATGCCGACGTCTACAACGAGTTACCGCTGTACGCGCCGGGCGCCGAGCATCAGCTCAGTCTGGCCAGAGTACTCGCTGATTACCAGCCGCTGCGGGCGAACGAGCGTCAGCGACTGCGTGACATCCGGACTGCTCGGCCCTACGACCCTGAGAAAATGGATCCGGCAGCCCTCAATGCGGCGCGTGCCAGCGCTCATAATTTAATCTTGCAGCATCGGGACTATGGGGGACGAACAATCCGGGATCTGTTGCGCATGGCATGCGCAGACGAGAATTCCGACGAAAGCTGTCGTTATGCCAGACACCTCTACGAACGTTACGGAATTCAGGTCGTCACCGGTGAAGCCCCTGCCGCCTGCGTGACACGCCCTTCGCGGCTTTACTACGCCATCGGGGGGCAAGTAGGCCGCTTTACCAGGATCATTGGCGACAATACGCAGGCAGCAGAGAACGCATTCGGGCTATATCTTTGATAGCGGTGAAATTGACGGCGAATCACCCTCCGATCGCGGCTTCAATCGGTCGGCTACGATGCAGCGCATGCCAGGCAGCCAGATCCTTCAGGAAAAAATCCGCAGCAGAGCGGATCATTACCGGATCGTTTCCCTGGCTGGCATCTAACAGAACATCACGAACCAGTTCGCCACGCTGAACTTCCTGTTCCCAGGCAAATGTATCAATCACCTTGCGCATTGCTCCCCAAACAGCAATTCCTGTTAACTGGAGAAACAGCACCCAGTGAATGGGCATGGAATGCGAATCGGTGAAAAACTTGTAGAGAACAGAGAAGAAAAGTGCTATCAAAGCCAGCGCGAACAACAAAAAAGCCCAACGCCCCACGCAAGAAATGAGTGCGATGGCCGACTCTCTGCGGTCGATGAGATTGACCCGATGATAGTCCAGCTGATCATCAATAAAGCATGTCTTGGCGCCGGCGATACGCGCTGCCTCGTTGTTTGACACACTCATCGTCGGCTGAGCATGAAATATCGAGCGCAAGGCCAATTTCACCCAACCGGATGCTGTCGGTTCCGCACGGGGCAAATCACGAGCGACGCAAGCAGTCTGGCCGAGAAGAGAACGAACGTAGAGCACACGCAACGACTCAGCAAGCAAGCGATAATCCTGATGGCGCGCTTCCCATTTCTGGATCTTGGCTTCGGCGTATTTTTTCCAAGCAACGGCTAGGGAAGAAAAATAGATTGCAGCCGATACCAACTCAAACCAGGGCTCCCAGTGTTTGCTGGCGCAACCAAGAAATGCAAAGTAGTCATCCGCTTTACAGCCTCCTGAGAATTCTGAAAAGGCTGCCAGGCTTAGGGCCGCCCAAACTCCGAAGGACACCAACGTTCGGCGGAGAAACAGATATTTCGCAACACCGATGATCGCACAACACACTCCCTTCGCTTCCACATCAGCGATCTCTTTGGTCGTTGCCAAAACCAGACGTTGCCATTTGCTTTGGTAATCGGTGGCGAAATAATCGGCCACGGCCCCGATACCTTGAATGCGGGCCAACCCAACCGGTTCAAGTTCGGCGTCGCGTTTGTTAAGAAAGTACTCGTTGATAGTCGGTTTTGAATCGCTTGCCAGATCGGAATTGAAACGATCCACCTCGACAAGTTGCTCCGCGACAATTGCCACCAGCGAGTCGTGCCCACTATTCGTTTTACATAACCCAGAGAAGAAGTTACGCACCCGCGAAAAGAAATAGCTACCGACCCCCATCCCATTTGCTTTTTGAATCCGCGCCAGAGCGTCTTTGAAAACGGATGGTTCCATGAAACATTGAGCCGGAAGTTCAATGACCTTGAGTAGCCCGAGCGGTTTCTGATGTGGCTTACTCACAATGCGAAACCACACAGGAATCTCCGATTGCGACGAGGTGCGCTCGTCAAGCACAGCGATGCTGGTTTTCGGGAAAGAGTCGGATAGCACCCTAAGTGCTTCCGAAGCCTTTTCACGTTCCGTCGGCGAGAGATCCTTGGCCAATGCCACATACACCGGCACCGAGTCGAGTTCATAGGACTTGAGGAAAACGTCTCGGTTCACAATTGCCATGTCATCGGAACCATACCAAACACACCAATCACCTTCGGCGCCGTGCAAAACCCCACGATTCCCGGAAAGTTCGATATCGAGAGGCGCCACGAGTTGAATGGCTTGGACCCGCAATATTTTCTTCCGGTATCTCCCGTCGCTCCCCAACGCTTGTCCTTCAACGGGTACGTATTTTTCCTGAAAGTTCAGTGCCGGCACCGGCCAACGCTCTCCCTGCACACCTGTCACGATCGCGTCCCCAACCTCACACCGAACAGGCCCCTCAAGCGTAGCGACGGTTTGTGTTTGCCGAGCGAATTCCACGTTCACTTCAAGCCCTCGCGTACGATATGTCACTCGCTTGCTCGCTAGCGTATCAATCCCCACATACTCCCGGCTCATTTTTTCTCTCTCAAAAACAGTAACGAAAAAGTTATGGGATTCTGCCTCAACTTTCTGCAAAAAAGCCTCTTGGGCGGTCAAAAATGGATATTTTTGATATCAACCGTCCAGTGTATGACGATAGTATTTATAGCAAAGTTTTCTGAGGCATCTGTCGCAGGAAATTCACCCGGACGATACGTATCTTCGTTTCATCGACGTTCAACGATTTTCTCGCAGAGAGGGAAGCCCTCCATCGAGAGGTTTTCCGCGGGTTAAAGCAGCATTGCGAGAGTGCCGGCTTTGAGTTCCAGGCTGTCGATTTACGTTGGGGCATCAGTAAAGAGGCTGCACGTCAACACAGGACGATCGATATTTGTCTGGAAGAAATTCGACGCTGTCAGCGATTGCCCCCAAAGCCCAATTTCATCGTGTTGCTCGGTGATCGGTTTGGATGGCAACCCATTCCGGCACGGATAGCAGTTTGACCGAAATCCTGCGGCAGCCCATCACAACATACGACAATGGTATATGGCATTGGCCGAACGCATTCGCGGCGTGGGTGCGCAGAATCTTCTCTCCCACGGGGCGTGTCCGATTTATTGTCGAGCTGCCCGATAGAGTTTCGCGATTCTGTTTTAAAGAAAGTAGGGATGCATGGCAAATGCCATGCATCCCTATTGCACGAAAAAGTTACCCTGAAGCGTAACGCTACTTATGGCGCCCCCTTGATCCAGAGGGTTTACCACCTCGTTGCCGCTTCAGTTTCGGTTTATTCTGCTTCAACAGGTGTTTCAGGCTTGCCAACGTAAGCGGAAGCCCTGCACCAAGCCCTACTCCACGAATTTTCTCAGCACGGGCAATAAGCCGCCGGGCACCTGATAGGTCGCCTTGTTTCTGAAGCAGAACCGCCAGATTATCCAGGCTCGTCAATGTATCAGGATGCTCAGCGCCCAGACTTTTTTCATGAACAGCCAGCGCTCGATCCAGGAGCGGCCGCGCCCCAGACAAATCACCGTGCGCCAGAAGCAGCCAGGCCAGATTGCTGAGGCTTTTCGCTGTATCGGGATGCTCGGCGCCAAGCACTTTTTCACGGATTGCCAGGGCGCGTTCATAGAACGGCCGGGCGCCCGACAGATCGCCTTGCGCCTGAAGCAACATCGCCATATTGTTCAGACTCGTCGCCATGTCGGGATGCTCGGCGCCAAACATTTTTTCACGGATCGCCAGCGCACGCTCATGAAGCCGTCGAGCGCCCGACAGGTCACCTTGATCCTGAAGCAGCATCGCCAGATTATTGAGGCTAATCGCCGTCTCCGGATGCTCGCTGCCAAGCACTTTTTCGCGGATCGCCAGCGCGCGCTCACAGAGCGCCTGAGCCCCGGAGAAGTCCCTTTGCCCGTGAAGCAGCGCCGCCAAATTGGCTAAGCTCCTCGCCGTATTAGGATGCTCGACGCCATAGTATCTTTCATTTATCGCCAGCGCACGTTCAAGGAACGACCGGGCGCCCGACAGTTCACCTTGATCCTTAAGCAGCAAGGCTAGATTATTGACGATCAGCGCTGTCTCGGGATGCTCGGCTCCAAGCACTTTTTCATAAATCGCCAGCGCACGTTCCAAGAACGGCCGGGCAGTAGACAGTTCTCCTTGATCCTTAAGCAGCATCGCCAAATTATTGAGGGTCGTCACCGTCTTGAGATGCTCGGCACCAAACCAGCGCTCGTCGCTCCGAAGCCCCCACCGCAACCAAGTCGTTGCTGCTGGCCAGCATACTTTTTCTTGCAGATTGTCTGCGATGTGACCGGCCGCTTCACGCATTCTCTCCCACGCGAAGCGGTCGATCCCCAAGGCGAGTTCCTGCTCTTCAGACAGTGCCAATAGGTGGTAGGGCAACTCGGTGACGGCGTACTCTGTGAGCGTCTCCGGCGCGTCTTGTTTCGCGACGAACTCTTGCCACAGCAGCCGTCCCAGCGTTTCATGCCCGGCCACGGGGTCGATGTAGTATTGACCGGCCGCGTCCGGGTTGGTCAGCCAGTCGCGCAGGCTCTTGTGGAAGGGGCGAATCGTTTGTTCTTCGCCGGTGCCTGTTTTCGGGAAGAGGCTGCCCAATGGAAGCAGTACCTGACTAACGAAGTCTTCGGTTTCCGCGCCGGGCTGGCTAACCTTGAAGGCTTGCCGGGCCAGTGCCACAGGCAAGGGCCGCCGGCTGGCCATGACCAG
>NZ_FNCY01000013.1 GCF_900099695.1 Propionivibrio dicarboxylicus | reverse complement strand
AACCGTCTGCTGCTGATGATCATTCTGATGATTCTGGTCTTTGCGGTGGGGACGGCGCTGGACCTGGCGCCGACGGTGCTGATTCTGACGCCGGTGCTGATGCCGTTGGTGAAGGCGGCGGGGATCGACCCGTACTACTTCGGGATCATGTTCATGATGAACAACGCGATCGGGCTGATCACGCCGCCGGTGGGAACGGTGCTGAACGTGGTCTCGAGCGTTGCTCGGGTGAATCTGGATACGGTGATCAAGGGGATGTTCCCGTTCCTGGTGGCGGAGACGCTGGTGATGTTCCTGCTGGTGGCGTTCCCGCAACTGGTGACGATCCCGGCACGGTGGTTCTACTAAGCGAAGTAGCAAGGTGTAAGTCGTTCAATCAAACGAGGAGAAACGGAATGAAAATCAAGGGCATGTTCAAGACGTTGCTGATGGCGGGCGCGCTGGCGGGGATGTTCGCTTCGGCGCAAGCGGAGACGCTGCGCTTTGCATCGGAAGCGCCGCGTTCGGACACGCAATTCCAGGGCGGCGAGAAATTCAGCGAACTGCTGAAGGCGAAGACGAAGGGCGCGCTGGAACTGAAGGTGTATCCGGACAGCTCGCTGGGCAAGTTTGACGCGGCGATCAGCGGTGTTCGCGGCGGGACGATCGACATCATCGTGTCGGGCTCGGGCAACTACAGCGGGCTGGTGCCGCAAATGGGGATCTTCGACATCCCGTTCATGTTCAAGGACACGGCGCACGCGTACCGTGTGCTGGACGGCAAGCCGGGCCAGGACATGCTGGACAAGCTGGCTGAATTCAACATGAAGGGTCTGGCGTACTGGGATAACGGCTGGCGTCAGATGAGCAACTCGAAGCACCCGATCAACGTACCGGCGGACGTGAAGGGTCTGAAGATGCGGACGACGGGCAGCCCGGCGCACATCGAAGCGTTCAAGCTTCTGGGCGCGAACCCGGTGCCGATGCCTTTGGCGGAACTGTACACGGCGCTGGAAATGAAGACGGTTGACGCGCAGGAACACCCGATCGGGGTGCTGTGGTCGGCGAAGCTGTACGAAGTTCAGAAGCATCTGTCGCTGACGTATCACGCGTACAGCGCGCTGGTGGTGGTGATGAACAAGCAGAAGTTCGAATCGCTGTCGCCGGCGAACCAGAAGGCGATCGTCGAAGCGGCGCGTGAAGCGGGCGCCTACCAGCGCAAGCTGAACAACGAGAACATCGCGAAGATCGTTGCGGACCTGAAGAAGCTGAACGTTGCGGTGGTGGAGAAGGTTGATCCGGCGCCGTTCCTGGAAGCGACGAAGGCGGGCCGCAAGACCTTCACCGACAAGTTCGGCGGTGAAGACGTGATCAAGGCCATCGACGCCGTCCGCGACGTCAAGTAAGGCTCCGAGCACGCCTCGGGCGTGTGAGCGACTGAAAATCCCTCGGGCAAGCGCCCGGGGGATTTTCTTTTGTGTGTCCGGGAAAGCTTGCACCTTGCCCCGCGGGGGCTTCGCAGTCGGTGTGGAATCCCCGTATAATCGGCCTGTTGTGGCCGTTTAGCCGTCTGGTGCGCGTCGCATGCGTCGCGAGGTGCGAGGTGGTTGAAGTCAGGTCGCTTTCGATCCAGCCGGCACGGGGCCGGTTTTTTTCGTTTGTTTTTTTGAGACTCTCAGGCGACATGCGCATACTTCTCAGCAATGACGATGGCTACTTTTCTCCTGGAATCGACTGTCTGGCGAAAACGCTGTCGCAGATTGCGGAAGTCACCGTTGTGGCCCCCGAATGCGATCGCAGCGGCGCCAGCAACTCGCTGACGCTCGATCGGCCGCTCTCGCTGCGGCGGGCCGCCAACGGTTTTTACTATGTCAATGGCACGCCGACCGATTGCGTGCATCTGGCGGTCAGCGGCATGCTCGACCAGTTGCCCGACATGGTGGTGGCCGGGATCAATCTCGGTGCCAACATGGGTGACGATACCCTCTACTCCGGGACGGTGGCGGCCGCGACCGAAGGCTTTCTGCTGGGCGTGCCGTCGATCGCCGTTTCCTTGTGCAGCAAGGTCGGACGGCATTTCGACAGCGCTGCGCGGGTGGCGCTCGATCTCGTTCAACGTCTTCAGGCACGGACGCTGCAAGACAAGAACAGCGAACCGGTACTGCTCAATGTGAATGTGCCCGACGAACCCTGGGAAGCGCTACAGGGCACCGTGGTGACGCGTCTCGGCAAGCGGCACAAGGCCGAGCCGGTGGTGCGGGCGGTGACGCCGCGTCACGAGACCGTCTATTGGGTCGGCGCTGCCGGCGAGGCGCAGGATGCTGGCGAGGGCACCGATTTTCATGCGGTTGCGAATCATCGGATCTCGGTGACGCCGCTGCAGGTCGATCTCACGCATTCGGCGCAGCTGCCGATGATCAGGAACCTGTTGGCAAAATGACGCGCGCGCATTCCGGCCTCGGCATGACCTCGCAGCGGACGCGGGCGAGGATGATCGAGCGCCTGCGCGCCGAAGGCATTCGCGACGAGCGCGTGCTGGCGGCCATCGCTGCCGTGCCGCGCCATGTTTTCGTCGAGGAAGCGCTGGCCTCCCGTGCCTATGAGGATTCGGCCTTGCCGCTCGGGTTCTCGCAAACGATATCGCAGCCGTTCATTGTCGCGCGGATGATCGAAATCCTGTTGGCCGGACGGGCGCTCGGCAAGACGCTCGAAATTGGCGCAGGGTCGGGCTATCAGGCGGCGGTGCTGGCGCAACTCACGCCGGAGGTCTATGCCGTCGAGCGCATCGAGCCGCTGCTTGCCCGGGCCAAGCTCAATTTGCGCAATATCCAGGAATTTCGCGTCCGGCTGAAATATGCCGATGGCCACTTCGGTCTGCCCGAGGCGGCGCCTTTCGATACGATCATCGTCGCGGCGGCGGCCGCCAGCGTGCCGCAGGGCCTGTTGCAACAGCTCGCACCGGGCGGCAGGATGCTGGTACCGGTGGGGACGGGAGAGCAAACCCTTTCGCTGTTCGAACGCAAGCCGGAAGGAATCGTCGAGACTCGCCTCAATAGTGTTCGTTTCGTGCCGTTATTATCAGGACTCGAATGAAGAAGAGATTTTCAATGGGCGCAAGAACAGGCATTGGTTTTGGCATCGCATTCGCTCTGGCGCTTGCCGGTTGCACCAGCAATACGCCCGCGCCGGTCGTCGGTCGCGAGGGCATGCCGGTTGCAAGCGTACCGGCAGCCACAAAGGCGCGGGATACCTATGTCGTCAAGAGCGGCGATACGCTGTACAACATCGCGCGCGAACACGGCATGGATTACCGCGAATTGATCGCGCTCAACGCCATCGAGAATCCGAACCAAATCGCCGTCGGGCGCACGCTCAAGGTTCGGCCGCAGGCCGGCGGCGCGTCAGCGGCGACGGCGACGGCCGTGACCTCGCCGGTCGTCATGGCGCAGCCGATCGCCGTCGAACCGCTGGTCGAGAAGCGCCCGCTTGCCGCCTCGGGTAACACCGACATGCTCAAGCGCGAACCGCGGGCCGGTAAGGAGCCGTATTCGGATCGCGCCCTGGCCGAGGCTCAGGGCCAACCCGGTGTGAAGCCGGAGGCTGCGCCGGCGCCGACTTCCGGCGCGGCTGAAAAGCCCGCCGAGACGAAAGCGCCCGAGGTGGGCGGTGACGAGGTGGCATGGATCTGGCCGGCCGACGGGAAAACCATCGGCACTTACAGCGAAAATGGCAGCAAGGGTGTCGATATTGCCGGGAAGGCCGGCGATCCGGTGCTCGCGGCATCCGACGGGCGCGTCGTCTATAGCGGAACCGGGCTGCGCGGGTACGGAAAACTCGTCATCCTCAAGCATAACAACACCTATCTTTCTGCTTACGCACATAACCAGACCATTCTCGTCAAGGAGGGACAGAGCGTGACCAAAGGACAGAAAATCGCCGAAATGGGGAGTAGCGACGCCGATCAGGTGAAGCTGCACTTCGAGGTCCGGCGCCTCGGCAAGCCGGTCGATCCGATGAAATACCTGCCGGCGCGATGAACATGCGCGACGACAGCGAATCGGGGTTTGTCGAAGCCGAATTGCCCGACGGCGAGCCGACGTCCGACGACGCGTTCAGCGGCGAGTCGGTCGATGAATCAGCGGAAGAGGCGGAGGCGGCGTCGACCTCTCCGGAATACGAACTGCTCAACGATGTCACGCAGCACTATCTGAACGAGATCGGCGCCAAGCCGCTGTTCTCGCCCAAGGAGGAATACGACTGGGCATGCCTCGCCAAACGGGGTGACTTCCTGGCGCGCCAGAAGATGATCGAGCACAACCTCCGGCTCGTCGTAAACATCGCCAAGCATTACCTGAATCGTGGCATTCCCTTGCTCGACCTGATCGAGGAAGGCAATCTCGGCCTGATCCATGCCATCGAGAAGTTCGATCCCGAGCGCGGTTTCCGTTTCTCCACCTATGCCACCTGGTGGATCCGGCAAAGCATCGAGCGGGCGATCATGAACCAGTCGCGGACGATTCGCCTGCCGGTGCATGTGGTCAAGGAGATCAACCTGATCCTGCGGGCGATCCGCCATCTCGAAATGGCCAACGGACGCGAAATCAGCGTCGAGCACATCGCTCACCTGATCGATCGCTCGGCCGACGAAGTGCGGCGGGCGATGGCGCTCAACGAGCATATCGCGTCTCTCGACGCGCCGCTCGAGATCGATCCCAACCATACGATCGCCGACGCAATCCCTGACGATAACGCGCTCGATCCGGAGACTTTGCTCCAGTCGAGCGAAGTCGAAGGGCTGATCGGCGAGTGGGTCGAGCAGTTGCCCGAGAAGCAGCGGCGCGTGCTTGAGCGGCGTTACGGATTGGGTGGCGCTGACATCAGCACGCTTGAGGAGATCGCCGCCGATCTCGACCTTACGCGCGAGCGCGTCCGTCAGATCCAGATCGAAGCGCTTGACCAGTTGCGCCGGGCGATCAAGCGCGGCGGCGTCAATCGCGACACACTGCTCTGATCGATCGTTCCGCCATCAGCGCGGACGACAAAAAACAAGCCCGCCGAATGGCGGGCTTGGCGTTTCTGGTGACCGGCAGTGCCAGAGGCGACTGCCGGCATGCGGCTTTTAGGCTTACAAACCGAGCAGTCCGAAGAAGACGTAGCAGATGGCGGCGCCAACGATCGACATCGACAGCCCCCAGATCAGCAGCTTGCGGAACAGCTTGGCCTTGTCCTCGTGGTCGCCGGCGCAGGCGATGCAGAGCGCGCCGAGCGTCGAGAGCGGTGAGGTGTCGACCAGGTGGGCGCCGATGTTGATCGACGAGATCATCGCGACCGGATCGCCACCGCCCAGTTCCTTGACGAGGCCCGGGACCATCGGCAGGAACATCGGCATGACAACGCCTGAAGAGCTCGAGTAGGCCGAGATGACGCCGGTGACGAAACCTAGCGTACCGTTGATCGTGGTCGAGTTCGATACTGCGGCCATCATCGAGACGAGCGCGTTGAGGCCCCCCGCCTTGTCCATGACTTCGATCAGCACGGTAACGCCGCAGACCATCATGATCACTCCCCAGGGAATGACCTTGACGGCGGCCTTGCTGTCGCCGGAACCGGAGAGCATCAGGACGCAGGAAAGCACGAAGGCGACGGTGCCGACGTTCGAGATCATGTTCGCCATCCAGGCATTGGCCTTGAAGAAGGGCTTCAAGGGGCCAAGACCGGGCAGGATGACCATGATGATCAAGACGACAACCATGGCCAGCGTCAGCCATTGATGATTCGTAAACGGCTCGGGTTTCGGTGCCAGTTCGTCAACGCTCAGCTTTCCGCCCTTTTGTTGGGCGATCCAGGCCCAGCCGCCCATCAGGAAGAAGCCGCCGATGTTGGCAAAGCCCTGTGCCACTTCGGAGTTGAAGTGGATCTTCCAGGCGAGCCCGTTCAGTGCGTCGGGGGCAATGCCCAGGCCGCCGGCCATTTTGGCGATCAGGCCGTTGGAGATGATGCCGGTCGGTGCGAACGGCGACAGTGCGGCGCCGTTCGCCGCTCCGACGACGATCAGCGTCATCAGGAAGGCCGGAATGCCGACGCGGGTGGCGATGGCCATGGCGACCGGTGCCATCAGCGCTGTGCCGGCGATATTGCCCGGGCCGATCGTTGTGACGACGGTGGTCAGCACGAAGACGACGAGTGGCATCAGCGCGACGTTGCCGCCGGTGGCCCGGACGGCGTAGGCCGTTAACTTTTCCATCGTTCCGTTGGTCTGTGCCATGCCAAAGAGGAAAGTCACGCCGACAAGGATCATGAAGAGGCTGGTCGGGAAGTAGCTGAGCACTTTCGCGCCCGAAGTGCCCCCCCACACTCCGGCGACGACGATGGCAAAACCGATGGCGAGGAAACCGACGTTGAGGTCTTCATTGACGCAACTGATGATCACGACGATCAGCAGCGCAACGATAGACATGATTGCGACAAGCGAAATATCCATACGACACTCCCTGTGATTAAAAAGCGTTACTGAAAAACACTTAAATCCGGACTACATGGATAGCTGAAGCACGATCGTCGGGGATGTTGTTCTTGTGTCCGGCGACATGCTGTGTCACGGGCGTTACTTTAGTACTAGATACGGCCCTAGCACCACAACTTTTTTCTCATTTTCGTGCAAGTATTTCTCGCGGCGAAAAAACGCCTCCTTGGCCAATAGCAAAGGAGGCGTTCGCTCACATGCGCCTTAGCTGCGCTCGAAGAATTGCCGTGTCTTGGCTTCGTCCCAGCCGAAGAGTTCCTTCAGAATTTCGGCAGTGTGTTGCCCGAGCATCGGTGCCGCGGTTTCGACGGCGCCCGGCGTGGCCGACATCTTGACCGGAACGCCGGCCATCTTGAGGTGTCCGGCGACCGGGTGCTCGAGTTCGACCATCATCTCGCGTGCCTTGATATGCGGGTCATTGATGATCTTGTCGACGGTGTTGATCGGAGCGCACGGCAACTCGGCCTTCTCGAGCAGTTCGAGCCATTCGGCGATGGTCTTTGCCGAGAAGATGTTGTTGAGAATCTGCTGCAGTTCGACGGCGTGCGTCGTACGGTTGCCGTTGTTGTCGAAGCGCGGGTCCTTGATGAGTTCCGGGCAGCCGAGGATGTTGCAGAGCTTTTCCCAGAGCCGGTCGTTGCCGGCGCCGACGATGATGTGGCCATCCTTGGCGGTGAATGAGGCGAACGGGGTGATCGAGGGATGGCGATTGCCGAGCGGCCCGGGAACGACGCCCGAGGTGGTGTAACGGGAGATCGCGTTCTCGAGAACGGCGAGCTGGCAGTCGAGCATGCCGACATCGACCTTCTGGCCTTCGCCGGTGCGCTGGCGGTGGAACAGGGCGACCATGACGCCGTAGGCCGTGAACATGCCGGCGATGATGTCGCCGACCGAGGCGCCGACGCGGGTCGGTTCGCCGCCTTCGGGGCCGGTGATGCTCATGATGCCGCCCATCGCCTGAACGATGATGTCATAGGCCGGCTTGAGCATGTAGGGACCGCTGTGGCCAAAGCCCGAGCAGGCCGCGTAGATGATCTTGGGATTGATCTTCTTGAGCTCGTCATAGCCGAGACCGAACTTCTCCATGGTGCCAGGACGATAGTTTTCCAGCACGACGTCGGCCTGCTTGACCATTTCGCGGAACAGTTCGACTTCCTCGGCGCGCTTGAAATTCAGCGTGATCGAGCGCTTGTTCCGGTTCAGGCTCATGAAGTAGGCGCTTTCCTTGCCGACGAAGGGGCCGAAGGCGCGCGAGTCGTCGCCGACGCCGGGCGGTTCGATCTTGATCACGTTGGCGCCAAAATCGGCCAGCATCATCGCGCAGTACGGGCCCGCGAGAACGCGGGTGAGATCGAGAACCTTGAGTCCTTCCAGTGCTTTCATCTTCTTTCCTCTTGAGTGAATGAAATCGAAGCGGTCTGTCGACAGCGCATTCGACTTCGGGGATGCGGATTCGAACAAATGTGTACGTGTAATGATTTGTTGTATACAATTTATTTTATTGTTGAATACAAAGTCAAGCGTCATTGACAAAAATCTCTCGCCCAGCGGTATATTCAAGCCATGCGCACGAACAAAAACCAGTCGAAAATTTCGGAGTTGTTGAAAGAAAAACTCGAGGAGCGGATCGTTACCGGTCAGTACCGCCCAGGATTGCGGCTGGATGAAACCGAACTGGCGACCGAGTTTTCGGTGTCGCGCACGCCGGTGCGCGAGGCATTGATTCAACTGGCGTCGGCCGGTCTCGTCGATATCCGGCCGCGCCGCGGTGCCATCGTTGCCGAGGCGTCACCCAAGCGGCTTTACGAGATGTTTGAAGTGATGGCCGGACTTGAGGCAATGAGCGTCAGGCTGGCGGCACGGCGCCACACGGAAACGGACCTGCGGCAGATTCAGACGGCCCAGGCGGCCTGCGAGAAAGCCTACGAAGCCGGGGATGTGGACGCCTACTATCACGAAAACGAACGCTTCCACATGGCGATCTATCAGGCGAGCCACAACAGCTTTCTGTGCGAGGAAACGTCGGCAATGCACCGCCGCCTCGGTGCGTATCGCCGCTTGCAACTGCGCAGTCGCGGACGGCTGAGGAGTTCGCGTGACGAGCATCGCGGCATTATCGAGGCGATTGCCGCCGGCGACAGCGATCTGGCGGCGCAGCGGGTACACGCGCATGTAATCATTCAGGGCGAGATTTTTTCCGACCTGATCGCCTCCTTATCGCGTCTGGAAGTCCCAAAATACAAGGACTGAGGTCTGGCGCCGCGTGCCTTGGCGTGCCGCCGGCCGCGTGAATTTGCTTGACCAGGCGGGATGTCTGATCCATAACGAAAAGAACTGGGTCATTGCGTGTCGGACGACCCCGCGCCGACAGCGTCGTCGCAATCAGCGACGGGGTGTTGTCCCGGTATTTCGGAGATCCGCCGATGAATTCGTTGTCATGGTCCTTTCACTTGGGCTTCGGATGGCCCCGTATGCGCCAAGTCATCGTGTGGGTCTGCGCCCTGTTTTTCTCCGCCGTGCTACCGGTTCGGGCACAGAACCAAGCACAGGAGGCAAGCACTGCGGCAATCGTCACGGCGATTCATGGCAGCGTCGACCTCGTCACAGCGCAGGGCGTGGCACCGTTGCAACCCTTTGCCCGGATCAAGTCCGACGAGTCGCTACGCCTCCAGGGTGGCGCGCTCGTCCGGCTTCTGTTCCTTGCCAGCGGGCGTCAGGAAACCTGGCGCGGTAACGGGAAAATCGATATTCGCGAGGCCCAGGGGCTGGGTAGCGGGCTTCCGGCGCCGGAAACGACCATGCTCGCGGTTGCCGTTGTCAGGCAGATTGCGCGAACGCCGTCCGACCTGAAGTTCGTGCGCCAGCGCAGCCTGGCGATGGGAAACTCGCTTGAAAAGGTCGAGGAGACCTATCGTCGCATGCGCATGGAGGCCGTACGCGGCGATCTGAATCCCGAGTTGTACTTACTTTCAGCCCTGTTCGAGATGCGCGAAATCGATCGCGTTGAGCAACTGCTGAGCGAATTGCGCGACACACGCCGCGGCGATCAGGAGGCGCAAATCGTTGTTGCGCTCTATCAGAAAGCGCTAAAGAACTTGAAAGATAGCGGTAAACGGCTGTAGTCTTACAAACTGTTACAAACTCGGCGGCATTTTTTTATGCGGCAGGCATTATTCAATATTCATATCGGAGGGGCGTCATGACGATTCGGAACAGGAAACCATACATCATTGCCACAGCAGGATTGGTGATCGTTACGCTAAGTGAAATGGCCGCGGCGCAATCTGCGTCGTTATCGAGTTCTAGCAGCAGCGAACCGGCGAACAGTGCAGCGGCGACGCAGTTGATCACGACCACGACGATCAGCCAGATGTTGACGATTTCGAACGCCATCAGCGCCCGTGTTTTCTCCAGCGGCGGTCCGATCGCGGTGGCGGGCAACGGCCAGAGCTACGGCATGGCGGCAGGGGCCATGGGTAACAAGGTCAATGTCTGGGGCAATATTTCCGATGACAGCAACAAGTACTCGTCGGGTGCTAACCGCTTCAACGCCAAGGCGACGACGGCTACCTTCGGTGCCGACTACGCCCTGACGCAGACGATCAGCGCCGGCGTGTCCGCTGCCTTTGACCGCGGCACCGGCGATCGGGGAACCAACAGCAACTATACCGCTGGCGGCTACACCCTCGCGCCCTATGCGAGTTGGCTGATCAACAAGGAATTCTCGCTGGACGCCATTGCCGGATGGGGTAAAGGGACGCTCGATTCCGCGAACAGCGTTACCAGCGATTCGACCCGCTTCTTTTACGGTACCAACCTGAACTATGTGCGCTGGGCCGGCGACCTGCAATATTCCGGCAAGTTGAGCTACCTGCACGGCGAGGAAAAGTACGGCGATACCAAGACTGCCGGGACGACGAATGCGAACACCGCCACGACGAACAAGATCAACCAATTGCGTGTTGGCGCCCAAGTCGGTTACTGGATGAATGGGCTCATGCCCTTTGCCGGTGCGTCCTATGTCAGCGACAGCCGCTCGGTGTCCAATCTCGGCGGCGGTACCGATCCGACGGCCGACCTTGGCAAGACAGCTTGGTTGGCGACGTTCGGGGTCAATCTGATCTCGACCAAGAACAACCTGACCGGTGGCATCGTCTTCAACACGGAAATGGGACGGAGCCATTCCAAGCGCGACACCGTCATGGCGAACATCAATTATCGTTTCTGATCGCCAGATCGTTCAGGACTTCAGGGCTGCGCCGATGCGCGGCCCTTTTCTTTTCATGACGGGAGCACGCTTCATGGCGATTCGCCAGACGCGCATATTCGTACCGGGCACGGAGCCGGAAGAAGACTGGGCCGAGACGTTGCTGGGGCGCGTGTTGCGACCGCTGACCGAGGATTTTGCCGGCGTCCTCGAGTGGTTCTGGTTCTCGCGTTACGGGTCACCAATCGACGAATCGGGCGATTGCGACATCGACGTCATTGCCGAGGACTTCAAACGTCCGAAGCAGGAGGGGCGTGCAGCGATCCACCGCAGTTTGCGCTTCCGTTATGCTCTTGCCGATGCCGATCGTGCTGCATTCGAGCAGCGGGCGCATCGGTTGATCGCTCGCCACGGGTATGCCGTTTCAGATTTTCGCGACTACGATGTGGTATTGGATACCGCCGGCGATCGTTTCCTCGGCGTCGAAAACCGCCAGGCGTCGCGGCGTGAACGGCGCGCCCAACGCGTGACGCAGTTCTACATGGCGACCTCCCGCCTGGTCCTCGATGCCCTCGTCGGGCCGGACGAAAACGGGCGTTTCCGTTGCGAGCGCAATGACGATCTGGCGCAAAATCCGACGGGATCGAGCTTCCAGTCCTTGCACCATGTCTTCTGCAATATCACCAAGGTGCCGACGGAGGTCTATGTTTTTTCCAAGGAAGGGCAAAACGTGATCGGTTTCGGCACGCACGTCTATCCGCCTCCGGCGCCCGACGGTACCTGGGATCAGTCGACGCCCTATCCGATCTGGTTCTGAGTCGCGTTTGCGGACAGCGCTGCTGCTGTCCGCGCCAGCGTTTCGTCCCATTCGCCCGGCCGTGTTTGCCGGAAGAGCCGTGCCGACGGGTACCACGGGCTGTCCTCACGCCCGAGCTGCCAACGCCAATCGTTGTTGTACGGTAACAGCACCCACACCGGCTTGCCGAGCGCACCGGCAAGATGAGCGACCGCAGTATCGACGGCGATCACCAGGTCCATGGTATCGATCAGTGCCGCAGTGTCGGAAAAATCGCGCAGAAGATCGCCGCAATGCACCGCCTTGTCGTTGGCCTCGAATATTTCCCGTTCGCCCGGCCGCAAGCTCGGTTGCAGACTGACGAACTGGGCCTGCGTGGAAAACAAACGGGCGAAATTCGCCAGCGGAATCGAGCGATTCCGGTCGTTGGCGAACCCCGGGTTGCCCGACCAGGCGATCCCGATCCTTGGCTCTTTCCCCGTGGCGGGTAAGCGCTCATGCCATTGGGCCTGTTGTCCCGGGTCGCTCGACAAGTAGTGGCCACTGGCCGGAATTGTCGACAACTCGGTGGCGAACGCCAGGGGCAGGCTCATCAACGGACAGTGATAGTCAAATTCCGGCAGCGTCTCGCCTTTGGCCAGGACCTGGCTGACGCCGTCCAGCGTGGCCATCAGCGATTTCAGCGGCGCTTGCACCTCGAGCAGGACCGTCGCGCCCCGTTCGGCGACGCACCGTGCGTAGCGGCAGAACTGGATCGTGTCGCCGAATCCCTGTTCGGCGTGCAGGAGAATCGTTCGTCCCGTCAGGTCTTCGGCGCCGAGCCAGAGCGGTGCGGCAAATTCGCGCCGCGCCGCCCGGTATTTTTCGGTCTTCCAGCGCCATTCGAAGGCCGGCCAGCCGCGCTTGAAATCGCCGAGCAGGAGATGGCAAAGCGCCGCATTGAGATGGACCGTCGTGTCGCCGTCGTCATTGGCCAGCGCTTGCGCGTAGCAGTCCAGCGCCGCCTCGCCCTCGTTCATGTCGCGGCGGACGTTGCCGAGGTTGTTCAGCGTCTTGCTTCGGCGCGGATCGAGCGACAGCGCCTGGTGGAAACACGCCAGCGCCTCGTCGAGGCGCCCAAGATGCTGGAAAACGATGCCGCGGTTGTTCAGCACATCGACCGACGCCGGTGCCGCGCCGAGTGCTCGGTTGAGACTGTCGACCGCGTCTTCCAGGCGCCCGAGTCTGAGGAGCGACATGCCGCGATGGCTATAGGCCTGGCTGTTGTCGGGGTTCAGCGCCAGGGCACGGTCGAAACTTGCCACCGCTTCCTCGTTGCGTTCGAGCGTCTGCAGCGCCAGGCCGCAATTGCTGAACGCTTCGGCATAGGCCGCGTCCAGTTCGATCGCCTGGCGAAAATCACTCAGTGCCGCCTCGTATCGGCCGAGCGCCAGCAGTGAGATGCCCCGGTTGTTGCAGGCCACGCCATTGATGGGATTGATCGCCAAAGCCCGATCGAAGCTGGCGACGGCTTCTTCATGGCGCCCCTGCTTTTGCAGGGAGATGCCGCGATTGCTCCAGGCTGCGTCGAGTTGCGGCGCCCAGGCGATGGCGCGATCGAAGCAGATTACGGAGTCGGCGTAATCACCGAGATTCTGGCGGGCGAGGCCGAGATTGTTGCAGGCCTCGACGTAATCCGGCTTCAAGGCGATGGCGCGTTCGAAGCTGCCGATCGCCTGGTCGCTCCGCCCGGTTCCGAGCAATGCCATGCCAAGATTGCAATGCGCAACCGGATGTTGCGGATTCGCGGCGACAGCACGACGCGTCGCGTCCGCCGCCGGGGCATACCGCCTTGCACCCAGATACAGGAAGCCGAGCAGCAACAGGGCCTGCGGATGCTGGGGCTGCGTCAGCAGAATCTGCTGGTAGCGTCGCTCGGCTTCGTCGAACAAGCCTGCTTCATGACAGCGAACTGCCTGCTGCAAGGCGAAGGCGTCCGTCGCCTGCCGCTGCCTGCTA
The DNA here is from genome assembly GCF_900099695.1 of Propionivibrio dicarboxylicus. Taxonomy (GTDB): domain Bacteria; phylum Pseudomonadota; class Gammaproteobacteria; order Burkholderiales; family Rhodocyclaceae; genus Propionivibrio; species Propionivibrio dicarboxylicus. The sequence goes on along the minus strand of NZ_FNCY01000013.1, from coordinate 113,822 downwards.
TGATGGGCTTGATCCCGGCCCGCCCCGGCCTGTTTGTTTTTCTTGCCCATGTTTACCATCGAAGCGATTTGCCGTCCCCGTATTCTCCTTGCCTGGCATGCATCGGGCAAGCTTCGTGGTGGGTGGTGATGAGAGCCGCGGCTTCCTTCACGCGTCTTGCGGCGGCAATCGTCATGGTGGGCCTGCTCGCCGCCTGTGCGTCGCCGCTCAATTTCGGCGGCACGCGCGAATCCGCTCGTGCGTGGTCGGAAGCCCGAGGCTTTCGTCAAAGCATCCTGCATTCCGGGGCGTTCGAACTGACCGCCTTTCTGCGCCGTCCGGCGCCGCTTGCCGGTGGTGTCGTCAAGGAGACGGACGACGCGGTGCTGACCGTCTATATCGAAGGTGACGGTGCCGCCTGGTCCTCGCCCTATCATCCGCCGCGCGATCCGACGCCTCGGCGGCCGCTCGCTCTCGCCCTTGCCGCGATCGACCCATCCCCTGCCGTCGCGTATCTCGGGCGTCCCTGCCAGTACCTTGATGCTGCGGCCTTGGCACGCTGCTCGGCTGAGTATTGGGTCGACAAACGCTTCGATCCCGACGTCATCGATGCCTACGATCTGGCCATCAGCGAACTGAAAAAGCGGTTTTCGGCGCGAGCGCTGCGTCTGGTGGGGTATTCGGGGGGTGGCAACATTGCCGCCATCCTGGCCATGCGCCGCGCCGACGTACGATCGTTGATCGCCTTGGCTTCGCCGCTGTCACTGGATGCCTGGATCCAACGCCAAGGCCTGACGTCGCTGCCCGGCGCCCTCGATCCGGTGCGGCAAGCCGGCCGGCTTCAGGCTGCCTCCTACTGGGTCGGCGGTCGCGACGATATCGTTCCGCCGTCGGTCGTTCAGCCCTTTGCCGAACAGAAAGGGGGAACGATGCACGTGGTTAAGGGCTATGATCATGAGTGTTGCTGGATCGATGACTGGCTCATCATTCTTAAGGAGTCGCCATGACTGCCAAACACCTTGCATGCTTAGTGTTCGTGCTGTTCGCAGGCGAAGCCGGTGCGCAGTTCCGACCACCTGCCTTTGTCGGCGGGTTGCCCGGCGTCGCCCAATTCCAGGCGGTCCAGATGCAGCGTCATCAGGCGCGAACGCTTCTTTACCGAGAGGCCTTGGACGAACTGCGCAAAAACCCGGCCGCCGCCGATGTCCCCGAGTGTCAAGCGGGGCAGTCGCCGAAGGACGCCCTGTGTCTGGCGCGGCCGGACGCCGCGCCACCGGTCGCGATGGCACAAGTTCCCGTCGTTCAGTCTCCCGTCGCACAGGCTCCTGTCGTTCAGGCTCCTGTCGTTCAGGCTCCTGTCGCACAGGCTCCTGTCGCACAGACTCCTGTCGCGCAGGCTCCTGTCGCACAGGCTCCTGTCGCACAGACTCCTGTCGCGCAGGCTCCTGTCGCACAGGCTCCCGTCGCACAGGCTCCCGTCGCACAGGCTCCCGTCGCGCAGGCTCCTGTCGCGCAGGCTCCTGTCGCCGAGACGCCGGCGCCGGTCGTGGCAAAGTCGGCGCAGCCGGTTGTGCCGACGCCTCCCCGTCGTATCGCATTGCTCTTTGGTAACAACGACTATAAGCCGCCGATCCCGGGGCTGGAGACGCCGATTGCCGACGTCGAGGACATCGCCTCGGCCTTGCGCGCGCGCTTTGGCTATGATGTGCGCGTGGTCAAGAATGCCTCCAAGGCGGGCATCATCGAAAGCGTCAATGGCATCGCCGGGGAGGCGCGGCCCGAAGACAGCGTCTTGCTGTTTTACGCCGGCCACGGGTACTTGATGGAAGACATCAACATGGGGTTCTGGATTCCAATCGACGGGTCGGTAAAAACCGCCGCCAACTGGATTTCCAATAAGGACATTTCCAAGCTCTTGACGGCCATTCCAGCCCGTCAACTGATCTTGATATCGGACAGTTGCTTTTCCGGATCGCTGACGCGCGAGCAGAAAATTACGGGCAAAGGCGCGCTGCAACCGGACGAAGTGCTGCGGCGGCGCTCGGTCCTTGTCTTTTCGTCGGGCGGCGACGAACCCGTCTCGGACGAAGGCAAGGAAGGGCATTCGATTTTCGCCTGGAGTCTTATCAAGACGCTCAACGAGATCGGCACGACGACCGCCGGCCACGAAGTCTGGCGTCTCGTGCGCGGTACCGTCACCAAAGACTACTCGCAAGAGCCGCAATATGGCGCCGTCCTGTCGGCCGGCCATGCTGACGGCGGGGAATATCTCTTTCAGCTGCGCTAGGGCGGCGTCGCCGGCGACGAAAAATCTTCCGGCGAGAAGCTTAGTTCGCCCCTTCCGCCCGATTTTCGCGTAAGGCCTCGGCGAGCTGGAAAACCGCCATGGCGTAGAAACTTGAACGGTTGTACCGGGTGATGACGTAGAAATTGTTGAAGCCGATCCAGTACTCCGTCGGTTGGTCGGGGGCGACGAGGTCGATCAGTGCCGCCGGCTGTTCGTCCATGCCTTCCCCTGAAGGAGGCACGGCGATGCCTTGATCAAGCAAGGTGCGCAAAGGAACCGAGGGTTTGATGCCGGCGGCGATCCAGGTTTGTGGATCGCCGGAAATGGTTGCCGGCAGGGCGATCGGCGCATTCGGCGTCCATCCATGCAATTGGAGGAAGCGGGCAACGCTGCCGATCGCATCGGTTGGGCTGCGGCTCAGGTCGATCCGGGCGTCACCGTCGAAATCCACGGCGTAGCGGCGCTGGCTGCTTGGCATGAACTGCGGAATCCCCATGGCGCCGGCATAGGACCCCTGGTAGCTGAGTGGGTCCGTGGCGTTTTCGCGGGCAAGCAGGAGGAATTGCTCCAGTTCGTTGCGGAAGAAGGGGGCGCGCGCCGGATAGTCGAACGCCAGCGTCGCCAGGGCTTCGAGAATCCTGAATTTGCCCATGTTGCGGCCGTATTCGGTCTCGACGCCGATGATCGCGGCGATGATTGCGCCGGGGACGCCATACAGCACTTCGGCGCGGGCGATTTCGGCCTGGTTTTCCTGCCAGAACTGAAGGCCGCGCTGGATTCGGCGCTCATTGACGAAGCGGTCGCGGTAACGCGGCCAGGAACGCTGTTGTTCCGGCGCTGCGGCGGGACGGATGGCCTTGAGAACGCTGGCGTTGCTGCGGATGGCGCTGAATTGTCGTGTCAGTGTGGTGCTGTCGAAACCGTGCTGGTCGCGCATTTCCGCGATGAATTCACGCACTTGCGGCTGCGCGCTGAAGGGCGGCGATTTTGTTTTCTCTGCGGCGATGGAAAGTGGGCACAGCAGGACCAACAGGCTGGCAAGAATGATGCGACCGGATGGAAGGCTCAAGTTGCAAGGCTCCGGGAATGTTTTGGGATGGGGGGCGGTGCGGTGCCGGGCTTTTGCCCGGATTGACGCGCCTTGCTCCCGATTTTACCCGAGCCGGGCGCGTCGGCAGCGGTTGACGTGGTTGAATGTGGCCGATCCTTGGCTTTTTTGTGAATTCTGTCAGCGAGAACGCCGCACTTGCGTTTTCATGCCGAGGGGATGCTCTCGATAGGCCATGATCATCGCTTGAATCAGAAGCGCCCCCGCTTTGCCTGCCTTCGGTTAGAATTCTCCCTTCAATCTCCAGGTGCCATGCCATGACTACTATTACGGGATCTATTGTTGCGCTCATTACGCCGATGCATGAGGACGGAAGTCTTGATTTGCCCGGCTTGCGCAAATTGGTCGATTTTCACGTGCAGGAAGGGACCGATGCCATCGTCGTCGTGGGAACGACGGGCGAGTCACCGACCGTGGATGTCGATGAACATCACGAACTGATCAAGGTCGTCGTCGAGCAGACCGCCGGGCGTATTCCGGTGATCGCCGGAACCGGCGCCAATTCGACGTCCGAAGCGATCGAGATGGCGGAATATGCCAAGGTCGTCGGTGCCGACGCGACGCTGTCGGTCGTTCCTTACTACAACAAGCCGACGCAGGAAGGGCTCTATCGCCATTTCAAGACGATTGCCGAAGCCGTCGATATTCCGGTCATCCTCTACAACGTGCCCGGGCGCACGGTGGCCGACCTGTCGAACGAGACGACGCTGCGGCTGGCGCAAATCCCGAACATCGTCGGCATCAAGGACGCGACCGGCAATATCGATCGCGGTTGCGAACTGATTGCGCGCGCGCCCGAAGGTTTTTCGGTCTACAGCGGTGATGACGCGACCGCCTGCTCGCTGATGCTGATGGGTGGCAAGGGCAATATTTCGGTGGTGGCCAACGTTGCTCCGCGCATGATGCACGAGATGTGCGCGGCGGCGCTCGCCGGCGATCTTGCGACGGCGCGGGCCCTCTATTTCCGGATGCTCGGCCTCAACCGCCAGCTCTTCTGCGAGGCTAACCCGATTCCGGTGAAGTGGGCGTGCCAGCAATTGGGCATGATGCAGGAAGGCGGCATCCGTCTGCCACTCAGCCCATTGTCGCCCGAGTGCCATGACCGTGTTCGCGCGGCCTTGCGTCAGGCGGGACTGTTGGCCTAACTGTTCTGATCTCCGGGTTATTCAGGAATATCGATGAAATTTGCATCCCTGCGCATTTCTCTGTGTGCTGTTTCCGTCGTGTTGGCGGGTTGCGGCACGATCAGTCTTGAGTCAAAAAAGATCGATTACAAGTCGTCTTCGTCGGTCAAGGTGCCGACGCTCGAAATCCCGCCGGATTTGACGACACCGTCGCGTGATGATCGTTATTCGGTACCGTTGCGCGGATCGGCGACGTTCTCGGAATACGCCAATGATCGCAACACCCAGGCGCGTGGTACGGAGAACAGTGCTGTGCTGCCGAAGGTCGACAAGGCCCGGATCGAACGTGCGGGAACACAGCGCTGGCTGGTGGTGGCCAGCGCACCGGATAAACTGTGGGATCAGATCAAGGAGTTCTGGCAGGAAACCGGTTTCCTGATCAAGCTCGAAATGCCCGAAGCTGGTGTCATAGAAACCGACTGGGCGGAGAATCGCGCCAAGATCGGTCAGGACTTCCTCCGCAACATGCTTGGCAAGGTCCTTGATTCGTTGTATTCAACCTCCGAGCGCGACATGTTCCGTACGCGGCTTGAGCCGGGCGCCGAGCCGGGAACAACCGAGATCTATATCAGTCATCGTGGCATGGTCGAAGTGTATACCACTGAGAGTAAAGCAGAAACGCGCTGGCAGCCGCGTCAGGCTGATCCTGAGCTTGAGGCCGAGATGCTGCGTCGCCTGATGGTCCGGTTTGGTACCGACCAGAAGCGGGCGGATGCGGAAATCGCGGCGACGAAGGATCGCGGCGTCGATCGGGCGCGTCTGACGCGTAGCAACGATGGTTCCGGCACACTTGAGGTGCAGGAGGCCTTCGATCGCGCTTGGCGCCGCGTCGGTCTGGCGCTCGACCGAGTTGGCTTCACCGTCGAGGATCGTGACCGCTCGAAGGGCTTGTTCTTCGTCCGCTACGTCGATCCGGAGTCGGAAAGCCAGAATAAGAAGGATGGAGTGCTGTCGAAGCTGGCGTTCTGGAAACCCTCGACCCCGCCGCCGCAGGAGCGTTTCCGCGTGTATGTGAAGGATGGCGGTACGCAGACGACGGTTCAGGTGCTTTCCAATGAAGGCGGCATTGCGCAGAACGATACGGCCAGGAAGATTCTCACGCTGCTCCACGAGCAGCTGAAGTGATGCGCTGAGGTGATGCGTTTTGCTTCGCTCGGAAGTGGCAGCCGGGGTAATGCTCTGGTTGTCGATTCCGGGAAGACGCGGGTGCTTGTTGATTGCGGATTTTCCGGCCGCTCGATGCTTGAGCGGCTCGGTCGCGTCGGCTTGGATGTTGAGTCAATCGATGCCTTGCTGGTGACGCACGAGCACAGCGACCATGTCTCGGGTGTTGTCCGCTTTGCCGCGCGTTTCGGGATTCCGGTTGTCCTGACGCACGGTACGCTTGCCGCGCTTGGCGAATTGCCTGCGGCCGCGCCGGCGTTTCGGGTGATCGACAGTCATGCAGCATTCGCACTGGGTGATTTCGAGATCCTGCCGTATCCGGTGCCGCATGACGCCCGGGAGCCCGTTCAGTTCGTGTTTTCAGACGGTGCCGCGCGTCTTGGCGTGCTGACCGATTGTGGGCGCATCACCCCGCATGTGGCCGAAGTGCTCGGCGGCTGCAACGCCCTGGTGCTTGAATGCAATCATGATCCGGATCTGCTGCGCGCTTCGTCCTATCCTGCGATGTTGAAGCGTCGCATTGCCGGCAATTTCGGGCATCTTGACAACACGCAGGCGGCAGGCTTGCTCGCGCAGGTCGATCAGCGTCGATTGCAGCATGTGGTTGCTGCGCATTTGAGCGAGGAGAACAATCGTCCCGAGCTTGCCTGCCAGGCCTTGGCGGCGGTATTGGGATGCGCGCCGGACTGGGTGGCGGTCGCCTCGCAGGAGAATGGCGTCGGCTGGCGCCAGTTGGGATGATGGCGGTCCGTCTGGACGGTCCGTCTCGTCGCTGTTGCCGCTGACAGGGCGGCGGGCAGGCAACAAAAAAGCCGGCACTGGGCCGGCTTTTTTGTTGCTGTAAAGCTGAATTACTTCTTGGCTTCGGCCGGAGCGGCTTCAGCCGGCTTGGCATCAGCAGCCGGGGCGGCAGCAGCCGGAGCGGCTTCGGCGGGCTTGGCATCAGCAGCCGGGGCAGCCGGAGCAGCAGCCGGAGCGGCCGGGGCTTCAACGGCCGGGGCGGGGGCCGGAGCCGGGGTTTCCTTCTTGCCACAGGCGGACAGGGCAACAGCGATCATGGCAGCAACGAGAAGCGAGTTTTTCATTTTCTGATCCTTGTTCATCAATAATTCGGGCGTTTCGGCAGCACCTTGACTGCCGGTTGGTTACCACATTTAACCAAGGGCCATTATACCCGAGCGCCATAAAGCGAAATTGCGTCTCATAAGGAGAAATTGAAGAGTTCTGTATGCTTTGTGTAACAACGTGCGGCCGGTCGCGTTGATGCGCCGGATGCGCAGCGGTTGCCGCGTATCCGGGCTTGGAGGTTATTTAGCGGTCGGCGTAGGAACGCTGGCGCGGCGCCGATGCGCCATTGGCAGGCCGCCCCTGGCGCTTGGCGGCGTCGAACTTTCCGGCGGCCGGCTTGCCCTGCGGGCTGCTCTTGCCGCGCTCGGCGCCGCGTGCGTCCTTGCCATGGCGGAAGGGCTTCGCGTCGCTGCGGGTACCGGCCTTGAAGCCGGGGCGATTCTTCGGCCGGGGCTTTGCTGCGGCCGGTTGCCGGACCGGTTCGTGGCCGGGGACGACCTCGATCGGGATGGCCTGGCGCGTAAAGCGCTCAATTTTGCGGACGTTGATCTGTTCGCGGTGGTTGACCAGCGAGATCGCCAGTCCGTTGCGCCCGGCACGGCCGGTGCGGCCGATGCGGTGCACGTAGTCTTCGGCGAACTTCGGCAGGTCGTAGTTGAAGACGTGGGTGATGTTCGGCACGTCGATGCCGCGCGCCGCCACGTCGGTGGCGACGAGAATGCGCACCTGGCCGCGGCGCAGCGCGTTGAGCGTGCGATTGCGCGCGCCCTGGTGCATGTCGCCGTGCAGCGGTGCTGCATTGAAACCGGCGAGGTTGAGACGGTCGGCCAGCGTGTCGGCGTCGCGCTTGGTGGCGGTAAAGACGACGGCCTGGTCGATGTCGGCATCGCGCAGCAGGTGGTCGAGCAGGCGATCCTTGTGGGCGAGATCGTCGACGAAGTGCAGGCGCTGTTCGATATTTTCGTGACGGCTGTGCACCGCGGCGATTTCAATGGTCTGCGGATCGCGCGTGACGCGGCGGGCCATCTGGCCGACGGTGCCGTCCAGCGTCGCCGAGAAGAGCATGGTCTGGCGCGTTGCCGGCGTGGCGGCGACGATCGTTTCGATGTCGTCGATGAAGCCCATGTCGAGCATCCGGTCGGCTTCGTCGAGGACGAGGATTTCAAGCTGGGAAAAGTCGATCTTGCCCGATTGCATATGGTCGATCAGGCGGCCCGGCGTGGCGACGAGGATGGCCGGATTGCGCGAGAGCAGTTCCATCTGTTTCGGGTAGGGCATGCCGCCGAGGATTGCCACGGCCTTGAGGAAACGCAGCGGGCCGGCATACTTATCGGCGGCGGTGGTGACTTGCAGCGCCAGTTCGCGCGTCGGCGTCAGCACCAGCATTTTCGGCGTTGCCGCCTGGAAGCGGGGGCGGGCGTTGCGGGCGCGCGCCGACTGGCGTTCCTGGTTGGGGGTGCGCGCTTCCTTGGGCGGACGCGGGCGGTTGGCCAACGCGTGCAGTGCCGGCAGCATGAAGGCGGCGGTCTTGCCCGAGCCGGTCTGCGAGGTAACCAGCAAGTCGTGTCCGGCCATCGCGGCCGGGATGGATTGCGCCTGGACCGGCGTCGGCTCGGTGTAGCCGGAGGCTGTCAGTGCTTGAAGGATAGCGTCATGAAGTCCGAGTTCTGCAAATGTCATCTGATTCTTTCATTGGGCGACGGCGCGCGAGCGCCATCAAGCGGTGTTCGCACGTGCGGACACCTGGAAATGCAACGCCAACCAACGAAACAGCGATGAACGACTCCGCCGGGGCGGAAGAATTCGGGACTTTTCGGCACAGTAAAGCTTTGTGCCAGTGCGGCGTCTACCAACGACGCCAGGAGGCAGGAGGGCTTTTGGGATGCGAACGGTTCGCGAAGCGCGGTTCGAACGGCAGCAGCAGCCCCCGAACGAAGCGGCGCATTATATCAGGCGCCGCTCTCCGGCGTCCGAACTCTTTGTGGCGTTTTCGTAACCGCCTCGGCGGCAAGCGCCGACCACAGCGCCGGCGAGAAGATTTCGGTGACCAACAGACGTTGCGTGGCGAAAGCGAAGCTCGAGCGCCGCGCCCAGAGTGTTGTGTCGGGGGCGATGCCGAGTGCTTCGACGGCACGTCGATGCAGGTTGCCCCGCCGGTCGATCGGTTGGCAGAGCAGCGGCGTGCGGGAAAAGCCGGGATGCCGGAACAGCATGCTGCCGAGCGAGCGGTTCCCGAGTCGGGCGATCCAGCGTGTGAGCGGCCCGCGTGGTTGCGTCGGCAGTACCGTGTGGGCGAAGACCAGCGGCGTGCCATCGACGCTCAGCACCACTTCGCGAATCCGGGCCTGCTGCGTCGGGCCAAGCCCGAACAGCGCGGCTTCGTCGGCTGTGGGCGTCGCGAGCCCTTGTGCCACGACGCGCAAGGAAAACTTGCCGCGGCGCTGCAAGCGCGCCGTCAGCGAGCCGTCGTCAAGCAGCCACTGCCGGAACGCGGCGGGGCGACGCGGGCCGGGCCAGTGACGTCGCCATGGCTTGCGGGAAGGTGCCGCCACGGATTATTGCGGTGCTGGCGCGGCGTCGATGCCGCCGATGCGGATGCCGGGCGCGAGGCCCTTGCTGGCGAACCAGGCCTTGTTCATTTCGAGTGCGAAGCGGGCGGGCGCGGCGGCGCAGTGGTTGTTCTCGGTTTGCGGCTTCATTTCCTCGATGTTGAGGATTTTGCCGTCGTCATCGAGGAAGGCGACCGACAGCGGGATGAGCGTGTTGCGCATCCACATGCAGTGGCGATCCTTGAACGCGAAGACGAAGAGCATGCCCTGATTGGCGCCGAGGCTGCGGCGGTGCATCAGTCCCTGCATTCGATTGGCTTGGTTGGCGGCGACCTCGGCTTCAATGCGATGGAAGCCGGCGCGCAGTTCCATGACCGGAAATTGCTGAGCCAGGACGGCGGGGGCGGCCAGCAGCAGGAAGCTGCCAAGCAGGGTCGAGGGGTGGGGCATGATGGGGCTCTCCGGAATTCTGTAGTGGACCGGCCTACTTGTGCGCACGGGGCTTTTTCGCCGCACTCTGCGGATGGTTCTTGGCGCTGGCCGCGGGTTTGCCCGCCGGGGGTTTTTTCGCTTGGTTCGCGGGTTTCGGGCGCGGGGCTTCGGCGGTGAACGTGACCGGCGCATTTTCATTTTCGGCCGCCTTGGGCAATGCGGTAACCGATTGGCTCATGGCCAGGGTCATCAGGGCAAGGACGGTCCGTACAAGCGGGCTGGCCGAATGGGCAAGGATCGAAATCATGGGCGTCTGCATGGCATGCGAGTCGTGTTTCAGGTCAGCGCAGCATTGTAGTCCAGCCGGGCGATGGCGTGTCGGTCGGTTGCATCGGCGCCGATTCCGCCGGATCATAGGCGCCTTTCGCGCAGGGCGTCGGGTTGAGTGAGCGATTGCCCGAGGAACGCGGACGAGGATCTTGATGAACATCTTGCTGATACTGGGCGCGTTGACCGGGCTGGTCATGGGGCTGGCGGGTGCCGGCGGCGGTGTGCTTGCCGTGCCGGCGCTGGTCAACGGCATGGGTTGGACGATGCAGCAGGCGGCGCCGGTGGCGCTGTTCGCCGTGGCGACCGGCGCCGCGCTCGGCGCCTACGAAGGCTTTCGGCGCGGACTGGTGCGCTATCGGGCGGCCTTCGTCATGGTCCTGTGCGGGCTGCCGATGACGCCGCTCGGCGTCGCCGCGGCGCATGCCTTGCCACAGCGCTGGCTGCAGTGGTTTTTCTCGGTGGTGCTGCTGATCGTCGCTGCGCGCCTGATCCGTCAGGCCTTGTCCGGCGGCGCCCCGGCGACCGGGCGGAAACTGGCGAACATCGACCCGGCGACCGGGCGATTTCGCTGGAACTGGACGAGCGGCGGGCTCTTCGCCGGGGTTGGCGTTTGCGCCGGTTTCCTCAGCGGCTTGCTTGGCGTCGGCGGCGGGTTCTTCATCGTGCCGGCGCTGCGCCGTTTTACCGACGTGACGATGCACGGCGCCGTGGCGACCTCGCTGCTGGTGATCGCGCTGGTCAGTTCGGGCAGCGTCGCGTCGGTCTTGTCGCGCGGCGACACGCTGCCGCTCGGCGCCACGTCGGTCTTCGTCGCCGCCACGGCCGCCGGCATGCTCCTCGGTCGCTCGCTGTCGTCCCGACTGTCCGATGCGGCGATCCAGCGCGGCTTCGCCCTGCTGCTGCTGGTGGCGGCAGCACAAATGATGGCGAAGGCCGCGTTCGCTTAACCGAGAACACAGCCTAAGCGCGTGGGGCGCGTTGGCGCCGTTTGCGCATGCGCAGGTTGAGCATTTCCACGCCCAGCGAAAACGCCATCGCGAAGTAGATATAGCCCTTCGGTACATGGAAGCTGAAACCGTCGGCGACGAGGGCGACGCCGACCAGCATCAGGAAGGAAAGGGCCAGCATCTTGATCGTCGGGTTGGCCGAGACGAAGTCGCCGATGGCGCGGGCGAACAGCATCATCAGCAATACCGAGACGATGACGGCGGCAACCATCACGGCGATCTGGTCGGCGAGACCGACCGCGGTGATGATCGAATCGAGCGAGAAGACGAGGTCCACCATCATGATCTGGACGAGCACTGCGGCGGTCGTCACCGGCGCCCGGTTGGCCGTATGGCTCTCTTCGTCGCCAATGACGAGGTGATGGATCTCCTGCGTGCTCTTCCATAGCAGGAAGACGCCGCCGCCGAGGAGAATCAGGTCGCGCGGCGAGAAATCCTGGCCGAACAGCGAGAACAGGCTGGCGGTGGCGCCGACGATCCAGGACAGCACCAGAAGCAGGGCGATGCGCATGATCATCGCGAAAAACAGTCCGATGCGGCGGATTTTCTCGCGCTTTTCCGCAGGCAGTCGATCGACGAGTATCGAAATGAAGATGACATTGTCGATGCCGAGGACGAGTTCGAGCGCGGTCAAGGTGAGAAAAGCGATCCAGGCCGCCGGGTCGAGCAGGGATATCGGTATTTCCATGATGTCTGATTCCTTTGCCGGGTTCGGCGATTTCGTCGGTCAATCGAATCCAGACCGCTTGGTGATTGCATTCGTTCCCCGACGGTGCCGGGTCGTCGGGAAACGATGACAATGTTTTGTGCCGTGTGTGGAATATTTCCTATGCCGGAAAGATCTTCTCGTCTAGCGTTCGTCTTCATGTTGTCTATAAATTCCGGCGGATTGCCTTGAGGCGTATGTCGGGAGGAGGCCGGACTTTAATTATCGGCACCTTGTGAGCGGAAAAAGAAAATGGGTGGCATTGGGGGGGGGATGAATTTTCTTTTTGTGCATCAGAATTTTCCGGGACAGTATGTACATCTGGCGAGGCGCCTGGTCGCAGAAGGCGGGCATCGCGTTGTTGCGCTGACGCAGCGCTCTGACACGGTGGTGAAGGGGGTCGGGAGAGTCTTGTATCAGCCGCCGCGGCCGCCGGCCAGAAATGCGCACCATTACCTGCGCGGTGTCGAGGCTGGTGTGCTCAATGCCCAGGCGGTTGCGCGTGCCGCGCTCGAGCTCCGGAAGTCCGGGTTTGTTCCCGATGTCATGCTTGGCCACAACGGTTGGGGCGAAATCTGGTACCTGAAGGAAGTTTTTCCGATAGCGCCGCTGATCGGTTTTTTCGAGTTCTTCTATCATGCGCACGGCGCCGATGTCGGATTCGATCCGCCCGAACCTGTGTCGTTCGATACGGGACCGCGCATCCGTACCAAGAACATCGGCAATCTGCTCGGGCTGGAAGCCTGCGATCTCGGACTCTGCCCGACCCAGTGGCAATTTACCCGCTATCCCGAACGGTTCAGGCCGATGCTCCGCGTCGTTCATGACGGGATCGATACGGATCTCGTCCGGCCGGATCCGGGCGTCTCGCTGACTCTGCCGATCGGTCCGGCCGGGCAGGGCATTTCCATCCATCAGGGCGACGAGATCGTGACCTATGTCGCCCGTAATCTTGAGCCTTATCGCGGTTTTCCGAGTTTCATGCGTGCGCTGCCCGAAATCCTTCGGCGGCGTCCGGCGGCCCGGGTATTGGTCGTCGGCGGCGACGACGTCAGTTACGGCAGCCGGCTTCCGTCAGGCACGAACTATCGGAAAAAAATGCTGGAAGAATTGGGCGGGGCGATCGACACGACGCGCGTGCATTTTCTCGGCAAAGTGCCTTATCCGACGTTCTTGGGCATCCTTCAGGTTTCTGCCGTCCACGTCTATCTGACCTATCCCTTCGTTTTGTCCTGGTCGATGCTCGAAGCGATGGCAGCGGGTTGTCTCGTCGTCGGTTCGCGGACGCCGCCGGTCGAGGAAGTCATTGAAGACGGCGAAAACGGTCTGCTCGTGGACTTTTTCAATTACGACGACATCGCCGGGCGGGTGCTCGCGGCCCTGGACGACCCGGGGGCGTTCACCACCCTGCGTGAGAACGCGCGCCGCACCGTCGTCGAACGCTACGATCTCAATCGGATCTGCATGCCGGCGCAGATGCGCCTGATCGCCGAGGCCATGGCGAAATAGCGCGAGACTGGTGAACGTCCTGTTGACGATCCGGTGGCCTGGCCGGATCCGGTGTTTTCGCTAACGTTCATGTTGGCGCGACTTTTGTTGTTTTTTTGTCGTCCGCTTTCGTGCCTCGGGCAGCCCTTGGATTGCGCTCGGTCGATCTACGACTTAAGTCATGTCGCGTTATGACAAAAGTCGTATTCTCATGAATTGACGTATTTATTTGCAAAAAATTATTGTATTTACATGTGCTAGCATGCCATTCGTCTAGCGTCATGGACGTCTTCAACGCATCTGCTGGCAGTTTTCCTTTTCGATCATCGTTCAACTCCCGGAGGCATCGATGGGTATTCAGGAAAGTTTTGTTTTGGCAGCATTGTGCGCGATCCCTGAGTTGGCAACCGATGCGTTTGGGGAAGATGCGACGGCCGACAGCGACGAGAAGAGCACGTCCGCTGCCAAGCTGTCGGAAGGGCTCATGTCGATCTTCCATGGGTGTGCTGACGTCTGGTGATGGAGCGCCGCATCAGGCGCTGAGTGGCAGGTGAGTCGTTTATGGATATGGCCGTTGAAAAGTCGTCGTCAAAGGTGTCGCACAAGCTGTTGGAAGCGCTTGAAGAGCGGATCATTACCGGCGCCTATTCTCCTGGTATGCGATTGGATGAAACGGAACTCGCTGCCGAGTTCTCGGTATCTCGTACGCCGGTTCGCGAAGCCCTGATTCATCTGTCGACGCTGGGTCTTGTCGAACTTCGCCCGCGGCGCGGCGCGGTGGTTGCCGAGGCTTCGCCCAAGCGCTTGTACGAGATGTTCGAAGTCATGGCCGAGCTTGAAGCGATGAGCGTGCGCCTGGCAGCGCGGCGTCATACCCAGAACGATCTGCATCAGATCGAAGCGGCGCTTGCCGCCTGCGAGCGGGCCCTGGAGCATGGCGATATCGACGCGTATTACGCAGAAAACGAGCGCTTTCACCGGGCGATCTACAGTGCGAGCCACAACCGCTTCCTTTTCGAGAGCGCGATATCGATCAGTCGTCGGCTCGGCGCCTATCGCCGCCTGCAGTTGCGTCTGCGCGGGCGCGTGCGCCGCTCGTACGATGAGCACGCCGGTATTTTGCGTGCACTGGCGTGCGGCGACGGCGATGCGGCCGCCGACATCATTCATCGGCACGTGGTCATCCAGGGCGAGCATTTTGCCGATCTTCTGGCGACGCTGGTCGATGCTTAGCGGTTTGCAAGGGCGGTTGCTGCATTGTGTGCAAACCCCCGTGTAACCAGCGCTTGATTGCGATTTCCGGGCGCTGAAAGCACTTCGCGCCGCGCCCTTGCGTGTCGTTGATCGCCGACTTGCGCCCCGGTTTCCGCCTGGGATATAGTGCCTCGTCATTTCCCCCGGTGTTGAACCCGTGATGCGATCGATCGGCCGAAGGCCCGTCGTCGCGCCTGTCGGGGTGGGCCGGATCGGGATGGACCGGTGGTGTGTGCCTGAATTCTAGCGAGAGCGATTATGGACAGTGACAGCGTGCGGCCGTATGTCTGGCGTACCGATTTCGAACTCGGTATTCCGCTCATCGACGATCAGCATCGTGTGCTGGTCAAGATGATCAACGAGGCTCATCACCGGTTGAACGGCGATCCGTCGGCGGCCGAAGTGTCGGAGATCGTGAACGGGTTGCTCAGTTATGCCGATTACCATTTCGAGACCGAAGAGCGTTATGCCGTTGAGTACGGCTACGATCGTGCGCATGGCGTTGCCTATGCCGAACATATCAGCGAGCATCGCGCTTTTGCCCGCGACGTCGCCGACGTCGCCCGGCGACTGGCGGCCGGCGAGAGGGTCGAAACGCCGGCCTTGCTGACCTATCTCAGGCGTTGGTTGACCGACCATATTCTCGAACTCGACCGCCGGATTGGCGATTTCGCCGGCGCCTTGGACTGACGCCGTGTCGGCGTCCGCGACCGGCTGCGGCGGCTGAATCGGCCTCATGGCCGACGTCATGACGATTTTGCCGGACCTGGCGCCCTTGGCGCTGGCTTGTCTCGTCGCTTTTCTCGCTTCCGTGCTGGGCGGACTGTCGGGCTTCGGCACCGGGCTTGTCCTGCCGGCTTTCCTGGCGCCCTTGGTCGGCGTCGGCGCCGTCGTCCCGGTGATGGCGGTCGCCATGCTCTTCAACAACGGCGGCCGTGTTTTCGCTTTCTGGCGGGATATCGAATGGACGCATCTGCGGCGCATGCTGTGGCTCGGCCTGCCTGGTTGCGTCGCCGGTGCATACGGATACACGCTGCTGAGCAGCGACGCGATCGCGCTCGGGCTTGGCGTCTTCCTGCTCGCCAGCGTCCCGCTCAGGCGCGCGCTGCGTGCGGCGAATCTCCGCTTTTCGCCGGCGCTGCAGGTGGTCGCCGGTGGCGGCTTCGGTTTCGTCAACGGCGGGATGTCAGGCGCGGGCATCCTGCTGATCTCCTTCCTGATGGCGGCGGATCTTGCCGGCAGCGCGCTGATCGCCACCGACGCCCTGATCTCCTTCATCATGGGCGTCGCCAAGGTGGCCTTGTTCGGCAGCCTGGCGGCGCTGTCCGCGTCGCAGGTCTCGATCGGACTCGTGGTCGGCGTTTGCACTGCGCCGGGCGCCTTCGTTGCGCGCTGGCTGCTTCGGCGCATTCCTGCCGGTCTTCATGCCTGGATCATGGAGGCGGTCGTGATGCTTGGCGCGGTCTCGCTGCTTCGGCAGGGATTCTGACCCTCCGGCCCGATGCGGCGCGCAGTGGCTTGCTTTCGTGGCCGGCGATCCGTCTGGCGAAGCGTCGCCTTTGTGTGCCACAATGACGCGCTCCCGGCGTTTATGCCACGCTCCTTTCTTGTCAATTTCCGACGCACTCCCCGATTCCGCCAGCCAGCCTTACACCATGTTCGACCGAGATCAGGAGTCCTGCTGCGAGGCTCGTGCCGATGCGCGTGCCGGGAGTGATGTCGTTGGCATCGCCGGTGCAAGTCCGGAGGCGATCCGGGTGGCGGAACTTGAACGGCGCATCGCCGATCTCGAAGGCGAAAACACCGTCCTCCTGAGCGAACTGGCGGTTCTGCGGCGCGCCGAGCGCCGGCTCCAGCGCGTGCTTGAAGGCGCCGACGAAGGCTTTTGGGACTGGGATATCGCCAATCAGCGCTTTGTCGTCAGCGATCGTTTCGAGACGATGTTTGGATTCGAACCGGGTGAGCGCGACTACTCGCCTGAAAAATGGGTCGAGTATGTGCATCCCGACGATCTTGTGCGGGCTGAAGAGTCGATCCGGCGCCATCTCGACGGGCGGGCGCCGAGCCATACGCTCGAGCTGCGGGTCCGGACCAAGTCGGGCGGCTGGAAATACGTGTTGACGCAGGGGCGCATCGTCAGTCGTGATGCCGATGGCACGCCGCTGATGATGTCCGGCACGCATATCGACATTTCCGCCCGCAAGGAGGCGGAAGCTCGTTTGGTGGAGGCGCTGAAGCAGGCCGAAAAGGCGAGTCGCGACAAGTCGCGCTTCCTCGCTTCGGCCAGTCACGACCTGCGGCAACCGATGCAGGCGATCCGTCTGCTCGTCGATTCGCTCGGTCGGACCGCGCTCGACGCCGAGCAGAAGCGCATTTGTCATTACATCAACGCGTCGGCGCACGAGATCGGCGGTTTGCTCAACGCGCTGCTCGATATCTCGAAGCTCGATTCCGGGATGGTTCGGCCCGACAGCGAGACGATTCAGGTCTATTCCCTGGTCAGCAAGATCGATGCCGAATTTTCGGCGATCGCTGTCGGCAAGTCCTTGCGTTTCAATTTGTGTTTCCCGTTCGGCGAGATGGCGGTGCGCAGCGACGGCAAGCTGCTGATGAGCCTGATGGGCAACCTGATCGGTAACGCCATCAAGTACACCGATTCCGGCGGCATTCTCGTGTCGGTGCGGCGACGCGGCCGGCATGCCTTGGTGCAGGTATGGGATACCGGTTGCGGTATCGCGCCCGAACATCTCGATAGCATCTTCGACGAATATTTCCAGGTCGGCAATCCGGAGCGCGATCGTACCAAGGGGCTGGGGCTTGGACTGGCCATCGCCCGGCGTATCGCGGCACTTCTGAATACCTCGATCGTCTGCCGTTCGCGCTTGGGTCAGGGCAGCGTTTTCGAGTTCCTGCTGCCGCTCGCCGATGCGCGTGAACGCAAGGCGCCGCGTCGCGTCGAGCATGTGCCGGCGGGGCCCTTGCATCGGCCGGCGAGCCGGCATATTGCCGTGGTCGAAGACGATACGATGGTCGCCATGGCGGCAACGCTGGCGCTCGAGTCGTGCGGCATGACGGTGACGCGTTATGCGTCGGCCGAGGCGGCGCTCGCCGATCCGGCCCTGTTGTCGGCAGATTTCTTCATTGTCGATCTGCGCTTGCCGGACATGAACGGCATCGAACTGCTCGATATCGTCCAGCGTCTGGTCGGCCAACCGGTCAAGGCGGTGATCATGACTGGCGATACGGCGGTCAAGCGGATCGAGATGGTGCGCGCGACGTCCTGGCAGGTGCTGTTCAAACCGATCGATCTGGCCGCGCTGCTTGCCGCCATCGAAATCGAGGACGCCAAAGCGCTGGCGCTCGCCCCGCCGGGCTAAAGGACGGAGGCTGGATTTCGGTCTTGCGGGCGGCGGCGATTGCCGCGCCGCATCCGGGCTCGGGTATCATGGCCGGTTTTTGACGTTGCCGGCGGCTCCATGACGCATCAGTTCCAATTCAATTATTTCAATCCCACCCGTCTGCTGTTCGGACCGGAGGCCATGTCCGCGCTGGCGGTGCTCGTCCCAAAACAAGCCCGTGTCCTGCTGATGTATGGTTCCGGGTCGATCCGGCGCAACGGCGCCTATGACGAAGTAATGGCGGCGCTGAGCGGCCATGCGCTGGTCGAATTCGCGGGTGTCGAGCCGAATCCATCGCTCGAAACACTCGATCGTGCGGTCGCGCTGGTGCGGCAAGAACAGCTCGATTTCATCCTGGCGGTCGGTGGCGGTTCGGTCGTCGATGGCGCCAAGTATGTCGCCTGTGCGGCCGGGTATGCCGGCGACGGCTGGGACATCGTTTCGGGCCGGCAGCCGGTGACCGAGGCGCTGCCCGTCGGTGCGGTCATCACCCTGGCGGCGACCGGTTCGGAGTCGAACGGCGGTGCCGTCGTCACCAGCCTGGCGCGGCAGCAGAAAAAGGCTTTTTTCGCCGAAGCGATTCGGCCGCGCTTTGCCGTTCTCAAGCCGCAGTACCTGGTGTCGCTGCCTGACCGTCAACTCGCCAACGGCCTCGTCGATGCTTTCGTGCATGCGTGCGAGCAGTACCTGACCTATCCGGTCGATGCCCTGGTACAGGACGGTCACGCCGAGGCCGTGATGCGCGCGCTGCGCTTGCTGGCCGAACGCTATGACGAGCGCCGCAGCCTCGGTTGGCTGCAGAACCTGATGTGGGCGGCCAACCAGGCGCTCTGCGGCATTCTCGGCGTCGGCGTGCCGCAGGACTGGGCGACGCATCGTATCGCCGTCGAGTTGACCGCGCTGTACGGCATCGATCACGGTCGGACGCTGTCGATCCTTCAGCCGAGACTGCTGCGCGAGACGATCGAGGCCAAGCGCGCCAAGCTCGAGCAACTCGGGCGGCGCGTCTTCGACCTCGTCGATCCGTGCGCCGAGGACGTCATCGACGCGATCGAGACGATGTATCGCCGCCTTGGCATGCCGCTCAGTCTGGATGATGCCGGCGTGACCGACGGCGAAGCCGCGGCGACGATCCTGGCCGCCTTGCGGGCGCACGGACTCGATGCTTTCGGCGGTCATGCCGGCATCGATGCGGCGATGACGGCGCGCATGATCCGGCGCATCTGCTGGCCCGCCTGAGGCGGTCCGGGGGCTGGCTCCGGCGGCTCAGTGCGGGATGCTGCGGGAGAAGCCGTTGATGATGACGACGCCGGCGAGGATGAAGGCGATGCCGATGAGCGCCGGCAGGTCGAGCGTCTGCTTGTGCACGAGCCAGCCCAGAATCGAGATCAGCACGATGCCGATGCCCGACCAGACAGCATAGACGATGCCGACCGGCAACACCTTCAGCGTCAGCGACAGGCAGTAGAACGAGATCGCGTAGCCGGCGACGGTGATGACGCTCGGCCAGAGTCGGGTGAAGGATTCGGCGCTCTTGAGCGCGGTGGTGGCGATGGTTTCGGCGACGATGGCGACGGCGAGGTAGAGATGGGCGGGCGTCATGAAGACTATCCCCGGGTCGCCAGCGCCGCTTCGCAGGCCTGGCCGATGGCGAGGATCCTGCGGTCGCTCAGCGCGGTGCCGGCCAGCATCAGACCGACCGGCGCCTCGCCCTCGCGCTGGCAGGGGATCGTCAGCGCGCAGCCGTCGAGGAAGTTGATGACGCTCGGATTGCGCAGCATCAGCCCGTTGGCCTTGAAATACGCGTCGTCGGACGCGGCGAGTTCGGCGATGCCCGGCGCGACGATCGGCACGGTCGGCAGGATCAGCGCGTCGTAGGGCATGAGCATTGCGCCGACGGAGTCGATCCAGCGCGTCCGCGCCTGCATCAGCTCGATGAAGTCGGCGGCGCTCATCGCTTCGCCGCGGCGCATGCGCGAGGCGACGCGCGGGTCATATCGGTCGGTGTGCGCGGCGATAAGATGGCGGTGCCAGGCCCAGGCATCGGCTGCCGTGAATCCGCCCTTGGCGTTGATCTCGGCGAGTTGTGCGAAGGCCGGTACGGGAATTTCGTCGATCAGCGCGCCAGCGGCCGACAGTCTGGCGACGGCGCGCTGGAAGCTCGCCGCTACCTGGGCGTCGAGCTCGTCGAGCACGACGGTGGTCGGCAGCGCCAGGCGCAGGCCGCGCAGCGGCAAGGACGGCAGTGCGCACGGCGTTTCGCCGGCGAGGATGGCGTCGAGCGTCGCGCAACAGGCGACCGACGGCGCGATCGGGCCGATCGAATCGAGATGCGTCGACAGCGGCAGCGTCCCGGTCGTCGGCACCCGACGGGCGGTCGGCTTGAAGCCGGTGAGGCCGTTCAGCGCCGCCGGGATGCGCACCGAGCCGCCGGTGTCGGTACCGATCGCTGCCATGCTCATGGCATCGGCGACGGAAATCGCGGCACCCGAGGACGAGCCGCCGGGAATCCTGCCGGTAGCGCGGTCCCAGACATTTTTCGGCGTGCCGTAGTGCGGGTTGAGGCCGAGTCCCGAGTAGGCGAATTCGGTCATGTTGGTCTTGCCGACGATGACGGCGCCGGCGGCGATCAGGCGGTTCACGATCTCGGCATGTGCGATGGCGGGCGGCGCATCGGCGAGGACGATCGAACCGGCGAGTGTCGTCTCGCCGCGCACGTCGAAGAGATCCTTGATCGAGACAGTCAGCCCGTCGATCGGCGATCGCGCCAATCCGGCGCACCGCAGGCCGTCGGCGGCGGCTGCGGCGGCGCGGGCAGGTCCCTCGTAGACGCGGGTGAATACGCGCGCGCCCTCGCCATCGGGGGCGGCGATGCGGGCGAGGGCGGCGTCGAGTTGTGCGACGGCCGTGGTTGTTCCGGCGCGTAGCGCGTCGGCATGGTGCGACAGTGTTCCGGGTTTGGTCATGGCAGGGTCCTGGGGCATGATGGCTGCGCCGGTCGGGCGCTAGGTGATTCCATATTGTTTGATCTTGCGCCACAGCGTCGAGCGGTCGATGCCGAGCAGGCGGGCGGCTTCGGCGCGCTTGCCGCGGGCCTGGGCGAGCGCCTTGCGGATCTCCGGCGCCTCGTCGTAGGCGGGGCTTTCGGCGTGGGCGCGAGGGCTGTCGTCTTCGTCGATCAGGACGCGATGCACGGTGGCGGCGTCGATTGTATGCTGTTTGGATGTGACGAGCAGGCGTTGCACGATGTTGCGCAGTTCGCGGACGTTGCCCGGCCAGTCGTGGGTCTGCAGGGCCTTGAGCGCCGGTGCGGAGAGCGTCTGGCGGCGGCCGAGGCCGTTCTCCTCGCGCAGGAAGCGTTTGGCCAGCGGCCCGATGTCTTCCTTGCGTGCGCGCAGCGGCGGCAGGCGCAACTGGAGTACGTTGAGCCGGTAGTAGAGGTCGGAGCGAAAGCCGCCTTGCTCGACGAGTTGCTTGAGGTTCTTGTTGGTCGCGGCGATGACGCGCACGCTGACCGGGATCAGCCGGTCGCTGCCGAGGCGCATGACGCGTTTTTCTTCAAGCACGCGCAGCAACTTGCCCTGAATGCCGAGATCGATTTCGCCGATTTCGTCGAGGAAGATCGTGCCGCCGTGCGCCATTTCGAAGACGCCGGGTTTGCCCTTCGGGTTGGCGCCGGTGAAGGCGCCGGCGACATAGCCGAACAGTTCGCTCTCGAGGATCTGGGTCGGCAGCGCGGCGCAGTTGATGGCGACGAAGGGACCGTCGTGGCAGTGACTGTAGTTGTGGCAGCTCTGGGCGAACAGTTCCTTGCCGCAGCCGGTTTCGCCGGTGATCAGGATCGACGAGGCGGAGAGCGCGTAGTCCTTGGCAGTCTCGATCGTCTGCTTCAGCGCGTCGGATTCGGTGACGATGTCGGCAAAGCTGAAGTGGGCGACGTGTCCGCTGGCGAAGATCCGGCGCCGCACATGCGCTTCGGTTTTCTGGATCTGCGCGATGTCCTGGAAGGTGACGACGACGCCGACGCATTCGTCGCGGATGATGATCGGTACCTTGTTGCAGAGCACATCGGTGCCGTTGATCGGGATGATCTGGCCAAGTTCCTCCTGCCGCGAGGCGATGACATCGGCAACGCCGAGTCCGGGCCAGGCGTCGCCGACCGCCTTGCCGATCAACTCCTGCCCTTTGCGTCCGGCAATGCGCTCGGCCGAGCGGTTGAAGAAGAAGATCTTGCCGTTGCGGTCGGCCGAGATGATGCCGTCGTAGGAGTAGTCGAGCACCGCCCGAAAAATGGCCGCTTTCGCCTTTTCGAGGTTCTGGCCGTCGGCGATCAGCCGCGCCTCGGCGACGGCCTGGAGGATGCCTTCCTGGCCGTTCTCGATCAGCTCGAACGGGCAGCCCTGCTTTCTGGCGGCGATCTCGGCGATATAGCCGCCGACGATCGCATTGGCGCCGGCGCCAATGGCGGCAGCGACGGTGGCATCGGCGTCCTGTTCGGACGCGAGGATGTGGATGCGCAGATCGATGCCCATCGCCGAGGCGAGGCTGTCCAGCCCCTTGGCCATCGAGGGAAAGACGACGACGGCGATCTGCTTGCCATGGTGCCGCGCCCGCTCGATCGAACGGATGACGTCGAAGGCGGTGACGGCGATCTCGACGATCACCACGTCGATTCCTTCGGCATGAATCGCGGCGGCAGTGATGCCGCGCGTGATGACGATCTCGGTGCCTTGTTCCTGCAACGCCCGGACGCGCGCGACGCCCTCGCCCGACAGTCCGGTTTCGAAGCGGATGTCTGCACAGTCGTCCTTCAGCGTTCTTTGCGCCAGTTCCAGCATGCGCTCATCGAGCGCGAGGAAGGTGATTTGGGACATGAGAGAAGGGGCGTCAATGATGATGGGGTGTTGTGGGCATCATTATGCAACGGTTTGCAGCGAAAAACCTCGTGCTGCCACGTCAATCGTTTTCTCTTGTCGCTGGATGCATTTTAAGCAATTGATTTATCGGGCTAAAAAAATTGGTATGCAATGTGCTAGATGTCGTTCGCATGGTTGTGTCGGCGTGGTGCGTGGGGCGCCACGGTATTGAAGTGCCGCCATGCGAGTTTGTAGGGTCGGTCGCCCGGTATGGGGCCGGCGTTTTGTGAATGTGCGACAGGATGGGTGCGACGATGAATAGCAGGGTTCTTGAAGACTGGACGGATGGGTTCTTTCCATCGACTACGCCGGAATCTCCGGATGCGGGTGATTTGTTCCATCGCAAACACGAGGCGGCGATGACACGGGCGCGGGAAATCCTCAATTACAAGTCGGTGCGAACGTCCGATGTGGAGGAGGCCTTGAATGTCTGGGCCTTGCAAATGACGCGGAAGGACACCCCCTAGTCGCTGCCGGCGCTCTGGGCGTTGGTGCAGGTATTTTTGACGCCACGCGGTCGAAGAGGCGACGAATTCGATCGCCTGCATTGATATATCGGGAGGATCAGAAAGACGCGAAAGGTCGACACTATTACTAGGTCGAAATGGCCCACAATGGTCTGGCAACACCTGTTTGTTTATTAACAATCAAAAGGATGCCAAATCATGGACAACTCTGTCACTTTGATACATTCCGTTCAGAAATCGAAAGCGCCGCGCCTGCCGGCCGATATTGACTTGCGTGTCGAGAAATACTATCGCCAGCGCGTTCGCGACACTTGGCAGGGGCGCAATATCATGCACGGTAAAGCGCCCGCTGCTGCCGATCTGGTGCTGACCAGCAACGATTACTTGTCGATTGCCCGTCATCCGAGGATCCTCAAGGCGATGGTCGCCAGCATGCAGCACGAAGGGAACGGCATGCTGATGTCCGGCGTGTTCCTTCATGGCGAGAATCCCCAACTCGCCCTCGAAGACCGGCTCGCCCGTTTCATGCATGCCGAGGCCGGGGTGCTTTGCCAGTCGGGCTATGCGGCCAACACCGGATTGATCCAGAGCATTGCCGGTGAGCAGTCTGTCGTCTATGCGGACATGATGGCGCATATGTCCCTTTGGGAGGGGATTCGTTCGGCCGGTGCAAAAGCCGTTCCATTCCACCACAACGACGTTGAAAATCTTGAACGGCAGGTGTTGCGAAACGGCCCCGGCATCGTTGTCGTCGACTCGGTGTTCAGCACCAGTGGCAGCATTTCTCCGTTACGGGAAATCGCAGCCATTTGCGAGCTCAACGGCTGTGTGTTCGTCGTCGATGAATCCCATTCGCTCGGGACGCACGGTCCGAACGGGGAAGGCCTCGTCGTCGCCATGGATCTGACCGACAAGGTGCACTTCCGGACGGCGAGTCTCGCCAAGGCATTTGCCGGGCGGGCCGGATTTGTCACCTGTTCGGAGGCCTTCCAGGAATACTTCAAGTTCGAGTCCTTTCCGGCCATTTTCAGCTCGACACTGCTGCCGCACGATGTGGCCGGCATCGATGCGACCTTGTTCGTCATCCGGCAGGAAGCTTGGCGACGGCAGCGTCTGCATGACAACGCGGTGCGTCTGCGTGAGTCGCTTCAATCGATCGGGTATAACCTGAATGACAGTGCGTCTCAGATCGTCTCGCTGGAGGCCGGTCCGGAAGAAAATACCTTGGCGCTCCGGGATGCACTCGAATCCAGGGGAATCTTCGGCGCGCCCTTCATTGCGCCGGCGACGCCAAAGAACCGTTCATTGATCCGGTTCTCGGTCAATGCCGGGCTTTCCGACGCCGACATCGACCGGATCGTTCGTGTTTGTTGGGAGATTCGCGACGAAATCGGCGTTGCGAATTGGCCGTCGACGCGGCGCTTGAGCCGCGGCGTCCGCCTCCACGATGGAAGCGGCGCACTTCCCGCAGAATCGCCGGCCAAGGCTAAAGTCGTGGCATAAGAGGGAATGACACGATGCAGGCCAGAGATCAAAAACAGAGGCCCGGGCGTGTTGCAGCAAAACATAAAAATACAGGTAAAGGATTCTCCTAACGCCCAAGAATTCCTTGCCGTGCCTCCGCATCGAGCTGATCCAGGTAGTCCCCGTAGCTGTGGATGTATTTCAGGTTGAATGCCGAGGGAGAGTTGATCACCGTATACAGGTAGTTGTCACCGTTCTGCCCGGTGAATTCATGCGCCGGATACAGGCACGATTTCCAGTCGTCATAGGCGGGGGAGTAGTCGCCCGATGTCTTCCAGAAATAGGGGATGTGATGCCGACTGCTTAGCTGCTGCAACAATTCTTTCGGAGCGCCCAGTTCGTCGGCGATTTCAAAGTGGCTGCGCATCATCGCCTCGGTCTGCACGATCAGCAGATGAGCCGATCCGGTGGTGTCGAGCAGCAGAAGCCCGTCGGGGGTGCAGGACAGATAGTGCTCGACGATGTTCAGTTCCTTGCAGATTTCCTGGAAGCGCGCCGCAAACATCCGGTCGAAGAGGAAGACATGCGATCCGACCGCAAGCATGTGCATCAGGGCGTCTTGCAGTTGCCGCAGGTATTCCATCTGCAGGTCGGCAATCGCGGTGTTCAGGCGCGCAATCGCATCCGGGTACTGCTTCTTGATGAAGCGGTCGATGATGCCTTCGTTGAATGCCTGTATACCGACCTGTTCATCGGCCTTTCCGGTCAGCAGTATTTTCTTGACCGCCGGGTTCCTGATGCCTCTGCATAGCTCGAGCCCGTTGATTTCCGGCATGTCGTAATCGATGACGACGACCGATATCTGTTCGAAGCGTTGCTCGTTATGGACCACCCGATGGATCTTGTCGAGGTTGATGTCAATGACATGGTGGGCCTGGCTGCATTCCCCGCGGTGTTGGTAAATCGATAGCAGATCCTCGCCGATTGCCAGTGCCGGGGTGGCGCCGTTCAGAGCAACGAGCGCCGAGAAGGGTGAGTCGAATTTCCGGTAGGCAAGGCGCGAGTCGAGCCCCAGCGCAATGCTTTCGAGGAAGGACGGGCTGTCGTCGATAAAGGCAACTGTCGTTGGAAAATAGAACGGCGGAATCGCGTAGGGTGTCATATCGCGGGAAAATTCAATTCGAATTCGGTGAATTCACTGAAAACGGAGCGGCAGGTAATCGATCCTCCGAACAAGGTCATGACATCGTGGCAGAACGCAAGACCGATCCCGGCGCCGAGAATATTGTCGTTATCTTCGGTTGAGGTATAGAAGCGGCTGAAAATGTGCGAAACATGTTCCGGTCGGATTCCCAGCCCCGTGTCCCTGAACAGCAAGGCGTTGCCTGAATCGCCAGCGCGGAATGAAATCCTTATATCACCCTTTCCGGCTTTGGCAATATGCCTTAATGCATTCTTTACGAGGTTAAATATCACATGAACCATGAGTAATTTATTGCCGGTGAACTGGAAATCATGCCGTGGGTCGATCGTGATCAGCGCGCGCTCCGCGGGCGAAAGCGGATAGCGTTCGAGCGCCGTTTCAACGCTGCAGCGTATCGAACACTCGGCAAGAACGATGCCGTTGCGCTGCGTCTGCCGGGCGCTCATGAGCAGCATGTCGATGATCGTGTTCGAATGCATGGCCTCGACTTCCACGCGCTTCAAGGCGTTTTTCATGGATTCGATGTGAATGCTCCGGATCGGTGGCACCTCCAGGTGTGCGGACTTGGCGAGTTCATAGGCTTTTAGCAGGTCGGGCAAGTATTCGCCGAGGCCGGTCGCGGTTGTCGCGATGTTGAGCAATGGCGTACGCAATTCGTGAGCGATGCTGCTGGCGGTGGCGATCATGGCACGCTCCTGTTCGACGCGAACCATGAGAGATGCATAATTCGCGGCAGCGCCAAGCGCGATGGCGAAAGCGAAGATCGGCAAGTAGATGATGCTGACGAGCGAGATCCGGGCGGCTTCAGTCGTCGCCGCGTACAGCATCCAGGCCAGTAGTGTTCCGAGTACGAAATGCACGATCAATGACAGCCAGTCCAGCAGCAGCGCCATGGCAAATAGCGCGACCAGGACGGAGGCGATCCAGACCTCGCTGCTGTCGTTCTTCAGCAGCATGAAAGTAAAGAAGAACGGCAGACAATACAGCAGCGTGAAATACCAGAGTGCGGGCAGGTGGCGCCTCCACGCGGACGGCCAGTGTTTGGAGAAGACGAGCGGCAGGAAAAGCAGCGAGCCGATGAGGCGTAACCACAGATTTTCGTATGGCTGTGGGAAAAGGTACGACCAGATCCAGTAGTACAGCGGAAATGCGACGAAGCCAATGGAGCCGAGTGCGACGCGACGTCGGTCAAAATATTCGACGTTGCGATTGGCCTGGGTCATGGCATTCGACAGGTGATCCTTGATTCCCTGATACGGTGTGTTCATCGTTCGATCGCCAGGTCTTTTTGTCGGGGCGTAGGGCTATTGTGACGATACACCCCTGTCGTTGCCAAATGGAAACGCGATTGGCGAGACGTTGCTCCTCGGCCATACCGGTTGCCGTACGTATCGCCAGAATCCTCCGATAGCGCGCAATTGACGCGCAGCCGGAATCTTGTTCAAGACAAAAAACAACGAATCGCAACGTAATGCAACGTAATGCACGACGCATCGTCGTCCGTGGCCTGGCTGCATTTTTATGTGTCTGATAATAAACGATTTTTATCCTGGCACGGGCTGTGCTGACAGACGAGGGCGGGACGCTGAGGCGTTCGGTCTCTTAATTCGATGGAAAGGAATATGTCATGGCAGCCAATCTCACGATGTACGTTCTCAACGAGCGCGCCCAGTTCGCCTACAACCATCCGAATGCGGCGGTCGCCGAGACGCACAGGGGCTTCGAGGTCTTCGAATGCGCGTTCCGGTTTCACGGCATTCCGTTTTTCTCCCGCCGCGGTATCGAGCGGCAGCGCTTCCCCGATCAGGCCGCGCTGGAAAAGCACTTCCGCGGCCTGATCGCCAGAGACCTGAAGCTCTCGCAACTCGATCGACTGACCCAGAAGGCACGCGAAGTTTATGCCGATGGCACGGTGACGGTACGGCGCAGCGATGACGGATTCTGCATTCGCCACAACGAGGCACAGGCGCCGGTGCATGGTTTCCGCACACGCTCCTACGAGCGCCGGATCCGCGACATCATGGTCGCCCGGCGCGCCTCGCTGCATCCGACGCCGGTGCGCTTTGACTCGCTCGATGCGCTCTCCCGTTTTCTCGACGAGCGCGCCGTCGGCCAGGCCAGAGAGGCAGAACGCCGCGAGGCGCTCGCGCGTGCAAGCGCGATGGCGCAGGCCGCTTTCCCCGATCAGGGGGCGCGGGTGTTCGCCGGCAAGCGGGCGAGCGACCGCTTCGCCTATGTCGTCGTGCTTGCCGAGGCCGTGGACGCTGAGCGTGAGCTTGGCTTTGCGTCGATCGAGGCACTGCTCGCCTTTCTCGACACCAGGACGCGAAGCGACTTTCCGCGCCGCCGCGTCGCCAACGACAACGTGCCCCGCTATTCCGGCGAGGCGCTGGCGCTGTCTTCATGACCACGCCAGCGTCATTGCTCATCACATCGCAGTTAACCCATAGAAACGGAGAATCATGATGTTTGAAATGTCATCGGCCGCCATGGCCTCGCTGATCGGCGTGATCGTGGTGGTCGGCATCTCGATGGTCAATGAGGACCTCAATGTCGGCATTGTCGCGATCGCTTTCGGCGTGCTGGTCGGCGCGGTCTTCGCCGGGCTTCCCGCCAACAAGGTCATGCAGGCCTGGCCGATCGATCTCTTCATGATTCTGACCGGCGTCACCTTCCTGTTCGGCATTGCCACCACCAACGGCACGATGGAAAAGTTGACGAGTAATGCCATCCGGCTAGCCGGCGGCAACACAACGTTGATCCCGGTGATCCTCTTCGCGCTGATCACGATCATCACCACCATCGGGCCGGGCAATATCGCCACCGTGACGCTGATGGCGCCGGTCGCGATGGCGATCGCCGGCCGCATCGGCATGAATGCTTTTCTCATGACGCTGCTGGTCGTCGGCGCCGCCAACGGCGCGGCTTTTTCGCCGATCGCGCCGACCGGCGTCATCTCGACCTTCTTCCTCAACAAGATGGCGCCGCAACTCGATCTGCTCGGACAGCAGCTCGGCAACCTCGATTCGCTCGCCTGGAAGATCTATTTCAACTCGGAGGTGGCGCAGATCGTCGGCAACGTCGGCGGTTTCTTCCTGCTTGGCGGTTGGGCCTGGGTGCGGCGCCAGCGTCACGCCTCGCTCAGCATCGACGAGATCGCGCCGAAGCCAGAGCCATTCAATCGGCATCAGTGGCTGACGCTCGGCTGTATCGGCATGCTCGTGTTGCTGGTGATCCTGCCGAGCCTGGCGGTGACGCAAAGCCTGTTCACGCCGACGGTGATGAAGGTCATCGGCAATGGCAAGTCGGCCAATGTCGGCGCCATCGCCTTCCTGCTTGCCACCGTGTTGCTGGTGCTGAATGCCGGCGACAGCAAGGCGGCGATCAAGTCGATCCCCTGGAGTGTCATCGTCATGGTCGGCGGCATGGGCATCCTGATCGACGTGATGGACAAGGCGGGCGGCCTCAATGCGCTCGTCAATATCATCTCGACGGTGTCCACGCCGGGCAGCATCAGCGGCGTCCTGGCCCTGGTGACCGGCATCATTTCGGCGTATTCGAGCTCGTCGGGCGTCGTCATGCCGATGTTCCTGCCGCTGGTGCCGGGCTTGATCCAGCAGCTCGGCGGCGGCGATGCCATTTCGATGATCTCGTCGATCTGTGTCGGTTCGCACATGGTCGATACCTCGCCACTCTCGTTGTTCGGGGCGGTCTGCATCGCGTGCGCCGCCGAGTCGGAGGACAAGGGCAAGCTCTTCCGTCAGCTGCTTGTCTGGGGCTTTTCGATGGCGGCGGTCGGCGCCGTCATCTGCTACCTCTTCTTCGGGGTGCTCGGGTTCTGAGCGCGATTCCGGATCGCGGAGACCGTGCTGCGCCGGGGATGCCCGGCGCAGCACGATGTCATCGAACGGCACGATGCTTGTACGATTGAGGCGGACGGGCGTTCCTGCTTACTTCCAGTTCGCCGCCAGCACGGGGATCAATGCCTCCTGATAGTTCGGCGGTAATACCGTCTGCCCGGCGGGCGGTGGATTGAAACTTGCCATCGCCTGGATGAGAAGATCCACTTGTGTATCGACCAGGACCTTGCCGTCGGCTGTCTTGAATTGCTCGATGTGATAGGTGCTGCCGGCGTACCAATTCTCAACCGTGACGCTGTCCGCCGTGCCGATGACATCGATTTCAAGGTTGTTGCCGACGTGGCGGAACCAGAGTTGCTCGGGGGCGATATCGGGGCTGAAGACGATCTGATCGGCGCCGGGGGCACCGTAATCGCTGGCACCGTAATAGCTAAGCGCGTCGCAATCGTTGGCGCCGTAATCGTTGATGATGTCATTGCCATCGCCGCGATTGAAGAGATAGGTATCGGCGGAGGCGCCGGACTTGATGCGATCGTTGCCGGCACCACCATTTAACGTGTTGGAAAATTGCCCGGTACTCCAATAGCGGTGACCCATCTGGATCAGATCATTGCCATTGCCGCCTTCGATACTGCTGTTTGCGCGCGAACTGAAGGTGATGGTGTCGTTGCCATCATCTCCGTACACCACGCCGCCGGCGGTGTTATCGATGGTGTCATCGCCTGCGCCGCCGAAGACCGTGCTGTCGCCGCCGTAGATCGTATCGTTGCCATTGCCGCCGTAGATCAGGGCGTCACAGCTATTGGAAGTGATTTGGTCATCGCCATCGCCGCCATCGACAAAGTGTTGGCCATACCACAGAAACAGTTGATCATTGCCGCACGTTCCGATCAGCGAACAAGTTGTGAGATAGTCTGGAGACCAGATCGTGCCATCGACAAACTTTACCTTCAAGTGCTGCATGTGTGCGTAATACCAGCCGTCAATCGTGATCGTATCTCGCGATGATGGTGTTGTCGGATCAGTGATGCGGAGGATGATCGCACCTCGCGTACTTGCGGAAATACTGACGTCGCCCGGCGCTATGCCTTCACCAAAAACAATTTCGCCTGATTTGCCAAAGCAGAGAACTGTGTCGTTGCCGTCGCCAAGATTGAAGTAGTAGACGTTGTTTGACTGGTCGCCGATCAGGAAATCGTCTCCTTTGCCTCCCGAAATGTAATTGGTGTAGTTGAAGTAGTTATTGGCATAGTGCGGTTGGATATAGTCGTCGCCATCGCCGCCGCAGACGGTGTTGTCGCGCCCGCCAGTGCCGTACATGATCAGATCGTCACCACCTCCGCCGTCGATCGTATCTCCGCCGACGGTGGCATCAATCGTGTCGTTTCCCTCCAGCCCTAGGACAAAGCTCCTCGTCGTGCCAATTGTCATATAGTCGTTGCCGCTGCTTCCTCCATACGCCGTCAGCGCAGTCATCCCTAGCGACGAGTAGGCTTGTGTAAGGGCTGCATTGATCGCGCCGACTTCGCCGCTGCGGACGGCGCGTTCAATCCACCCGGTGACCTTGCCTTCCATGAGGCCGAGGTAGCTTTCGTCGATATCGCCGGCATAGCGTTTCAAATCCAGGCAATCTGTTATCCCTTTTGCCTTGTTCCCGGCATAGACCGCATCCAGCACCGCATCCATCTCCGAGTAGTCGAGCCGGAAGCCGTTCTCGTCGATCGTCAGTCCGATGCCATCGAAGTAGGGTTTGAGGCGGGTCTGCGGCGCCAGTGCGTTGTAGGCGGATTGCTTGAGCGCCGTATAAGCCTGGTCAAGCAGCGGCGTCTGCGCCGTGTTGAGGCTTACGAAGGCGTCGCGTTCATCCGTGGCCGGGCCGCCCGTCTGCGCCGCCGCCAGGGCTGTAATGACGGTGCCTTGACCGGTTGTTACGCCGGTGTCGCCGACCGTGACGAAGGCCTGGGCGTTGAAGCGTTCCAGGATGCCGATGCGGGCCGAGAGCGTTTCCTGTTGCGTCTTCAGCGTTTGCAGGCGGGCGTACTCGCTCGGGTTATTGGCCACCAGCGCGGTTGCGATCGTGTTGTCATCGAGCCTGCGGGTCGCCCAGTAATCGGCGATGCTCATGCCGGGCGGCAGATAGACGAGGCGGTAGCCTTTGGCCGCGGCGGCGTCGGTCGAGGTCCGCTGCGTCGAGGTGCCGGCCCAATCGGCGAGCAGAGTGTCGAGGCGATCGAGCATCTCCATGCGCGTCGTGCCGTCGAGCGACTGGATTTCGGCGACCAGCGCATCATAGAGCGAAGCGGCTTCGCGCAGGGAACGGACCATGCCGGCGCCCTGCATGTCGGCGAGATCGCGGGCGGCGTCGGTCAGGACGATGGGATCGGTGAAGCGGCTGACGAAGGGATTGGTGACGAGGTCGATATCGCCCATCGTGCCGATGCTCGCGTCGTCGCGCACATAGACGCCGGTGTCGGCGATGCGGTTGCCGTTTGCCTGCGTCGTGTTCTGCGCGCTGCGGGCGAGGCGCAATGCGCTGATATGCTCGTTCGCTAACGTAAAGAGTTCATCGGCTTGCGCGATGCCATCCTGGTTGAGATCGCGCCAGAGGCGGAGGTTCGCCCAGTCGGCATCGTTCGCATCGACGACGCCGTCATGGTTGGAGTCCTCCTGCGCGAGTGCAGCAAAGCCGTCGGCGGCGATCCCGCCGGCATCGAGCGGCGTGGAATCACTAAAGAGCTCAGCACCCGAGTCGATCGTGCCGTCCTGGTCGCGGTCGGCGACGAGAAAGGCGTCGTCGCTCTTGAGCCAGCCGGTGGCGATGCGCACGCCGTTGTCGGCGTGGTCGAAGAGGATCGGATTAGCGGCGTCGATGCCCAGGGTCTCGATGCCATCGCTATCGAGGTCGAGGACCAGCGGGTCGCGACGCGGGGGGATGGGGATGGCGGTGCGGGAACGGCCGTAGGTGATATTGGTTTCCCCCACGACGTCGCGATAGCGGAGCAACGATGACGGGCTGAAGCCAACCCCTAATGGATTCTTATCATTGATGCCGAGCGAGTCGAGAATATCCTTGAGCAGGCCCTTCGCGTCTTCGGCCACAGAGGTTGGCACATCGTAATACCGGCGCTTGTACATGAATGCCGCCAACATCGCCGCGGCGATTTCCGATTCGGACTGCGACAAGGTGCCGCCGCGCACAAGATCACGGATATCGTTCAGGAGTTTCGAGTCGGCGGCCAAACGGTCGGCGGCGGGAGTTGCAGATTTTTCGGCATTCGTGTAGCCGTCGTCGTGGATTTTGCAAACATTGTCAACTGCGTTTGTCGCGGTTCCATTTTTATCGACATCTCCTCCAAACTTTCCATCAGAGTAGCCAGGGCCACAATAGTTGGTACCCTTGATGCCGAATTCCGTTAACGTGCTACCGGGGATGAATTCCATGGTTTTCTCCTTTGCGGTGACGGATCAGTGTGCGGCTGTAACATTGAGTTTGCGAAGAATGATTTCGGCGCCATCGCGATCCATAACGAAGATGGCGCCTGTGTTGCGGGCGATGCAAAATTCCATCGAAATTGGCAGTTCGGTTACGATTTTTGCGTTGCTGCCGTCTGGTGCCGAGTTGGCGAGATACCACAGGTAATTCCCACCCCCAGGCCGCAGCTTTGCGGCAATGAAATAGAGATTCCCCGCCTTGTCTCGCTTTGGATTGGAAAAATTGAACAGCTCGCTGCGATGGTCTACACGGATCATCGTCAAGGCGCTCGTTCCTATATCGAATTTAAGCAATGTCGGCCAATGCCCTATAAGGCCATGTGGGCCTTTCTCTTCGGGTAGAGTCCCCCCTCCCTCGCCCTCGAAAAGAACATTATTGCCATCAGCATCGCCCATGCTTATCAGGTAATACTCCTCGTGAGTGAGACGTTGTTCGCGCCCGCTTTCAATGTCCACGGCAAACAAGTCAAAATTGCTTGCAGGGGTTTTCCCCTGCTTGCGTTTCTTGCCCTTGAAGTAATAGATCGTCTTGCCGTCTGGCGAGAAAACGGGATCGAACTTCACTCCCCCGCTGTTTGCCAAAATTCGTTCCTGCCAAGTCTTGGTGTCGAGCAAAACGATCCGCATGTCATCGCGGTTGTAATATCCTGTGTGAGTATCGGCTGAGATGGCGACGAGTGACCGTCCGTCAGGCGCCCAACTGGGAAAACCGATATTGCGTCCCGGCTGAGTGGGAATCTGCGTGACCAAGCCGCTGTCCGTATCAAGCAGGCGCATCCCGTGCGCGAGGCGATTGGTTGTAAACGCGAGTCGCTTGCCGTCGGGCGACACGGCCAAATGACCACGTTCGGCCTGCAAGCCAGTGCGGTAGACCGTTTCGGTATATGCAGGGAGTGCCGTTGCCAGCGAAAGAAAAGCTATTGTTATCCACCCCATCGGGACGGCACGCCTCACCATACTTTTGACCTGAGTTAGCGTGCTGCCATGTACGAAGTCCATGCAAGTCTCCTTTGCGCTTGAAGATCAATGCGCTGCGGTAACATCAAGTTGACGAAGAATGATCCCGTTAGCGGATTGCTCCGTCTTGGGGGGGCTCTTCGACCATTCCATCGCGCGAATCGTGATGGGAGCCCGCACTCATGTCCGGGGCTTATTGTGGCGAAAAGTTCGGGATATGAAACCGTCAGAACTGACAGGTCAGACGGAAAAATTTGAGGCATGCGCGTCGGCAGAATTGCGAGCGCCGGTATCGATGCGCGTGACGATGCACGCAGAAGTGCTAGATAGTTTTCCCAGCGATGCGGAACGCATGCGGACAGGTTGTCGGCCGCCGTCGCGTGAGCATGTGGCCAGGACCGTAGTCAACTTCACCATGAAGCGCCGGGAAAGCCCGGCACTTCATGGTGTCACCGTACAGGGAAAATCAGGCTGAAAACGGTGATGCCGTCGGCTGAACGCACGGCGACATCGCCGCCATGTGCCTGCATGATCGAACGGACGATCGCCAGACCGAGTCCGGTGCCTTCGCTCTGGCGCTGGCGTGCGGCGTCGACGCGGTAGAAACGGTCGAAAAGGCGCGGCAGGTGAATGGCCGGGATCGTTTCGCCGGTGTTTTCGACGTCGATGACAACGGTGTCATCGCGGCGGTCGATACGCACGCTGACCCGGCCCGATGCCGGTGTATGGCGCAGCGCGTTCGAGAGCAGGTTGGCGAGGGCGCGGCGCAGCATCAGCGGTTCGCCGGTGACCGTCGCGTCGCCATGACGTTCGAGTCCGATCTGGCGATCGTCGGCGAGCGGGCGGTAATACTCGAGCAGCGCGTCGGCGAGCGCGCCGAGCGCCACGGCTTCCGTCGTCGGCAGGCGCCGCCCGTCTTCCGCATTCGCTGTGACTTCTTGTCCTTCCCCGGCCTTCGCGAGCGAATGTTGGCCTTCCTCCGCTTTCGCGAGCGAGTGTTGGCCTTCCTCCGCTTTCGCGAGCGAGTGTTGGCCTTCCTCCGCTTTCGCGAGCGAGTGTTGGCCTTCCTCCGCTTTCGCGAGGAAGAGCATATCGGCGATCATCCGCGACAGACGCTCGTATTCCTCGATGTTCGAGGCGAGCACGTCGCGGTAGTCGTCGGCGCTGCGCGGGTGGGCGAGCATCACCTGCGTCTGCGTCAGCAGGTTGCTGATCGGTGTGCGGAACTCGTGGGCGAGGTCGGAGGAGAAGTCGGAGAGCCGCCGGAACGAGGTCTCCAATCGCGCCAGCATGGCGTTGAGCGTGTCGGTGAGCGCCGCCAGTTCGGCCGGCACGGCATCGAGCGATAGCCGTGCATCGAGGCGCGTCGCGGTGATGCCGGCGGCGGTGTCGCGAATGTCATTGAGCGGCGCCAGCCCGCGCCGGACGGCGACCCAGCCGAGCAGACCGGTGGCGACCGCGGCGAGGACGACGAAGGTCCACAGCGTCAGCCGGAAAGAACGCATGAAATGCTCGTGGTATTCGATGTCGATGGCGACGCCGACAGTCGCCGTTTCGGCGCCCGGAACGGCGGTAGCGACGCGGGCGACGATGCCACGGTAAGGCCGCCCGCTCGATGCGCGCCAGAGGCGCGGCGTTGTGCTCACCGGCGTCGTCGTCGGCACTTCGCGCAAAAGTGCGTCAGGGAAGTCGACGCCGCGCGTGGCGAAGAGCAGGCGGCCATCACGGGTGGCGACGACGACGGCAAGGCCTTGCGGACCGACCAGCGCCTCGTCGAGCTGGCCGAGCGCGCCGATCAGGTCATCCTCGTTTCTTGCCCGGCCGAGCTCCTGTCGCGCCAGGTCGAGCTTGCCGTTCATGATGTCGATGTCCTGGGCGGCGAAGTGGCTCTCGACCGAGTTGCCGATCAGGATGCCAAGCGCCAGCAGCACGCCCGACGACATCGCTGCGAAGAGCAGCGTCAGCCGCAGCGTGATCGAGCGGCGGCCGCCTGCCGTCATGCCGGTACCTCGAGCACGTAACCCATGCCGCGGACAGTGCGGATCAGCTTCGGTTCGAAGCTGTCATCGACCTTGGCGCGCAGCCGCTTGATCGCCACGTCGATGACGTTGGTATCGCTGTCGAAATTCATGTCCCAGACCTGCGAGGCGATCAGCGAGCGCGGTAGCACTTCGCCCTGGCGACGCAGCAGGAGTTCGAGCAGCGCGAATTCCTTGGCGGTGAGTTCGATGCGCTGGCCGGCGCGGGTGACGCGGCGGCGGATCAGGTCGAGTTCGAGGTCGGCGGCGCCGAGGCGGTCGGCTTCCTTGGCCTTGCCGCCGCGCCGGAGCAGCGTGCGCACACGCGCCAGCAGTTCGGCGAAGGCGAAGGGTTTGACGAGGTAGTCGTCGGCGCCGAGTTCGAGGCCGCGCACGCGGTCGTCGATGCCGTCGCGCGCCGTCAGGAAGAGCACCGGCATGTCCTGGCCGGCGCGGCGGAGGGTGTCGAGGATCTGCCAGCCATCGATGCCCGGCAGCATGACGTCGAGGATGGCGAGGTCGTAACTCTCGGTCAGCGCCCGGTGCAGTCCGTCGGCGCCGTGGTTGACGAGGTCGACGACGAAACCGGCCTCGACGAGGCCTTGTTTCAGGTAATTGCCGGTTTTCGCTTCGTCCTCGACGACGAGTATCTTCATGTCCTTCTCCGTGGGGCGGGACCGCCGTCGCTATTGTGCGGCGAAAGCGCGCGTTCGCGCCAAGATTACACAATTGTAATTATCGCGTCAGGTGCCTGTGGGCGCCGGTCTCGTATAGTTTCCGACAACATGAGGGCGGTACCGAGGCCCTCCCGATTTGTCGCGATGGCCGCAGGACCCGGTCCCGCCATCGCTTTCCCAATTTTCCAAGCCAGCCCAGGAGCATGCGATGAAATTCCTTTGCAAACAGTCCCTTCTCGCCCTTGCCGTCGTCCTGTCGGCGAACGGCTTCGCCGCCGAACCGGCCGTCATGGGCGGCGCGGGGGGGCACAGCGGCCACGGCGGTCACGATCATGCCGCCATGTCGACGCCGATGTCCTCGACCTGGACCGACGGCCAGGTGAAGAAAGTCGACAAGGCCGGCGGCAAGGTCACGCTCGCCCACGGTCCGCTCGAGAACCTCGGCATGCCGGCGATGACAATGATCTTCCGTGTGCAGGACAAGGCCTGGCTCGGTCAGATGAAGGAGGGCGACAAGATCCGCTTCGTCGCCGATAACGTCAATAACGTGCTGACGATCGTCCGCTTCGAGGCGGCGCGCTAACACGGTGCCGGGCGTTCTGCCACGGAGGCACTATGCGTAATGACTGTTTATCGAAAACCCGTCGCACACGGTTGACGTCGACGGCGGTGTTGCTCGTGGCGCTGCTCGCTGCGCCGGCATTTTCCGCCGCGGCCGACGAGGCGCCGATCGGGCGTGATGTCGATAGCTTGCTGGCCTATGCGCGCGAGCACAACCCGGAATTTGCGTCGGTGCGCTACGAGGCCGATGCGGCGGTCGAGCGCGTCGCGCCGGCCGGGGCCTTGCCCGACCCGAAGCTGCGCACCGAGTTGATGGACCTGACGCGGCAGGGCACGCAGTCGCCGACCGTGTTGCCGGGCCGTGTCGGTTCGGCGCGTTATACGCTGATGCAGGATGTGCCGTGGTTCGGCAAGCGCGAACTCAAGCGCGAGATCGCCGAGCTCGAGGCCGAGGGCAGCCGTAGCCGCGCGACCGGCGTCTGGCTGGATATTTCGGCGCGTATCAAGTCGGGCTTTGCGCAACTGTATTACGTCGTGCGCAGCGAGGCGCTCAACCACGAAATCCTCACGTTGATGATTCGGCTGGAGCAGGTGGCGCAGCTGCGTTATGCCAGCGGACTGGCGGCGCAGCAGGACGTGATCCGTGCGCAGGTCGAACAGACGGCTTTGCGCAACGAACTGCTCGGGCTGGAGAACGAGCGGCGGCAGTTGCAGGCACGGCTGAACGCCTGGCTGGCGCGGCCGGTCGGCGCGCCGCTGGCCGAACCGGAGCGTTTGCGGCCGGTACCGGCGCCGGCCCGCCTGCAGGCGGCTGAACTCGAAGAGCGTGTGCGGGCGCGCAACCCGCAGCTGTTCGCCGACGAGGCGAAGATCCAGGCGGCCGAGAAGTCGCGCGATCTCGCCTACAAGAACCGCTATCCCGATTTCACCTTCGGCGTCGTGCCGAACCAGACGCAGACGGCGGTGCGCCAGTGGGACATGATGGTCGAGGTCAACGTGCCCTTGCAGCAGGCGACGCGACGCGCGCAGGAGCGCGAGTCGGAGGCCATGCTGGCGGCGGCGCGCACGCGCAAGGCGGCGACCGCCAACCAGGTGCTCGGCGAACTCGCCGAAACGTTGTCGGGCCTCGATGTGGCCCGGCGCACCGAAATTCTGACGACCTCCAGCCTGCTGCCGCAGGCCGAGCTGACCTTCCAGGCGGCGCTGCCCGGCTACGAGACCGGCAAGGTCGACTTCGCGACGTTGCTCGATGCGCAGAAGCAGATCCGGCTGGCACGCCAGAACATCCTCAAGGCGCAGGCCGAAGCGCAGATTCGCCTCGCCGATCTTGAAAAGCTGCTGGGAGAGGAATTATGACTTCAGGGAATGTCCGGACCTTGACGCCGGCTGCCCGTCTGATCATCGGCCTGCTCGTCGCGGTTGTCGCCGCCGGCGGCGGTTATTGGGCCGGCCGCCATGGTGCCGCACCAGCCGACGCGGCTACGCCAGGCGCCGATGCCGGCGGCAAGGGCAAGAAGCTGCTGTTCTACCGCAACCCGATGGGCTTGCCCGATACCTCGCCGGTACCGAAGAAAGATCCCATGGGCATGGACTACATCGCGGTCTATGAGGGCGATACCGACGACGATTCCACCTCGGGCTCGGCGCTGAAAATCAGCACGGCCAAGGTGCAGAAGCTTGGCGTGCGGACCGAGGCGGCGACGCGGCGCGTGCTTGAACGCAGCGTGCGCGCGGCCGGTCGTGTCGAACCCGACGAGCGGCGCCTCTACGCGATATCGCCGAAGTTCGAGGGCTATGTCGAACGCCTCCATGTCAATGTCACCGGCCAGCCGGTCGGACGCGGCCAGCCGCTGTTCGAGGTCTATAGCCCCGAACTCGTTTCGGCCCAGCGCGAATACGCGATCGCCGCGCAGGGCGTCGCCGCGCTCGGCGCTGCCGGCAGCGAAGCGCAGTCGGGCATGAAGCAGCTCGCCGACGCGAGCCTGCTGCGCTTACGCAACTGGGACATCTCCGACGAGCAGATCCGGGCGCTGGCGCAGTCGGGCGAAACGAAGCGCACGCTGACCTTCCGCTCGCCGGTGTCGGGCATCGTCACCGAGAAGAAGGCGCTGCAGGGCATGCGCTTCATGCCCGGCGAGGCCTTGTACCAGATCGCCGACCTGTCGGCGGTGTGGGTCGTTGCCGACGTCTTCGAGCAGGACATTGGCCTGGTCCGCACCGGCGCCCGCGCCAGCGTGCGCATCAACGCTTACCCGGGAAAGACCTTCGAGGGCACCGTCGGCTACGTCTACCCGACGCTCAACGCGACGACGCGCACCGTGCCGGTTCGCGTCGAACTCGCCAATCCCGGCCTGCTGCTCAAGCCGGCGATGTTCGCCCAGGTCGAGGTCGCCGTCGGCGCACCGGCGCCGGTCGTCACCGTGCCGCTCTCGGCGGTGATCGACAGCGGCACCCGCCAGCTGATCTTCGTCGCCGCCGGCGAGGGCCGCTTCGAACCGCGCCAGGTGAAACTCGGCGCGCGCAGCGACAGCCATGTCGAAGTCATCGACGGCGTCAAGGAAGGCGAACCGGTCGTCGTCGCCGCCAACTTCCTGATCGATGCCGAAAGCAATCTCAAGGCGGCGATCGGCGGTTTCGGCAACAGCGGAAGCAATGACACCGGCAAGCCGGCGACGGCCTCGGTCGGCCACCATGCCCGCGGCCAGGTCGACGAGATCGACGCCAAGGGCGGTGTGTTGACGATCACGCACGGACCGGTCGCCAGCCTCAAGTGGCCGGCGATGACGATGGAGTTCAAGACGGCCAACGCGGCGCTGCTC
The DNA here is from genome assembly GCF_900099695.1 of Propionivibrio dicarboxylicus. Classification (GTDB taxonomy): domain Bacteria; phylum Pseudomonadota; class Gammaproteobacteria; order Burkholderiales; family Rhodocyclaceae; genus Propionivibrio; species Propionivibrio dicarboxylicus. The sequence continues at coordinate 73,433 of NZ_FNCY01000013.1, read as the reverse complement.
GCCGGACTGAAGCCGGGGGCCGGCATCGAGTTCGAGTTCGTCGAGCGCGCGCCGGGCGAATGGGTGATCACCGCGCTGCGTCGGGACATGGCAGCGCCGGCGCACGCCGGTCATTGAGCGGAGCGCGCCCATGCTTGCCAAAATCATCGACTGGTCGGCGCGCAACCGCGCGCTGGTCCTGCTCGTCACGCTGTTCACGGTGTTTGCCGGCGTCGTCGCCGTGCTGCGCACGCCGCTCGATGCGCTGCCCGATCTCTCCGACGTGCAGGTCATCGTCTATACCGAGTATCCCGGCCAGGCGCCGCAGGTCGTCGAGGACCAGATCACCTATCCGCTGACCACCGCCATGCTGTCGGTACCGAAATCGAAGGTCGTGCGGGGCTTCTCGTTCTTCGGCGCGTCCTTCGTCTACATCATTTTCGAGGATGGCACCGACATTTACTGGGCGCGGTCGCGCGTGCTCGAATATCTCAATTTCGCCTCGGGGCGCATGCCCAAGGGTGTGACGCCGCAGATCGGTCCCGATGCTACTGGCGTCGGCTGGGTCTATCAGTACGCGCTGCTGGCCAAGGACAAGACGCTGGCCGAATTGCGCTCGATCCAGGACTGGTTCGTGCGTTACCAGTTGACCAAGGCGCACGGCGTCTCCGAAGTCGCATCGATCGGCGGTTTCGTGCAGACCTATCAGGTCACCGTCGATCCGGTCAAACTGCGTGCCTACGGCATTCCGCTGATGAAGGTGGCGCAGGTGATCCGCGACTCGAACCGCGACGTCGGCGGTCGTGCCGTCGAACTGGCCGAGACCGAGTACATGGTGCGCGGCAAGGGTTATCTGCGCGGCATCGGCGACATCGAGAACCTCGTCGTCAAGAGCGATCGCGGCACGCCGGTACTGGTGCGCGACATCGCCCGCGTCGAACGGGTGCCGGACGAACGGCGTGGATTGACCGAGCTCAACGGCGAGGGCGAGGTTGTCTCGGGCATTGCCATGGCGCGCTACGGCCAGAACGCGCTGGAGGTGATCGGCGCGCTCAAGGAGAAGATCGGCGAGGTTTCGGCCGGCTTGCCCGAAGGCGTCCGCATCGAGACGGTCTATGACCGCTCGGACCTCATCTATCGCGCCATCGATACGCTCAAGCGCACGCTGCTGGAAGAATCGGCGATCGTCGCGCTGGTCTGCGTCGTCTTCCTGCTGCATCTGCGCAGCGCCGCCGTGGCCATCCTGATGCTGCCGGTCGGCGTGCTCATCGCCTTCATCGCCATGCGCCTGCTCGGCATGAACTCGAACCTGATGAGCCTCGGCGGCATCGCCATCGCCATCGGCGCCATGATCGACGCGGCGATCGTCATGATCGAGAACGCGCACAAGCATCTCGAACGCCTGCCGGCCGGGCATCGTCATGCCGATCGCATCGACGCGATGATCGCCGCCTGCCAGGAGGTCGGTCCTGCGCTGTTCTTCTCGCTGCTCATCATTACTGTTTCCTTCCTGCCGGTGTTCAGCCTGGAAGGCCAGGAGGGGCGGCTCTTCTCGCCGCTCGCCTATACCAAGACCTTCGCCATGGCCGGTGCCGCCTTCCTGTCGGTGACGCTGGTGCCGGTGCTGATGATGGTCTTCATTCGCGGCACGATCCTGCCCGAGGCGAAGAATCCGGTGAACCGCTTCCTCATCCGCGTTTATCGTCCTGTCATCGCCGCCGTGCTGCGCCGGAAGAAGACGACCATCGTCGCCGCGCTTGTCGCGCTTGCCATCTCGGTCTTCCCGGCCTCGCGGCTTGGTTCCGAGTTCATGCCGACGCTCAACGAGGGCACGTTGTTCTACATGCCGGCGTCCTTGCCGGGAATGTCGATCACCAAGGCCGCCGAGCTGCTCCAGACCCAGGACAAGATCATCAAGAGCTTTCCCGAGGTGGCCTCGGTCTATGGCAAGGCCGGTCGCGCCAACACGGCGACCGATCCGGCGCCGACCGAGATGTTCGAGACGGTCATCAACCTCAAGCCGGAATCGGAATGGCGGAAGGGCCTGACGATCGACGCGCTGATCGCCGAGATGGACAAGGCGCTGCAGTTTCCCGGGATCTCGAATGCCTGGACGATGCCGATCAAGGCGCGCATCGACATGCTGTCGACCGGCATCCGCACGCCGATCGGCATCAAGGTCTTCGGCAAGGATCTCAATGAAATGGAGCGGCTGGCCAAGGAGATCGAGGCGGTCGTGAAAGCCGTGCCGGGCACGTCGAGCGCCTTCGCCGAACGCATTACCGGCGGCTTCTATCTCAACATCGAGCCGGACCGCGTCCAGATGGCGCGCTACGGCCTCGCCGTCGGCGATCTGCAGGATGTGATCGGCAGCGCGCTCGGCGGCGAGACGGTGACGACGACGGTCGAAGGCCGCGAGCGCTATGGCGTGACGCTGCGCTATCCGCGTGAATTGCGCGCCGATCCGCAGCAGATCGCGCGCGAGGTGCTGGTGCCGGCCATGGACGGCGCGATGATTCCGCTCGGCCAGTTGGCCAAGGTCGAGATCGCCAAGGGCGCGCCGGGCATCCGCACCGAGAACGCGTTGCTCTCGGCCTACATCTACGTCGATATCCGCGACGGCGATCTTGGCGGCTACGTCGCGCGCGCCAAAAAAGCGGTGTCGGAACAGGTGACGTTCCCGCCGGGCTATTACATCACCTGGAGCGGGCAGTTCGAGAACATGGAGCGCGCCATCGCCAAGATGAAGATCGTCGTGCCGGTGACGCTGCTGCTGATTTTCCTGCTGCTCTTCCTCAACTTCCGGCGCTGGACCGAGACGCTGATCGTCATGCTCTCGGTACCCTTCGCGCTGGTCGGCGGTATCTGGCTGATGTGGCTGCTCGGCTACCACCTCTCGGTCGCCGTCGCGGTCGGCTTCATCGCCCTGGCCGGCGTTGCCGCCGAGACCGGCGTCGTCATGCTGATCTATCTCGACCATGCCTGGGCGAACGTCAAGGCCGCCTGTCGCGACGAGGGCCGGGCGCCGACGGCCGCCGACCTCTACGACGCCATCATGGAAGGCGCGGTCGAGCGGGTGCGGCCGAAGATGATGACCGTCGTCGCCATCATGGCCGGCCTGTTGCCGATCCTGTGGGGCAGCGGTACCGGTTCCGAGGTGATGAGCCGCATCGCCGCGCCGATGGTCGGCGGCATGATCTCCTCGACCGTGCTGACGCTGGCGGTGATTCCGGCGATCTATGCGCTCGTCAAGTCATGGCGGCTGCGGCGCGGACGCGACGATTGATGTGTTTATGCTGAATTGGAAAAGCGGGAAACGCGATGCAAATTGACTGGCTTCATTTCACGCCCTGGGCATCATTGTCCGGCGGCCTGCTGATCGGCGCCGGCGTCGCCGTCCTGCTGCTGCTCGAAGGCCGTGTTGCCGGCATCAGCGGCATCGTCGGTGGGATTTTCCGGGGTGTTTTCCGTGAATTCGGCGACGCCGCCTGGCGTATCGCCTTCGTGCTCGGCCTCGTTGCCGCGCCGCTGCTCTTTGCGTCGGTGGCGTCGCTGCCGGAGAGCCGGATCGTGGCGTCGCCGCTGCTGCTGGCGCTGGCCGGCGTACTCGTCGGTTTCGGGTCGCGCCTCGGTTCGGGTTGTACCAGCGGGCATGGCGTCTGCGGGTTGGCGCGCCTGTCGCCGCGCTCGTTCGCGGCGACGCTGACGTTCATGGCCGCCGGCTTCGCCACGGTCTTCGTGCTGCGGCACGTCCTGGCCTGAGGGGCGCGCGATGAACCTGTTTATTGCCGCGCTCGCCGGTCTGCTCTTCGGCCTCGGGCTGGTCGTTTCGGGCATGGGCAATCCGGCCAAGGTCCAGGCCTTCCTCGATCTCGGCGGTGCCTGGGACCCGTCGCTGATGCTGGTGATGGGCGGCGCCATCGCCGTCGCGCTGCCGGCCTTCCGCCTCGCCGCCAGTCGGTCGCTGTCGTTCCGCGCGCGGCCAATGCGCCTGCCGTCGGCGCGGGCGATCGATCTGCCGCTCGTCGGCGGCAGCCTGATTTTCGGGATCGGCTGGGGGCTTGCCGGGATTTGTCCCGGGCCGGCCTTCGTGCTGCTCGGCGCCGGTGTGCCGGGCGGCTGGATCTTCTTTGCCGGCCTGGTCGCCGGCATGGCGCTGTTCGAACTGTTGCGCCGGCGGGTCGCTACGCCCAGGGGTTGAGGACGGCCAAGCCCGCGTAACGAAAATCCCCGACGTTGCGCGTCACCACGGTCATGCCGTGCACGAGTGCAGTGGCCGCAATCAGGGCGTCGCGCTCGCCGCGTTTGTCCGGGACATGCAGGCGTGCGCAGCGCAGCGCCACCGCCGTGTCGATGGGCAGGGTTCGGTCGGAGAACTCGGGCAAGACCTGTTGCTCCAGCCACGCGCGCAAAATGGCGCCCTGGGCGGCGTCCTTGCGTTCTATGGAGAGGACGCCGAGCGCCAGTTCCATGATGCTGATGGTTGAAATGTATAGGTCGGCAGCATCGACACTGGCCGCCCAGGCGATGACCTTTGCATCGGCCTTGCCGCTGCGGACCTTGCGCAGTTCGGACACGACGTTCGTGTCAAGGATGAAGCTCATGACAGGTCGGCCGGACGGAGGTCGACGATCGTCCGCGGCGGCTCGAAGGCGATCTCGTCGGCCACCGGCATGGCCAGCGCGTCGGCGATGTTGCGTCGCTGCCCAACGAGTCGTCGGTATTCCTCGATGCTGAGCAGCACGTGCGCAGGCTTGCCGCGATCGGTGATGACGACCGGCCCGGTCTTGGCAGCGTTCTTGGCGCGGGTGACATCCTGGTTCAGTTCCCGGCTGGTCAATGTCGTGATGGTCATCGCGACACCTCCGATGAGCGAAGTTAATGTAGGTACGTTACTACATTAACATGGCTCGGGCAACCTACTCGCCGGCAAAAAAGCGCGTGGCGCTCTCGCAGGCGGCCGTGTCGGCGAGCACGGCGTCGGGGGCGCCGCCCTTGCCCCAGAGCGTGCCGCGCCAGCGCAGACCGAGGAAGTCGGCGCAGAGGTGGTAGGAGTCGAACATCGGCTGGGCCTTGGCGAGGTCGCCGCTGGTGGTGACGATCCAGAGCGATTTGCCGGCCATCTTCGCCTTGAAGTCGAGGCCGGGAACGCGCAGCCAGCCGCTCCAGTGATCGAGGTAAGCCTTGATCGGCGAGGGGATCGAGAACCAATAGACGGGCGAGACGAAGACGAGGTCGGTGGCGGCGAGCGTCGCGTCAAGCAGGGTCTTGGCGTCGCCGGTCGGCATCGCATAGCTGCCGGTCGTGTGGCGGACATCCTCGAACGGCGGCAGCGACTGGCGGGCGAGGTCGATCCAGGTCTGGCGGGCATCGGCCGGCAGGCCCTGGGCGGCGAGCCGGGCGAGCGTCAGTGTGTTGCCGCGCTGTTCGGGGGTGCGGGTGCTGCCGTTGAGAAAGACAAAGTGGCGCATGGCGAAACTCCGTGTTCGGTGCGGAAAAAAGCGCGGTCGGCCGCTTCGGCGCCGCGATGACCGGCGAGAGGATAGTGCTTTGATGCCGCCAGCGCAAACGGTCGCGGCCGCACTTGGGCGGCCGCGACTTTGTGGGCTTCGGATGACGACGTTCAGGGGAACGTCCGATCGTCAGGGCTTAATCGACGAGTCCGGCGAAGAGTGCGGTGCTGAGGTAGCGTTCGCCGAACGAGGGGATGATGACGACGATCAGCTTGCCGGCGTTTTCCGGACGCTTGCCGACTTCGATCGCCGCCCACAGCGCTGCGCCCGAGGAGATGCCGACCAGCAGGCCTTCCTCGCGCGCCGCGCGGCGCGCGGTTTCGAGCGCGTCATCGGCCTTGACCCGGACGATCTCGTCGTAAATCTTGACGTTCAGCACGTCCGGCACGAAGCCGGCGCCGATGCCCTGGATCGGGTGCGGTCCCTTCGGTCCGCCGGAGAGCACCGGCGAGGCGTCCGGTTCGACGGCGATGGCGCGGAACGAGGGTTTGCGCGACTTGATCACTTCGCCGATGCCGGTGATCGTGCCGCCGGTGCCGACGCCGGAGATCAGGATGTCGACCTGGCCGTCGGTGTCGCGCCAGATTTCCTCGGCGGTCGTACGGCGGTGCACTTCCGGATTGGCCGGATTCTTGAATTGCTGCAGCAGCAGGTAGCGCGGGTCGGCGGCGGCGAGTTCCTCGGCCTTCTTGATGGCGCCGCCCATGCCTTCCGGTCCCGGCGTCAGGATCAGCTCGGCGCCGAAGGCGCGCAGCAGCGCGCGCCGTTCGCGGCTCATCGTTTCGGGCATCGTCAGCACCAGCTTGTAGCCGCGCGCGGCGGCGACCATCGCCAGCGCGATGCCGGTGTTGCCGCTGGTCGGTTCGACGAGGATGGTATCCGGCTTGATCAGGCCGGCCTGTTCGGCCGAGGTGATCATCGCTTCGCCGATACGGTCCTTGACGCTGTGGGCCGGGTTGAAATATTCGAGCTTGGCGACGATCGTGGCGCCGACGCCGGCAGCCAGGCGGTTGATGCGGACCAGTGGGGTGTTGCCGATCAGTTCGGTGACGCTGTTGGCGATATTGGGGGTGGCCATGACATTCTCCTTGAAAACGTGTCCGGCGCGTTCGCCGGGAAACAGACGGGGTGGGTGGGCCGCGTATCGGCCCTTGCCTTCGTTCGACAGCAATCTATCAAGTTCGTCCCGACTTTCGAACGAATCAATTTTCATATCGATATCTCTCGGCGCGATAAGGCGCAACGCATGCTTGTTCCATGCGCAAGCGGAGCAATGCCGTCTGTATCGGCACCCCGGAGGGCCGTCGGCGCGGCCCTGGATCCCTGCTGAAACGGGCTCGTGTATGGCATTGAACTACACCGCGCAGGACGGTTGCCGCCTCTGCGGCACGGAAGGCAAACACAGGATTTGCGATACGCGATCGTGTCGACGATCGGTGCGAGACGCCTGCCGTGCTTCAGGCTGCGAGCGCTGCGCCCGGTGTGGCGATGCGGTGCCTGTAGCCGCTGACTGACTGGATTGCGTCGAGGTCGTTACGCAGGGTTTCGGCGAGCGCTTCACCGTCGGGCCAACGACCGTAACCCGAGGCGACGTTGACGTGGCCGGCGCGTCCGAGACTGATTTGCGGAATACGCCAGTGCTGCGCGAGCGCGGTCGCGGCGGCGAAGGAGAGCCAGGGATCGTTCTCGCTGGCGACGAGGAGGCCCGGGCGTCCTAGCGGATGGGCGAACAGGGTCGTGTCAAGACCGAAACGTTCGGGTGCGGCGGGGGCGACGAAGAGCGTCGCGCCGATCGGCGTGCCGAGCACGATCTGCGCATAGGCGGTGGCAAGGCAGCCAAAACTGTGGGCGACAACGAGCGGCGCGCGTTCGGCCTGCTGCACCGCCTGGTCGATGTTCCCGGCCCAGGTGACGATGTCGTTGTCGTTCCAGGCCTGGTCGACACGGCTGGCGCGGCCAATCGATGCTTCGAGCAGAGTCTGCCAGTGCCCGGCTTCGCTATTGCCGCGGCCGGGCACGATCAGGACGGGGGGAAGGCTCATGGTCGCTCCTGGCGTTCGGGTCATTTGGATGAGCGCTCACTCTACGTTGCAGCCTGACGGGAGCAAACGAATTCCTTGTTCGTTCGATATTCCTCGGGATTATATCGACGGCAACAGCGCAGGCCGCGCGTGCCGGTTCATGAATTTGGCATGCTGACGCCGCCGCCTGTTAGGCGAAATCGCCGGACTTCATGGCGTGCGATGCGCTGGGTCGCTTGTTATAAGCAAATAGCGATTTATTCGTTCTGAATCGTCGGCGCTTCTCCTAGACTGCGCTTTTCTGAAACGTGACAGGAGTCCGGCGATGGGCGCGAATCCACGATGGCGTGGCCGTCTGGCGGCCTTGCGGCAGTGCTTGAAGCACTGGTGGGCACGACGTTCGGCCGCCTGCTGCGGCGAGCCCTTCCGGATCGGCGTCCTCGATCGTTGACGGTGTGCTTCTCTCATTAGGCGATCGGAGTGACGATGAACTTCCAGCAGCTGCGCATCATCCGCGAGACCGTGCGGCAGGACTTCAACCTGACGACGGTCGCCAATACGCTGTTTACCTCGCAGCCCGGCGTCTCGAAGCACATCAAGGATCTTGAAGATGAACTCGGTATCGAGATCTTCGTCCGGCGCGGCAAGCGGCTGCTCGGGCTCACCGAACCGGGCAAGGAACTGCTGACGGTGGTCGAGCGCATCCTGCTCGACACGCAGAATGCCCGGAGCATTGCCGACCACTTCTCCAACAAGGACGCCGGTAGCCTCGTCATCGCGACGACGCACACGCAGGCGCGCTATGCGCTGCCGGAGGTGATCAAGTCCTTCCGCGACGAATATCCGAAAGTGCACCTGGCCCTGCACCAGGGCAGCCCGCGCGAGATCGCCGAGCTCCTGACGGCCGGCGAGGCCGATATCGCCATCGCCACCGAATGGCTGGCGAACGTGCCCGAAGTCGTCACCTTTCCCTATTACACCTGGCATCACGCCGTCATCGTGCCCAAGGGGCATCCGCTCGAATCGCTCGACAAGATTACGCTGGCCGACCTCGCCGAATATCCGATTGTCACCTATCACGAGGGGTTCACCGGCCGCGCCAACATCGACCGCCGCTTTGCCGAAGCCGGGCTCGCCCCGGATATCGTGCTCTCGGCGATCGATGCCGACGTAATCAAGACCTATGTCGGCATCGGACTCGGCGTCGGCATCGTCGCCGCCATGGCCTTCGATCGCGAGCGCGACGGCCATCTCACGCTGATCGAGCAGCCCGATCTCTTCGTTCCGAACACGACGCGACTGGCGCTGCGCCGCGGCGTCTACCTGCGGCGCTATGCCTATGCGCTGATCGCCAAGCTGGTCCCCGGCTTGACCGAGGAACGTATCGGCGAGCTGCTGCGGCAGCCGGCGAGCGGCGGCGAGGATTTCTCGATCTAGCCGTTTCCGGTATCGCTATCGTCAGCCCGCACTGCCTTGCGATGCGGCCGGCTTTTGCCGGCGCGTGATGTACACCCCGGCGAAGATGCAGGCGGCACCGGCCGCCTGCAAGGGGCCGAAGCTTTCGCCAAGGAGAAAGTGGCCGGTGATGACCGCGAAGATCGGCGAGACGTTGCCGAAGATCGCCACGCGCGAACTGCCGATGACGCCGCAGCCCCAGATCCAGAGGAAATTGCACAGGCACAGGGCAATGACGCCTGAATAGATGACGCAGAGCCAGGCGGAAACCGGGACGGCCGACCACTGTACGGCCATCACCTCGGGCAGCGAAGCGCAAAGCAGCAGTCCGGTAGTGATGACGATCATATAAGCGGTGACCTGGGTGCTCGAATAGCGGTGCAGCAACTCCTTCGAGAACACCGTGTAGTAGGCGTTTCCGGCTTGCGAAACGAAGATCAGCAGGGCGCCGGCGAGATGGGCGCCGATCAGGCTGATTTCGCGTCCGGCGCCGATCACGATCAGGAGGACGCCGGCGACCGACAGGGCGACGCCGAGGACGACGGCACGGCGCAAGGGTTCGAAGCCGAAAAGCTTGTTCAGGAGCAGCACGCTGACCGGCATCAGGCAGAGCATGAAGGAGGCATTGCCCGCCGTGGTGCGCTGGATGCCTTCGGTAAAGAAGAACTGGAAGACAAAGAAGCCGAGCGCGCTGACGCGGAAGAAGCGTCCGCGGTCGCCGCGTGCGATCGGGCGGTGGCTGCGCGAGAGCCAGAGGGCGAAGAGGGCGAGCACGCTGGCAGCGGCGAGGCGCGCCACATTGAAGGCTTGCGGCGGCAGATGCTGCAGCGCGTACTTGACAACGGGATGATTGACCCCCCAGACGATGGCGACGAGGAGGAGGGTGATTTCCGCGCGGCGCAGAGGTTTGTGCATGCGTGTTGGGGGAACGTGTCCGACGGTGCCGGCGTTCGGGAGAACGGCGCGCGGGGCGCGCCCGCGGTGTCCGAGGCGGCCGCCGGGCTGAGGCCGGTGGCCGCGTCAGGGCGAGGGCTTACATCTGCTTGGCGTATTCGTCGACCTTGCGCACGGTCAGGTCGAGCACGGCCTTGCCGGGCTGGCCCTTGGCTTCGAGGTCGCTCGCCCACTTGTCCCACACGAGTTTGCCCTTGTCGCGCCACTTGGCCGTTTCGCCGGCATCAAGCGTGGCGATCTTGCCGCCGGCCTTGACGAACTTCGCCGTCGACATTTTCTTGGTCTCGTCGAAGGCGCGCGCGAAGAGTTGGCTGGCCTTCTCGCCGCTTTCCTCGTCGAAGACCTTCTGCACTTCCGGCGGCAAGGCGTCCCAGGTCTTCTTGTTCATGACCAGGAAGAAGACGCCGGCATTGACGTTGGCATCGAGCCCGCTCTTCAGGATTTCTTGCAGGTTCATCATCTCGACCGCTTCCCAGGCCAGCACGGCGCCATCGATGACGCCCTTTTCGGCCGCCTGGTAGGTGTCGGGCGAAGGCATCGCCATCGGGCTCGATCCGAGCGATTGCAGCAGCGGAATCAAGGGGCCGCCGCCGGTGCGGATCTTCTTGCCCTGCATGTCGGCCATGCCGACGATCGGCTTCTTCGAGACGATCGGCGCGCCGTCATGACAGTGCAGGGTCAGCACCTTCACGTCGGCGAATTCCTTCCTGATGTACGGAGAGTTCTGGTAGAGGTCCCAGATCACCTTGCTGCCGAGCGTCGCCTTGTCGATACCCAGCATCGGCAGGTTGATGACTTCGGTCAGCGGAAAGCGGCCGGGGAAGAAAGCGACATAGCTCCAGGCGATGTCGGTGACCCCCTTGATCGTGTTGTCGTAGGCGTCGGGCGCCTTGCCGAGCATCGAGGAGGGATAGACGTCGATCTTCACCTGTCCGCCGGTTCTCGTCTCGATGGCCTTCACCCAGGGCGCGAAACCGTTGGCGGCGAGAAAGGAGGTCGGCGGGTTGTGGTGGGCGAACTTGAGCCGGAACGTTTTTTTCTCGGGTTCGGCGCCGAACGACGCCAGCGCGACCGATGCCATCAGCGATGCCAGCAGAGCCTTCATTGCAAATTTCATGTAACGCCTCCTCTGTCCTTATTGCGATTGAATACAAGCGGTTTGCGGGATGGAAGTGCAGCGCTGGGGCAGAGCGGCGCGTCGTGCCGCGATCGGCGCTGGAATGACGTCATTTTAGTGTATCGTAATGCGGTACATCGTATCGTTTGGCTGCATTGCAAGCAACTTACTGCATTGGCATGAGGGGCGGTATTGATTTATGGTTATGGCGATATTCCGGCCGGGAATGCCGTGAGGCCGGTTGGGCTGGTGCCGGGGCGGTCTCGCCTTGACGCGCAAAGACGCCGGGACGGCGCGGCGAGTGATGAAGCGCTTCCTTTGACATGGGAATGGTGGCGATGACGGATGACGGTGTGACGGAGAGCGAGCAGGCAGGAGCACGTGGCAAGCGCGAGGGCGGGATTCAGGTGCTCGTTCGCGCCAGCCGCATCCTGCGCGTGCTGGGCGTTCATCCCGACGGGCTGAGCCTTGGCGAGATCGCCCAGCGCGTCGAGTTGCCGAGGTCGACGGTGCAGCGCATCGTGAACTCGCTGACGGCCGAGAATATCCTCGAATCGGCGGGAGCCGGCGGCGGCGTCCGGCTTGGCCCGGCGCTCGGGCAGCTGGCCTATCAGTCGCAGGCCGATATCGTTTCCACGGTGCGTCCGTATCTCGAACGCCTGGCGCGCGCGCTCGACGAAACCGTCTGTCTGTCGCAACTCCGGGCCCATGACGCCTGTATCATCGATTTCGTCGTCGGCGAGCAGTCGCTGCGCATCGTCCCGAAGCTGGGGATGAATGTGCCGATCCATCTCGGCGCCGAGGGCAAGGCGCTCCTGGCGGCGATGGGCGAAGCGGGGGCGCGGACATGGCTCGAATTCCATGCCGATGCGGTGTTGCCGGACAGGACGTTGCTGCCGTCGCTGCTCGCGGAGCTTGCGCAGGTTCGCCAGGCGGGGTTTGCCGTCGACGATGGGCGATGCACCGAGGGGATCAGCGCCATTGCCGCGACCGTGCAGACCTACCGCGGGCCGTACGCGCTGACCGTGGTCGCCCCGAGCGCGCGCATGCAGGCCCGGCGCGCCGAGTATCTCAGGCAGTTGAAGGCGACGCTCGCCGCGATCCGGCCGCTGGTCGGCGCCCCGGCAGCGCGCGCCGGCGATCCCGGAGTGGACGGCGCGCGATTTGACGGGAATAATCGCGGCGTGTTGCCAACTTCCAATGACAGTGCCATCGAATGCATGCCAGCAAGATAGCGCTCTACCACGACCTGATCGAGCATCTGCGCAGTATCGTCGGGCGGCGTGATCGCAACAGTCTGAACCAGGCGCTGGTGCTGACGGTGGGGAGTATTTTCGGCGCGGCGCAGACGACGCTGTTGCGCATCGTTCACCATTGCGGCACGAATTACGCGATCCCCTGCGTCGTCCGCAGCGCGGATGCCGAAACCTTCAGGGATGTCTATCTCGCCGCGCCGCAGGACGGCTATCCGCTCGACAGCCGGGAGGACTACGCCACCTGTTGTCGCGCCGGTGCGCCGATGTCGATCGAGCGCGATGAAATTGGCATCCATCTTTTTCCGCTCGAGCATCGCGACGAGGTCCATGCCCTGCTCGAACTGCAGCGCGACCGGCCGCTCGATGCGAACGAGATGCACCTCATGGAGGATTTGCTCGGCCTCTTTCTCGATCATCTCGCGCTGATCGATTATGCCGAAAGCGATACCCTGACCGGACTGCTCAATCGCAAGACCTTCGACGAGAACCTGTCGCGGATGCTGGCGCATGCCGGCAACGATGCCGTCGGCGAGGCGTCGCAGGATCGGCGCCACCTCAAACCTGGCGACGTGTCCAATTGGCTGGCGATGGTCGACATCGACCACTTCAAACGCATCAACGACGAGCACGGCCACATCATCGGCGACGAGGTGCTGCTGCTGATCGCGCAGGCGATGCGCCGCGCCTTCCGTTTCAACGACCAGTTGTTCCGGTTTGGCGGCGAGGAATTCGTCAGCGTGCTGCAGCTGACCGATCGCGACGATGCGCGGCATGTGCTGGAACGTTTTCGCAAGCATATCGAGGCGTCGGTGTTTCCGATCGTCGGCCGGGTCACGATCAGCATCGGCTTCACCCGGGTCGATGAGCTCGACACGCCGACCGAACTCGTCGGCCGCGCCGACCAGGCGCTTTACTTCGCCAAGCGCAACGGCCGCAATCGCGTCGAATGCTACGAGGATCTGGTGGCCAGCGGCCAGTACGTCGTCGCCCATCCGGCTCGACCGGCGGTCGAACTGTTCTGAGGGGCGCGTGCCTGTCACCGGCAAGTCGCCCGACGGCAGCAGCTTGCGGCAGAGCGCGACAGGAATTCACGGCGCAAGTCAAGCGCTGGCGCGTCCCGATGTTTTGATTTTTTCAAAAAGGGCAAGCGGATCGGCGCTGCTACAATCTCGGGTTGCCAATGACAAATCGCTTTCAAGGACCATGAGCCGGAGTCTCGCATCAACCTGTGTCACGCCCGGCGGAACAAGGCCCCGGCCGACTTGCCGGAGCAGGACCGATGTCATCTAAACGCGGTCTGCATTACAGCTGGGTGATCGTAGCCACGGGCGTGTTCGTGCTTTTTGCGACGATCGCGCTCGGACGCTTCTCCTATACGGCGATCCTGCCCGGAATGAAAGCCGGTCTTGCGCTGGGGTACGACCAGATGGGCCTGATCGGGACCGCCAATTTTGTCGGATACCTGATCGCGGTGTGGGCGTTTCCATCGGTCATCCATCGACTTGAAGCGCGGTGCACGATCGCCCTCGGATTGCTGCTGGTCGGCGGGAGTCTGGTCGGGATGAGCTTTTGCGGCGGTTTCCCGAGTGCGGTGGTCGTTTATGTGCCGGCCGGCATGGGCACCGCCTTCGGCCAAATCGGAATGATGACGGTGATCCAGCGCTGGTATCGCAGCGAGCAGCGCGGCAAGGCGTCCGGCTTGGTCACCTGCGGCAACGGCCTGGGCATCGTTTTCGTCGGGGCCGTCATTCCCTGGTTCAACCAGGTCAATGGCAGCGATGGATGGCGTCACGCCTGGCTGGTATTCGGGCTGGTCGCGCTGGCGGTGATGCTGCTCGCCGCTGCTTTCTTGCGAAGTTCTCCGGCCGATGTCGGGCTCGAACCGATCGGCAAGGCCGGGGACGGCGCGCCGTTGGCGGCTCAGGTCCAGGGGTTCGACAAAGACTTGCTGCTGCGTTTCGGTGCGGTGTACCTGATCTTCGGCGCCACCCACATGATTTACGGAACCTTCATCGTCAGTTCCATGGTCAGCGATCATGGGCTGAGCGTTCAGACGGCGGGGTTCTACTGGTCGTCGGTCGGCATACTCAGTCTGGTTTCCGGCATCGGTTTCGGTGCGCTGTCGGATGTCATCGGACGCCGATACGGCTTGGCCGTCATATTTGTTGTGCATTCCCTGGCCTATTTTCTGGCAGGCATCGAGGCCGGATCGGTGGCGCTGATCGGTTCGATCGTGTTGTTTGGCATCTCGATGTTTGCGGTGCCCGCCGTCATGGCCGCCGCCATCGGCGACTATTTCGGAGTGGTCGGCGCCGCCCGGGCGTTCTCGCTGATCAGCCTGTTCTACGGGGCGGGGCAGACGCTCGGCCCGGCCATTGCCGGCGTCATTGCCGGGAGTCGCGGTTCCTTCAGTTCGACCTACTTGCTGTCGTCGATGCTGACGCTGGTTGCTGCCGTCTATTCGGCGAAGCTGCCGCCGCCCCCCGTTTCCGGGAGAGGTGTCGCGGCGCGGCGCTGAGACGGCGTGTCGTGGCGATGACGATGGTTCAGCCGGCTGGCATGCGGGCGTCCTGGGCGTCCGGTCCGCGTGGGCGGCGGCGCGGCGTCAGCGATGCCGGGGTGCTGCGGCCGGCGAGAATGGCGGCGCGCAGACGCACGATCGCCTGAGTGTGGATCTGGCTGATGCGCCCTTCGCTGAGGCCGAGCGTTGCGCCGATCTCGCGCATCGTGCGCTGCTCTTCGTAATAGGCCGAGACGACCGTTTTCTCGCTTGCCGGCAGGCGTTCGAGTGCGTCGGAGAGCGTGCGCTTGAACATCTTTCGTTCCAGCACGACGAAGGGGTCGCTGCCGTTGTCGGCGCAGAATTCGAGGTAGCTGCCGTTCTCGGTTTCGCCCTCGAAATCTTCGAGGGATAACAGCGTATAGCCGTCGGCCAGTTGCAGGCAGCGCTGATAGCGGGCGAGCGGCAGTCCGATGGCGAGGGCGACTTCGCCTTCGTCCGGATCGCGACCGAGTTCTTGCTGGAGTTGGTGCGTCGCCCGGGCGGCCTCGCGCATCACCCGCCGGATCCGCGGCGGGGCCGGGTCGAGGGCGCGCAATCCGTCGAGAATGGCGCCACGGATGCGTTTCGCCGCGAGCGCCTGGAATTGCCGGGAATTCACCTGTTTGCTGTGCCGCACGATGGCGTCGAGCAAACCGAGCGCGCCATCTTGAACCAGATCGTCAAGCGCGACGTTGTCCGGGAAGTTCCTCGCCATGCTGTTGGCAATCCTGCGGACGAGCGGCGAATGCGCCTCGAATAATTCGCGGGGCGTACCGTTGGCGAAATCGTCCGCGGGTGGGCGAGGGGGCTTGGCTTTCATTGGCGCGAAACGATCGTGGAAGGTACTCCGCCACAAGCACTCGTGATGCTTGTTTCATAGATTGAGAATAGCAGAGCGGCGCAGGAATGGTGACGGGATGGCCAGGTGCCTGTGGCGATGGCCTTTTGCGCAGTGTGGTCTTTCCTCCGCTTATGCTATTTGTGTTGGCGGCTCCAGAGAGAGGGTGCAACAGGGTGGGGCGCCGATCGGGCAGTGTCGTCGGCGGGATTCATGTTTCGCACGAAGAGGCTGTTCCGCAGTCGACTTGGGGGGATAATCATGCCTGTCGGCAGTCGTTTGCGCTTTGCCGCCGGCACGGGCGTATCCGCCGGGTTTCGTCATCGTCGTCAGGTGGCGCGGAGGATGGCAGGAACGAAGGGCATCTTGAGGACAACGGGCGCGTGACATGAAGAACTGGTTTGAGGCGTATCGCTCCCTGTGGTCGGGGCCCGACCAGGGGCGCCGGCGGGCGCTGCTCTTCGCGCTGTTCGTCTTCGCCATCTGCGCCTGGGTGGGCGAGCGCTTCATCCAGAACCATGTGCATGAGGCCCAGGCCTCGCAGAAATTCACGGCGATCGCGCAAGCCTCGAATATCCGCTCAAGGCTGGAGAGCCAGCTCAATTCGCTGCTGTTCCTGAGCAGCGGCCTGAGCAGTTATCTCGTCGTGCGCAACCAGAACCTGCGCCAGGCCGAGATTCACGACATCCTCAAGGCGCTGCACGGCAGCAATCCGAAAATCCGCAACTTCGGCATCGCCGTCGGCTATCGCCTGCATTACATCTATCCGCTGGAAGGGAACGAGTCGGCCGTCGGCCTGTATTACCCGGACCAGAAAAGCCAGTGGCCGGTGATCGAACGGACCATTCGCGAGGGCAAGCCGGTTCTCGACGGTCCGCTGGATCTCGTGCAGGGCGGGCGCGGTCTCGTCTTTCGTTCGCCGATCTTCATCGAAGGCCATTACTGGGGGCTGTTGTCGACGGTTATCAACGCCGAATCGCTGTTTGCCGCCGCCTTCGAGGGGATGGATAACAGCCAGATCGATTTTGCGCTGAAACGCGACGAGACGCCGACTGCGGCGCGGATTGCCGTGTATGGCGACATGGCCGTCTTCGACGATCCGGGTGTCGTGACGCAGAGCATCCTGATTCCCGGCGGCCGATGGACGGTGGGCGTGATCAGCCGGCAGGACGGTCGTCTCGAGCGTTTCGCCCGCTTGGCGCGGCTGACGATCTTTCTGGTCAGTTGCCTGGTTGCCTGGGCGATTTATTCGAACATGCTGAATCGTATCCGGCTGTCCGAACTCGCGCTGTATGACCGGCTCACCGGTCTTGCCAACCGGAACTTGCTGCAGAACTACGCCAAGCTCGCTTTCTCGCGCTGCGAGCGGCGTGGCGAGTTGGGCTGCGCGATCCTGTTCTTCGATCTCGACGGATTCAAGTCGCTCAACGATACCTATGGCCACGATGCCGGCGACACCGCCCTGCGGGTGACCGCGGCGCGGGCGAAGTCGGTGTTGCGCGCCACCGATGTGATCGCCCGCTGGGGCGGCGATGAATTCATCGTCCTGCTCGAGGACAGTACGCCGGAAGGCGTCGAGGCGCTCAAGGCGCGGCTGCGCAGCGCGATCGAAAAGCCGATCCAGCACAAGCACCGCGAAATCGGCGTCGGCGTCTCGATCGGTCTGGCCTGGTATCCGGCGGCCGGCGAGGATCTCGACGCGATCCTCCGGGTGGCGGATGCCCGCATGTACGAGGACAAGCGGGCCCGGAAACAGGCGCCCTGAGGGGGTGTGTCGGCTACGCGCCGATCGGCCAATTGGCCAGGATCACCAGCCACAGCACGGCGGCGGCATAGGCCTGCAGACAATAGCGCAGGTTGCCGCGTGCCATCGTCACCGACGGGATGGCGTAGCGGCCCTGGATCGTCAGGTTGGTGCCCGAGGTCGGGCCGGCAGCCAGGCCGATCGCCCAGGATTGCACGAAGAGCAGCGCCAGCAGCGTCGGCGCCGGATGCAGCGGCGCCAGCCAGGTCGAGGCCATGGTGATCGAGATGACGGCGTGGATGCCGAGCGCGGCGAGCAGGATCATCGCCGCCAGTACCAGGGCGGCTTCGAAGGCGCCGAAGCGGGAGAAGGGCATCCAGATGCCGCCGGTGTCGATCAGCGCACCGAGTCCGCTGGCGAAGCAGCCGGCGGCGAGAAAGAGCACGAGTTCGCCGGACATGGCCGGCAGGCGCTGGCCGGCGTGGGTGGCGATGGCGCGGACGGCCGGTGCCGGTCCGAGTCGTTGCAGCAGGGTCGCCGACACCATCAGCAGCGAGGCGAGGCTGATCACCGACAGCATCGACCAGCCGGGAAACGCCAGGTGCCCGCACCAGACGGCCGCTGCCAGGATGCCGGGCAAGGCCAGCGCACGCGGGTGCATCGGGTAGCCGACGAAGCTGTCGGCGCGGTCGTCGCTGGCGCGGATGATGTCGCGCCCGGCCAGCCAGACGAGGACGACGGCCAGCGTCGCGCCGGCGAGCATCAGGCCGAGGGGGCTGGCGCCGGGCGCGTAGGTGAGCGCCACGGCGGTGGCGGCGAAGAAGGGCGACCACAAGGCCGCTGCGAGGTAGGCGCGCGAGAGCAGCGCCACCTGCTGCTGGCTGGGATGGCCGCCGCGGCCGACGCGGTCGGCCATGATGAAGAGCGCCGACAGGTTGATGACGGCGCCGAGCAGGTGTACGCCGACAGCCGAACGCCAGAGCGCGCCGCGTCCGGTCGGCAGTTCCTCGCGCGCATCGTCGGAGGCGCCGAGCATCTGCAGGAAACTGACGGCGGCGAGCATGCCGAGCAGCGCTGTGTTCTGGGTCAGCAGGCCGATCCAGACCGGTTTGCCGCCGCGCATCAGGGTCAGGCCGAAGGCGGCCGCGCCGACGCCGGCGAGCAGCAGCGCCTGCCGCTTCTGGGCGCTCGGGAGCTGCGGCCAGAGCACCGCGGCGGCGAGCCAGGCGGCGATGCCGGCCCACCACACCGGCAGGCCGACGCCGATGCCGGAGACGGCGGCCAGCAGGGTCATGGCGGTCAGCAGCAGCGTCGCGGCGCGGCGTTGTGTCGGCGGGCGCTGCGGTTGACCGGGGCGGGGCGGATTGGCGGGAGCGTCGGTGTTCATGCGTTCAGCGTATCCAAATGTAGTTTTTGCGGCGACGAGGCGCTACAATCGCCGGCTGTTGTGATCGTGGCAAAGGTATTCGATGTATCGTTTGGTGACATTCGTCAATGACTATTCCGGGCGGCGGCAGCAGGAGCGCGGGCCGTGGTTGAAGAGCCGGGAAGAAGCCGACTACTGGCAGTCGCAGCTGCGCGAGCGCGGCTATGTGGTTCGCATCGAGAGCATGTCCGGCACCTTGCCGGATAGCGGCGGCAATGCGCTGGCGCAGGCGCTGTCGAGCATGGCCTAGTCGGCCTGGCGCGGCGTTCGCGGGCATCGCCATTCATTTCACCCGTCATTTCTTTTCCTAAGCCATCGACTGCTTGCGCAGGTGGCGCCATAGCGTTGTGCGGTCGATGCCGAGGATCGTGCTGCAATCCTTGATCGATCCGTTGGTGGTCTGGTAGACGTGGCGGATGTAGCTTTGCTCGACGTCGCGCAGCGTATGTCCCGAGACCGGGAAGGACAGGCGGTCGATGCTGCAGTACGGCGCATTCTCGGCGGGGACCGCCGTCAGGTCGGCGATGCCGATCGTGCCGCCGTCGCAGACGACCATTGCGCGTTCGAGCATGCCGTGCAATTCGCGCACGTTACCCTGGAAGTTGTGCCGTTGCAGGAAGGCGAGCGCTTCGGCGCCGAGCCGGACCGCGCCCTTGCGGTATTGCCGCGAGAGCACGTCGACGAAATGCGCGCAGAGCGGTTCGAGGTCCTCGATGCGGTCGTTGAGCGGCGGCAGGAAGAGGTTGAGGAAGGCGATGCGGAAATAGAGATCGGTGCGGAACAGGTTCTGGCGCAGCAGGTCGCGCAGGTCGCGGTTGCTCGCGCAAATGACGCGAACATCGATCGGGATGAGCTTGTTGTCGCCGAGGCGCATCACCTGCTTTTCCTGCAACACCCGCAATAGCCGGCCCTGCAGCGCATAAGGCAGTTCGCTGATCTCGTCGAGGAAGATGGTGCCACCGTGCGCCATCTCGAAGAGGCCGGCCTTGCCCTTGCGCGCTGCGCCGGTGAAGGAACCCTCGACATAGCCGAACAGCTCGCTCTCGATCAGCGTTTCGGGCAGGGCGGCGCAGTTGATGGCGACGAAGGGCATGTTGCGGCGCGGACTGGCGTTGTGCATGCTCTGCGCGAACAGTTCCTTGCCGACGCCGGACGGGCCGGAGATCAGCACCGAGGCCTCGTAGGCCGAGAACTTGCGGGCGGTGCGGATGCATTCGGCCATCGCCGCGCTGCGATGGACGATGTCATCGAATGTGTATTTGGCGACGAAGCCCTTTTCGAGCAGGCGGGTGCGGATCTTCTGCTCCACACGCTGGACCTCGGTGACGTCCTGGTAAGTCGCCACCGCCCCTATGACCTTGCCATCGACGATGACCGGCACCCGGTTGGTGGCGACGACGACGTCGTTGCCGATATGCTGGATGTCGCCGATTTCGGGGTGGCCGCTTTCCATGACGGTGGTGAGGCGCGTGTTGGCAATGACGTCGGCGATGTTGCGGCCGAGCGCCGACAGCCGGCCGACGCCGGTGATTTTCTCGGACGCGCTGTTGAAGACGGTGACGGCGCCGGCGCGGTTGATGGCGACGATGCCGTCATGGACGAAATCGATGATCGTCGCGAATTGCTGCGCCCGTTCCTTTTGCTGCCAGGCGGCGCGCAGGATCTGCTGGGCTTCGTCGATGGCCTCGCGGATTGCCCGGCGCCCCGACTGGACCCAGACGGCGCTGCAGCCGCGCCGCCGGGCCTCGGCCTCGACCTTGCTGTTGCCGACGAAGGTGCCGACGCCGAGGCGGATGAGCTGGTCGACCTCGACGGCGACGTCGCTGCGGCTGTCGACCTCGACCGAGACCGAGCGCAGGCCCATGGCGTCGGCGACGATGTCGGCGCCGCTGATGACGTTGCGATGGCCGACGATGCCGATGAGCTCGTCGCGGCCGTGTTGCCGGACTTTCTTGAGGCTCTCGATGAGATCGAAGGCGGACACCTTGATCTCGACGACCGGGATCGCCACCTCGGCCTTGATCTGGTCGTAGGTGCCGCCGCGCGAGACGATGATGCGGGCGCCTTGCTCGATGGCCGCGCGGGCGGCGGCGACGCCGTCGGCGAGCGTGCCGGGCACGATGTCGACGTTGTCGAAGGGCGCGTCGGCGACGATCTCGCCGGCAAGGTCGGCGAGCGACCGGATCGGTGCAACCACGACGATTTCTTTCACTCCGTCTCTCCGTCTTGTTTTTATCCCATGCCGAAGGAATGACTGCAGTTTTTTTGTTGCAGTTTGCAACGCGCTTCTGCAAATTGCAACGGCATTTTTTGCGCTGTTGATGCTGGTTGTGACTTTTTTCCTTTGATGTCAATGACCTATGTCGATTTCTTGCGATTGGCATGCTCCTTGCGATAAGAGCCTGTTTCGGTAGGGATCGTGGGCCGCGCCGCTTCGCTGCGGGAGGCAGCGCAAGGCGTGGGCGATGAAGTGGAGTTGTTCTCCACGAATCGACCGCAACGCAGCGATGCGCCCGCAACGAAGCGGCCCTTCGGGTTGCCGATAGGGGCGGTGTCTGCGGCGTTGCTCCGCTTGTGCATGGAACAACCATGCGCTGCGCCTCGCGCCTTGCATCCATCCGCCCCTATCGACAACGCGGTCCGCGAGCCCTACCGAAATAGGCTCTAAGTTCAATTTGGCGGAGCGTTGCAGTTTTGCAGCGCCGACGTCCGCACCGGCCGGCACGGCGGAAAAGATCATGTCTTGAATCGGGAGAGGGAGAAATGCCGTGGCAAAACACATCGAAGTGAATATGGCGCTGTGTACGGGCTGCCGCCTGTGCGAACTGGCCTGCTCGGCCGTCAAGGGCGGCAATTTCAATACGCGCATGTCGCGCATCAAGGTGACGCTCGTCGACATTCCGGAGATCCCGGTGCCCTTGCTGCTCGACAACTGCGACTACTGTTTCGACAACCCGGTCTGCGTCCGCTTCTGCCTGCCCAAGGCGCTCGAGTGGAAGGAGATGGAGGCCAAGCCCGAGCGGCCGCCGGTGTCGCAGGCCAAGGCGATCGCGCGCGACTGGTTCGCGCGGACCTGCGCCAAGTAGGCCGGTCAGGAATTCAACAGCACTCTTGCGGAGGATTTCATGCAATTGCAAACGCAGGCCGGGGCTTCGCCCGGCGGAGGATTGAGCGGCATGGCCGCGAAGGCGCATGTGCGCTTCAAGGCGTTCTCGGTGATCCGCGACGTCATGGGCGCCGAGTATGTCGATGTCGAGGTCGACCAACCCGGCACCGTGCAGGATGTCATGGACGCGCTGCTGGCGCGCTTCGGCGAGGATCTCAGGGAAAAGCTCTGGGATCGCGAGGAAAACGCGATGACGCCTTTCCTCATCCGTCTCAATGACGAAATCATCCGGTCGCGTTTCGACATGGGCCGGTCGATCGAGGACGGCGGTGAAGTGGCCTTCATTTTCCCGATTGGCGGGGGTTGAGCATGAGTTCAGGGGATAAAACGATGCAAACGAAAAACGGCACGCGCAAGCAGATACAGGGGCAGGGTTATGTCGGCTGGATTCTGCGGGTCAATCTCGACAGCGGCACGATCGGCAAGGAACCGCTGTACGAGGATCTGGTCCGCGATTTCGTCGGCGGTGCCGGCCTCGCCGCCCGCATCTTCTACGACGAAGTGCCGGCGAAGATCGATGCGTTCGCGCCGGAAAACAAGCTGATCATGATGACCGGACCGGTCAATGGCACGATGGTGCCGACCGCCTCGCGCGCCGTCTTGTGCGCCAAGTCGCCGACGACCGGTTCGTTCTTCCACAGCAGCTTCGGCGGTTTCTTCGCGCCCGAGCTCAAGGCCGCCGGCTATGACGGCATGATCATCGAGGGCAAGGCCGAGCATCCCGTCTATCTGTGGATCGACGACGGCACGGTCGAGATCCGCGACGCGCGGCATCTCTGGGGCCAGAGTACCTTCCACGCGCAGGCGGCGATCCGCAAGGAAATCGGCGACGACGAAATCCACGTCGCGTCGATCGGCGTTGCCGGCGAGGCCGGCCTCGCCTATGCCATGGTCCTGCTCGACATGCGTGCCGCCGGTCGCGGCGGCGTCGGCGCGGTGATGGGCTCGAAGAACCTCAAGGCGATGGCGGTGCGCGGCACCGGCGGCGTCAGCGTGCCCAATATGTTCGGCGTTTATAACAAGGCGCAGCGGCTCAACGATCTCGTTGCCACGACGCCGGCGATCCAGGGGCTGTCGAGCTACGGCACGCCGCGCAACGTCGCCTCGATGAACGACGCCGGCATCCTGCCGACGCGCAACTGGCAGACCGAGGTGTTCGAAGGCATGCAGAACATCACCGGCGAGGCGATGAAGGAGAAGATCGTCAAGGGCAACCGCGCCTGCATGGCCTGCTCGATCAACTGCACCAAGTACAGCGTCGTCCCCGACGGCCCCTACAAGTCGATCATCAACGGCGCCGACTACGAGACGATCTATGGCTTCGGCAGCTGCTGCGCCGTCGATAACATGGAAGCCTTGTGCAAGGCCGACGAACTCTGCGACGAATACGGCATCGACCTGATCTCGGCGTCGGTGTGCATTTCCTGGGCCATGGAAGCCTATGAAAAGGGCATGCTGACCAGGGACGATACCGATGGCATCGACCTGCGCTTCGGCAATGCCGACGCGATGATCGAGGTGCTCGAGAAGATCGGTCGCAACGAGCCGGGCATCGGCGCGCTGCTGGCCAAGGGCACGCGCGAAGCGGCTCGCATCGTCGGCAAGGGAACCGAACGTTTCGCCATGCAGAACAAGGGTATCGAATGGGCCGGGCATACCTGCCGTCCCTTCCCTGCCTGCGCCGTCGGCTATGCCACCGGGCCGCGCGGCGGCAGCCACCACGACATCCGGCCGACCGCCGAGAAGAGCGGTCTCGTCGACCGCAAGGTACTCGAAGGCAAGGGCGCGCTGGCGGTCGAGGTCAACCACTGGCTGATCTTCGCCGACTCGATGGGCCTGTGCCATCTCGGCGAGCCGATCTGGGGACCGCTCAAGATCAGCCAGAACCAGATCGAGGCGCTCAACGCCATCACCGACTGGAACCTGTCATATGACGAAGCGCGGAAAATCGCCGAGCGCCAGTGGAACATGATACGCTGCCTGTCGGCGCGCGAAGGCTTCACGCGCGACTACGACCAGTTGCCGATCCGCTTCATGGAAGAACCGATCCCCGAGGGGCCGATGAAGGGCAGTGTCATCAGTCGCGAGACGCTCGAACGCCTGAAGGACGATTACTACGAGTATCGCGGTTGGGACAAGAAAACAGGTAACCCGACGCCCGCCAAGCTCAAGGAGTTGGGATTGGAGTTCGCGATTGACGATTTCTGACGATCCGCAGGGCGTGGCCGGCACCGCGTGTGCCGGCCACGCCGGCCGTCGTCGATGACGGAGACATTGTTCGAAGCCTTGCGGCTGGTGGTCGTTGTCGACTACCAGCTGCTGGCCATTGTCGCGCTCTCGCTGCGCGTCAGCCTGAGCGCGCTGGCGATCGGCGTGCTGATCGGCGTGCCGGTCGGGGCGGCGATCGCGGTGCAGCGCTTTCCCGGCCGCGGGGCGCTGATCGTCGTGTTGAATGCGATGATGGGGCTGCCCTCGGTCGTCGTCGGCGTCATCGTCTATCTGCTGCTGTCGCGCAGCGGCCCCTTCGGCGAGTTCGGACTGCTCTTCTCGCCGGCGGCGATGATCTTCGCCCAGACGCTGCTGGTGGTGCCGCTGATCGCGGCGGTGAGCCGCCAGATCGTCGAGGATGCCTGGAACGACTATGCCCCCGAACTCACGCTCATCGGCGTGCGTCGCTGGGATGCCGTCGTCCTGCTCATCGCCGATTGCCGTTTTTCCCTGTCGCTGGCGGCGCTGGCCGGGCTGGGGCGGGCGATGTCGGAAGTCGGCGCGGTGATGATCGTCGGCGGCAATATCGACGGATTCACGCGCGTCATGACGACGGCGATCGCGCTGGAAACCAGCAAGGGCAATCTGGCGCTGTCGATCGCGCTCGGCATGGTGCTGATCTGCCTGATCCTGATGCTCAATGCCCTGGCGTACGGTCTGCGCTGCTGGGCGCTGCGAAGGGTCGGCTGATGTTTCCGCTCAGGGTGCAGGGGCTGGCGTTTCGTCCGGAGCGGCAGACGGTGTTGCAGGACCTCGACCTCGATCTCTCGGGCGACGGCATCAGTGTCATCCTCGGTCCTAACGGCAGCGGCAAGACCGTCTTGCTGCGGCTGCTCTCCGGCCTGCTCGCGCCGAGCGCCGGCCGCATCGACTGGAACGGGCGCGACCAGCCGAACGGCCGCCTGGCCATGGTCTTCCAGCATCCGGCGCTCTTGCGCCTGTCGGTTTTTCGTAACGTCGAATTTGCCCTCGCCGCGCAGGGCGGCGAACGTGCCGCGCGGCACGCCCGTACGCGCGAGGTGCTCGAACGCGTCGGACTGGCCCATCGCCTCGACGAAAGCGCGCGCCTGCTCTCGGGCGGCGAGCGTCAGCGGCTCGCGTTGGCCCGCGCCTGGGCGCTGCGTCCGCGCATGCTGCTGCTCGACGAACCGACCGCGAGCCTCGACCCGAGCGCCACCGAGGCGGTCGAGCGCATCATCCGCGAGATCCGCACCGACGGCGCCAAGATCCTGATGACCACCCACAACCTCGGCCAGGCGCAGCGCCTCGCCGATGACATCGTCTTTCTCGCCGACGGCTGTGTGCAGGAACACGTGCCGGTGCGGCGCTTCTTTTCCCAACCTCAGTCGCCCGCGGCGCGGGCCTTTTTGCAAGGAGAACTTCCATGGCGAATCGCATTCGATCGCTGATGGCCGGTGTCGGCCTCGGACTCGGACTTACCCTGGCGGCATCGCTGCCGCTGGCGGCAGAAGAAACCCTGGTGGTCGCCTCGACCACCTCGACCGAACAATCCGGCCTGTTTTCGTGGATCATCCCGCGTTTTGAACAAGCGAGCGGAATCAAGGTCAGAATCGTTGCCGTCGGTACCGGCCAGGCGATCGACATCGGTCGCCGGGGCGATGCCGACGTCCTGCTCGTTCATGACCGCGAGGCGGAGGAGAAATTCGTCGCCGAGGGCTTTGGCACGCAACGTAAGGATGTGATGTACAACGACTTCATTTTTGTCGGTCCCAAGGACGACCCGGCCAGGCTCGCTGCGGCGGGCGGCGCCCAGGGTGCGTTCAAGGCGATCGCGGCCAGCGGCCAGGGCTTCATCTCGCGCGGCGACAAGAGCGGCACGCACGCGGCCGAGTTGCGCCTGTGGAAGGCTGCCGGCATCGATCCCAAGGCCTTGCCGGGCTACAAGGAAACCGGCAGCGGCATGGGGCCGACGCTGAACATGGCGGCGGCGATCAACGCGTATACGCTGGCCGACCGCGCCACCTGGGGCGCTTTCAAGAACCGTCGCGAACTCGTCATGGTGCTTGACGGCGATCCGGCCTTGTTCAATCCTTACAGCGTCATTCCGGTCAATCCCGCGCGGCATCCGCACGTCAAGGCGCGCGCGGCGCAGCAGTTCAGCGACTGGCTGACGTCCGACACCGGACGCGAGGCGATCGCGAGCTTCCGCGCCGACGGGCAGCAGGTCTTCTTCCCGAACTCGAAAAAGTGATTACAGAGACTCCTTCATGGCAATGACACCGAAATCTTCCGGCGACGGCGAAAACGCCGCGCTCAGCGTTTCCCAGGCCCTCGACTACATGCTCTCGGCGGTGACGCCGATCAGCGGCAGCGAATGCGTTCCCTTGCGCGCCGCGCTCGGGCGCATCCTCGCCGCCGACGTGACCTCGCCCTATGACGTGCCGGCGCACGACAATTCGGCGATGGACGGCTACGCGCTCCGCGCCGACAGCCTGGCCGCGGACGCCGAGACCTCGCTGGCCGTGGTCGGCACCGCCTTCGCCGGCCGGCCGTTCTCGGGCCTCGTTGGCAAGGGCCAGGCGGTACGCATCATGACCGGCGCCGTGCTGCCGGCCGGCGCCGACCTCGTCGTCGAGCAGGAACTCACGCGTCTGGAAGTCGGAGAGGGCGGCGATCTCGTCGTCATTCCGCCGGGGCAGGCGCGCGGCAAGAACATCCGCTATGCCGGCGAGGATCTCGCCCGCGGCGTCGTTGCCTTGCATGCCGGCAAGCGCATCGGCGCGGCCGAACTCGGCGTCATCGCCTCGCTCGGCGTTGCCGAAGTCGAGGTCAAGCGTCGCCTGCGCGTCGCCTATTTCTCGACCGGCGACGAACTGGCCTCGATCGGCCAGATGCTGGCGCCGGGCCAGATCTACGACAGCAACCGCTACACCTTGTTCGGCCTGCTCAGCCGGCTCGGTGCCGACATCATCGACAAGGGCGTCGTGCCCGACCAGCCGGAACAACTCGAACAGACGCTCAACGAAGCGGCCACGCAAGCCGATGCGATCATCACCAGTGGCGGCGTGTCGGTCGGCGAGGCCGATTTCGTCAAGGAGATCCTGGCCAAGTCGGGCGAGGTCAAGTTCTGGAAGGTCAACGTCAAGCCGGGGCGGCCGATGGCCTTTGGCCGCGTCGGCAAGGCCTGGCTGTTTGGCCTGCCGGGCAACCCGGTGTCGGTGATGGTCAGTTTCAGCCAGTTCGCGCGGCCGGCGCTGCTCAAGCTCGCCGGCGGCGACGTCTCGCCGCTGCCGCTCGAAGTGAAGGTGCGTGCCGCCTGTTCGATCCGCAAGCCGCACGGCCGGCGCGAGTACCAGCGCGGCGTGCTCTGCGCCGTCGATGGCCAGTGGGAAGTGCGCACCACCGACAATCAGGGCTCGGGCGTCTTGCGCTCGATGACCGAGGCCAACTGCTTCATCGTCTTGCCCGAGGACTGCGCCTCGGTGTCGCCCGGCGACATCGTCAGCGTGCAGCCCTTCGAGGGCTTGTCGCCGGGCTGCTGAGCGGCGCGGCGAATACGGGGAGAACGACAGGAAGAAAAAAGAAATCCGGCAGCGGGCGCGGCGGCGGAAGACGATCCGGTCGCGGCGCGCGGGCCGGCACACGCCGGGCGTCAGTGGCGCATGAAGAGTCGCCGATGCCGGAAGGCCGCCGGCGCGTGCGAGAGCACCATGGAAACGACGACAATCGACCAGAACAGTCCGAGCGATGCCGACGGGATGAGGGCCGCCAGCGCGACGAAGGGCAGCTTGGCGAGGACGCCGAGACCGGAGACTTCGAGCAAATGCGCCGGCTTGCGCCAGGTGTCGAGGGCCAGCATGCCGAGGCCGGAAGCCGCCGTCAGCAGCGCGCCGGACCTTGTCGAGGTGCCGGCCAGCAGCGCGGCACCGAGCAGGATGATGCCGACGACATGGAGGCTGCGGCAGGCGACGTTGAGCCAGCGGCGCAGCGGCGGGTCGCGGCGCTCGGGTTTCTCGTTCGGCGGGGCGGGCGGTTTGGCGGAAGACATGGCGGGACGCGAAGCACAAGAGAACTAAAAACAAGATGAAGGGAGCGGAGGCATGGATGACAAACGCTTGATGCGCGACAGCCGGCACATCATGCTGCCAGAAATCGACCTCGAGGGACAGCGGCGGCTGAGTGTGGAGAAAAGCGTGGCGGCAGGCGCGCCGGAGTCCTGCGATGGCTGACGCGATCCCGGCCGGCGGGCGCAACCGCTTCGACCTGGCCGAACTCGCCGGTGCCTTCGGCGACCTGGGCACGCTGATTCCGTTTGTCGTCGCCTATGTCTCGATCCTCAAGGTCGATCCGACCGGGCTGCTGCTCGGCGTCGGTGGTGCGCTGATCGCCGCCGGTCTTGTCTATCGCACGCCGGTGCCGGTGCAGCCGATGAAGGCGATCGGCGCCATCGCCATCGCGCAGACCGCTGGCAGCGCCGTGCTGACGCCGGCGACGGTCGTCGGTGCCGGCCTTGTCACCGGTGTCTTCTGGTTGCTGCTTGCCGTTTCCGGGCTGGCGACGAAGCTCGCGCGCCTCGTGCCGGCGCAGGTGCTGATCGGCATCGTCATGGGACTCGGTTTGAGCTTCATGCGCGAGGGCATCGGGATGATGGGGCAGAACGCCTGGCTGGCGGCGGCGGTCCTTGTTGTCGCGCTGGTACTGCTGGCGCGCTCGCGCCTGCCGGCGATGCTGGTGCTGCTGCTCATCGGCGTTGCCGTGGCGCTGTGCGCGCAGCCGACGCTGGCCGACCGGCTGGCGCTGATCCGTCCCGACTTCCGCCTGCCGTCCTTCGCCTGGCCATCGCTCGCGGCGAACGATCTCTGGCAGGGCGCGCTGCTCCTGGCGCTGCCGCAACTGCCGCTGACCTTCGGCAACGGCCTCGTCGCGCTCGTCGATGAGAACAACCGGGAATTCGCCGACCGGCCGATCGAGGTGCGCCGCGTCGCGCTGACGACCGGGCTGATGAATGTCTGGGCGAGTGCGATCGGCGGCATACCGATGTGTCATGGTGCCGGCGGCATGGCCGGGCATGTCCGTTTCGGCGCCCGCACCGGCGGCGCCTCGATCCTGCTCGGCGGGCTGCTGGTGGTGCTGGCGCTTTGCTTCGGCGACTCGCTGCTGCTGATCCTGCAACTCTTTCCGGCGCCGGTGCTCGGCGTCGTGCTCTTCCTCGCCGGCGCCGAACTGGCGATCAGCGGACGCACGCAGGACGCCGAACGCGGCGGCCGCTTCGTCGTGCTGACGACGGCAGCATTGGCGACCTGGCATGTCGGCATCGCCGCGCTCTACGGCTGCCTGTTCGTGTGGGCAGCCCGACGCGGCTGGATCCGGGCCTGAGGTCGTGGCGATGATGCCCGCATCGGATGATGAACGCATGAGCGGCGGTGTCGCTGAGTCGCTGCCTGGCGCCATCGAGCGCGAGACGCCGGCGTCCGCGCCGGCATCGGATGAATGGACCGGCTGCACCGGTCAATGTGCCCGCTGCCGCTACCGCGAGCCCTGCGAGGCGGGCGTCCCGATCGAACCGGGACGCTGATGCTTTTGGCATTGTAACCGCGGCATCCGAAAGGGCGCCGCGTTGATCCTCACCCGACCTGGTCGGTCGATGCCGGTGTCGTCTTCTCGATTCCGAGCCGGCGCATTTTTTCCCAGAGATTCTTGCGGCTGATGCCGAGCAGGTCGGCGCCGCCCTGGATCTGCCAGTTGCAGGAATTCAGCACCCGAACGATGTAGTCGCGCTCGCAGGCGTCGAGATGGTCGCGCAAGCTGCCCCGAGGGTCGGGATCTTCGCTGGCGGTCGGGGCCGGGGAGTCGAACAGGTGCTCCATCGAGATGCTGCGGCCCTCGGTCAGCAGACTGGCCCGTTCCAGGGTGTTACGCAGTTCGCGCACATTTCCCGGCCAGGCATGGCGGAGCAAGGCCTGTTCGGCGGCGGCGGTGAGCACCGGCGGTTTCTTGTTCGGGCCGGCGATCTCCGCCAGGAACAGCCGGGCCAGCCAGAGAATGTCCTCGCGTCGTTCGCGCAGCGGCGGAATCCGCAGTTGCACCACGTTGACGCGGTAGTACAGGTCCTCGCGGAAGGTCCCGTCGGTGACCATCTCCTTGAGGTCGCGGTGC
This sequence comes from Propionivibrio dicarboxylicus, assembly GCF_900099695.1. Lineage (GTDB taxonomy): Bacteria > Pseudomonadota > Gammaproteobacteria > Burkholderiales > Rhodocyclaceae > Propionivibrio > Propionivibrio dicarboxylicus. Next base: position 43,037 of record NZ_FNCY01000013.1, on the reverse strand, counting down.
GTCGCGCAGATGAGTTTCAGCTCGACCGGCGTCGCCGTCTCGCCGCCGACCTTGGTCACGCTGCGCTCCTGGATGGCGCGCAGCAGCTTGGTCTGCATCGTCAGCGACATGTCGCCGATCTCGTCGAGAAACAGGGTGCCGCCGTCGGCCTGTTCGAAGACGCCTTTCTTGCTGCGGATGGCGCCGGTGAAGGCGCCTTTGACGTAGCCGAAGAGTTCGGCTTCGAGCAGCGTTTCGGTCAGCGCGCCGCAATTGACGGCGACGAAGGGCCGCTGCTCGCCGGCCATGTTGTGCAGCGTTCGGGCGATGCGTTCCTTGCCGACGCCGGATTCGCCGGTGATCAGCACGGTCGAATTGCTCGCCGCCAGGCGCGGCAGCAGCGAGACGACGTGACGCATGGCCGGGGAAGCGCCGAGCGAGACCGCGGCATCCTCGCTCTTCGTCGCGGCGATGCTGCGGATGCGGGTCATCAGCGCATCGAGGTCGAAGGGCTTGGTGATGTAATCGTGCGCCCCTTGCTTCAGCAGCGTCACCGCCGTATCGATGTCGCCCGCGCCGGTGACGAAGATGAAGGGCGGCAAGGCGACGTGTTCGGCCAGCAGCTTGGCGAAGAGCGCGTCGCCGGAAACGCCGGGAAGACGGATGTCGCAGATGACGAGCAGGTAGTCGCGCGAGACCAGCGCCGTTTCCGCATCCCTGGCGTTTCGGTGCCAGTCGCAGGGGAAGCCTTCCAGGGAGAAGCGATCCACGAGCGATTCGCCCATGATTTCGTCATCTTCGACGAGACAGATTCGGGTGGTGTTAGCGTTCACTGGATTCACTTAGCGGTAGGGTGACGACGAATCGGGTGAGCGGACCTGCCGATTCGGCCCGGATGCTGCCGTCGAGCTGCGTTACGATTTGGTAACAGACCCACAGGCCGAGGCCGTTGCCATGTTCGGAGACCTGGGCGAAAGGCTCGAACAGCCGCTCGCGCACTGCCGGCGAGAGGCCCTCGCCATCGTTTTCGACGACGATCTGCAATTCGGTTTCGCCGGCATGGAGGTTGACCTCGACCTGGCCGTCGTTGCCGGCCGCCTGGATGGCGTTGAGCGTCAGATTGATGAGCAACTGGCGGATCGGCGTCGAGGGCAGCGGCACTGCCGCCGAGAGCGCCGTTTTCCAGAGCAGTCGGGTGTTTTGCGCATGCGCGCCGGGAGAGACGAGAACGCGGACGTCTTCGAGGTCGTGCGGCGTCAGTTGCCGGCTGGTGATCTTGGCTTCGACGAGCAGGGCGGCGACGGTCTCCTTGATCTGCGTGAGGCCGCGTTCGAGCAGGCTGATCGTTTTCTGGTTGAGCGGATCGGCCGAGCCATAGCGTTTCAGCGTGCTTACCGCGTTGAGCAGGCCGCCGAGCGGGTTGTTGATCTCGTGGGCGATGCTGGCCGTCAGCCGGCCGACCGCGGCCATGCGCTCGTGCTTGACGACTTCACGCTTCAGCACGATTTTTTCCTTCATCTCTTCGACGAGTTGCCCGTAGGCCAGGTAGAGCGCACCGACCTCGTCGTTGTACGGGTAGAGCTTGGGATCGAGCGGCGGCGGCTCGCCGCCGCTGATCTGGCTGAGCCGGTCGGTGACTTCCTGCAGCGGGGCGACCATGCGCCGGCCCCAATACCAGTTGATCGGCAGCAGCACGGCGAGGATCAGCAGCGTGATCCAGGCGGCGCGTTCGATGAACTCGATGAAGCGCTGCCGGATCCAGGCGTTGTCGTAGGAGACGATCAGCGAGCCGAGCCGGATGGTATCGCTCTCGATCGGTATGACAATGAAGAGATGCGTCGCGCTGTCCCGCTCCACCGTCAATATCTGGTCCTCGGGATGGGCGGCGATGTCGCGGTCGAGCGTCGCGAAATCGGCGCCGAGCGAGGCGAGTTCGCTGAGTACGGGATGCTTTTCCGGGTGCGAGGAGGCAAAGACCCGCCGCTTCGCATCGAGCACGATGAGGCTTTCCGCCTGCGCCGATTCGCTGTCCTTGAAGGGCAGCGACACCGTCTCGTAGGCCCGCCAGATATCGTCGTGCAGCAAGGCCGGGAATAATGCCCTCGACATTGTCTGGCCGAGGTCGTTGAGGTTCTTGAAGGTGTCGCGGCGCACCGCCTCCCAGGTTTGATAGAGAAACGAAGTCGACAGCGCCAGCGCCGTGACCAGGATCAGGGCAGCGCCGAGTAGCGGCAGCTTGATGCGCAGGCTGAGGTTGAACAGCATCAGAGATCGCCGAGTTCGCGCATCATGTCGGTCACCCCTTTGTAGAGGCTGGGCGTGCCCTCGACGAAACCGTCGAGGTTGAGTTTGTCAAGCAGGGCGCGGCCGGCGGGATCGTCCTTCATGCGGAACAGCGCGTTTTGAAATGCCTGGAAATCCGCCTTGGAAACGGCGTGGTCAGCCACGATCGGCGGGAAACCGAAGGGCTCGGATGTCCAGACGATCCTGGTCTTGGCCACCAGCTTGGGATCGACTTTCTGCAGGCTGTCCCAGACGTAGCTGTCGATGGCGGCGCCCTGTGCCAGACCGCTCGCCACCGCCCGGATCGCCTTGCTGTGCGACCAGGTGAAAAAAGTCTTCCGGAAAAATGTGTTCGCATCGACGCCGGCCTTTCTCAACTGGTAGCGCGGGACGACATAGCCGGTGTTCGACTGGGGGGCGGCGTAGGCAAAGACCTTGCCTTTCAGGTCGAGGATCGAACGGGTGTGGGTATCTGAACTCGGAACGATCAGGTAGGAGTGATAGATCGGCTGTTGCCGGTAGGATGCGACCGCGAGGATCTTCACCAGTCGGCCCAGGGCGATGTAGGGGTAGTCGCAGAGCCAGGCGAAATCGAGTTTCCCCTTGTGGATCAGGTCCATGGTTTCCTGATAGCTGTCGCGCTGGACGAAGACGACAGGGCGCTTGAGTTCGTTCTGCAGGTAGAGTTTCCATTCGGCGAGCATCGCGTGCTGGTCGTGCAGGAATGCCGGTGTCATTCCAACGCGAATGGGGCGCGTCCATTCAGCGCCCATGCCAATGGTCGAGGCCGTCAGCACCCAGACGGCGAGGCACAATCGCAACAAACGCTCAAGCCCCATTCAGACCTCCTTGGCAATTTTATTGTGGCGCTGTTACCGGATCGTAACGGCATGCAGGGTTTTGTTGTTACCAAATAGTAACCAATATCGGCGACGAACAGAAGATCAGCGGGTGATCTTTGTGATGATCGCCGTGGCGATTCTTGGCGAAAAATTATTCATCGCGCAAAAACAGGTGCTTAGGGAAACCCGGGTGGGCTCTTTCGCTGGGTGAGTGTTGCGCCGGTGTCGGTGGTCCGTTCCTTGCAGGGAGTTTGTCATCAAGACCATGTATAGCAAGGGGAGCGATCAGATGAAACTCACGCGACGTTCATTCATACAGCTTTCGGCGGCGACGACCTGGCTGCTGGCCGCCGGATGCTCCACCGGGCCGGTCAAGCCGGCTTCAGCCGCTTTGATCCCGCGCAAGTCGAACGGCGGCAGCCCGGCCAAAGGCGAGTGGATCGCCAGCACCTGCCAGGGCTGTACGCAGTGGTGCGCCATCCAGATTTACGTGCAGGACGGTCGCGGCGTGCGCGTTCGCGGCAATCCGCTTTCCAAGACCAATCACGGGTACTGCTGTCCGCGCGGCCACCTGATCACCCAGCAGGTTTACGATCCCGACCGCATCAAGGTGCCGATGAAGCGGACCAATCCGCAGAAGGGGCGCGGCGTCGATCCCAAGTTCGTTCCGATCAGCTGGGACGAAGCGCTCGACACCGTTGCCGAGAAGATGATGGAATTGCGGCGGGCCAACGAAACGCACAAGCTCCTGTACATGCGCGGCCGCTATTCGTCGACGTCCACGGAATTGCTCTACGGCACGCTGCCCAAGGTGTTCGGCACGGGCAACTATTTCTCGCACAGCGCGCTGTGCGCCGAGGCCGAAAAGATGGGGCCGGGGCTGACCCAGGGGTTCTTCGGCTATCGCGATTACGATCTGCCGAAGACCCAGTGCCTGGTGCTCTGGGGGACCGATCCGCTGGCCTCCAACCGGATGGTGCCGAACACCATCCACTACTTCCATGAGATTCTGGCGCGCGGCAGCGTCATTGCGGTCGATCCGCGCCTGTCCAACGTCGCGGCGAAGGCGCACGAATGGTTGCCGATCAAGCCCGGGGCGGACGGCGCGCTGGCCTGCGCCATCGCCCACGTCCTGCTGACCGAGGGACTGTGGAACAAGGAATTCGTCGGCGACTTCAAGAGCTTCTGGGGCGGTTTCAAGGCCGGGCAGACGGTCGGCGAAGACGAGTTCGTGGAAAAGGAGACCTTCGGCCTGATCAAGTGGTGGAACCTGGAACTCAAGGATCGCACGCCGGCCTGGGCGGAAAAGGAAACGTTGATTCCCGCCGAACAAATCGTTCGCGTGGCGAAAATGATGGGCAAGGCCGCGCCGAAAACGGCCGTCTGGATGGGGCCGGGCGCCGCCATGACGCCGCGCGGAACCTATTCGGCAATGGCCGTTCATGCGCTCAACGGCATTCTCGGGTCGATCGATGTCGAAGGCGGCGTCTGGCAGTCGAGCAGTGCGCCGGTCACCGCTTTCCCCAAGGCCGACGCCTACGTCGATGATCTGGCGAAAACCGCCAGCAAGGGCAAGAAACTCGACGGCCGGGGCGCCAAAGACATGCCGGCGATGATGAATGCGCAACCGGGCAGCGGCGTGGTGACCAACAATGTCGCCAACGGCCTCTTGAAAGATCCCGGCGCGGTCAAGGTCTTCCTGTCGTCGTGGTCGAACTTCAATTTCTCGGCGACCGGCGCATTGCGCTGGGATGCCGTGATGGCCAAGGTGCCGTTCTTCGTCCACATGGTCACCAATGCCTCGGAAATGACGCAGTTCGCCGATATCGTGTTGCCGGCGACCTTCAACGCCGCCGAAGGATGGTCGGTGGTCTCCAATATGGGCAATGGCCATGGCTATGTCTCGATCCAGCAAGGCGCGGTGAAGCGGCTGTGGGACGTCAAGCAGGAAGAATCCGAAGTCATGTGGCTGCTCGCCGAGAAGCTCAAGCAGAAGGGCTTTTCGAATCTCTTCGACTACTACTCGAAAGAGTTCAAGGATCCCGAAACCGGGAAGACGGCGACCAGCGCGCTGGAGTTCGCGATCATCACGACGAAGATCAGCAGTTCGGCAATCTGGAAGCCAAAAGAGCCGTTGAAGGGCGATGCCCCGATCAAGAGCTGGGATGATTTCCGTGCCAAGGGCATGTTCAGCGGACCGAAGTACAGCCTGAAAAAAGGCTGGGGCGGCAAGTTCGCCACGGCCACGAAGAAATTCGAGTTCTACAGCGAGACGGCCAAGAAGGGTTTGCTTGCGCATGCCAAGAAATATGAAACGACGGTCGATGACATTCTCACCGTCTCGGGCTATGTGGCGCGCGGCGATCTCGCTTTCGTGCCGCACTACGAACCGCCGAAGCGCAATGGCAGCGTGTCGGAGTATCCGTTCGACTTCATCGACTACAAGTCGCGGCTCAACCGCGAGGGGCGCTCGGCCAACACTGCCTGGTATCAGGAATTCAAGAAGGTCGATCCGGGCGATGTGTCGTGGGACGACGTGCTGAAGATGCATCCGTCGGATGGCGCGAAACTGGGGCTCAAGTCGGGCGACAGGGTCAAGATCACGTCGCCGGCGGGCAGCATCGTCACCCGGCTCAAGCTCTGGGAGGGCGTGCGTCCGGGCACCGTCACCAAGTGTTATGGACAGGGGCACTGGGCGTATGGTCGCGTCGCCGCCAAGGACTACGGCAAGGCGCCTCGCGGCGGAAACAACAACGAAATCCTGGTGGATGACTACGACCGGCTGAGCGGCGCTACCGCGCGCAACGGCGGATTCACCGGCGTCCGTGTCGAAAAAGTCGCTGCCTGAGCGGCGCGCTGAAGGAGAACGATATGAAATTCGGAATGGTTATCGACCTGCAGCGTTGCGTGGGTTGCAGTGCCTGCGCCCTGGCGTGCAAGGCGGAAAACAATACGCGGGATCGTGACGAGGAGAACGGCCAGAGCTTCAACTGGGCTGATTTCATCATGCGGACGGAAGGAAAATTCCCGAACACGACGCATTGGGTGATGCCGGTCCTGTGCAATCACTGCGCCGATGCGGCCTGCGTCGAGGCGTGTCCGGTCAAGCCCAATAAGGCCATGTACAAGACGCCCGAAGGCATCACGATGCACGATCCGTCCCTGTGCATCGGCTGCCGGGAATGCCAGGAAGCCTGTCCCTACAGTGTCGAGGAATTGGGCGCGGCCAGCTTCAACGGCGAGGCGTATAGCGTCATCAGCTACAACAACCGGTATGGCAAGACGCAGCCGAAGTGGGAGGACGCGACACCCATGCTGGCCGGTGTGACGGCTTCCGGCGTCGAAACGGCGCAGAAGGCCGGGGTGCCGGTGCCGTCGATGAATGCGTTCGAATCGAAAGACGTCGGGCCGCTGCGCAAGCAGCGTATCGTCGAAAAATGCACCTTCTGTGCCCACCGTACCCTGAACGGGCTGCAGCCGGCCTGTGTGGAGGCGTGTCCGGCGGAGGCGAGAATCTTCGGTGATCTCGACGATCCCAATTCAAACGTCTCGAAGCGCTTGTCGGCGACGAAGAGTTTTGTCCTGAAGCCCGAGGCCGGAACGAGGCCGAGCGTCTATTATGTCGGGAAGTACAGTCCGCGCCTGTAAGTCAGGCGATGCATCATTGGGCGAGGGTTCCTCGCCCTTTTTTTGGGGGCCTGAATGTCAGATAGCGATTTCCAGTCCGTGGTTGCGAAAGCAGACCTGTGCCGTCTTCTCTCGGCCTGTTACTACGAGCCTGGCCCTGAGTTCGTTGAGGAAAGGCTTTTCGATGCCTTGCGGATGGCCGCCGAGTCGCTCGATCCGGCCCTGGCGGCGCAGGCGATGCAGCTCAAGCGGTCGTTCGAGAGCGAGCGCATCGACAGCCTGCTCGTCGACTACGCGAAATTGTTTCTGGGGCCGGGACACACGCTCGCGCCGCCCTATGAATCGGCCTGGCGCGACAAGAACAGCGACGATCCCATGGATTCGGTCCAGGCGCTGATCGAACTGTATGACGATGGCGGTTTCGTCGTCGATCCGGACTTCCGTGACTTGCCCGACCACCTCGCGGTCGAGCTGGAGTTCCTCTATACGCTGTTCTTCCAGGAAGCGGCGGCACGGCAAAACGGCGACGCGAAAATGCAAGCGCACGCGCAGGCGCTGCAATGGTCGCTTCAGACGCGGCATACCGATGCCTGGCTCGGCGCCTTCGTCGACGCGTTACGGCAAAACGCCCAATGCAGCTTCTATCGCGATCTCGCGGCGATGACCGCCGCGTTCATGCGAAAGGCCGGCGAAGACCTGCGTGCGCGCCAGTCGTCCGTCGTATTGCCCTAGAACCAGCCCTCCACTTTTTCCCGGCTCGGTACGCCGCCGGCATGAACGACGACGCCGTCGATGACGACGCCCGGCGTCGACATGACGCCGTAAGCGGCGATCGACGGGAAGTCCTCGACCTTGCCCAGGGTGACGGCAACGCCTTTCTCCTTGGCGACGGCCTCGACGAGGGCGTAAGTGTTACGACAGTTGGCACAGCCGGTGCCGAGAATCTTGACGTCTTTCATCCTGAAAATCTCCTCAATAAATTGAAATTCTAACTGCTCAGTTTGGCGTGGATTCCGCCGATCTGGCGTTGCAGCATGCCGACGATGTCGGGTTCATATTCCGCCATCGGCCTGACCGGAACCAGGTCGAGCGCCTTGTCTCTCGGCACGTCGCTCGCGAACAGCGTGTCCACGGTACCGATCAGCATGGCGTGCATGGCCGCGCGTGCTGCCGATGCGTCCAGGCCGAAGCTCTTCGCCTGCCGTTCGACTTCGGCAAACTGGAAGCCGAAATAGGTCGGCCCCATGGCGCTGATGACGGCATACGTTTCGAGCAGCCGCTCATCGACTTCCGGACTTTGTCCGAGCGGCTTCAACAAGGCCAGCAGATCGTCGCGTGCGGGACCCGGCAATTCCGGTGCGAAGGAAACCGGGTTATAGCCTTCGCCAATAATGCTCGGCGCATTCGGGTTCATTCGCGCCAGGCGCTTGAAACCGGCAAGCTTCTCCTGCAAGGCCGCCAGTTTGATCTTCGGCGCCAGCGAACAGAAGACGGCCGTCGGCTTGAGCGCACCGGCGATCAGCGGAAGCACCTCGTTCAGCGCCGGCGGATGCAAGGCGCCGAAAACGAGATCGGCCTGAGCGGCCTCGTCCAGCGTCGCCGCGATGACCTCTGCATAGTCCGCCTGCAGTGCGGCGACGGCGTCCGGATTGGCGTCGACGACAAGAATCCTTGACGGCAGCGCGTCGGCACGTTGCCAGCCGCCGAGCATGATGCGGGCGATTCGCCCGGCACCGATGAAACTCACTGAATTGAACATTTGAGCTCCTTGTTATAGGTCAGAAAATTGCGTTGAACACATAACCCACCATCAGGATGCCGGTGGCCACGACGCCGGCGAAGACGGCGATCAGGCGCGGCTTCAAGACCTTGCGCAGGATGATCATCTCGGGCGCCGAGAGCGCGATCACCGCCATCATGAAGGCCAGCACCGTGCCGAGCGCGGCGCCCTTGCCGATCAGCGCCTCGACTACGGGAATGATGCCTGCGGCATTGGAGTACATCGGCACGCCGAGCACGACGGCGGCGGGGACGGCCCACCAGACATCGCGTCCCATGAAGCTGGCCATCAGGTCTTCGGGGACATAGCCGTGAATGGCCGCGCCGAGTCCGATGCCGAGCAGGATGTAGGGCCAGACCTTGCCGACGATTTGTTTGACGTGCGCCCAACCGGCTTCGAAGCGTTCGACCCAGCTCATCGAGAAGGTGCTGGCGGGCAGGTCGGCCCCCGACTGTAGCTTCTGCACCCAGTCTTCGAGGTGCTTTTCCATCTTGAGCGCGCCGATGACCAGGCCGGAAACGATGGCGACCAGCAGCCCCAGGCCGAGATACAGGCCGGCGACTTTCCAGCCGAACATCCCGAACAGCAGCACCAGCGCGACTTCGTTCACCATCGGCGCCGAGATCAGGAACGAGAAGGTCACGCCGAGCGGGACGCCGGCCGACAGGAAGCCGATGAATAGCGGCACGGCCGAGCAGGAGCAGAACGGCGTGACGATGCCGAGCGTCGCCGCCAGCACGTTGCCAAGGCCGAGTCGCTTGCCCGAGAGCAGCGCACGGGTGCGCTCCGGGACAAAGAAGGTCTGGACGATGCCCATGACGAAGACGACGCCGACCAGCAGCATCAGTACCTTGGGCGTGTCATAGCTGAAGAAGTGGATCGCCTCGCCGAGTCGCGTCTCGCGACTGAGTCCCAGCATGCCGATCAGCGCATCGGCGAAGTCGGTCAGGTGGCTGTAGATGGCGAACCAGGCGCCGGTGGCGATGGCAATCATCGCCAGCCAGCCATTGAGGCCGGGCTTCGCCTTGTGGGCATTCGTCATCGAATCTGTGAGCATTTCAGTCTCCGGATAGTGTGTCGGTTTGCAGAGGTAGACGAATCAGGTGGAAAAAGGATGCAGCCTGAACGGATTGAGTGCTCCGTTCAGGCCGGGGCTGGGGTTCAGACCTTCGGCGTTTCGCCCAGCGGCGGTCGCGGAACGAAGCAGCAGATTTTTCCGTGTTCGTCGAATTTGACCTGGCAGGCATCGACCATGCGTGACTGCAAGCGACGCCGTGCGCGTTGCACCCTCGATTTCGCCGCCGGCAGGGAGATTCCGGCACGGTCGGCGAATTCCTGCTGGGTGACGCCAGAGAGGTCGCATAGGACGATGGCTTCGCGATCCTCGGCAGTCAATTCCGACAGGACTCTCGGCAAGCACTGGGTCAGCGCATCCACGGTGTCCATCGAAGACTCGGTGGCGGCGAGCAGGTCGTCGGGCAAGGGTACCTGCTCGCGCGTGAGTCGGAGCCGGTCGATCAGCATGTTGCGGGCCACTTGAAACAGCCATGCACGCGGATTGTCGATCGTGCAAAACGACCGACCCAGCAGCAGGGCTTTCAGGAAGACATCCTGCAGGAGATCATCGGTCTCTGCCTTGTCGGCAATGCGACGACTCAGAAAACTCCTGATCTCGGTCCTGTGGGTGTGCCAGGCCCGATTAAGGCAGGTAAAGGCGGAAGTTGCGTCCATATCCCATTCTGTCACAAGGCCCGGCGTCCGGTTAATGACAGCCGCAACCCGCCGATGCACAGGCCTCAGCTGGTCTGCCCAGCGTTTCGATGACCTTCTTGTCCATGGCGGAAGCGGCGCCGCGCCCGACCTGCTTGCCGACATCGACGGCAATCCGGATGTCTTCCTCCCTGACACCCAGCCGTCTTGCGGCAGAAACGTGGTAGTCGAGGCAGGGCTGGCAATGGGCGGTCACCGATGCGCCAATCGCAATCAGTTCTTTGGTGGCTTCATCTAACATTGTGGTGATTCCTTTCGTCAATCACGTTCGGGGAGCGAGAACAAACAGCTTCTCAGTGCTTGTACCGGCGAGGTACTTCCCTTGGACGAAATCGCCACGCAAAAGGATACAGCGCGCGTCTCATTCGGCAGCCTTCGGTGTGCAGCGGCAAACGCCATCGGCTTCAACCGCGAGATCGCAGTGGGTTTCGAGGAGGGTTTTCATGGCGCGACGCGCACGATGCAGCCGGATCTTGGCGTTTCCCGTGGAAACACCGGTGTTCCGCGCGATCTCGGCGGCCGTCAGGTCATGGATGTCGGCATGGACGAGCGCCTCGTGCTGCTCGGGCGGCAGCGTTGTCAGCAGATTCCGCACGCATTGGCTCATCTCCCGTTGTTCCTGCGGCGCCTGTCCCGCATCGGCGGCATGCTCCAGGGACTCGATTCCGTCTTCCAGCGAGACCTCGGGATGACGCATCTGTCGGCGCAGCAAGTCATAGGCGAGATTGACGGCGATACGGTGCAGCCATGTGCCGGCATCCGCTTCTTCCCGGAAGCTTGCGACCGATGACAGCGCCTTCGTCAAAGTCTCGTCGGCCAGTTCCTCGGCTTCCTCTCGTCTCACCAGGCGGGACAGGACTGCGACCAGCTTCACGCGATGGCGGCCGTAATGCTGGAGCAGCGCTTCCGGAGTCATTGGAGCCACTTGGCCAGGCAGCGCGCGCTGGCGGGGCACAGCCCCTGGAACTGGGGGTGGGTGCGCACGCCTTCCGGCGCCGATTCACGGGCGATGTCCGCATAACCGAGGCGCAGCAAATAGTCGCGGGCGGTGGTCGTCAGCAGGTACAGCCGTTCGATGCCAATGTTCTGGGCCGCCGATTCGCACGCGGTGACCAGCTGTTCGCCGAATCTCCGGCCACGCAGCGCGGGATCGACCGCCAGCGAGCGAAGCAGGCCGTCGCTGCCGAAGATCTCGATGCCGCAGACCCCGACGATTCGCGTGCCCGATACGAGCACCCTGAAGGTGCGCAGGCTCGCTTCGGTGAGATCCTCGCCGGGCAACTGGCAACGCGACAGCAGCGACCTGATCGCCTCCAGATCGTCGGCAGAGGCCTGGCGCAGCGTCGGTGTGTCCGTGTCGCTGCAGCAGCACGTGCACGCGCCGGGTTTGACTGCTTCGATCGTGGCGGAAACGACGTAATCGGTGATGGGCTTGTCCGGCGCCCAGTCGCGAATGAAGGACTTGCTTTCATCTTTCGGACGGATGCGAATCTGCTCGAAACCGCCTGCGCCGAGCATTGCCTCGATGTCGGCAATCGAAGACGCGCCGGCCATGCAGCCCGCCAGCAGGGTCGGGTCATTGCGGATGTCATCGGGCAGGTCGGCGAAGGCGACGACGTCGGAGACGGCCAGCCGGCCGCCCGGTTTCAGGACGCGGAAAGCATCGGCGAATACCTGCGCCTTGTGCGGCGACAGGTTGATGACGCAGTTGGAGATAATGACATCGACACACCCGTCGGCGACCGGCAGGTGTTCGATTTCGCCAAGCCGGAATTCGACGTTTGCGTAGCCGCCTTTCTCGGCGTTCCCGCGCGCCTTGGTGATCATTGCTGGCGTCATGTCGATGCCGATGACGTGGCCCGTTGCACCGACCTCCCGTGCCGCGAGAAAGCAGTCGAAACCGCCGCCGCTGCCGAGGTCGAGCACGGTCTCGCCGGGCTTGAGATCGGCGATCGCCAGCGGCGTGCCGCAACCGAGGCCCATGTTGGCGCCGTCGGGGACAGCGGCGGTGTCGGCCGCCGCGTAGCCGACGCTCTGCGACGTCGCCGCCGAGTCGTTGTCCGGGCCGCCGCAGCAGGAGGGCGCGCAGCCGCAGCAGGAGGGCGCGCAGCCGCAGCCTTCGTTTTCGGCGATATGCGTGTAGCGTTGGCGCACGGTCTGGCGAATCGCGTCGTGCTGGACGGCACTCATTTCATTCTCCTTGTCTGTTCAGGCCGTCGGCCGTTCGTACCAGGCGCGGCTGCGATTGACCACGTTTACCACCAGCAGCATGACCGGCACTTCGATGAGCACGCCGACGACGGTGGCGAGTGCCGCGCCCGACTCGAAACCGAACAGGCTGATGGCGGCGGCGACGGCCAGTTCGAAGAAATTGGAGGCGCCGATCAGGGCCGAGGGGCAGGCCACCGAATGCTTTTCGCCGAGGACGCGGTTGAGCCAATACGCCAGGCTGGCGTTGAAAAAGACCTGGATCAGGATCGGCACCGCCAGCAGGGCAATGACGAGCGGCTGGGCGATGATGGCCCTGCCCTGGAAGGCGAAGAGCAGCACGAGGGTGAGCAGGAGCGCCGAGATCGACCACGGTCCGATCTTCGCCATGGCCGCGTCGAAAGCGGCCTGGCCGTGCCGGAGCAGCGACTTCCGCCAGAGCTGGGCGAGAATCACCGGAATGACGATGTAGAGCACGACCGAGGTGAAGAGCGTGTCCCAGGGCACCGTGATGGCCGAGATGCCGAGCAGGAAGGCGACCAGCGGCGCAAAGGCGATGACCATGATCGTGTCATTGAGTGCGACTTGCGACAGCGTGAAGAGCGGGTCGCCGTTGGACAGGCGGCTCCAGACGAAGACCATGGCGGTGCAGGGCGCCGCGGCGAGCAGGATCAGGCCGGCGATGTAGCTGTCGAGCTGTTCTTGCGGCAGGTAGGGGGCGAAGATCTGGCGCACGAAGAGCCAGCCGAGGAATGCCATCGAGAAGGGCTTCACCAGCCAGTTGATGAAGAGCGTGACGCCGATGCCGCGTCCATGCTGTCGTACTTCGTGCAGGGCGCCGAAATCGACCTTGACCAGCATCGGGATGATCATGACCCAGATCAGGATGCCGACCGGCAGATTCACCTGGGCGACTTCCAGCCGGCCGATCGACTGGAACAGCGTGGGGAACCACTGGCCGAGCACGACGCCGGCGATGATGCAGAGAAAGACCCAGACGGTCAGGAAGCGCTCGAAGACGCTCATCGGCGCCGGCGTTGCGCTCTTGCCGGAGATTTCACACTGGACGCTCATTGGCAGGCCTCATGGATCGATCGGGCGGCCGCCGCAATCGCTTCGGCCGGCAGGTGTTCAAGGTCCAGGGCCAGGAAGGCGGCGATTCGCTTTTCCAGCGCCTGGTAGGCGTTTTCGAAGGCGACGCGGCGTGCCGCCAGCGGCTCGACATGCGCCGGATCGTCGATGCCCCAGTGCGCGGTGACCGGGTGGCCCGGCCAGACGGGGCAGGCTTCGCCGGCAGCGCTGGCGCAGACGGTGAAGATGAAATCGATCCGTGGCGCGCCGTCGCCGGCGAATTCGTCCCAGGACTTGCTGCGCAGGTCGGCCGGGCGCGGGATGCCGTGTTTGTCCAGCGTTTCGATGGCCACCGGGTTGACCGCGCCCGAAGGCCGGCTGCCGGCCGAAAAGGCGCGGATGCGGCCTTTGCCCAGGTGGTTGAAGAGCGACTCGCCGAGGATCGAGCGGGCCGAATTGCCGGTGCACAGCACCAGCGCGTTGAAAGGCGGCTTCAGGTTCATTGGTCGGTGTTGGGGGTGGCGCAGCGTTGAAGCTCTCCGCCGCAGCAGTCTTCGAGGAGGAAATCGGTGAGGCGGTTGAAGGCGGCCATGTCGGCCCGGTAACGGATGAAGCGGCCTTCCTGGACGGTCGAGACGAGGCCCGATTGCGCCAGCGTCTTGAGATGAAACGACAGCGTCGGCAGCGGAATGTCGAGGTGTTCGGCGATCACCCCCGGATTCAGGCCGTCCGGACCGTTCTGGACGAGCAGGCGAAAGACCGCCAGGCGGCTTTCCTGGGCGAGGGCGGACAAGGCGGTGACAGCGGTTTTGTTTTCCATAGTTCCAATATTATGAAAATATAGCAGGTCGTGCAAGACCCTGTGTGGCAGGGGGAATGCGCAGGTGATGCTTGCGTGGGCGCGTGCCGGATGTTCCCGACCGCGCGCTGGAGAATATGGCGCTCATCCCGAATGGCGGCGCCGTTCGACCTGTGTGGCCGTTCTGCGCTGACCCCGATGCGGGCGGCACGCTGTCTTTCGCCTGCCGTTTGGCGACGAGAGGCAGCAAACGGCAGATCCGACAGGAGGACTGGTAAGATTCACCCTTCCTCGCTGCCCAAAACCGATGCAATGTCCCCGAAAACGCTGCCCAAGTATCTCGCCGCTTACCCGCCGGCGCTCGTCAAGCAGGTGCATCAGTTAATTGAGCAAGGTCGGCTGGCGGAGATCCTGCTGCAGAAATATCCAAGCGCCCACGGGGTACGTACCGACAAGGCGCTGTATGACTACGTTTCGGAAATCAAGAACACCTACCTGCGCAATGTCGGGCAACTGAGCAAGGTGATGTTCGATAGCCGCTTGCAGGTGATCCGGCAGGCATTGGGAACGCACACCAGCATTTCCCGGGTGCAGGGTTCCAAACTGCAGGCAAAACGTGAAATCCGGATTGCGTCGGTCTTCAGGGATATGCCGATCGAATTTCTACGCATGATCGCGGTGCACGAGCTGGCGCACATGAAGGAGCGGGCGCATGACAAGGCCTTTTATCAACTTTGCCGGCATATGGAGCCCGACTACCATCAGATCGAGTTCGATCTGCGCACCTGTCTGAGCTACATGGAAATCACCGGTCAGTCCCTCTGGACTGCGCCTGACCCGCTCCCACAAGACTTGCCGGAGAGGCGCATGTCATGAATTCCCGGCGTCAGATGTCGGAGAAAAACAGCACAGTATGGCGTCCCGCGCGCTTGGCTGCGTACATGGCCGCGTCAGCCTGTCGGAAAAGTTCTTCCCGGCTGAATTCATGAGAAGTGAATAGGGTGCCACCAATACTGGCGGAGCATTGATATTCGATGATTTGCTCACGACCATCCCCGTCTGTTGCGTGCAATAGGTAGGGATGCGATACCAGGGAAAGAATTTTCAGGGCGACCGTACCGGCTGCATTACGCGACTCGTCCCGGCTGGAAAACAGTTCGCTGATCAGCACGACAAATTCATCGCCACCGAATCTCGCTACCGTATCTATCGCGCGTATACCGCCGCGCAGACGGTTCGCCACCTCGATCAACAGGAGATCCCCGACCGGATGGCCATACGTGTCGTTGAGCGGCTTGAAATTATCCAGGTCGATAAACAGCAGGCAGCAATGGACATTCTTGCGCTTGCTCGATTCCATGGCCATCGCAAGACGATCGACGAGGAGTCTTCGGTTGGGTAACTGCGTCAGGGTGTCGATGAAGGCAAGCTGGCGAATGCTCTCTTCCATGCGCTTACGCTCGGTGATATCTCTCGCCGTGGCCTGGAGCGTTGCCCCGCCTTCAATCGTGACGGTGTTCAGGTGGATCTCGACAGTGAAGAGCTCGCCGTTATCGACGCGCCGGCTCACCCATTCAAAGTCATGGTGGCCGCATTCGAAAACGCGTGCCAAATGCTGCTGTACGAGTGTCGACGATTCCTTGCCGCAAGGCTGGCGCGGCGGCGATAATGCCACCAGGTTATATGTGCAGAATTCTTCTTCTGTCTGACATCCAAACATGCGCAGCGTCGACGCATTGCACGCGAAAAACCGCTCCTGGCTGAGGAGCATCACGGCGTCGGAAGTCGCCTCGTAGATGAGTCGATACTTGGCTTCCGAACGTGCAAGCAAGCGTTGATCCTCCTGGCGCAAACGCATCTCGTCATCAAGGTCTTCCTGCAAGCGTTGCGCGGCCAGCAAGACGAAGAGAATCGAACTCACTACCGTAACGATCAGCGCAACGATAAAGAACTGACCGATCTGCCATGCCCCGGTAAAGAGATCGACGGTGCGAGTGTCGAGGATGTAGCTGAGCTTGATGATGTTCGAACATGCCTCGATCATCAGCGCTGCCGCCAGGATTCGGAAGGTGGTTTTCCGCTTCGACCCGGAAAATCTCAGGCAGGCTAGTACCGCGTACAGCTCGAAAGTGACCGATGCCACGGTGTTTACGACGGTTCTGGCGAGAAAATCCGGAGTGGCAAGGGTGTACCAGGCAATTGCCGCGACTGAAATCAGCGTCAGAATTTTTCCTGCCCGCCATGGCGGTTGTTGCTCGGCAGCCAGGCCGATCCCGCCGACGTAAATCATCCAGCCGGTGATGACCAATGCCTGCGCGCATATGATCGAGATGATGTCGGAGACGATGCCGCGAAGACCGATGAGAAGGACGCCGACAGCGAGGAGGCTCGAACCCGCCGCCCACATGGTGAGCGGGGAATACCGCCTGGACACTCGCCACACATGAAACAGGACAACGGCCCGACTGATCAGCACAATCGTGATGACCATCAACAGGGTTCGCGTATCGAGCAGAACAGGCATGGTTTGTCGCGTCGAAATGGCAGTAATGTTAAGTAAGTATAGCCGTCGGAAACGCGGCAGGCCTTGCCGGCGCAATCCGTCGCCGAGTCGCCGCCAATGTCGTGGCGCAAATGTTGAATTCCTTCTTTCGCTTTGTATTGCCTTGGGCGGGGAGAAGAGCGTATACGCACTTGCTGGCGCCTACATCAGCCCGGAGTCCTTGAATCGGGTTTGGAGAACGGGAATGCGTCCCAGCGAATTTCTTGACAACAATGATGCGCATACCTTCTTCAAGCGCCTCGGCAATTCGATCGTTACCGGACCAATCTTGACCAACGTGAGCGGTTTTCGCGCAATTCTGCTTATGTAAGCCTGTTGGCTCAGGCGCTTTCAAGCACGGAGCGGCAGCGTCCAAGGCCGGCGCTGCAACGCCGGTCGAAATGCCTTCTGTTGCAATCCGGGGCCGCTCTATCAATCCTGGATCGTCGTAAACCGCACTTGCGTTCAGGTTGCCGTACCGATCGTGCATCCTTTCGCGGCGGCTTCCAGAACGGCATCGACGACACGCAGATTCTGCAGGCCATCGCGCGCACTGACCAGAGGCTCGCATTCTCCCCGGATGACGGCGGCAAAATGATCGATTTGTTCCGCTAACGGGTCCTTCCGCTGGACTTCAAGCGCGCCGCACTTGAAGGGTTTGTACCAGGAACGATCATCCGCCCGCGAATAATACTTGAGGCGCATCGTCGGGATGGACAAGGAACCGAAGGTGCCGATGACGGTGTAGCAGTCTTCGTCCGGGTAGCTCGGATAGTCCTTGTTCTCCTGGGAGGTTTGCTCCCAGCTCCTGGCGCACGCCGCCGTATCGGAAAGCAGAAACGATCCCAATGCGCCATTGTCGAATTTCAGGTTGATCACGGCGGTGTCTTCGACGTTGAAGCGCCGCGCCGCATTCGAACTGAATGCCTGGACGGCAACGATCTCGCCGACCAAGGCACGCAAATTGCCGATCTCGTGAATGAGATTGAGCAGGATCGGACCCCCGCCCGGTTCCCGGCGCCAGGCGTTGGGGCCATCGTAATAGCCCTCGCTGTCCGGTTTGTAAAACACCGCGCTGCCCATGACGGCGACAATTTGCCCGAGAAGACCCGACTCAATGACCTTGGTCGCCTGGTGCAGAATCGGGCTGTGAAGTCGGTGGTGCCCCACCAGAATCTTGACCTTCGCCGCTTCTGCGGCCTCGCACAGCCGAATGCCGGCGCTCAGCGTATGGGCAAGGGGCTTCTCGACCAAGGTCGGGATGCCCGCCCCGATGCACACCATCGCCTGATCGGCATGCATCTGGTTTGGCGTCGCGAGAACGACGCCATCGGGTTTGTCGGACGCCAGCATGTCCTCGAGCGCCGCGTAGATGCGCACGCCGGCACCGCGCGCGGCCTCGGCGAACCTGGCCGGCGGGCAGGGATCGACAATCGACGCCAGCGCGCAGGCCTCGCTTTTTCGAATTTCCTCGATATGCCGATGACCTATGAGGCCGGCGCCGGCAACCGCAATTCTGACTTTGCTCACTGCCCTTTCTCCGCAATCGTATCGCTGTGCTCCGGCCTGCCTGGCCGGCGCCGGCACCGATCGACCGCCTGGTTTACGTGGATTGCCTGGACATCCCTCTGTCAGGAGAGGTCCATGGCACCCGGCGATGCCATGGACAAACAGGAGGGCATCCTGAAGCGTGCAAAGCCTACTTCTTGCGGCCCTTTTCCAACTCGCCCTGCAACTGCTGGACCAGATCCGCGCCGACGTTCGCGGCAAACTTGTCGATCACCGGCTTGATCTTGGCGCGGATCTTGGCAGTTTCTTCCGGCGGCAAGACACTGACCTGCATGCTCTTCTTGAGGTTGGTCAGCGATTGGTCGGACAGCGCGCGGGCGTTGTCACGCTGCCACTTCGTCGCCTCTTGCATGGCGCCCATCAGGAGGTCCTGCTCGTCCTTGGTCAGGCTGTCCCATTTCTTCTTGCTGGCCAGGACCGATTGCGGATTGTAGATATGGTTGCTGACCGTCAGGAATTTCTGCACTTCGTTGAACTTGCTGGTCTCGATCACCGAGAACGGATTCTCGTGCCCGTCGATGATCTTCTGCTCCATCGCCGTGTACACCTCGGTGATCGGCATCGGGATGGCATTGGCGCCCAGGGCATTGAAGGTCTCGATGTAGATCGGCGACTGGATCACGCGGATCTTGAGGCCGGCGATGTCATCAGCCTTGGCGATCGGACGCTTGCTGTTGGTCAGGTTGCGGAAACCAAGTTCCCAATAGGCGAGGTTAACCAGATTTTTCGCCGGCAGCAGATCGGCCAGTTTCTTGCCGAAGGCGCCGTCGAGAATCGGATCGGCTTCCTTGCCATTCTCGAACATGAACGGGAAGTCGAAAATCGCGAATTCCTTCACCTGCGATTGCAGGATGCCGGAATTCATCGAGGTGAAATCGATCGTTCCGCCCTGGACCGCCGACAGCACCTGCACGTCGCCGCCGAGCAGGCCGTTCGGAAAGACCTTGATCGTCATCTTGCCGCCGCTCTTTTGCTTCACCAGTTCGGCCCACTTTTCCGCGCCCATGACAGAGGGATGACCCGGGGCGCCGGCAATCGAAATTCTGAAGGTGTGCTCGCTGACCTGCGCCTGCACGGTCGAGAAGAGACCAAGGGCACAGAGAGCGATTGCCGTCTTTCCAAGCAGATTGCCAATTCTCATTTCACTTCCTCCTAATCAAGTTAGCCTCTAATCGGAGAGACTTTCCGTACAGAACCATCCGCGCTATTCAGCGGTCATTGCCGGTGTTCGTATTCCCTTAGCCCATCAGCACTCGCATCGGCACCAGGACCAATTCCGGAAACAAGATCAGCAATGTCATCACGACCAGTTGCGCGACCATGAACGGCAGCACCCCGACGATGACGTTGTCCATCGTCACCTTGGTCACGCCGCAGACGACGTTGAGGGTGGTGCCGACCGGCGGCGTCACCAGGCCGATCGCGTTGTTGATGATGAAGACGACGCCGAAATAGATCGGGTCGATGCCGGCGGCGACGATCACCGGCACCAGCACCGGCGTCAGGATCAGAATCGTCGGCGTCATATCCAGGGCGGTGCCGATGATGACGACCAGGATGTTGACCGCAACCATCAGCAGGATCTTGCTGCCCATGAACGGACGCAGGATTTCGACGACTTGCTGGGGAATTTCGGCGATGGCGATCAGCCAGGCGGAGACCAGGGCGGCTGCCACCAGGAACATGACGATCGCCGCCGTCTGGCCGGCCTGCGCCAGCACACCGTACAGTTGCGACCACTTCAGTTCCTTGTAGATGAACATGGCCACGAATAGCGCGTAAGCGGAGCACACGACCCCCGCTTCGGTCGGGGTGAAGATGCCGAATTTCAGGCCGAAGACAAGAATGCCCGGCATCACCAGGGCCCAAAGCCCTTCGCGGATCGCCTTGCCCACTTCTGCGGCCGACGCGCGCGGCGGTACTTCGAAATCGGCATTCCGCGCAATCCACCACCAGGCGATGGTGATCCCGATCGCGATCATCAATCCGGGGACGATTGCCGCCATGAACAACTTGGTAATCGACAGGCCGCCGGTCACGCCGAACAGGATCAGGTTCGGAGAAGGTGGCACCATCGGTCCGATGATGCTGCCCGAGGCGATGAGTCCGGCCGATTTTTCCGGGTTGTAGCCGGACTTGACCATCATCGGAAAGAGCAGCGCCGACATCGCCGCCGCATCGGCCGCCGCCGAGCCGGACAGCGACGCCAGGATGCACGACGCCAGGATGACGACATAGCCCAGACCGCCCCGGATATGCCCGACCAGCGTCATCGCCACATGAATGATTCGCCGCGACAATCCGCCCGCATTCATCGTCGTGCCGGCGAGCATGAAGAACGGAATCGCCATCAGGGGGAAACTGTCCGCCCCGTTGATCAGGTTCTGCGCAATGATCTGCGTGTCGAACATGCTCAGGTGCGCCATGAGGGCGACGCCACAGGCGATCAGGGCGAATGCGATGGGCATGCCGAGGGCCATGGCGCCGAGCAACGAGAAAGTAAAGATGGCGATGGTCATGGCGTCCCCTGCTTCTGGTGTTGATGCGCTGCGAGCGCCTTCGTTTCGCGCTCCATCTCGCGCTGCAATTCCTCCAGCTCGCCTTCTTCGAGGTCTTCCTGGGATTCCTTGACGCCGATAAGCTGGTCTTCCTTCAGTTGCCCGGTCAGCATCAGGTACAGGTCGTGGATCAGGATCAGCGCCGCCGGTAGGCTGAAGAAAAGGCCGACGCCGTAATAGAAGCCCGAGGAGAGCCCGGAGGCCGGCGCCTCGACGCCAAGGTTGATGACGGTCTGTTTCCAGCTGCCGTCGGCGAAGAGATAGACGCAGTAGATCATGATGAGATGGCTCAGCACGAAGCAGATCTTCTTGCCGACCACCGGCAGGCGCGAAACCACCGTATCCATGCCGAGGTGCGAGTGTTCGCGCATGGCGATGACCGCACCGGTGAAGGTGAGCCAGACGAAGCCCCAGCGCGCAAGCTCTTCGGACACGGTAATGCCCGAGTTGAAGCCGTAGCGCAGGATCACGTTCCCCAGCACCAGAACGACCATCGATCCGATGAAGAAAACGACCAGAAACTTCAGTCCCCTGAAGTACAAATCGATGAGATATGCCATACCGCTCCCTTCGGCAAAAAGCCTGTCGGCGCCGTTATTTGTCATTCGCGATCGCGAACCACGTCGTCATCGTCGGCACCGGCTAGTACGAAATACGCGCCACCGACTTCAATTCTTCGGGGGTCGCCGTGCCAAAACCGAAGAATTCGAGATAGGCGGGAATCATCTCGAACAGCATCTCGGTCCCGAGAACGTAACGGCAGCCTTTGGCGCGGGCGACTTCGAGCAGCGGCGTGATTTCCTGCTTCGTCACCACTTCGCCGACGAAGGTCCCGGGCGACAGATGCGTGAGATCGAACGGCAGCGGATCGTCATCCTTCATGCCGAGCGGAGAGCCGTTCACGATGAGATCGAAACCGGAAACGTCGGTGGAATACACCAACTGGATATCGATCTGCGGATAGTGTTCCTTCAGGCGTGCCACCAGATTGACGGCGGCATCGCTCCGCGTCTTGTAGACCGAGATCGCTCTCACGCCCGCTGCGGCCAGCGAGGCGGCGATTGCCGAACCGACGCCGCCGGCACCGACCAGCAGCACCGTCGCGCCCTCGCATTTGAAGCCGTTACGCTGGATACCGCGCACGAAACCGGAACCGTCGAACATGTCGCCGAGCAGCGATCCGTCGGGTCGCTTCAGGATGGCGTTGCAGGAACCGGCGATCTTCGCCGTTATCGAGACCTCGTCGACCAGTCCGACCGTGGCGACCTTGTGCGGCATGGTGATGAGTGCACCATGCACATTGCTCATGTTGAATACCGACCGCAATGTGGTCGTATAGTCCTCGGCCTTGACGCCCATCGGGATGACCATGGCATCGATGTTGTGCTTCTCGAACCAGGGGTTGTAAACCAGCGGGGCCTTGAACGCGTAGGTTGGGTAGCCGAGAAGGGGAATCAGGGTGGATTTTCCGCTTAGCATCTGTTTTTCTCCTCAGGCCGCGCCATGCAACTTGGGTTGCAGCGACTCGGGAAGATGTTCCTTGACATAGTGTTTCGCCGACTCGAGACAGCGGAATGCGTGTTCGGCAAAGCCGAATTCCTGGGCACGGGCGAGGTGCGGCAGTTCGATGGAAATGATCGATGACGGGATGCGCTTCAGAATATTCGCGATGTCGATGCCGCCTTCGCCGACATAGAGGCGTTCGCCGCGCATGATGCGAATGAATTCGTCGCGGTCGCTGGGAATCTCTCCCTGGGCGTCGCACAGGTGGGCGAAGTGGAACCACTCGCGCGGCAGACGATCGAGGTCTTCCGGGTTGTCGTGCGAGCGATGGAAGTGGTGCATGTCGATCATCAATCCCGCATTCGACCGATTCACATCGCGCAGCATCTTGGCCGCGCCGGCGAGATTGTTGATGCCGGCGATCGGAACGAACTCCAGGTCGACCGTAAAGCCGAAGGGCCTCGCCAGGTCGCAGACCTCTGCGAATTTCTCCGTGGCGTAATCGAGATTCGTCGTCCACACGCTCGACAGCACCGCCTTGGCACCGAGTTCGGCCGCGACTTCCATGGCCGGCAGGTACTTCGTCGGATGCATGTCGTCATAGATGCGGGCCAGTTCGATGTCATGGACCCGGATGCCGGTCGACGCCATCGCACGCTTCGTCTGGCGCAACATCTCGGGGTTGTCGGCCAGCGCATAGTTCGGTTCGCCCGGCAATCCCATGTAAATGAGGCGGGGACTGAAAAAGTCGTAGCCGGCACGGGCGGCCACATAGGCCAGCTCCGGCGGCGGACAACCCAGCGCCGTCAGATGCGCCAGCGAATATTGATAAGCCATGTTTTCTCCTGGAGAAAAAATCGTTGGGGTGCGCCAGCCGAAACAAGAGCGACCTCGAGAGCCGATTCCGCTGCATCGCCGATGGGCGATTCATGACACTCGCCAATGGCATTGCACTTCGCTGCGAGGACTGCGGATTGCTGTCGAACCGGGCCCATGAAAGTGGTGTAAGGGGATACTAGAAGAGCCAAAAATAAAAATGAAATACTCATTTTCTATCCGCTTATAGACGCATTCTATGAAGGTCAATAGGTAAATTTGCTACGCGTAATCAAATGGTTAAGTCGATCACAGGCCTTGCTGGCGTCGGCCATCGGTCGGGCAAAGCGATCGATGTCGCGATCTCGACCGCGTGCGCTGACGCAGCCGTTGTTTCACTATGCCAATGTCGTGTTATCGGACAGAGCGACGCCGGCGGGAACGGCAATTCGTCGCCCGCACTGAGTGTGTTTTTTCCGGAAAAGGGAGGGGGGCTGCGGGGATGCCGTCTTGGCCGCATCCCCGTCGTACCCGTCAGGGCAACTCGCTAGAGTTTTCTCGCCTTGGCGAGTTCTTCGCGATAGATCTTCATGATTGCCGGGTCATAGTCCGCTGCGAACTTGTCGGTGACCGGCTTGACCGTTGCCGCCATCTTGGCCAGCTCCGCCGGCGGCAATTCGCTGTACTGCATGCCGGCCGCCTGAAGTTCGGCCACCGACTTCGTCGCGGTCGCACGGCTCATGGTCCGCTCGTAGGCGATGGCTTCCTTCATCGAGTCCTGCAGGATCTTCTGCTCGGTCAAGGAAAGCTTGTCCCAGAACTTCTTGCTGACGAGCAGAATATTGGCCCCATAGACATGATTCGTCGCACTGACGAATTTCTGGACCTCGTAGAACTTGTTGGAATGGATGACCGAAAATGGGTTTTCATGTCCGTCGATGGCTTTCGTCTCCATTGCCGTGTACACCTCGGAGATCGGCATCGGCACGGGATTGACGCCGAGGGCCTTGAAACTCTGCACGAAGACCTCGTTCGGGATGACACGAAGCTTGAGGCCGACCAGGTCATCGGCCTTTGCAATCGGGCGCTTGCTGTTGGTGACATTGCGAAATCCGAGTTCCCAGAAGCCCAGCGCAACCAGGCCTTTCTCCGGTAGCTTGGCCATCAGGGCCTTGCCCAGCGGTCCGTCGAGAAGAGCATCGGCCTGGGCGCTGTTACTGACCGCGAAGGGAAAATCCAGCAGGCCGAATTCCCGTACGATGCCGGCCAGCGAAGTCGAGGCCGGTGCCGACATTTCCTGTGTCCCGCCCCGCAGCGCGCCCTGTTGCTGCATATCGCTGCCGAGTTGCGAGGCTGGATATTCCTTCAGCTTGAGCTTTCCGTCGCTCTTGGCCGCGATCAGTTCGCCGAATTTCCGCACCCCCATGCTGATCGGGTGATCGGTATTGTTCAGGTGACCAAACTTGATCGTGCGCTCCTGGATTTCCTGGGCGCTAGCCCCGCCTGCCGCCGATAGCGCCAGGCAAGCCGTAAGCGCGAGTACTCCATCAATCAGACGATTCATTCGCATGGCATTCTCCGGTCCAATGGATCGATTCTGTTGCTGAAAAGGCGCGTCCGCGGAAAGCCCGAACTACCGGACTTTCCGGGACGGCGCCGGGTGACTTCAGTGCGTGCTGACGTGATGCACCGTCTTGCCGGGCGAGAACACCGTCATAATGTCCCAGTGGCCCTCGGTCGGCGTCGGGATATTCACCATCCGGACGTCGAGCACGATCGGTTTGTTCGCCTTGATCGCCTTCTCCAGTTCCGGCTTGAAGTCTTCGGCGCGCTCGATGCTCACGCCGTCGATGCCGTAGTTGCGTGCGATGCCGGCGTAATCGGGGGCATATTCCTCGCCGTTGCGGGTGAACAGCGTTCCGAAGGTCGTGTCGTAGTGCGCCTTGATGAGGCCGGCAATGGTGCCGAAGGCGTTGTTGTTCATGATGACGACGACCACCGGAACGTTCTCGGCGGCGATCGAGGCCAATACCGCCGGATTCTGGCCGAAGCCGCCGTCGCCGACGACGGCGATGACGGTCTTGTCCGGCGCGCCGATCTTGACGCCCATGGCGCCCGGCACGCCGAAGCCCATCGTCGCGAGGCCGCCCGGCGTGATGAAGGTGTCGGCGGTATAGAACGAGAACTGCTGGCCGATCCCGTTCTTGTTCCAGCCCACGTCGGTCACGATCAGCGCATCGGCGGGCGCGGCGGCGCGCAAATCGGCCAGGATGCGCTGCGGGCTCATCGGGAACTGGGCGCTTTCCTCAACCGCCCGGTTGGCGTCCCGGAATGCCTGCTTCGCCTGCGCGATCTCTTGCTCGACTGCCGGATTCCTGCGCGGCGTCGGATACAAGCGCTTGGCGACCTTGTTCAGCACCTTCAGCGCGTTTTTCAGGTCGGCGACGACGCCGATTTCGACCGGATAATTCCGTCCGATTTCGGCCGGGTCGATGTCGATATGGATCAGCTTGGTCGGGGGGCCGGCAAAGGTGAAATCGGGATACCAGGAACTGGAGTCACACTCCTTGAAACTCGTCCCCATGGCGAGGATATAGTCGGCGCCACGACATTTGTCGTTGATGAACTTCGTTCCCCAAAAGCCGGTCATGCCCAACATCAGCGGGTTGGTGTCCGGCAATGTGGCCTTGCCCATCAACGTGCAGCTGACCGGGATGCCCATGTGCTTGACGAATTCCTCGAACTCCTTGGTCGCGCACGCGCCTTTGACGCCGCCGCCGACGTGGATCACCGGATTTTTCGCGCCGGCGATCTCGCGAATGACGCGCTCGGCCAATTCTTCGTCGATCGACGGCTTTTCGAGTTTCCGGGTATTGCACTTCACCCGATTGAACAAGGCTTCCTCGACATGCGCCGAGAACATGTCCATCGGCACGTCGATCAGGACCGGGCCCGGCCGCCCCGATTCGGCCATGATGAACGCCTTTTCGAGAATTTCCGGGAACAGTTCGGCGCGGTCAACGCGCCACACGCGCTTGACGAACGGCCGGTAGATCTCGCTCTGCGCACCGTCCGCATGCAGGTTGACCTCCTGGTGCGGATGTTTGCCGAAATAGTAGGACTGGACATCGCCGGCGATGACGACCATCGGAATCGAGTCGAGTGCCGCAGTCGCGACCCCGGTCACGTTATTGGTGATGCCCGGGCCGAGCGTGCTCAAGACCACCGACGCCTTCTTCGTTATCCGCGCATAGCCATCGGCAGCATGGGAAGCAATCTGTTCGTGACGAACGTTGACGAACTTGATCTTTTCGCTCTTGGCCAATTCCGCGAGAAACGCGATATTCGTATGGCCGCACATGCCAAAAATGTATTCAATGCCACGATCCTCAAGATATTTGACGATCTGTTCCGACATATTCCTTTTCATTGCATTTTCTCCTGATTGCGCAAAAATTTTCTGCCGTTCAATGTGTTGATGCGGACCTATCTCTTCTTCGCAACCACCTGTTCGGCGGCGGCGACGATGCTGGGGACATCCATGCGGTGCTTGGCGTACAAAACCTCACTCGGCCCCGATTCGCCGAATACATCCGGAATGCCGATGCATTTCACATGACAGGGGTGCTTCTCGGAGAGGAGTTGGGTCACCGCCGAGCCGAGACCGCCAATCAGCGAGTGATCCTCGATCGTGACGATTGCGTTGGTCGCTCGCGCCGCCTCGAGCACCGCGTCTTCGTCGAGCGGCTTCAGCGTGCTCATGTCGATGACACGGGCCTTGATTCCTTTTTCCTTGAGGGCGCCGGCTGCGTCGAGGGCTTTCTGCAGCATGATTCCGGAGCTGATCAGGGCGACGTCGTCGCCGAAGTTCAGTACCCGTGTCGCCTTTCCGAGCTCGAACGTATAGGACTCGTCGTAGATGAGCGGCGAGGGATTGCGGTGCAAACGAACATAGAGCGGCCCGTGGAACTGGTGGGCGGCGTGGGCGATGGCCTTGGCCGCCACAGCGTCGGCCGGCTGGATGATCGTCATGTTGGGGAAGGCGCGCATGATCGCCACATCCTCGACCGCCGCATGGGTCGCCCCGTCTTCGCCGACCTGCAGACCGGTGTGCGTACCGACGACGGTCACATTCAGGTGCGGATAGCAGATGAAATTGCGCACCTGCTCGCAGCAGCGCATCGTCACAAACACGGCGAAAGTACAGGCGAATACCTTGAAATCTTCAGCCGCCAAGCCCGCGGCGACGTTGATCAGGTTCTGCTCGGCGATTCCGATCGAATACGATCGCGTCGGGAAGAGGTCGCCCATCGCCTCGATGCCGCAGGCCTTCGTGTCGGCATTACAAACCACGAAATCGTCATGCGTTTTGGCAATTTCGAGGATCTCCTTGCCAAATACAAATCGTGTCGCTTCCATTATTTCGCCGCTCCTTCAATTTCACTCAATGCCAGTCCCAGTTCTTTTTCACTGGGCGCTGCGCCGTGCCATTTGATGACGTCTTCCATGAACGAAACGCCTTTGCCCTTGACTGTCGCGGCGAGAATGGCAACCGGTCCGTCGATCGATTTCGCATAATTCAGGGTGTCGAGCACCTGCGCCATGTCGTGGCCGTCGATTTCCAGCACCTTCCAGCCGAACGAGCGCCATTTGTCGGCTAGCGGATCGATCTTCATGACCTTGTCGGTGGTGTCGAGGATTTGCAGGCGATTGACGTCGACGATGGCAATCAGATTGCCGAGTTGATGGTGCGCGCCGCACATCGCCGCTTCCCACACCGAGCCTTCCTGGCACTCCCCGTCGCCGAGCAGGACGAAGACCTTGTGATCTTCCTGGCGAACCTTGGCCGCGATCGCCATGCCAACGGCACAGCCGATGCCATTGCCGAGGGATCCCGCGCTCATCTCGACGCCCGGGCACTTATGCATATCGGGATGGCCCTGCAGCTTGCTGCCGTACTTGCGCAAGGTAGTGAGATCGGAAACATCGATGAAGCCGCGCCGCGCCAGCACCGAATAAAGGACGGGACAGCAATGTCCTTTCGACAGCACGAAGCGGTCACGCCCTTTCCATTTCGGCTGCTGCGGATCGAGGTTCAATACGTTGAAATAGAGTGCGGTCATGATGTCGGTTGCCGACAGGCTTCCGCCGGGGTGCCCGGAACCGGCCGCATGGACCATCTTGACGATGTCCTGGCGGATGGTGCGGGCCATGTCCTTCAGTTCTTGTACATCGAGTTTTTCGAAATCGGCCATCTTGCTTCTCTTTTCACGGAAATTTGGGGAATGCCCGGATGGAATCCGCCGGACGATTACGCCTTGCACATCTGCTTGACGGTGTCGATCACCCGATCCAGTCCGCTGTAGAAACTGCAGAGCACCGGGGTCCTGACCTCCCGGAGATCGGGCAGGAGCGCCCGCATGCTCACCTGCGCCATGACGATCGCGTCGAAGCCGGCGGCGTCCAGGCGTCGGATGCTCTCGATCAGGATGGCGTTATGACGTTTGCTGTCGCCTGCGGCCAATGCTTCCCAGGCCGGCTGGTCGAGATACTCGGTGAATTTGATGTCGCGCCCTTGCTCCTGGCCGTAACGCTGAATGGCACGCCGGCTCGGACCGAGCGTCGTCGGCAGGGTTGCGATCAGCGCGATGTTGTCGCCCAGGGCTGCGGCCTCCCGGGCCATCGGGTCGTCGATCTTGACGACCGGTACCGAGACGAGTTGCGCGTAGATGTCGGCGACCTCGCCCACGGTCGAACAGGAGTTCAGGATCAAATCCGCGCCCATTGCCTCGGCGGCCATTGCGTACAGCGTCATGCGCCGGATAACCGGCTGCGTCGGCTTTCCTGCCTTGCGGATCTCGGGCAGCAGGGAGCTGTCGGTAATGAAATCGACCGTGATTCCCGGCAAGTGCTCCTCAAGGTAAGCGATGGTGTCTTCTCT
Source organism: Propionivibrio dicarboxylicus (assembly GCF_900099695.1). GTDB lineage: Bacteria > Pseudomonadota > Gammaproteobacteria > Burkholderiales > Rhodocyclaceae > Propionivibrio > Propionivibrio dicarboxylicus. The sequence goes on along the minus strand of NZ_FNCY01000013.1, from coordinate 13,749 downwards.
TTTGGCGAAGCTGGTCTGCAGGACAGTGATGCGCTTCTCGTATCTCATCAAATTTCTCCGCTCTACTCGTCATCGGGTATGTGATTTTTTTTTAGAGTAAAGACTTGCTTCGGGAAAATGAAATACTCAATTTTTATGCGCTCATAGAGCCAGTCTATGGCGATTTTTGTCTTATATTTCCGTGGCTTGAGATGGAGTGACGGGCGCCGTCGAGTTGCATGTGGCATGAATGCCGGTGTCCCGACGACAGACTATGCAAATCACGTTGAGAGGTGAAATACCGGATTTCTATCGGCGCATCGAATGACTCTATCGGCGCGCATCCGGCTCAGCCGATGACGCCCTGAAAGCGCATCACGCCGGCGTTCTGTCGGTGATTGCGGCGGCGTGGCCAGGCGTCGCTAGGCCCGGCGCTCGGGCGCTTCGCCTGCTTTGCGCAGGAAGAGTTCGCTGCAAATGCCGCGCAACCAGCGATTGGCGGCATCGCGGTGATACCTGGCGTGCCAATGCTGCTTGACCGTAAACTTCTCGATCGGGAACGGGCAGGCGAAGACCTTGAGATCGTTGGCATTGGCCAGCGTTTCGCCGATATGCCGTGGCAGGGTCACCAACAGGTCGGTGGACGACACGATCGCCGGAAGCCCGAGGAATCCGGGCAGATCGAGAACGACCTCGCGGTCGATTTGCAGGCGGCTGATGGCGGCGTTGAGCAGGCGATAGCCCGTTCCTGAAACGATGCCGACATGCGCTTCGCTCAAGTAACTTTTCATCGTCAGTCGGGTCTTGATTCTCGGATGGTCGCGACTGGCGAGGCATACCCAATCCTGTTCGAACAGGCTTTGCTGGTAATAGCCTTGTCCCAATTCCGGAATGAGACCGATCGCGATATCGGCTTCTCCGGACTCCAGCAAACGTGGGGTTTGCGAGTCAATCCGGACGACTCCGAGCCGCACCTTCGGCGCCACGGCCCGGACATGCGCCAGTATCCGCGGCAACAGGGTGATGTGGCTGGCATCGCTCATGCAGATGCGGAAATGACGTTGTTCGCGGTTCGGATCGAAGGCCGGTTCCCAATTCGAGAAATGCCTCAGACATTCGAGCGCCTCGCGGGCGGTTCTTATCAGTTCATCCGCGGCGGGGGTCGGCTCCATTCCGGTTGCCGTTCGAACGAATAGCGGATCCTTGAGATGTCTCCGTAATCGATTGAGTTGATTGCTGACGGTTGGCTGGGCCATCCCCAGGCGTTCCGCCGCCCGCGTCACGCTGCGGGTCGCGTAAAGCGACTCGAATAGCTGGATTGACTGGGTATCCAGGAGTTCCGATGAGCGAATAGGTTTTTTCATTATTCATCAATCGAATAGTCTGTATAGCAAGTATTGCATGTACAGAATTTGTTGCAATCGGTAAATTATGCATAAGGCTTGTGCGCATGACTTCGCATGCATGGCGCCGGGTGCGTAATGGCGCCTGGACCAAGCATGCAGGAGAGTTCGTCCGGGCCACGTGCTTACCTCCGTGCCGGCATTTGACTGCAATGCCGACGCGTTATCGCCAGCCTGCGGAGTTTCATTTCCGTGGCTGGCATTTTTCTGCACGCTGTCCGTGCCGGTGGAGCGACGCCGGTCGCCGCGGTGCCGGGACCTGCCCTTGAACTAGGACAATCGTCTTTCCATAATTCTCCATACGAATAGTCACTATTCGGTCAATACAATAGACAGAATTTTTTTCAACACCTAAATTCGCCACCATTGTTCCCGCCGCAATCGGGACAGGCACATCCGTTGTTGCCGGTTGCCGGTGGCGACGGCGGGCGCGTGGACAGGCGGGGCGACGGGCAGGGCAGGCGAACTGGACGCGCCGCCAGGGTTGAAACCCGACCCCGAACGCCGGAAATGCCTGTCCTCCTTGAAATTGTCATCAGGAAAGGATGCGTCGATGACCCTGCAACAACTCAAGTGTTTCCTGGTGATGGCGGAAGTGCTGCACTACACCAAGGCGGCAAACCAGCTCTACATTTCCCAGCCAAGTCTCAGCTATGCCATTTCGGAGCTGGAAAAGGAATTGGGCGTCCCGTTCTTCGAAAGAAAGGGTAACCACACCTTGATGACCAAGTACGGCGAGAGTTTTCTCCCCTACGTGAAACAGATTTTCTCAACCCTGAACGAAGCCAAGGCGCATCTGTATGAAATGCTCGATGCCTCAACGGGGAAAGTGAATCTCGGCTACATCTACAGCATCAGTTTCGACTTCGTGCCGAGAATGCTTGAATTGTTTTATGCCGATCAGGGCAATAGCCAGATCACGTTCGAGTTTTTTCAGGGGCTGCACTACACCTTGATTGAAAAACTCAAATCGGGAAGCGTCGATTTGCTCTTGTCCGCGAACCCGGATGACAAGACCATCGAGGGCGTTCCCGTTTTCAAGCAGGAGTTGTTCGTTGTCGTGCCGGAGAACCATCGTCTGGCGAACAACGACTGCGTCAGCCTGGCCGACGTCAGGAACGAACCCTTGATCAGCCTGAGCAAGACGAGCGATATCCGCAACCATCTCGTCAAATGCTTCGAGAGAATCGGTGCCAAGCCCATTATTGCCGGCGAAGTGGCCGAATGCATCGGCATGTCGGCGCTGGTCCGCGCAAATCTCGGTATCGCGATCACGCCGCTATCGCCGACATTCGAAGGCGGAAAACTCAAGGTGCTGCGTTTCCACGAAGACGAACGGGAAACGATGCACCGGGACATCCATCTCTTGTGGATGAAGGACCATCAGTTGGAGCCGTCGGTGAAGCGCTTCCGTGACTTCATCATCGATCGCTCGAAGTCTGCGTAAGGTCACCAGCTTCAGCACACAGCGAAGGAAATCCGCCGGTACGTCTCCGCGGCTCCCGGTCGGCTTGCTGCGCCGGAACGGTCAAGTCCCGTTGAGAGATGGAGAGACCGCTCCGGCCGATGCCCTGCTAATTCCGCTGTCTTAGGCTTGGCGATCCGGCCGCCAGCCTGCATCCCAGCCGAGGATGCCGGTGGCTTTCCCGATCACGACGCTGCCATCGTCCTCGGCCACGTTGTAGATCCCGGGCGTTGCCCGGGTGATCGCGAGGTGTGCGGCCTTCGCTGCCGCACCGACATGGACCGAGCCGGGAGCGATGGGGGCCTCGAAGCCGGTGCCGGGGCCATAGATCAGGCCGTATCGGAGCACGATCCCGTCGAGCGACGCGTTGAGAACCTGGCGCTCAAGACTGGCGACGCCCTGGACGGTTTCACCATAGACCGCGTGCGTTTCGGCCAGCAGGGGATCTTCCTCGCGGTGCGGCAAAGGACCGTCCGCGTAAATGAAGGAGATGCTCTGGGCGATCAGACGCTTGGCGCCGGCCAGCACCGACGCCTCGACCAGGTTGCGCGTCCCTTCGTCCCGCAGGCGGGCGTTCCGGACCAACGCCGCTGTCATCTGGCTCGCTTCCAGTGCGTGCGGAAGATCCGTCAGTTGATGGATGACGATCTCCGGCTTGAATTCGCTCATGACACGGCACAAGGCCGCGGCATCATAGACATCGACTACCGCCGCTTCGACGCCCATCGCCCGCAATAACGGCACCTTGTCTGCCGATCGTGTCGTACCGAGCACCTGCCATCCGTCGGCAACGAGCAGGGGCGCGAGTTGCCGGCCGATTGCGCCGGAGGCGCCGGCGAGAAAGATGCGTTTGTTCTTGAAGGGGCTCTCGATTTCGGATTTCTCGATCATGTGTGGACTCCATGTAGGCCGGGCAGTGGAATGACACCCGCGAAACGGATGTGCGACACCCGTCGCGGTGCCCGGCGGGGGGGCCGTTAAGGTGGTGCTGCTGGAAAGGATGACGACAGCGTGGGGGGGGCTATGGATCGCCGGAGGGTTTGGCCGGTCGTCGCGCTGCGCGGCCTTGTGTTCTGTCGTTCAGCCAGTCGCGAACTTCGACGGGGAAACTCTTCGGTGCCTTGCGTTCAACGACGGCGGCGATGCTCGCCAGCGTTTCCTGCGCGAGACTGTCGCGCATGGCCTTCTCCGCGCGCAGCATCGCCGCGTGGATCTCGCACACGCCCTGGGTTGCCCAGGTGGGTGCGTCGTCGTCAAACACGGCGCAACGGTCGCGGATTTCCTGGCAGTTGAACAGCGGTTTGTAGCCTTCGATCGCATCGACGACGTCGAGTACCGTAATGTCATCGGGCGCTCTGGCCAGCCGATATCCTCCGCGCACGCCTTCTGCCGCCTGGACGATGCCGGCCTTCTCGAGCTTCGGAAAAATCTTGGCGACGAATGAAGGCGAGATCCCCTGCAATTCCGCAAGATCACGACTGCTGGGCTGCCCGCTGGCGGGATCGACCAGCCAAAGCAGGCAGTGAATGCCGTATTCGACGCTGTTGGTAATGTGTGCCATAACGCGGACAATACTACTCCGCGTTAAAAAACGCAACTCGATGCGGCAGGGCGGGGCTCGGCAACGGCCGATCGCTCCGCCGCTTCGCCCGGATCAATGCTTCCGTCTTATGGCGATTGACTGATCCTTCGAGGGTCGAGGAAAGTTCATCGAGCAAGCGTGCCGTTGCACAATTCGAGTCCGATGCCGTGGTGTTCTCGTCGGTCATCAGCGCGATGGTCTCGACGTGCTGGGCGATGTCGTGGATCGCCGCGTCGAGTTGCGCCAAGGCGCTGGAAGCGGTGGGGCCTCTCTCCGGTAGCGTCGACCTGTGTCAGTCGTTGCTTGATCGTGTTGTTCCGCCGGGCCGCTGTATGACGCGCGGTCTGGACAAGCGCCGCCGGCTCGCGTAGCATCGCCGCCCCGCTGCACATCGCCCCGCTTTTTTCATGCCTCACGTTTCTTCCGCCCGCGCCTGCGGCCTCGATTTCGGTACCTCCAATTCCACCGTCGGCTGTGTTCGTCCGGGGCGGGAAACCCTGCTGCCGCTGGAAGAGGGCAAGGTGACGCTGCCCTCGGTGGTGTTCTTCAATGCCGACGATGGTCGTACCTACTTTGGCCGTGCCGCGCTGCAGGAGTATCTGTCGGGCTATGACGGGCGCCTGATGCGTTCGATGAAGAGCCTGCTCGGTAGTCGTCTCCTCGACGGCAGAACCGAAGTCCACGGGCGCTCCTTGTTGTTTCGCGACCTGCTCAGCCAGTTCATCGGCGAACTCAAGCAGCGGGCCGACCGACAGGGCGGGCGCAGCTTCGAGCACGTGGTGCTGGGACGGCCGGTGTATTTCGTCGATGACGATCAGGTCGCCGACCGGATGGCGGAAACGACGCTGGGCGAGATCGCGCGCAGCGTCGGCTTCAAGGAGGTGAGTTTCCAGTTCGAGCCGATTGCCGCAGCCTTCCATTACGAAACGGAGATCGATCGCGAGGAACTGGTCCTCGTCGTCGATATCGGCGGCGGTACCTCGGACTTCTCGCTTGTCCGCCTCTCGCCGCAACGCGCGGCGCGGCCGGATCGTCGCGAGGATCTGCTCGCCAACGGCGGCGTGCATATCGGCGGTACCGACTTCGACCGCCTGTTCAGCCTGGCCAGCGTCATGCCGCTCTTCGGTTTCCGCAGTCTGCTGAAAAGCCAGCGCGAAATCCCTTCGCGCATCTATTACGACCTCGCCACCTGGCACAGCATCAACGCCGCCTACACCTACCGGGTGCTGAGCGAACAGAAGCGCTTTGCCCTTGATTCGCAGGAACCGGAGAAGACGGCGCGCCTGCTCGGGCTGATCGAGAAACGCGCCGGCCACTGGCTGGCCAACGAGGTCGAGCAGGCGAAGATCGCCCTGTCGGATCAGCCGCATACGACGCTGGTATTGGATCGCATCGAGGCCGGCCTGCAGCGGCAGCTGAGCCGCGACGAATTCGACGCGGCGACGAGCGCATTGGTCGGCAAGATCGAGGCGAAGCTCGCCGAACTCCTGCGCGATGCCGGCGTCGCGCCAGAACGCATCGATACGATCTTCTTCACCGGTGGCGCCAGCGGCGTGCCGCAGCTGCGTCGCCGCATCGCCGCCATGCTGCCGCAGGCGCGCCCGGTCGAGGGCGATCTGTTCGGAAGTATCGGCGCCGGACTGGCGATCGAGGCCGCCCGGCGCTACGGCTAGTCGCGCCGTTTTTCCCGGCCGCCGGCCGGTCGCGTCTTATGCCGCAATCGTGCGGCGGGCCAATACATTTGCATTGGCGCAAAGGCATCGGGCGGGGGATGCCCACCCGGCGCGCATCCGTCTAGCTGAGTGGCGTGTTTGGCGTTCTGACGAGGAATTCCGCGTCTTGCGACAGGGCCTGGGCAATCAGCACCCCGGCGCCGGAAAACGCGACGGATTCGCCGTGTCTGACGATGTAATCACGCGGATCGCCTGCCTGGGTGATCCAGACCGGGCTTTCCCCGGAAATCACGGTCAAGGGGCGTTGCGGTGGCAGCAGAACGGCCTGATGACGGTCGATGGAAAATGCATTCTCGCTCATGGTGATTCCCCCGAATGATCCTGTCTGTCTGGCGCTCGCGTTCGCCCGCCGCATCGATGTTCCGGGTGCCGGAAAGCGGGAAACATCGAGGTGTCGAGCGTGTGAAAAGAATAGGCTTTTAGCTGTAGAATGTGCTTCCAAATCCTTCCTGATTTTTGCAATGAATTGGAAGAAAATTGGAAATTGACAAGATCGACAGAAAAATTCTTGCCGAACTACAGGCAGATGGCCGACTTTCTATTACGGAACTGGCCGATCGCGTCGGCTTGAGTCTTTCCCCGTGCCACCGCCGCGTGCGGACGCTCGAGCAGGAAGGGGTGATCAAGGGCTATCGCGCGCAACTGGATTCCGCCGCGCTCGGGCTGAAGTTCTCGGCCATCGTGTTCGTGACCTTGCGGGAGGGAGACCGCACGGCGGTGGAGGCGTTTGAGCGGGCCGTCGTCGATATCCCGCAAATCGTCGACGCGAAGCGACTCTTCGGCGAGCCGGACTATCTCCTGCAGGTGACGACCAGCGATTTGAATGCGTTCCAGAAACTCTACGACGACCAGCTCTCGTCGCTGCCGAACGTCCGCCGCCTCATTTCCACGCTGGTCATGAAAACGGTCTTTCAGGACCGGATGCTTTGCATGTGAGTTGAGCTTGAGCAGCGCAGGCATACCGCCTCGCCGGCCATTCGCGGCGGATGAGTGAAAACATGCCATGACCTGCCGGCGTTTCGACGGACTTGCGTGACTGCTAGTCGCGCGGTTTCCGGCGCTATAAGGCTCAACCTGCCTTTTACTTGAGCCCGGCCCTGGCCGATCGACGCTTGTCGGACATCGTCGTCGTTCAATACCCCGGTCATCTCGGTCAGCAAGCTTCCGATTGCCTCTATTCAAGTAGCAGCCAAAGCAGCCTTCGGGGAAATCATTACTCAATCATATTCGATCATTTTGATATAATAAACGAACAATAATAATCGTTTGTGCGTCTGGTTTTGCGTTTTTTGGGGTGCGTGTCGCAATGTTTCGATCAAATTGATCTTGAGGGGCCGTGGCATGAGACTGATGCATTTTGTCGAGAAACGGTGTCGAGCAATCCGTGTCCGAGTGCTTGGGGGAAATCTCCTGCATGCCCTTCTGGTTTTGTGCTTCCTGTTTAACGCTGTATTGTCATATGCAGCCACAAACATCGTTCGCGTCGGTGTATATGACACGAAGCCGCTTGTTTTTGCCGAAAATGGGAAAGTCAAAGGCCTGTTTGTCGATGTTCTCGACTACATCGCGGAGCAAGAGGGATGGGGGCTAGAGTATGTTTATGGAACGTGGGCCGAAAATCTGCAACGCCTTGCTGATGGAGAGATCGATCTAGTTACGACTGTTGCATACTCTGCTGAAAGAGCCAAAGCATATGACTTCCCGGAAGAATTCGTCATTCTGGATTGGGGGGTAGTCTGGCAACGTCCCGGCGGCTCCATTCAGAGCATCCCCGATCTTTCAAACAAGAAAATTGCCGTTCTCAAAGGCGATATATATGCGAAAGCAATTGTTTCGCAGCTGGAGCAATTCCAGGTATCCGCCCAGGTGATATTCAAGAACAACTACTACGAAGTGTTCAAGGCGATCAGTGACAAGGAGGTTGACGCGGGCGCAGCGGGAAACCAGCAGGACACCGGCTTCTTGGAAGGTCAGTCCGTTATCAGAACGCCGATTTTGTTTTCTCCGGTTCGGCTGACTTACGCGGTCAAGAAAAATAAGAATGGAATGCTCATATCAAAAATTGATGAGCATATTGCGCGCATGAAGGCGGACAAGGACTCCGTTCTGAACATCAAGTCGAAGAAGTGGCTTGAGAGCGCGGACCGCGGATTATCTAGAGGTGTTATCGCCTGGATGTTGATTTCGTTCGGCGCCGTTGTGCTATTGGCGAGTTTCGTTGTGTTACTCCGGCGTCAAGTCAATGCGCGGACGAAAGACATTGTGCTGGCCAAGGAGAAAATGACCACCCTGTCCCAAAGGCTGCTGATGGCGACGGATGCGGCTCGGCTCGGCATATGGGATCTGTGTTTGCAGGAAAACAGAATGCTCTGGGACGACCGTATGTACGAGCTATATGGCGTCGATAGAAGTAGCGCAAACAATACGATTGAAATATGGTCCGAGAGCCTTCATCCGGAAGACAGGGCACGGACGCTCGCCGAATATCAGTCAGCCCTCCGGGGAGAAAGTGAGTTCGATACATCGTTCCGGATTCTTCATCCAACGACAGGGGTGAGGTACATCAAGGCCAATGGCGTGGTTATTCGTGATCGAGACGGTAATCCGATCCGCGTGCTCGGAATTAATGCGGACATCACTGCCAGCAAGCTCCAGGAGGCCGAACTATTGGCGGCCCACCAGAAATTGTCGCTTCAATTCGATCAAGCACCGCTGGGGTTCATCGAGTGGGACAGCGATTTCAAAGTGTCTCAATGGAATCCGGCCGCGGAAAGAATATTCGGTTACACCAGGAACGAAGCCTTGGGGCATCACTATTCGTTCATCGTCAAAGATGACGAATGCAATTCAATGCGGGGTAAGATGCAAGCGCTTCTGGCCGGAGCGGCCTTCGATCGCAGCAGCATCCGTAATGTACGTAAAGATGGCTCGATCATCGATTGCAGATGGTACTCATCGCCGTTGCGCAACGACCTTGGGCAGGCGTTCGGCATCATTTCCCTGGTCGAGGACATCACGGAGCGGAAGTTGGCGCAACAGGAGTTGGAGCACTATCGCCACCACCTGGAACAACTTGTCGAAGCACGTACGGCCGAACTTACCGAGGCAAAGCGGGTTGCCGAAGCAGCCAACAAGAGCAAGAGCACCTTTTTGGCGACCATGAGCCATGAAATCCGGACGCCGCTAAACGCCATTATCGGGATGGCCCATATTCTTCGCCGTGGCGATTTAAGCGCAGTCCAGGCGGATCGCGTCGGAAAAATACATATTGCCGCCGAACATCTGCTTGGACTCATCAATGACATTCTTGATCTGTCGAAGATAGAGGCTGACAAAGTCGCTCTCGAGTATGTGCATTTTGAGATCGACGAACTGCTCGCCAATATCAAATCGATCGTGTTCGAGCGCGTTCAGTCAAAGGGATTGATGTTGGAAATCTACAAAGATCCCTCTTTGCGTGTGTTGTACGGTGACCCACTGCGATTGCAGCAAGCGCTGCTGAATTACGTTGGCAACGCGATCAAGTTTACCGACAGTGGCTCGGTTGTTCTCCGCGTTCGCGCACAAGAGGATCATGGAGATTCGGTTATCGTCCGTTTCGAGGTCGAAGACACTGGCATCGGCATCTCGCAAGAAGCGATTGGTCGATTGTTTGCGCCCTTCGAGCAGGCCGACAATTCGACGACGCGCAAGTATGGGGGAACGGGGCTCGGTTTGGCGATTTCCCGGCGAATCGTCGAACTGATGGGAGGTGAAATCGGGGTTTCGAGCACACTCGGGGCGGGGAGTGTTTTCTGGCTGACGGTGCGCTTGCCGAAGAAAGAGCGCCGCAGGGAAATGCGGCCGAAATTGGCGGAAGCCGAAGCAGAGCAGTTAATTCGGCTGCGTCATCACGACAAAGTGGTCCTGCTTGTCGACGATGAACCCTCCAATCTGGAAATCGCCAGGATCTATCTGGAAGAGGCGGGGTTGGTCACGCACTCTGCCAGCGATGGCATCGAGGCGATTGCAAAGGTCAAGGAAAACGCCTACGCATTGATCATGATGGACATGCAGATGCCCCGGATGGACGGGATTGAAGCGACAAAGGCAATACGAGGGATGGTGGGTTCCAGAATGCCGATCATCGCCATGACCGCCAATGCGTTTTCCGAAACCAGGACGCGTTGTTTTCAAGCAGGCATGAATGACTTCATCTCAAAACCATTCAAACCAGATGTACTTTTCGAAAAAGTCCTGAGGTGGCTGGAGCACCATGAAAAATTCGCGGAGCATGAATCGCTACCGAAGATCGGGATGGCGATGATAGACGGCGAGCATTTCGAACTTGTCAAACAACTGGAAGCCTTGGTCGATGTCCAGATCGGCAGCGTGCAATTCTTTGATTATTTGACGCAATTTGGCGCTCAACTCAAAGCCCACTTCAAGCATGAAGAATCCTTCCTGAATTCGCTCGCGATGCCTGCCAATGTATTGCATAAGCATATCGACGAACACAGCAGGATTCTTGAAGACTATGCCGGTCTTCACTTTAATCTGATGCGTGGAAAGCTTCCAAGCAGCCCGGAACTGCTGCAGATTCTACGAGGCTGGATCGTTGACCATGTCACCCGCTACGATGCTGAAATAAAGAAATATCTCTAGGGTGTGTTCTCAATCAACCGCTGGATTGCGTTGCACCTTGCGCTGGAGCGGTTGCAAGACCGCGTTCAGAAGGCAGTCCGTAGGTTATCGTAGCGGCGCCGGACATCGCTGACTGGATCTGCCGCCTGAGGCAGGGTCAAGACCCGTTCGTCGGCCAACTGCCGAGATTGGAGCATCGATGCCTCAGGCTTGAGCGCTTCGCGAATCAATTCACTCCGGGTAGATGGTGCCGGTCAGGTACGCGCCCCAGTTCTTTTCGAAATAGATCTTGCCGGTGTCCTCAAGACCGCGCAGCGTGCGTTTGCTGATCTCGAAGCCTGTTCCCGGCCGGTAGCGAAGCAGAATCTTCTCGCCGCGATGCGCGGGGTTTTCCGGGCGGATGCGGAATTCGTCGAGCGCGCCGAGCCGGGAGGACGGTACCGGAACGCCGGCTGGATCGCATAGCATCCGCGCCCCGCGGCTTCCCCCACCGTCGCGGATGTAGAAATCCAGCACCGCCAGGACCGCCTCCGACAGCAAGGCGATCTGCGAGCGCAGGATGGCTTCATATAGATGCGTGGAATCGGGGACCTTGATGCCCTGTTCTGCGATCCGGCGATTGAGATCGCGGGCGGCTTCGAGCGCTTCGCCGACGCTGTCGACATGGCATATGTAGCCGGCATGGTCGCTCATGCGATCCTGAATTTCCTTGGCAAGTGCCGGCAGGGCAAGCCCCTGCTGATTCTCCGTATGGTTCTTGCGGAACCAGGTCAACGCGTTTGCGACCGTGTCGGCAAAGCGCGCGAGCTTGTCCGAGGGTGCCGGGTGGCGCTTCAGGCGTTCGGCGATATGCGCCGCGCAACGCCGGCCAAAGACCTGTCCGGCATTGAGCGCCGCGCCGCCGGGGCGGGTGACGCCGTGCGTGCCGGCAATCTCTCCCACCGCGTAACAACCGGCGAGGCTGCTGCGGGCGTGCGTATCGACTTCGATGCCGCCGTTCATGTGCTGGTGATTGACGTTGAACGGAATCGGCGCCTTTTCAAGCTCCATTCGGTACTGGCGATAGAGTTCGATGGCCAACGGGTTCATGCAGCGCAAGCGCTCGATCGGCGTCGACTGCAAGGCCTGGTTGTTCTCCAGATAGGCGCGAACGTCCGGGTCGAGGCGCGCCAGGTCGAAGGGCAGGTCGCCGGGAACGGGCTGAGGATTCCGGTTGAAGTCCAGCCAGACGGTTCGGCCCTTGCGGGTTTCCCGGTAGATCGCCAGATCGACGAGGCTCGATCCGAAATCCAGCGTGCGCGAGGCATGGAAGGGCCACTGATAGCCTTTGCGGAAGACGTTGGAGGCGAGTTCCTGCGTCGTCCGGTAATAGTCGGCCAGGAAGTTGTACTCGCTGCCGTTCGCGTCGGTCGAGTAGACGTAGGGCATCACCTGCACATAGGTGCCGGAAAGGTTCCAGGGGAACTCGGTGCGGCGCGTGCCAATGCCAAACTGGTGTTCGGTCAGGTTGGTCAGCACCAGGCCGGCTTCGAGTGCCATCCCCAGTGAGCCGAAGCAGTTCTTCGGGTAGACGCTGTCGCGGTAGAGTTCGCCCGGTCCGCCGCTGGCGAGCACGACATTCGGGCTGAGGACGGCGCATAAGCCAAAGGGATTTTCGTGGTTGGTGCGAACATGCAGGAGCAGTCCCGCCGCTTTTTCCTCATCGCCTTCGCCGGACTTGAGCAGGGCCATGCCCGTTGCATGGTCGAGAAAAGGGATGCCAAGGCGAATGGCCTCTTCGGCCAATACCTTGACCATCAGTCGCGAGGTCCGCGGCCCGCAACTGGTCGCGCGGCCATACTCGTCATGATCGGTCTGGTAACGCAGCACCGCGCCATAGGCATCCTCGGGAAGAGGAAGACCGAGAAACTTCAGGCCCGAGAAGGCATCGATCGAGCCGACCGCCTCGACGTAGGCGACGTCGGAATCCATCGCGCCGCCACCGCCGAGCGCCTGGGCCATCTTGGTGAAATCATCGCCGCGGTGCTTGGTGCAGGCGGTATGCAAGGTCTGCTTGTCCGAGCCGGAGAAGGCAGAGGTTCCCCAGAACAGTTTGCGTGTGACGATCATCACGTCGACGCCGCGCCGCTTGAGTTCGACGGCGGCTCGCAAGCCGGCCGCGCCACTGCCCAGGACGACGGCCGGCGCACGGTAGACCGGAATCCTGAGCCCGTCGAATTCGACAATCTCGTCGATTTTTGGCGCCGTGACCTCGCGCGGCAGATGCACGTCGGTCATCGCATCCAGGATGTGCTGGGGAATCGGGTTTGCCATGATCTCAGAGCCTCCGGATGTGGAATCCGCCATCGACGTTGATGACTTCGCCGGTGCAAAAATCGAGCAGGCCGGAGCAGGCCGCCCAGACGGCCTTGGCGACATCCTCGGGTTGCCCCCAGCGCTTGATCGGCGTCAGTCCGTTGGCAATCATCGCGTCATACTTGTCCTTGACGACCGAGGTCATGTCGGTGGCGATGATGCCCGGCCGGATCTCATAGACATTGATGCCGGCCGCCGCCAGGCGATCGGCGAAGAGCAGCGTCACCATGCTGATCGCCGCCTTCGAGATGCAGTATTCGCCCCGCATCGTCGAGGAGGTATAGGCCGACACCGACGAGATATTGATGATCTTCGGCGTCCGCTGCGGATCCTCCGCTTTGGCGCTTTCCATGATCCTGGCGACCGATTGGGAGAGGAAGAAGGTCGACTTCAGGTTGATGTCGAGCAGCCGGTCGAGGCTTTCCTCGCTGGTCTCGAGCAAGTCCATGCGCACCTTGGGGGCGACGCCGGCGTTGTTGACCAGCACGTCGATGCGCCCGAAACGCGCCATCGCGGTCGAGACGATCTTCTCGCGACCGGCCGGCGTCGAGACGTCCGCCTGGACATAGACCCAGGGATTGCCGGCCTGCTCGATGCCGGCAAAGTTGG
>NZ_FNCY01000026.1 GCF_900099695.1 Propionivibrio dicarboxylicus | reverse complement strand
CTCGCCGGCGGCGACGGCCGGGGTGTGGCATTCGACACAGCGGACGGCCTTCCAGTGCAGACGGGTGTTGGGCAACCAGTCGTGAATGTCGTCGATCTGCGGACGCTTCTTTTTCTCGGGGGCGAACTTGGCGAAACGCTCCTCGGAATCGTGACAGTCGAGACAGACGCGATTGTCCTGGGCGACGATCTTGCGGGTGTCGCCGAGCTTGTCGGCAACACGCATGAGATGGGGGTTGTGGCAGGTGGTACAGGTGATGGTGTCACTGAGTTCGGCATGAACGGACTTGTCGAACTGTTTCTCGATGATGCTGGCCTTCTTGGAATGACAGTCGGTACAAGTGCCGGTCGATTCCTTGGCGTTGGGCTCGTGCGGGAAATCGTCATAGCCTTCGCTATGACACTTGGTGCAAAGGAGCTTCTGGTGATCGGCGCCATAGAAATGCGCCGGATCCTGGAGCAGGCCCTTGAGCTTCTTGAGGTCCATTCCCTCTTTGGGCGGCGCTTTGATGCCGGCTTCGGAGTGACAGGCAAAACACTCGCCGTTCGCCTCGCGAACCTTCTCCGATGGACCCGCTGTCGGCGCTACCGCCGGCACCACTGCAGCCGGCCCTTCAGCACCCTCCGCCGCAACTGCCGGCAATGATAACGACGCCAGCAGGAATAAAGCGCCTATCGCGCCCAGTATGCGTTGGCCAAGCGGTAGTGACGGCATACTGCCTCCTGTGGTTTGACGAGGTTCGCATGGTATTGGCTTTGTTTTCGGAATGCAAGTGTCGTTTTTTGTAAGCTGCTGATTATCATTGGTTTTGTGTCTGTGTTTGGGCTGCGCGCCGGTGGGTGGTCGTTGCCGGGGCTGGGCGAACTGAGTGCAAGCCTGTCGGTTCCGCATCGGGCTAAAGCCGGCATGGAGCCTTTGTCGGCACTTTGATACAATGGCAGGTTATCCGTGACGTTATTGCGGCATTACCACAGTAGGTTTTTATAAGGAGAATCCTCATGGCAATCGAACGTACCCTTTCCATCATCAAGCCTGATGCAGTTGCCAAGAATGTAATCGGGAAGATTTATTCCCGTTTCGAGACCAACGGCCTGAAAGTTATCGCGGCGAAGATGGCGTGGCTGTCGGCGCAGGAAGCCGGTGAGTTCTATGCCGTGCACAAGGCGCGTCCGTTCTATGCGGATCTCGTCAAGTTCATGACCTCGGGCCCAGTGATGATTCAGGTTCTTGAGGGTGAAGATGCCATCGCCAAGAACCGGGACCTGATGGGTGCCACGGATCCGAAGAAGGCCGCTCCGGGAACGATCCGC
The DNA here is from genome assembly GCF_900099695.1 of Propionivibrio dicarboxylicus. Classification (GTDB taxonomy): domain Bacteria; phylum Pseudomonadota; class Gammaproteobacteria; order Burkholderiales; family Rhodocyclaceae; genus Propionivibrio; species Propionivibrio dicarboxylicus. The sequence goes on along the minus strand of NZ_FNCY01000026.1, from coordinate 49,163 downwards.
GCCGATTTCGCCGAGTCGATCGATGCCAATGCCGTGCATGGCTCCGACGCACCCGAAACCGCGCAAGTCGAGATCGCCTTCTTCTTCCCGGCGATGAACGTCTATTCGGGTCGCTAAGCAGGCGTTCGTTTCATGACTGTCAATCTGCTCGATTACGATGCCGCCGCCTTGACCGGGTTCTTCGCCGAACTCGGCGAGAAGCCGTTTCGCGCCAAGCAATTGTTGCGCTGGATGCATCGTTTCGGGCAGACGGACTTCATGGAAATGAGCGATATTGCCAAGTCGTTGCGCGAAAAGCTGGTCCAAGTGGCCAGTGTCGTGCCGCCAGGCATCGTGTCCGACAAACTCTCCGACGACGGGACACGGAAATTTCTCTTCGACGTCGGCAATGGCAACGCCGTCGAGTCGGTGTTCATTCCAGAGGACGATCGCGGGACCCTGTGCGTGTCGACCCAGGCCGGATGTGCGCTCGATTGCGCTTTCTGTTCGACCGGGAAGCAGGGCTTCAATCGCAACCTGACGGTCGCCGAAATCATCGGGCAACTGTGGCAGGCCAATCGGGCACTCGGTGTTGACCCCAAGGGTGAGCGCGTTATCAGCAATGTGGTGCTGATGGGGATGGGCGAGCCGCTGGCCAACTTCGACAACACCGTCTCCGCCTTGCGCCTGATGCTCGATGACAATGCCTACGGCTTGTCGCGGCGGCGCGTGACCGTGTCGACCTCGGGTCTTGTGCCAATGATGGATCGCTTGCGCGATGCCTGTCCGGTGGCGCTTGCCGTGTCGCTTCATGCGCCGACCGATGCGCTGCGCGACGATCTGGTACCGATCAACCGCAAGTATCCCTTGCGCGAATTGATGGCGGCTTGCGTGCGCTATCTCGAGAAGGCGCCGCGCGATTTCGTTACCTTCGAATATGTCATGCTCGACGGGGTCAATGACAGCGACGCGCATGCCCGTGCACTGTTGGCCTTGACGCGCGACGTGTCGTGCAAATTCAATCTGATCCCGTTCAATCCGTTTCCGGGATCCCCCTTCCGGCGCTCGCCGACGCCGCGCATCCGTCAGTTTGCCGAGGTGCTGATGGCGGCGGGCGTGGTGACGACAACGCGCAAGACGCGCGGTGACGATATCGACGCCGCCTGCGGTCAGTTGGCGGGTCAAATCAAGGATAAGACACGGCGGACGGCAAAGTCCGTCGTTCCGATTCGGGAGGTCCGCTCGTGACGACGATTTTCCGATCCCTCTTCGTTTTTCTCTTGGCGACGGTAGTGAGCGTTCCGTTCGTCCGGGCGCAAAGTCCGTCGCCGGTGTACATGCCCGAGGCGGCGCAGCCGGCAGTGCCGAAGGACAATCGGACCCGTGCCAAACTTCATACGGAATTGGCATCGCTCTATTTCCAGAGCGGCAACCTGATCGTGGCGCTCGAGGAACTGACCATCGCCATTTCGATCGACCCTGACTATGCCCCTGCCTACAGTACCCGCGGTCTCGCGCTTTACCATATTCGCGAATTCGACTCGGCGGAAAAGGACTTCAGGCGGGCGCTTTCACTGAACGAGAAAGATCCGGAAATCAACAACAATTACGGATGGTATCTCTGTCATACCGGTAAGGTACGGGAGTCGATTCCCTATTTCGAAAAGGCGATTCGCAACCCGCTTTATATGACGCCGGAGATAGCCCATCTCAATGCCGGCGCCTGTCATGCAATGCTTGGTGAACTGGATACGGCAGAGGCTTATGTGCGCAAGACGCTGCGCTTCTCGCCCGATAATCCGCAAGCATTGTTTCAGTTGGCGAATATCAGCTACCAGCGTGGAAATGTCGATGCGGCACGCGCGCAGTTGATGAGCATCGTTCGCTCGCAAGAACCTTCGGCGGAAGTGTTGTGGCTGTTGCTTCGCGTCGAGCGGCGACTCGGCGATGCGACGGCTGAAGCCAGCCTTGCCTCTCAATTGAGGCGGAAGTATCCGGATTCTCAAGAAACTCAGATGCTGTTGAAAGGAAATTTTGAATGAACGCGGAAAGCGATTCGCCGCAGGTCAAGACGGAGGCGGTCGAGCCCGAGCAGGACTCGTCCCCCGGCGTCGAGACGGTTGTCGAGGAGGCAACGCAGGACGCCGCACCCGAGCCGTCCGTCGGCCAGCGATTGCGTACGGCGCGCGAAGCCAGGGGTATGACGGTGGTCGATGTGGCCGGACGTCTGAAACTGAGCCAGCATCAGGTTGAGGACCTCGAGAGCGACGACTGGAATCGGCTCAAATGCACGACGATCACGCGAGGTTTCGTGCGTAATTATGCGCGTCTGGTAGAACTCAATGCGGCTGAACTCATGGCGGCACTGGACCGGATTGCCAAGCCGCAGTCCAAGGAGCTCTCCGTGCCGACCAGCATCAACGTCAAGGTCCCGAGCGAACACGGGGTCGAGCGTCGCGACTATGTACGGGTGGTGAGCGGCCTGTTGGTGTTGGTCGTCGCGATCCTGGTTTATTTCTTCCTGCCGTCCGATTTCATGCAATCGACGTATTTGGCGGTGAAGGAGCGCTTTGGCGGTTCGCAGAGCGAAGCGCCGGCCGTAGCGGAGCCGGAGCGCAAGGCAGCCGAGCCCGCAGCGGAGCCGGCGATGGCTGCTCCTTCCGCTTCGACGGAGACTGCTCCGGCAACCCCTGCAGCTGCGCCAGGCGCCACCGCGCCTGTCGCGGTGGCCCCAACTCAGACGGCAGTGGCAGCACCTGCGGTTTCAGTCGCACCGCCCCCAGCTAAGGCATCGTCGGCGACGGGAGGCGTGAAGCTCGTCTTCGCCAAACCCTCCTGGGTTGAGATCAAGGACGGTAGCGGGCAGGTGATCTTTTCGCAGTTGAGTCCGGCGGGCGCGCAGCGTGAAATTAGCGGACAGCTGCCGTTTTCGCTGATCGTCGGCAATGCCGCCGGCGTGACCCTCGAATACAAGGGAAAGCCGGTCGACCTCTCATCGCGGCGCAGCAAGGATGATGTTGCCCGGATAACGCTTGAATGATGATGGACGACATTTCGAATACAACAACCGGAAGACGCCTGACACGCGCTGTGCGCGTCGGCGCGCTTACCGTCGGTGGCAGTGCGCCGGTGGTAATTCAGTCGATGACCAATACCGATACCGCGGACGCGCTGAAAACGGCGATTCAATGCGCCGAACTGGCGCGCGCCGGATCCGAACTGGTTCGCATCACGGTAAATACGCCGGAGGCTGCCGCAGCCGTACCGGCGATTCGCGAGCAGCTTGATCGCATGGATGTCGATGTGCCGCTGATCGGCGATTTCCACTACAACGGACATCGATTGCTGGCGGATTTTCCCGAGTGCGCGAAGATTCTCGCCAAGTATCGTATCAATCCGGGGAATGTCGGGCACGGCAGAAAGCGTGACGAGCAGTTCGCGCAGATGATCGAGATTGCCGGAAAGTACGACAAACCGGTGCGGATAGGCGTGAATTGGGGTAGTCTCGATCAGGAATTGCTGGCCCGGATCATGGACGCCAATGCGCGCAGCGCGACGCCGATGGATGCCATCGGCGTGATGCGCGAGGCGATGGTCGCCTCGGCCCTGGAGTCGGCGGCGAAAGCCGAGGAATACGGTCTGGCGGGCGATCGCATCATCCTTTCCTGCAAGGTTTCGGGCGTACAGGACCTGATCGCGATTTATCGGGAGTTGTCGCGGCGTGCCGATTATCCTCTGCATCTCGGCTTGACCGAGGCTGGCATGGGGTCGAAAGGCATCGTCGCGTCGACGGCGGCCATGGCCGTGCTCTTGCAGGAAGGCATCGGCGATACGATTCGCGTGTCGCTGACACCCGAACCGGGTGGCAAGCGCACGCAGGAAGTCGTCGTTGCCCAGGAAATGCTGCAGACCATGGGGTTGCGTGCTTTTACGCCGATGGTGACGGCCTGTCCGGGGTGCGGACGGACGACCAGCACAGTGTTCCAGGAGCTGGCGCAGACCATCCAGAATCATGTGCGTGACCGTATGCCGGCATGGCGCGTCGAGTTCGACGGCGTCGAGAACATGACCCTGGCGGTGATGGGCTGTATCGTTAATGGGCCGGGCGAGAGCAAGCATGCCAACATCGGCATCAGTCTGCCGGGGACGGGGGAAACGCCCGCAGCTCCGGTGTTCGAGGATGGAGTGAAAACGGTCACCCTTCGCGGCGAGAATATTGCCGCCGAATTTGTCGCCATCGTTGATCGTTACGTGGCGCGTACTTACCAGAGAAAGAGCCGAAACGCATCATGAGCAAGGTGATCCAGTCCGTGCGCGGGATGAATGACATCCTGCCCGGAGAGTCCGAGTTGTGGGAACTTTTCGAGGAAACGGTCCGTTCATGGCTGAAGAGCTATGGATACAAGCCGATCCGTCTGCCGATCGTCGAGCCAACGCCGCTGTTCAAGCGCGCCATTGGCGAAGTCACCGACATCGTCGAAAAGGAGATGTACTCTTTTGAAGACAGTCTGAATGGCGAGCAATTGACGTTGCGTCCCGAGGGTACGGCCGGTTGCGTGCGGGCTGTCATTCAGCACAGCCTGGCGGCCCAGCGCCCGCAGCGGCTCTATTACATGGGGCAGATGTTCCGTCATGAACGTCCGCAAAAGGGGCGCTATCGGCAGTTCAATCAGGTCGGTGTCGAATCCTTCGGTTTTGCCGGACCCGATATCGATGCCGAGCAGATCGTCATGGGCGCCCGTCTCTGGGATGATCTGGGCCTGGACGGTATCCGCCTGCAACTCAATTCGCTCGGTCAGGCCGATGAACGTGCCGAGTATCGGGCCGGATTGGTGAGCTACTTCGAGAAATATCAGGACGTGCTCGACGAGGACGCGCGTCGGCGGCTCTACACCAATCCTTTGCGTATTCTCGATAGCAAGAATCCGACGATGCAGGAAATGATCGCCGGTGCGCCGAAACTGATGGCGCATCTGGGCGCGGAATCGATGGCCCATTTCGAGGGCGTGCAACAGGTGCTGCGCGACGTCGGTATTCCTTACGAAATCAACACGCGCCTCGTGCGCGGTCTCGATTATTACAACCTGACCGTGTTCGAGTGGGTGACCGACAAACTCGGCGCACAGGGAACGGTCTGCGCCGGTGGACGCTATGATGGTCTTGTCGAGCAACTCGGTGGCAGGCCGACGCCCGCCTGTGGCTTCGCCATGGGGGTCGAGCGTCTGGTGACGCTGATTCGCGAATCGGGCGGCGAGCCGACGCCGGAATGCGTCGATGTCTATCTGGTCTATCAGGGCGAAGCGGCGTCGCGACTGGCGCCGCGCGTTGCCGAGGGCTTGCGCGATCAGGGGATCGACGTGCTCTTCAATTGCGGTGGCGGCAGCTTCAAGGCGCAAATGAAGAAGGCCGATGCTTCGGGGGCGATGTTTGCCGTCATCATCGGCGACGATGAGGCGAATGCCGGGCAAGTGACACTCAAGCCTTTGCGCGATAATGGCGACGCCGAGCGGGCGCAGAAGCGCGTCGGTATCGATAAGGTTGCTGAAGAAATCATGAATGCAGTTATTGACGGAGATGAAAGCTGATGGCCGCGTACGATCTTGAAGAGCAGGAACAACTTGCCGAAATTAAGGCCTGGTGGAAGCAGCATGGAAATCTGCTGATCAATGTCGCGACGGCGGCAGCTGTGGCCGTGCTGGCATGGCAGGGCTGGAACTGGTACCAGCGCAGCCAGTCGGGCCAGGCGTCGATGATCTATCACGTACTGCAACAGGCGGTTCTGGAGCACGATACCCAGCGCGTCAAGGCGGCCAGCGGCGAATTGGTCGAAAAATTCGGGCGGACGAGCTACGCCCCGCTGGGCGCGCTGACGGCGGCGCGGGTGATGATCGATAGCGGCGATCAGAAATCGGCCAAGGCGCAGTTGCAATGGGCGGCCGACAAGGGCAAAGACGAAATCCGCGATCTCGCCCGCTTGCGTCTGGCCGCGCTGTTGCTGGACGAAAAGGCCTACGACGAAGCGCTGAAGCAGTTGGATGGCAGCGTGACGCCGGCCTTTGAACCGCGTTTCGCCGATACGCGCGGTGATCTGTTGAGCGCACAAGGCAAGAAGGAAGATGCGGTCAAGGCTTACCAGTCGGCGCTTGCCAAACTGGGTGAAGTCGACAAGACGGGCAAGGGCATCAATTCGCAGAGTTGGCAGTTGCAGTCGAACGCGATCTATCGCGAAATCATTCAGCAAAAGCTCGATGCCCTCGGGGGAAGCAAGTAAGCGATGAAAAAATACTTCGTCATTGCCTGTGCTGCGACGCTGCTTGGCGGCTGTTCAGTGCTGGATGCTATCAATCCGTTCTCCAGCAGTGCGCCGAAAATGGCGGAATTGCCGTCGATCAAGCCGACAGCCGATGCGCGTGTGGTCTGGCGCGAGCGGGTCGGCAAGGGCGATCTGTATGTGTTTTCGCCGGCGGTTGTCGGCAATTCGGTGTACGCGGCTGGGGTAGGGGGTACGGTAGCGCGGATCGACGACGGCAAGCTGGTCTGGAAAATCGATGCCGGTATGCCGCTGTCGGGCGGTGTCGGTGCGGACGAGCAACTGGTTGTGGTGGGCTCGTTGAAGGGCGATGTGCTGGCCTTCAATAGCGCCGATGGCAAGCTGGTATGGAAAGCCCGGGCGACAGCCGAAGTGCTGGCACCGCCGGCGATTGGCGATGGCTTGGTCGTCGTCCGTAGTGGCGATAACCGGCTCGCGGCATTTGACACGACCGATGGGAAGCGGAAGTGGATTTATCAACGTCCCATCCCGGCGCTGTCGGTGCGTTCGACCGGCGCGCCGATCATTGATGGCAAGCTGGTGATGGCGGGATTTCCCGGCGGCAAACTGATCGCCGTCAGTCCGAACAATGGCGCGGCGGTGTGGGAAGGTGCGGTGGCCTTGCCGAAAGGCGTGACGGAACTCGACCGCGTCGCCGACATCACGAGTCCTCCGGTTATTTCCGGACGTTATATCTGCGCGGTGGCCTATCAAGGCCGAGTTGCCTGCTTCGAGTTGGGCAGCGGCCAGCAGGTCTGGGCGCGCGATATGTCGAGCGCGCTCGGTCTCGCCATCGATGGGCCGACCTTGTTCGTGACCGACGATAAGGGCGCGGTGCACGCGCTCGATTTGGCCAGCGGCGCGAGTCTCTGGAAGCAGGACAAACTGATGACGCGCAAAGTGTCGGCGCCGACTGTGCTGCGAGGGTTCGTCGTTGTCGCCGACGTCGAGGGCGTCGTCCATTTCTTGAATCGCGAAGACGGCTCCTTTGCCACACGGGTGAAGACAGACGGCTCGCCCGTTCGGGCGCCGATCCGTTCGCTGAGGTCGTCAGTCGTGGTGCAAACGATCGACGGCGGTGTTTTTGCCATAGAGGCTGAATGAAACCAACCATCGTTCTTGTCGGGCGCCCCAATGTGGGCAAATCGACGCTGTTCAATCGTTTGACGCGCTCCCGCGACGCTTTGGTCGCCGATATGCCGGGCCTGACCCGCGATCGGCATTACGGTCACGGCAAGCTCGGCAGCAAGGCCTATCTGGTTGTCGATACCGGGGGCTTCGAGCCCCTGGCCAAAGACGGCATCATGCACGAGATGGCACGCCAGACCGAGCAGGCGGTGGCCGAGGCGGATGCGGTCATTTTCCTGGTCGATGGGCGCGTCGGGGTGACGGCCCTGGACAAGGAAATCGCCAACAAGCTGCGCAAGATCAACCGTCCGACCTTCGTTGCCGTCAATAAGTCGGAAGGCCTGAATCGCGGTGTCGTCGTCGCCGATTTTCATGAACTCGGATTGGGCGATCCGGTAGCTGTGTCGGCAACGCATGGCGAAGGCGTGCGCAGCCTGATCGAGGAGGTGCTTGAGCCTTACGCAGAGCCTGACGAAGACGCGACCGAGGATCATGCGCTCAAGGTGGCCATTGTCGGCCGGCCCAATGTCGGCAAGAGCACGATGATCAATGCCTTGCTCGGCGAGGATCGCGTCATCGCCTTTGATTTGCCGGGCACGACGCGCGATTCGATCTATGTCGATTTCGAACGCGAGGACAAACGCTACACGCTGATCGATACGGCCGGTCTGCGGCGCAAGGGCAAGGTTTTTGAAACCATCGAGAAATTCTCCGTCATCAAGACGTTGCAATCGATCGAGGATGCTAATGTCGTTATCCTGGTGCTGGACGCGCGCCAGGATATTTCCGACCAGGATGCGCACATCGCCGGATTCGTCGTTGAGTCGGGGCGTGCCGTGGTGGTGGCGGTCAATAAGTGGGACGGACTGGACGCGTATCAGCGCGAGCAGATCAAGGGCGCGCTCGAGGCCAAGTTCAAGTTCCTCGATTTCGCCAATTTCCATTATGTCTCGGCGCTGAATGGACAGGGGCTGAACACGGTTTTCCGCTCGGTCGATGCAGCTTACAAGGCGGCGACGGCAGATTTGTCGACGCCGCGGCTGACGCGGGCGTTGATCGATGCGGTGGCCCGGCAGTCGCCACCGCGTACCGGAGCCTTCCGTCCGAAACCGCGTTACGCGCACCAGGGCGGACGTAATCCACCTGTCATTGTGATTCACGGCAATGCGCTCGATCGCATTCCCGATTCCTATACGCGTTATCTGGAGCACACGTTCCGTGAGGTTTTCAAGCTCAAGGGCACGCCCTTACGGATCCAGTACAACGTGACCGAGAATCCGTTTGCCGAGCGCAAGGCGCCCGAGACCAATCGTCGAAAGCCGAAGCGCGAGGAAAACGCGACCGGGAAGCCGGCGCGTTCGTCTGCACCGAAGGCTAATGGCGCGAAACCAAAAGCGGCGGCTGCGGTCAAATCGTCCGATACGCGTTCGCCGCAGCGGCGTCAGTCAGCGACGGCAAAGGCAAAAGGGCGCACATCGAAAGGCTGAATTCGGTTTCGCGCTGGCAAAGCGGGCCGAAATCCTTTAAGCTTGGCCTCACCAATACCAACAACGACACATGGAGTTGAACCATGAGTACCAAAGGGCAATTGTTACAAGACCCGTTTCTGAACGTGCTGCGCCGTGAGCATGTTCCCGTTTCGATCTATTTGGTCAACGGTATCAAACTGCAAGGTCAGGTGGAATCATTTGACCAATATGTAGTTCTTTTGAAGAACACGGTGACCCAGATGGTTTATAAGCATGCCATCTCGACGGTCGTTCCTTCCCGTCCGGTCAATATTCATCAGGATAGCGGGGAAGAACTCTAAGATAGCCAGCGTTCGCGGCATCTCCGTATCGCTGGCGCGAGCCTTCGTCATGTCGCGACCTTGTTAATTACATCCAATGTTCGATCGTCCTGAGTCTGGCGAACGTGCCATCATCGTTCAGCTAGATCTCGGCTACGACGATATTCCCGACCGGCTTGAAGAAATTCGCCTGCTCGCAGCTTCGGCAGGTGCGACCGTATGCGCCGAGGTCTCCGGCAAACGCCGTAGCCCCGACGCGGCGACGTTTGCCGGCAAGGGAAAGGTGGAGGAGGTTGCGGCCGAAATCGGTGCGTATGATGCGGATCTCGTGATCTTCAATCATGAGTTGTCGCCGGCGCAGGAACGCAATCTGGAGCGGCGTCTGCAGTGTCGCGTCATCGATCGCACTAGCCTGATTCTCGATATCTTCGCCTTGCGGGCGCAGAGTGCGGAGGGCAAGCTCCAGGTTGAACTGGCCCAACTCGATCACTTGGCGACGCGCCTGGTGCGAGGCTGGACGCACCTAGAGCGGCAAAAGGGCGGCATCGGTCTGCGCGGACCTGGCGAAACCCAGCTCGAAACGGACCGGCGCCTGCTTGGCAAGCGAGTCAAACTGCTCAGGGAGCGCCTGTCGCGCCTTGAGCGGCAGCGAGGCGTGCAACGCAAGGCACGGGTACGAGGCGAGTCGTTGAGCGTGTCGCTGGTCGGGTACACCAATGCCGGCAAGTCGACCTTGTTCAATGCGCTGACCCATGCCGGCGCCTATGCGGCCGATCAGTTGTTCGCCACCCTCGATACGACCTCGCGTAAGGTTTGGCTCGGCGAGGCCGGCAATATCGTTGTCTCGGATACGGTTGGTTTTATCCGCGACCTGCCGCATGCGCTGGTGGCTGCATTCCATGCCACGCTGGAGGCGACGGCGCACGCCGATGTTCTGCTTCATGTCGTTGACTCGGCCAGTCCGGTCAGGGAAGAGCAGATGCGCGAAGTTGACAAGGTGCTGAAGGAAATCGGGGCGAGCGACGTGCCCCAGTTGATCGTGCTCAACAAGCTTGATTTGACAGGTCTTCCGCCGTCAGTCGAGCGGGATGAGTATGGTAGAATCGATCGAGTGCGTGTTAGCGCCAAGTGCGGCGACGGGTTGCCCTTGCTGCGCGAAGCCTTGACCGAGATCGCACTGGAGAAGGCCAGGTCAAATCGTGTCGCGTCACACAGTGACGCCGAAGCGCTTGGCGATGAATCGGATGATAACCCAGGTTTTTTCCTATGATTTCTGGTATCGGAGTACTCATGTCACTCAATGACCCGCAATGGGGAAATCGTGGCAACGACAGCGGCAACAACGGCGGCGGCAAGCGTCCGGATCAGGGTCCCCCTGATCTGGAGGAAATGTGGCGAGATCTCAATCGCCGTCTGTCCGGCATGTTCGGCAAGCGTGGCAACGGCGGCGGCAATCGGGGAAGCGAGCGTCCCCCGGTGGATATCAACCCGCGATTTCTCGGCGGTGGGATCGGTGTGCTGGTCGGATTGGTCTTGCTGGTATGGCTGGCGAGCGGTTTCTACATCGTCGATGCCTCGCAGCGTGCGCTGGTGCTTCAGTTCGGCCGCTACAAGGAAAGTACCGAGTCTGGATTGCGCTGGCGTTTGCCGTATCCGATTCAGTCGCATGAGATCGTCAATATCTCCGGTGTCCGCACGATTGAGGTCGGTTACCGTGGCAGCGAACGGAACAAGGTGCTCAAGGAAGCCCTGATGCTCACCGATGATGAAAACATCATCAATATCCAGTTTGCCGTTCAGTACATTCTCAAGGATCCGGTCGATTACATCTTCAATAATCGCAATCCTGATGAGTCGGTGATGCAGGCGGCCGAAACGGCGATCCGCGAGATCGTCGGCAAGAGCCGCATGGATTTCGTGCTGTACGAAGGTCGCGAGCAGATCGCCGTCAAGGCGTCGAATCTGATGCAGGAAATTCTCGATCGATACAAGACCGGCATCCTGATTTCCAAAGTGACGATGCAAAACGCGCAGCCGCCGGAACAGGTCCAGGCGGCGTTTGATGATGCCGTCAAGGCAGGGCAGGATCGCGAGCGGCAGAAGAACGAAGGTCAGGCGTATGCCAATGACGTCATCCCGAAAGCGCGCGGCACGGCGGCGCGTCTGATTCAGGAGGCTGAAGGCTACAAGCAGCGTCTGATTGCGACGGCGGAAGGCGATGCAAGCCGTTTCCGCCAGATCAATGCCGAATACGCGAAGGCGCCGGAAGTGACGCGCAGCCGGATGTATCTCGAAACCATGCAACAGGTTTATGCCAACACCAGCAAGGTCATGGTCGATGCCAAGGGGCAGGGTAACCTGTTGTATTTGCCGCTCGACAAACTGATGCAGGCGTCTGGCGCCGTCGCGTCGGCGCAATCGCCGGCGGCCAATGAAGCACAAGCGTCGGCGCGGAGCGCGGCGCAGCCGGTTTCGAATGAAACGCCGCCGCAACTTGAAAAGCCGATTCAGGCGGAGCGGGGTGGCGCCTATTCCATCCAGCGGGACCGCGAAGCACTGCGCTCGCGTGATCGGGAGGTGCGTTGATGCGGATGAAACTCAATTTCCTGGCGGCGCTTGTCGCTGCAGGTCTGGCAGTATTGGCGACGTCGATTTTTACGGTCGATCAACGTCAGTCGGCGATCATTTTCCAGCTTGGCGAAGTGCGTGAGGTCATTACCGAGCCGGGGCTCTATCTGAAGTGGCCGATGATCCAGAATGTGCGCTACTTCGACAAGCGGATCCTGACGCTGGATACGCCGGATCCGGAGCGCTTCATTACGTCGGAGAAGAAGAACGTCCTCGTCGATTCATTCGTCAAGTGGCGCATCGTCGATCCGAAGCTGTACTACATTTCCGTCGCCGGTGACGAAGCACGCGCGCGGACGCGTTTGTCGCAAACGGTCAATGCCGGACTGCGCGAGGAATTCGGCAAGCGCACCGTGCACGAAGTGGTGTCGGGCGAACGCGACAAGATCATGGAGCAGATGCGCGCCAAGGCGGACCTCGATGCACGCAAGATCGGCGTGCAGATCGTCGATGTGCGCGTCAAGCGCGTCGATTTGCCGTCCGAGGTGAGCGAGTCGGTCTATCGGCGGATGGAGGCCGAGCGCAAGCGGGTCGCCAACGAACTGCGTTCGGAAGGTTCGGCAGAAGCCGAAAAAATCCGTGCGGATGCCGAAAAGCAACGCGAAGTGATCGTTGCCGAAGCTTACCGCGATGCGCAGAAAATCAAGGGGGAAGGCGATGCGAAGGCCGCGGCGACGTATGCTCAGGCATTCAATCAGAATCCCGAGTTCTACGCCTTTTATCGCAGCATGGAGGCGTATCGTAGTAGTTTCAAGAGCAAGAATGACGTGATGGTGGTCGAGCCGAATTCCGACTTCTTCAAGTACATGAAGGGTGTTGGTCGCGGTGGCGAAAAATCCGTCAAATGACCAATGGTCTGCTGGTTGCTTTTGCCCTGATGCTGGTGCTGGAAGGCTTGGTCCCCTTCCTGGCACCGTCGGCATGGCGTGAGACATTTCGTCGCCTGATCCAGATGTCGGACGGGCAACTTCGTTTTATCGGCCTGTCCTCGATGCTGGCCGGCATTGTCCTGTTGATGATATTCAAATGAACTGGTTACTTCCCGATCATATTTCCGATGCCCTGCCGCACGAAGCGGCGAACATCGAGCGCCTGCGCCGTGCCACGCTGGATCTTTTCCGTTCTCATGGATATGAACTCGTCCAGCCGCCCTTGCTGGAGTTTCTTGACTCCCTTCTGACGGGCTCCGGTTCTGACCTCAAGTTGCGGACTTTCAAACTCGTCGATCAGTTGTCGGGACGCACGCTCGGGGTGCGCGCCGATATGACCCCGCAAGTCGCGCGTATCGATGCGCACCTGCTCAATCGTCGCGGCGTGACGCGCCTGTGCTATTGCGACAGCGTGCTTCATACCTTGCCAACCTCACAGGCGGCCAGTCGCGAGCCGATCCAGTTGGGTGCCGAATTGTACGGCTACGCCGGCATCGAAGCCGACCTGGAAGCGCTGCGCCTCCTGGCCTTGGCATTGAAGGCGGCGGGCACGCCTGCGTCGCGGATCGATGTCGGGCATGTTGGCGTATTCCGTGCGCTGGCCAATGCGGCGGGGTTGAATGGCTCGGAAGAAGAAGGTCTGCTGCAACTTCTCCAAACCAAGGATGTGCCCGGCCTACGTGATTTTTGTAGCCGAATTGCCGCGCCCTATGGTGCCGCGTTGATGCTGTTGCCGGAATTGTTCGGCGGTGACGAGTTGCTTGACAGCGCGGCCAACCGCTTGCCGGATCTGCCGGAAATTCGGGAGGCGCTGGCGACGCTCAAACAGTTGCGCGCAGCCTTGCCGGATCTGCCCTTGTCCTTCGATCTTGCCGATTTGCGTGGCTATCACTATCACAACGGTGTGGTGTTTGCCGCGTACTATCCGGGTTACCCGAGCGCCATTGCGCGAGGCGGTCGTTATGACGGCGTGGGGGCGAATTTCGGAAGAGCCCGGCCGGCGACCGGCTTTTCGATGGATTTGCGCGAAATCGCCCGATTGGCCGGCAATGGCGAAACGACCGGTGCCATCCTGGCGCCCTGGGCGCTGGACAATGCGGCGCTGGCCGACAAGATCGCGGCGTTGCGGGCGCAAGGCGAGGTTGTCGTCGAATTGCTTCCGGGACAAGAAGAAAATGATGGGCTGCTATGCGATCGACGTCTGGTCCAGCAGTCTGGCGAGTGGATTATTCAGGTGATTGACGGGAAATAAACATGGCTAAGAATGTGGTGGTGGTTGGAACCCAGTGGGGCGACGAAGGCAAGGGCAAGATCGTCGACTGGCTCACGGATCATGCCAGTGGCGTCGTCCGCTTCCAGGGCGGACACAACGCCGGGCATACACTGGTGGTCGGCGACAAGGTGTACAAGCTCAACCTGGTGCCCTCAGGCATCGTTCGCGACGGGATTACGTGTTATATCGGCAATGGCGTCGTGCTCGATATTCACCACCTGTTGTCCGAGATCGAGCAGCTCGAGGCTGGTGGCCTGCAGGTTGCCTCGCGGCTGAAGATCAGTCCGGGATGCCCGCTGGTGCTGCCGTACCATATCGCCGTCGATCGCGCGCGCGAGGCGGCCAAATGCGCTGACAAGCGTATCGGTACGACCGGCAAGGGCATTGGCCCGACCTTCGAGGACAAGGTCGCCCGGCGTGCACTGCGCGTCTATGACCTGTTCTATCCCGAGCGTTTCGCCGAGAAACTCAAGGAAAACCTCGAGTATCACAATTTCGTGCTGACGCAGTACCTCAAGGCCGATCCTGTCGATTACGAGACGGTGTTGGCGCAGGCGCTGGCCGATGCAGAGAAGATCAAGCCGATGGTTGCCGATGTGTCGGCTGAGCTCAACGCTGCCTACAAGGCTGGATGCAACATGCTGTTCGAGGGCGCGCAAGGCACGCTGCTCGACATCGACCACGGTACCTATCCGTTCGTCACCTCGTCGAACTGCGTTGCCGGCCAGGCTGCGGCCGGCGCCGGTATCGGCCCGGGCATGCTCAATTACATTCTGGGGATCACCAAGGCCTACTGCACGCGCGTCGGCGGCGGCCCCTTCCCGTGCGAACTCGACATCGAGACGGAAGGCACGCCGGGCTACCAGATGTCGCAGGTCGGCCGCGAATTCGGCACGGTCACCGGGCGCAAGCGCCGTTGCGGCTGGTTCGATATGCCTGCGCTCAAGCGCTCGATCCAGATCAACGGTATTACTGGCCTGTGCATCACCAAGCTCGACGTGCTCGATGGCTTGAAAGAACTGAAGATCTGCACCGGCTACCGCTTGAATGGGGAAGTCGTCGATCTGCTGCCGATGGGTGCGGATGATGTTGCCGGCTGCGAACCCGTGTTCGAAACGATGCCGGGGTGGAGCGAGTCGACGGTTGGTGTCAAATCGCATGCAGCGCTGCCGGCGGCCGCGCAGGCGTATCTCGCGCGGATTGAGGCGCTGTGCGAGGTGCCGATCGATATCGTGTCGACCGGTCCCGAGCGTGACGAAACCATTCTGCGTCGGCATCCATTTGCCTGATCCTTGCAGACGTTCAAAAAAACCGGCTTCAGGCCGGTTTTTTTGTGTCTGTCGAGGCGTATGATAAGTGCAAAGTTATTCGGGGTGAGCCGTCATGGGGATTCTGGACTGGTTCAAAATCCGTCCGTCGCATTTCGAAGCCATCAGCGATGCCGAGGCGGAATTGCGCAAAGCTGTCGATAAGGCGCTGTCGCTGACCAATCCCCGTCTGTGCCTGTTACGCACCTGTCCTGAACGCTTGGCGCCGGCCGTGCGTCTGACCGCCGATTACCTGAGAACGCGAATACTCGCCTTGCCACCGGCCATCGATGTTTCCGAAGCGCAGTGGTCCTCGACGCCGGTGCTCCGTGCCTTTTTTGCCAGTGCCTCCGAGGTGCCTGCGGCGCTGGGGCGGTCTCACAATTTGCGGACTTTTTTTGCGCGCTTCCCCGATGTCAGCGAGGCCTTCATTGTCTTTGGCATGACGTATCAGGAGCAGCATGTGGAAGGCGCATTGCTGCAGGGTGACGTGTTGCAGCGCGACATTGCCCAGCGCGTCGTCGATTTTTCCTCGCCAAACGTGCGGATCTGCGGTCATTCCGAAACTGAGGTCAAGCATCTGCTCGGCAATCAGTCGTTTGAATATCTGGTCGCACAGGCAATGCGAGAAATCAGTGAATTGCGTTCAGAGCGGCAGGAACTCGAGGAAAGCCGGTCATTGATCCGGGCGCGCTTGCGCATGCTGCAGATGCAGGGGCCTGGATTGGGGTCGGTGTTCGCCACGGCGCCGGCGGGCGGCGGCGCGCAACAGGTGCTGGAGTCACAGCTGCTCGACAACGAACGCCAGCTTTCGGAACTTGGCGATTCCCAGGCGATCCTTGAGACGGAACTCGACTATTTATGCAAAGTGCTGGGTACCCCGGAGCGCTATATCCGGTTTGAGCCTACACATCTGCGCTTGAGTACCCTCAACGTCATCCTCGATGCCTCGAGAACGGAGATGGCCTCGGACGTCGAATTTACGATGGCGGTGCTTGACGGTGTACCGAAGACAAGGCGTGCCTTTGTAATCGGCCGTGTCAAACGTAGCGACGTGCCTTCCCAGCGTATTGATTGGGCGAACGCAGAGCGACTGCTCTAGGCGTTCTTTAGCCTGCTACGACCAGACTGGGCCCTGAAGCGCCAATATTCCGCTGCGTCCAGGAATTTCGTCGAGGATGACCTGATGACGCGGAAGCACCGAACGGTCGAGTGACTCGAAATAGCGCCGGCAGGTGTCGAGCCGATAGCCTTGCGCCTTCCATCCGGTCAGCAGGCGCTCGAAGGTGCCCCCCAGGCGCATGCCCTCCAGTTCGGCGTGGAGCGTGTAGACCTGAGCGTGCGTGGCATTTTGCGTAAGTCCGAGCAGATGCTGGTCGACGTTGTCGCCGCTTAGACCGTCGATGCCGATCAACTCGTCGAGCGTCGGCAAGGTGGTCGGCAGTTGTGGCACGCCAATCAACTTTCCGGATCCATCGACCGGTAGAAAGGGATGGGTGCCGCGGCCATCCGAAGCGTAATCGAAGCCGAGTTCCCGCTCACAGGCGTAGGCGGCTTCGTTCATTTGCCATCCGGCGGCCCCGTGCGTCATTGCCGGTGTGCCGAAAATTTCGGCAAAGCGGTCGGCCGCCCGTTTCATTTCCCGCCGGGTCCAGTCGGGCGTTTGGGCAACGACATTGTCCTGCCAGCGGATATGGTCCCAGCAGTGGATGCCGACTTCATGGCCCGCGTCGCGGACGCTACGCATCAGGTCTGCCTCGCGCCGGCCGATGTCCGGTCCCGGCAGCAAAGTGCCGTACATCAACGTTCGTACACCGTAGTGCTCAACCACCGAGGTGCGCGAGACCTTTTTCAGAAATCCCTTGCGGAAGACACGCTTGATGGCGCGTCCCGTATGATCAGGGCCCAGACTGAACAGGAAGGTAGCCCGCGCGTCGTGCCTCTCGAGCAGGGCGAGCAGGCGCGGGACGCCCTCGCGCGTGCCGCGCCAAGTGTCGACGTCGACTTTCAGCGCGAGCAATGGCGTCGTCATTTAATTGACCAGATCCTTGGCGTGGGCAACCTGGCTGCGGTAGTAATCGAAAATATGGCGGAGCGCGTCGGCCATCGTCACTGTCGGTGCCCAGTCGAGGTCGCGCATGGTGTTCTCGATCTTCGGCACACGGTTCTGGACGTCCTGATAGCCTTTGCCGTAGTACTCGCCGGAGGTCGTCTCCACCATCTTGACGCGGGCCAGTCCTTCGGCATATTCCGGGTATTCCTTGGCCAGTTCGAGCATCATCGTCGCCAGTTCGCGAACCGAATAGTTGTTGCTCGGGTTGCCGATGTTGAAGATCTGGCCGGTCGCTTTTCCGTCCTTGTTTTCGATGATCTTCATCAGCGCGCTGATGCCGTCATCGACATAGGTGAAAGCGCGCTTCTGCTGGCCGCCATCGACCAGTTTGATCGTTTCGCCGCGCACGATATGGCCGAAGAACTGCGTGATGACGCGGCTCGAGCCTTCCTTCGGCGTGTGGATCGAGTCGAGGCCGCCGCCGATCCAGTTGAAGGGGCGGAACAAGGTGTATTTGAGGCCTTCCTGCTGGCCGTAGGCGGCGATCACGCGGTCGAGCAGTTGCTTCGAGCAGGCGTAGATCCAGCGCGGCTTGTTGATCGGGCCATAGACGAGATCGGAGTTCTCCGGATCGAATTCGCCGTCCTTGCACATGCCATAGACCTCGGACGTCGAGGGGAAGACCACGTGCTTCTTGTACTTGACGCACCACTTGATGATCGGCAGGTTGGCTTCGAAATCGAGCTGGAAGACTTTCAACGGTTCCTGGACGTAGGTCGCCGGGGTGGCGATGGCGACCAGCGGCAAGACGACGTCGCACTTCTTGACGTGGTATTCGATCCACTCCTGGTTGATCGTGATGTCGCCCTCGAAGAAGTGGAAACGCGGATGGTCGGTGAACTCGCGCACCTTGTCGTCGAACATGTCCATGCCGAAGACTTGCCAGTCGGTCGTTGCGAGAATGCGTTTGGTCAGATGGTGGCCGATGAAGCCGTTGACGCCGAGGATCAGGACTTTTTTCATGGGATCAGCGAAGTGTTTCAGGAGTCTGAGGATGGAAGTTTGATGATGTCGTCGGGGTTTCCGCTTGTCGGCAGGTCCCCCCCGGAGAGTTCGGCATCGAGAATCTGGAGGATGCCGCCGCCAATCGGGTGGATCTCAAGTATTCCGTTGTTGTGAGTGATAGTTCCCGTCAGCGGGCCTGTGCCGTCGTCAGCGACGACGCGAGTCCGCCATAATACCAGTCTTCCAGTGGGGAGGTCACTGAATGCGCCGGGATAAGGGCGGGTGACGGCGCGGACGAGGTCATGGATCTGGCGTGCGTTCTGGCTCCAGTCGATCCGTCCGTCTTCGGCCTTGCGTCCGCCGAAATAGGCGCCCTGGCTCAGGTCCTGCGCGCGGTGTGGCGCCGAACCGTCGATCAGGCCGGGAAGCGCGCGGTGGAGGCAAAGCTCGGCAGCAACCGTGACCTTTTCAAACACTTCCTGTGCGGTGTCGTCCGGCAGAATCGGTACCGCAACTTGGTCGACGATGGCGCCGTTGTCGGGTTTTTCGGTCATCCGGTGGAGCGTCGCGCCAGTCTCTCGCTCGCCGTGGATGACCGCCCAGTTGATCGGCACGCGGCCCCGGTATTTGGGCAGTAGCGAGCCGTGCATGTTGTAAGCGCCGCGTTTGACGGCGGACAACAGCGGCGCCTTGAGCATGTGGCGGTAATAGAAACTGAACAGAAAATCAGCGTCTAGAGCGGCGACGCACGCTTCCGTTTCTGGTGTGTTCGGATCGGCGGGGGTAATGAACGGTATGTCGTTCTCTTCGCAGACCTGGCGAACCGAACCGAACCAGATGTTTTCGTTCGGGTTGTCCTCGTGCGTGATGACGAGCGCTACGTCGATGCCTCGTGCCAGCAGCACCTTTAGGCAGCGGACGCCAACGTTGTGGTAGGCGAAGACGACGGCACGGGTCATTGCTTGTCGTCCTCGGCCTGCAGGATGCCGGCGATCAGGTAGCGCGGACGGTGGCGGACTTCATGGTAAATCCGGCCGATGTATTCGCCGAGCAGGCCGATGCCGAATAGCGCGATGCCGATCAGGAAAAAAGTGATCGCGAACAGCGTGAACACGCCTTCGACTTCCGGGCCGAGCAGCAGGCGCCGCAGCAGCATATAGACGACGAGTATGCCGGAGCCGAGCGAGAGCAGCATGCCGAGCATCGAGAAGAACTGCAGCGGCACGATGGAGAATCCGGTCATCAGGTCGAAGTTGAGACGGATCAGGCTGTAGAGCGAATATTTCGATTCGCCGGCATGGCGTTCTTCGTGGCCGACGACGACTTCGGTCGGGTTCTGGGCGAATGAATACGCGAGTGCCGGGATGAAGGTGTGCATCTCGTTGCACTGGTTGATCGTGTCGATGATGCGCCGACTGTAGGCGCGCATCATGCAACCCTGGTCTGTCATGTGGATGCGGGTGATCTTTTCGCGCAAACGGTTCATCGCCCGGCTGGCGAGATGGCGCCAGAGGCTGTCGTTGCGCTGGCGGCGGATCGAACCGACGTAATCGTGTCCCTTGTCGAATTCGGCAAGCAGTACGCCGATGTCTTCCGGCGGGTTTTGCAGGTCGGCGTCGAGCGTGACGATGCACTCGCCGCGGGCGTGCGCGAAGCCGGCGAGGATGGCGCGGTGCTGACCGAAATTGCCGTTGAACAGAATGACGCGGGTGACGTCCGGCCGGGCGCGAAACTGGTCGGCCAGGAGCGCCGCCGATTTGTCGCGACTGCCATCGTTGGTGAACAGGATTTCGTACGCGATGCCGAGTTGATCGAGCGCCGGATAGAGGCGGGCGAACAGCGCCGGCAGTGTGGCTTCCTCGTTATAGACGGGAATGACGACGCTCAGCTTTGGCGATGCGGTGCTCATGCCGGCATGCTCTCCGGGTCAAGTTGGCGCAACACCGTGCGCAATGCCGTGGCGACACGATCGATGACACTGTCCTGCATTGCCGGGAAGAGCGGCAGCGTCAGGATGCGCGCGGCGACCGATTCCGTATGCGGCAGCGGCCGCGTGGCGAGTCCCTGACGGCGATAGAGTGTGGTCAGGTGGATCGCCGGGTAGTGCACGCCGGTGGCGATGCCGGCGTCGCGCAGGCGGCGGATGATTTCGCCGCGCTGGCTCGCCAGGGTTTCCGGCAGCAGTACCTGGAACATATGCCAGTTGCTTTGCGAGAAATCGGCGGGCGGCAATGCCACCGGCAATCCCTCGAATGCCTTGAAGTAGTGGCGCGCCAGTTCGCGGCGGCGCGCGTTGAAGCGATCGAGGTGCTTGATCTGTCCGAGTCCGATCGCTGCCGCGATGTCGGTCAGGTTGGCCTTGCCGCCGAGTACGTCGCAGTCGTAGGTGCCCTCGCTGTCGCGGGTGACGCCCTGCAGGCGGAGTTTCTCGAACAGGCGCGCCTCTTCGTCGGTGTTCATGACGAGGCAGCCGCCTTCGCCGGTCGTCATGTTCTTGTTCGGATGGAAACTGAAAGCGACGAGGTCGCCGATGGTGCCGAGCTCACGCCCATTCCAGTTCGCGCCCTGAGATTGCGCCGCGTCCTCGATGACGCGCAGCTTGTGCTTGTTGGCAATTGCGTAGAGTCGATCGCGGTCGACTGGCAGACCGGCCAAGTCGACGGGAATGATCGCGCGCGTACGTTTGGTGATTGCCGCTTCGATCAGGTCTGGGTCGATCAAGCGGGTCGCCGGGTCGATGTCGACGAAGACCGGTGTGGCGCCGACAGTCAGGATGACGTTCGAGGTTGCGACCCAGGACAGCGAGGTTGTGATGACCTCGTCGCCGGGACCGACGCCAGCGAGGCGCAAACCGAATTCGAGCGCTGCGGTGGCCGAGTTGACGACGCGCACGGGGCGGCCGCCGGCACGGGCCGAGAGCGCGCTTTCGAGCTCTCGGCATTTGGGGCCGGTCGTCAGCCAGCCAGAACGCAGCACGTCGGCGACGGCGGCGATGGTGTCTTCATCGATGTTGGGACGGGTAAAGGGCAGGATATCCATGGCTTAACTTTTCGCGACAATGACGACGCCGACGATGATGACGGCGATGCCGGCCAGGCGTTGTGGGCCGACGGCTTCGCCGAAGAGCAGGTAGGCGAGAATAGCGTTGACGACGTAGCCGATCGACAGCATCGGATAGGCGATGCTGACTTCGACACGGGAAAGGGCCATGATCCAGACGACGACGCTGACGACGTAGCAGCTCAGCCCACCGATGATCGGCAGGTTGGTGGCGAGCGAGGTCGAAATCGGCCAGATGTTGGCCATCGAGAAATCGAAATGACCGATCTGGCGGACGCCGGCCTTGAGCAGCAGCTGCGCGAATGCGTTGAGTAGCACGCCGAGAAGGATCAGGGAAAATTCCAGGACTTTCATTGTTTGACCACCACGATCCGGCGAATGTCGCGATACACGGTTTTCATCGGTAGGCCGCGTTGTGACAGTGTGTTGAAGGTTTCTTCCTGCATCATGGCCATGGCTTCCGGGGCTGCCTTCCAACGTGCAACGAAAGCGTCGAGCGAAGCGATCGAACGTGTCGGCTCGACGCGTTGGCCGAAGGCGAATTCGTCTTCGTAATTGACCAGCACGACCGGCCGCTGCAGATAGAAGGGGAAGGTTTGTTCGTAGACGTTGATCGAGAATATTTCTGTTTCGGGATGAACGTAGGTCTGGATCTGCGCGACGAGATCCTTGCTGCTCTTGAGCCGCCCGATCGCGTCGTGCCCCTGGCTGGCGCATAGCACGCCGCCGAGACTGCCGGCGCATAAGAACATGATGGCGGCCAGTGTTTTTTCGCGTGACAGCGCTCTCCAGGCCAAGGCGCCGCAAAGCAGGAAGAGGATGCCGCCGATTGACAACCAGGTGGCGAGCTCAGTGTAGGCCGTTGCCGGGGTCCCCGGGTCTTCCGGCAGGAAGTGGGTGAGCGGCAGGGCGCAGGCCAGCGCGGCCCAGAGCAGGAGCGGCACCCACAGGTGTTTCTTGAGTGTGACGGCGCGCATGTTGGTGAGCGACTGGCCGAGCAGCAGCGCCAAGGCCGGGAACATCGGCAGGATGTAGGACGGCAGCTTGGAGCTCGATTTGCTGAAAAAAGCGAATACGAACAGCGCCCAAATCAGCAGGAATCGCCCCGTTTGGAAACCGTCACTCGAAGCGCGGCGCATTCCGTCAATGATGAGGCGTGGCAGGAGCGAGGTCCAGGGCATGAAGCCGATCAGCAGTACCGGGAGGAAATACCAGAACGGAGCCTCACGGCCATGGACGGTGGTGAGGAAGCGCTCGAAGTGCTCGTGGATGAAAAAGAAACGAGCGAAATCGGGATTTCTCAGCGATACCAGCACGAACCACGGTGCACAGAGCAGCAACAGAATCAGCAGGCCTGACAGCCAGTGCATGCGCCGCCACGGGCGCCAGTCCCAACAGAAAAGGCTGTAGCAGAACAGTGATCCGGCGGGGATGACGAGGCCAATCAGGCCTTTCGATAGCGTTGCGCCGGCCATTGCCGCCCAGGCGAGCCACATGGCATGTCGGATGGTCGGTGCGCGTGCATCGTCCTGTTGTGCGACGACGAAGGCGCAGAGCGCCACGGTCAGGAAGAAGCTGAGACCGGTGTCGAGGTTGAGAAAGTGACTGTTGGCTGCGATCCAGGTCGTGCCGGCCATCACCAGCGCCGCATGGTGTCCGTTGCCCCAGAGGCGTCGTGCCGTTACGCCGACGGTCAGGATCGACAGCAATCCGGTCAGGCCCGGCCAGAATCGCGCGGCAAACTCGTTGATGCCGAAGAGCTTGAAAGCGATCGCGCCAGCCCAGTACTGTAGGGCGGGTTTCTCGAAATAGAGCAGGCCGTTGAGGCGTGGCGTCACCCAGTCGCCGCTTTGCAGCATGCCGAGCGAAAGCATCGCATAACGTCCCTCATCGGGATGAATCAGCGCGCGGGTGCCGAGCAGGACCAGCCAGGCCAGCACGAAGGCCAGCCAGAAGATTGTCTGGGCGGTTCTCGATGGCGTGTCCTGGGTGAATTGCACGGTGGGTCGGCTTCCGGATCAATTGAGGAAAACGGCAAGTATACGTGCTGCGTCGGCAAATACGAAGCGAATGTACCGCGCGTGTCAGTCCGGAAAGCGGTCGCCGATTTGCGCCCGGGCGTACCAGTCGAGCAGCGCCCGTGTCTGGAGTGGTGTGTCTTCCTGGCGCCAGTCATGGATGTCGTACGATGCAAGCGGCGTGTAAGGCCCGTGTTTGACTTCGAAAATGACACCGCCCGTGTCTTGCGACAGCACCGCGTGCCATTGTCCTGGCGGTGTTTCGATGAGCGCGCTTTCTTCGCCGAGTATCTGGCGGTGGGTCACGTGACCGGCATCGTCGAAATACAGCACAATGAAACGACCTTTCAGGGGAAAGAGCAATTCCCAGGTGTGCGGATGACGATGGGGCAGAACGAGTGTGTCGGGCTCCATCGCGATCGCCAGGCGCTGGACAGGATCGTCCAGGTGTTCGTGAATGTTGAGGTTGGCGCGCCGACGCGGCGAGGCGGTGGCCGCGGCGCTCAGCGCGGCGAGATCGTCGCGGGAGATCTGTCTCATTTGGCTTCGAATCCGTTCTGGGATAGCATGCGGCCTGTCGTCCAGGTTTTATGTCGTTGCGATTGACGATCGTGCAAACAAAAAAGCCGCAAACCTGTCGGTTGTGCGGCTTCTGTGTTGCATTTGCGTGGTGCCCAGGAAGGGACTCGAACCCCCACAGTGTTGCCACCACTAGGACCTGAACCTAGCGCGTCTACCAATTTCGCCACCTGGGCATCTGCAACGAAGGCGAGATTCTAAAGGAAGAAAAATAAATGTCAATAAAAAAACTATCGAAAGTACGAAAAAATGATCCCCACTTCGGTCGTGAGGCAGCGCGCTACCCAATGCCGCTGCCTTCGCGCGAGTATGTCGTTCAGGTACTCGCTGACCAGGGACGGCCGGTGAGCTTTGATTTTCTGTGTGATTTGCTCGATGTGCATAAAGCGGAGCGCGAGTCATTCGCGCGGCGCCTCTCGGCCATGGAGCGCGAGGCGCAACTGATGCGAAATCGCAAGGGCGCCTATATTCTTCCCGAACGGGCGAGCCTCATCGCCGGCCGCGTCGAGGGACATGCCGACGGCTACGGTTTCCTCGTTCCTGACGATGGCGGGGAGGATCTTTTCCTTGATGCCAAACAGATGACGAAGGTCTTGCATCGCGACCGAGCGCTGGTTCGCATTACCGGTACCGATAGCCGTGGTCGGCGCGAGGCGGCGATCGTCGAGGTGCTGGAACGCGCCAACAGTCGCGTTGTCGGTCGGGTTGTCGTTGAGCACGGCATCACGCTGGTGGCGCCGGAGAACAAGCGGATCAGCCAGGACATCCTCGTCGTTCCCGACAAGAAAACCGACAAGAAAGCCAAGTTCAAGGCCGGCCAGGTGGTGATGGTCGAGATCATCGAGCAGCCAAGCCGCCATTCGCAGCCGATCGGACGCATCGTCGAGGTGCTTGGCAACTATGCCGATCCGGGCATGGAGATCGAGATCGCGTTGCGCAAGCATGATCTGCCCTTCGAGTTCTCGCCGCAGGCGATCGAGGAAGTGAAAGCGCTGCCGGTCAAGGTCAAGTCGTCGGAATGGAAAGGGCGGCGGGATCTGCGCGATCTGGCGCTGGTGACGATCGATGGAGAAACGGCGCGCGATTTCGATGATGCCGTGTTCGCCGAAAAGAAAGGACGCGGCTGGCGGCTTGTCGTCGCGATCGCCGACGTGAGCCATTACGTGAAGCCTGGCATGGCGCTCGATCGCGACGCCATGGAACGCGGCAATTCGGTTTACTTTCCACGTCGCGTCATTCCGATGTTGCCGGAGAAGCTTTCCAACGGTCTGTGTTCGTTGAATCCCGATGTCGAGCGGCTGGCGATGGTCTGCGACATGG
Source organism: Propionivibrio dicarboxylicus (assembly GCF_900099695.1). GTDB lineage: Bacteria > Pseudomonadota > Gammaproteobacteria > Burkholderiales > Rhodocyclaceae > Propionivibrio > Propionivibrio dicarboxylicus. The sequence continues at coordinate 23,785 of NZ_FNCY01000026.1, read as the reverse complement.
ATATTAATGCTAGTGGCATCATCAAGGCCTACGAATTCTATCCGGCGGTTTTCCGTTCGGCAGCGCGTCTGACCTACACGCAGGTGTGGGGATGGCTGTCGGGCGAGCTGCAACCCGATAACGACTTGCATCAGAGTCTGCAGCCGCGACTGCAGGCGCTTGAGGCTGTCTTCAGGATTCTGCTCAAGGCACGGCATAAGCGCGGGGCCATCGACTTCGAGACGGTCGAGACGATGATGCTTTTCGACGACCAGGGCAAGATCGCCAATATCGTGCCGGTGCAGCGCAATGACGCGCATCGCTTGATCGAGGAGTGCATGCTGGCCGCCAACGTCTGCGCGTCAGAGTTTCTCGAAAGCCATGAGCATCCCTGTCTGTATCGCATCCACGAAGGGCCGACGCCGGAGAAGCTTGAGGGGCTGCGTACCTTCCTCAAAGAGTTCGGACTTTCGCTGTCCGGCGGGGAGAATCCGAGCGCCAAGGATTATGCCAAATTGATGGAAAGCATCAAGGGACGGCCGGATGTCCAACTCTTGCAGACAGTCATGCTGCGTTCGTTGCGGCAGGCGATGTACAGTCCCGACAACGTCGGGCATTTTGGCCTGTCCTACGAGCACTACACGCACTTCACCTCGCCTATCCGGCGTTATCCCGATCTGCTGGTCCACCGGGCAATCAAGGCGGCACTCGACGGCAAGCGGTATACGCCGGGCAAGTGGGATGACATCGGCCTGCATTGTTCGATGACCGAGCGGCGGGCCGATGAGGCGACGCGCGACGTGACGCACTGGCTCAAGTGCTACTACATGCGCGACCGGATCGGCGAGGAGTTCTCCGGGACGATTGCGTCGGTCGTGCCCTTTGGCGTTTTTGTCGCGCTCGATTCGGTCTATGTCGAGGGGTTGGTGCACGTCTCCGAGCTCGGTGAGGACTACTTCCGCTTCGACGGCGTCAAGCACGAGATGCTCGGCGAACGTACCGGCCAGCGCTATCGGCTCGGGGATCGATTGTTTGTGCGGTTAGTGCGGGCCGATCTGGAAACCGGTCGCATCGACTTCGTTCTCGCCGAACCGCCTCCGGAATTGTGCATGCCGGCGGTGTCGGTGTCGGGTGACGAGGCGCCGCGAAAAACCAGACGCAAGCGCAGCGCTTAGGGTGTCAGACAGGCGGTGTCGGATAGGACAGGCGCTTGGCGCGGGGGCGGGGTAAAATACGCCCCGGTTATTTTCTATTGAGCCTTTCATGTCCCGTTCGAGCTTCATCCATGGCTTCCATGCCATCACCGCCAAGTTGCGCCATCAGCCCGAGGCAATCCTTGAGATTTTCATCGATGCCGGCCGTAACGATGCACGCGCTCGCGATCTGCTGAAGCACGCCGAGTTGCAAGGCGTGCGTGTCATGCCGGTCGATGCCAAGCGGCTGGCTGGCATGTCCGGTGGCGATATGCGCCATCAGGGTGTCGTCGCCCGCATCACCGGCGAGGTTCGTCATGTTTCACTCGACGATGTGCTTGATACGCTTGAAGAACCGGCATTCCTGCTGGTGCTCGATGGGATTCAGGATCCCCACAATCTTGGCGCCTGCTTGCGGGTCGCGGACGCGGTCGGTGCGCATGCGGTGATCGCGCCGAAGGATCGCGCGGTCGGGCTGACGCAGACGGCGATCAAGGTGGCGAGCGGCGCCGCCGAGAGCGTGCCTTACATTACCGTCACCAATCTCGCCCGGACGCTGCGCGAACTCAAGGAGCGCGATATCTGGGTGATTGGAACCGACGCCGAAGGCAAAGATGGTCTTTATACGGCGCAATGGCCTGCGGCGACGGCCTGGGTGCTGGGAGCAGAAGGCGATGGCATGCGGCGGTTGACGCGCGAATGCTGCGACCAACTCGTGACGATCCCGATGCTTGGGTCGGTGCAGAGCCTCAACGTTTCCGTGGCGACCGGTGTCTGCCTGTATGAGGCGCGACGTCGTCGCTGAGCGAGCTTACATCGAGAAGATGCGGTTATAGCTGCTGATGCCCGACAGGGCGTTGGTCAGTTGCGCGCTCGTCTCGGATACCTGTTGCTGGGCTGCGGCCAGCATCTTCTGTTGGTCCGCCTGACGTGATTCAATCGCCGTTTCACGCGCATTGAGCCGGTTCAAGGACGTGCCGATGCTGCCCGTGTCGGAGAGTGCCCGCGTCGCACTTTGTGCGGTCGTGTTGCCGATACGGCTGGCGGCATTGGCGACCGTAGTGGCATTCGACTGCAGCGAAGAGGCGAGCGCCGTTGCATCGAAAGTCAGCGAGCCGTCGGCGTTCTGGCTGATACCAAGGGATTTGAGATCGCTGCGGGCGCTGTCGGACGACAGCGTGCGTTGCAGATCCCTTGCCGCTAGGGAAGCGGTTCCCGTGGTGGTGCTGGCGGCCGAGCTACGGGCGCTGTTGTAGGTGGAAACGAAGGTTTCCAGGTTTTTCTGAAGCGTTGAAGCGCTTGTCGTCGATTGGGTGGCGGCCAGTGCCTTGCTGCTGTCCTGAACACGCGCAAAGTTGGATTTGACCTGTCCATACGTGGAAATCTGTGCGGTCGTTGTCTGGCGATCTTGCTCAAGTCGTGCCGCGGCTTGCGTATAAGCCTTGTTGGCAGCCGTCGAAGAGGTCGATGCCGTCGTGCTCGTCCCGGATTGCAGCGAAGACAGTCCAAGGTACTGATTGGTCATTGCGGTAATGTTCATGATTCCACCTCACATACCCATAGGATAGCCTGAATTGGAAAAAATTCAATCGCTTGCGCTGGTTTTGAAAAGGGCGTGAGGGGCGGCGAGGTCTTCAGAAGACCATTGTTCTCCAGCCGGGCTCAAAGCTGCGCGCGACAAATGCCGTGGCGCCGACTGTTCCATCGCATTCGGAGATCAGCATACAGTCCGCGTCGAGCCAGTTTGCCCGAGCCATGCTACATGCCAGGAGGCTGACGCCTGAGGCAGATGCTTCGCGCAGAAAAACGCCAAGCGACTTTTCCCTTGCCGGCGTCGGATACAGCGCGTCCGCAACACCGTCGGCAAGTAATCTGACGGCGGGGCCAGCGAAGTGGATTTCAACGCGTATGTCGAGCGCCCGTGCAGCGATGGCGTGGATCAGCGGGGTGACAAAGCTCTCCGGCCGATCGATGCTGGGCGAGCAGATCAGGAACGCAAGACCGGGGGATTCAGGGCTCAAAGCGCGCCTCCGGGTCGATACTGAGAATGTGCTGCTTGTATTCCTCTGCGCTGCAAAGGCAGGTGCTGTCATTTGCCCAGGCTAGCGGCAGGCCGCGCGCCATCCACCCGGCGTCGTAGGGTGACCCCCGAATCACTGAAGGACGTGCTTCGGCGTCTTCGTTGCCGGTAATCAGGCGAAAAGAAATCGGGGCATGAACGGCAAGTACCGTCTTGTGGCACTCGATCGTCGCCATTCCTTTGCCGCGAAGGATTTCGGCGCCGTTCGGCTTTGCCGTGAATGCAATGACTTCGCCGGCGCGGTGAAGGCCGAAAGCCGTTGCGCCGATCAGCACCTGCCCGTCGTCGTCGCGCACCCACATGTCCGTGTCGCGGCAATACAGGCAGTTGTTCGGAATGCGGCCGATGAAGGATTGAAAGGGCATACCCGTGTTCGCGCGAGTCAGCGTGCCGCTTTTGCTTCGTTGCCGGAAGACTGGCGTGGCGATGCCGAGATCGTTATCGTCGTGCCGCCAAACCAGCCGGATTCAATCTGAACGATGACAACCCGTTCGCCGCGCAAATACGTCAGTTGACTGACATTGCTCTGGATGGCCGCGATCAGGCTCCAGCCGATTGCCGGCATGCCGTTGAAAAAGTGATTGTAGGCGTGCACCGATGAGATGTCGGTCTTGATCACCAGACGCCCGAGCCAACGCTCTCCGGTTCCGATGACCAGCGATTTTTCCGCGTCGAGTTTCGCCCCCGGCGGGATTGAAATGTCAGACACCTGCAGCGCAGCCTGGGGGTCGTTCGCGGTTGTCTTGCGGTCCTGCGCATTGGCATTCGTATTGACCAGCACCTTGTCGCTGGCACAGCCCGCCGCGGCGATGGCGATGATGACCGAAATCAGACCGATTACATGGCGAAAATATCGTTGCATATTTCGTCTCCCGTACTGAGAGCCCAAGCGTATCACTTCAACGGTCCCGAGACGAAATCGGGATGCGGGCGAGAAGGTGTCCGCTCTCGTGGCCGGCGACTTTGTTGGTTTCGATGCAACAGAATTTGCAGTGATTTACCCGGTCTCGATTGCGGTTTTTGCCGGAGTGGGAATAATCTTGCTGCGCGAATCACGGGGTGACGACGAGTGGAACCAGAAAACTACGATGGAATCGTTTTGCAGGACTGCATGGCGCTGTTGATGCGATGCGTGCAGCTCAGATGCATGGGGGCCGTTGACGAGGCTGTCCGTCTTCTTTCGGCGGCGCCGCCGGCGTGGTTCCGCTTTCCGCCACTGCTGACCGAGCGCGCCCAGCTTTTTGCTGATCAGGGGCGATTCGAAGAGAGTCTCGAGGACTGTCGGGCGCTCATCGCGCAGTCGAACGCGGGAGCGCCCAGACAACTTCGCGATCAGTTGGCGGCGCGTGCGCTCGATGTCATCGATGCGGGAATCGCCGAATTCCCCAGCGATGTTGATCGCTTGTTGCGGCGGATCCGCATTTGTTTGCTGGCCGAATGCCATGAGCAGGTGGTCGATACCTGTCGGCGCGTGCTGGACGTTTTTCCCGATCATCCGGAAGCGTTGAACAATCTCGGTTACGCGTTGGTCGCGTTGCAACGCTATGCGCCGGCGATTGACTGCTATCGGGCGATGCTCGCGTCTGCGCCGGACGATGCGGATACTTGGCTCAATCTCGGCAATGTGCTGCGCCACGAGCGGCAATTGGACTGCGCCCTCGATGCGTATCGTCGGGCCTTGGCGTTGCGTCCGGCGTTTGCCGAAGCGCATATGGAGCATGCCTTGTGCCTTCTCAGCGACGGCCAGTTCGCCGCGGGGTGGGCGGAGTTCGAATGGCGATGGTCGACGCGCCAGTTACGCCCGTATTACTTCAAGGACGCAACGCCGCCGTGGTTGGGGGATTTCGATCTTTCCGGCAAGACAATCGTGTTGTGGGACGAGCAGGGGCTCGGTGACACCCTTCAGTTTGTCCGCTTCGTGCCACGGGTCGCTGATCGCGCCGCACGCGTTGTTCTGCGTGTGCCGACGAGTCTGAAATCTTTGCTGCAGATGCTGGATCCACGGGTGTTGGTGATCGATGCGCTTGAGACGCTTCCGGCACACGACTGTCATTGTCCCCTGATGAGTGTGCCACATGCGCTGGGACTCGATCGGCCCGCCGATTTTCTCTGTGCGCCATATCTCAAGCCGTCGCCCAACGAGGTTGGCGATTGGTCGCGGCGGCTCGGCGTCAGGCGTCGTCTACGGGTTGGTGTGGCCTGGGCCGGCAGGCAGAGTGGCATGATCAATCCGACGCGAGACGTGCCTTTGGCATGTCTGGCGCGCCTGTGGTCGGTCGATGCCGATTTCTTTGCGCTGCAAAAAGATATCCCGGAAAGCGATTGCGCTGACCATGCGGAACTCGGTGCCGTGCTCAACGATTGCGGCAAGTTCGACGACTTTGTCGATACCGCTGCTGTTGTTGCACAACTCGATCTCGTGATCGCCGTCGATTCGGTCATTGCGCATTTGGCTGGGGCGCTCGGAACTCCGTGCTGGCTGATGCTTCGCGCTTCCGGTGAATGGCGATGGGATAATCCCGATGGGGTGTCCAGTTGGTATCCCGGCGTGCGGGTGTTCCGTCAGCGGGTTCCCGGTGAATGGGATGCCGTGGTCGGCGAAGTTGTCGCCGCATTGCGTCGGGTTGCGGACGAGGATGCCGCCTCGGTGCGTAGCGGATCGCAATCGCCGGCGGCTTGAATCCTATTGGGCCGTTCCTTGGCGAACTGTCTGGTGCTGCCGCCCATTGACGATCCGGCAGCGCTGAATGTCGCATGCTGTCGGCAATATGCTCCGGTATTCCTGAACCGAGTCGATTCCTTTGCCGTCCCGCGTCTGGCATTTTGTGCCCTTGGTATCCTGATAATAGGAGAGTACGTCGACACAGCGGCGTGAATGCGCCATCAGTCCCAGGAAATGGCCCATCTCATGTGACAGCACCATCTGTAGCGTTTGTCGTGCGTCATGGGCGGGGTTGCGTGCATGCAGCATGGTGAATGCCGAGGGGCCTAGCGAGAGCGTTCGGTCCGAGAGGTTGGTGAGCCCGAAGTTACCTCGGCTACCGGCTTCGCTCCATTGCACGCGAAATGTGCCGGGCGAAGTTTTTCCGTCCTGCTGCGGGGGGGCTGGAACGATTGAGATCGGTATGCCGCAGGCGTTCCAGGCCCTTGCTGCGTTTGCAATCGATTGTTCGACTTCGGATCGGTTAAACCAGAGTGGTGCATTGTCATGGCGATACGAGACGACGAGTGCACTGTCGGCGATGGCACGATCCGTTCCGTCATTCCAGACGATCAATTCTCCGCTTCTGCACTCGGCGATTTCCTCGTCGCGAACGGTCTGGGCCGAGGCTTGGGCGCATGAGGAGAGCAGCCAGAAGGCAAGACAACATGCCGATGAAGTGATTCCGGTGCCAGCCGCGTTGCGTCTATGGTTCATTGCCGTGGGCGAGGGGATTATGTCCTCGGGATTGTACGGTCTTCTTGTTGTTAGTGGCGCTTGGTACTATCGATTGCCGTGTTTCACGCGATGGGCGTGGTGGGCTGCCGGAGGTTTGCGCCGGTTTTGGTTTCCTGACGTCAAACGCCGGCCGGGCATGCCGGTCGGCGTTTGATGGGGAATACGCCAACCGGAATGATCAGATTTCGAATCGCTCGACGCTTTGCAGCGTGTTGGCGGCAATTTTTTGCATGTGGGCAGAGGATTCTGCCACTTGGCGTGCGCGGGCCAGGTTGCTTTCGGCTTGTTGGGCGATTTCTTCGACGTTGCGCGCCACGTTTTCGCTGACCGTCGTTTGTTCGCGCAAGCCATCCGAAATGCCGACGACTGCTTGTCCGACCTGTTGGGCGCCTTCCTGCATTTCGCCAATACAGGTGCCAGCCCTGCCAGCCAGGGCGACGCCAGTATCGACCTGGGCGACCCCGGCGCGCATGCTGGCGACGGCCTCGTTCGTCCCGTTCTGAATTTGCTGGATCGTCGCGCCGATCTCAGTCGTGGCCATGGTCGTGCGCTCGGCCAACTTCCGGACTTCGTCGGCGACGACGGCGAAGCCGCGCCCGGACTCCCCGGCGCGGGCAGCTTCGATGGCCGCGTTGAGCGCCAGCAGATTGGTTTGTTCGGCAATTTCGCGGATAACCGCGACGACCTGCGTGATTTTTTCGGTTTCCGTCCCGAGTCTGGAAACCACTTCGGCAGCTTCGCGAACGGCGCCGGCGATCGAGTTCATCGATTCGACCGCTTCGGAAATGACGGCGGCACCGTTGCGGGAAACGGTGTCCGAGTGGCGGACGAATTCCTGCGTTTGTTCCGAGTGGCTCGACATCTGTTCGATGCTGGTTGCCAGTTCTTCGATCGCAGAGGCGAGGGACATCGATTCGTTGCTTTGGTCGTGCGAGCCCATCGCTACCTCTTCCGCCGTCAAGGACAGTGCCTCAGCATTGGTCGAGAGCTCACGCATTCCCGCCTGAATGCCTGCGACCATCGTGCGCAACTGGGCGCACATCGTCTTGCAGGCCGAGAGCAATTGCCCCACCTCGTCGTTGTTGCGGACCGTGATTGCCACCCTCAGGTCGCCGCCCGATATTTTCGAAAATATGCCGCCCAATTCGGTGAGCGGTTTGCGCAGCCAGACACCGGTGATCATCTGAATGGCGATGGCTATGACCAGCACAGTCCCCAGACAGCTGAGAATCAGGGCTTTCAGCACGGCGTTGGCGTCGGCCGTGAACTCGTCAAGAAAACTTCCGGAGACGACGATCCAGTTCCAATGATCGAAAACGTTGAATACCGCCACTTTTTCCTGCTGTTTCAGGTTTGTGTCGCTCGGTGTGTAGCGGATGACGCCTTGCCCTTGCTCAAGTATTTCACGCACGATGAAACGGCCGCCATCGGCCTTTACGTCGAGGATCGACTGGCCTTCAAGCGACGGGTGAACGATGGCTCGGCCGACATCGCCTTTCCTTTCGACGACGAAGACATAGCCGGTATCGCCGACTTTGGTTTCACGGATCTGCTTCTTGAGTGCGTTCAGCGCTTCCGTAAAGTCGATGCCGATGAATGCGGCGCCCACAATCGTGTTCGCGCTGTTTCGGATCGGGATGTAGCGCGTCATGTAATTCTTGGAAAACAGCGTGGCACGGCCGGTGTACGGCTGACCGCTCGCGATGGCCTTGAATGCCGATGATTCGCGATCAAGGGCTGTCCCGAGTACACGTTTGCCTTCGGTGTCGCGCAAACTCGTGCTCTTGCGGATGAAATCCTCGCCTTCGCGGACAAAGATTGTGGCGATGCTGCCGGTCGCGGTGGAAAAAGATTCCACGGCCTTGTCCATGGCAGCGGCACTGTCGTTCCGAATCAGGATTTCGGTGACATCGGCAGAGAAGGCACCGCCCAGCATTTGCGCGGATTTCTCAAGTTCTGCCGAAAATGCCTCGATCATCCGGATAATCTGGATATTGGAGGCTTTCAGGTTTTCGGTTGCCAATTGCTCAAGCTTCTTGGACAGGAATCCTGAAAGCACGGCACTACAAATCCCGAATACCACGAGGAACAGGGCAATGGTTACGATGTTGATCTTGGTTGCGATCGAGCGATCTTCAAACCAGGATGCGCGAAAAGGCTGGGAACTCATCTTCAACGTCTTTGTGGGGATTAACGGCGCGAGATGTTAATACAAAAGACGTCACACAAGCTGAGTTTTTTTTACGTCAAAAAGTTCCTTTAGCGCCAAAGTAATAGGCTGGATCCTGGCGGTCCCATGGTGATCTTTGGTGCGGGAGTGAACGATAAGACTTCTCGGTAGGAATGATAGAGCTTCTCGTTATGGCAATATTTTGCACAGCGGCGGCGTTCATGCGTGCGCTCGCTGTGCCGCTGCCTGCGCCGATTTTTTTGCAACGACTTGGACTGTCTTCGGTCGAGACCGTCGGCGGGGGGCTTAGCCTCTGCGTTTTTTCAGCTTTTCTGGGTTTGCCATGGTTCCGCGACAATTGTCGGCGCCACACGCGCAGGACCAGAGGGAATACGCTTCTTTTCCTGATTTGACGTCCAGACGATAGTCCCAGAGGATTTCTTCGCCTTTCTTGAGATCTTTAAGTGCATAGAGCCATGCACGAAGTCTTCCACGGCTCTCGCTTTCCCTGAGTTCGCTATTGGGGTTGCAGCCATGATTGGCCAGTGCCGCCCAGCCGTTGCCGTCAATACCCGTGCCGTCCGACAGGCCAAGAAATTTGGTAAGGCCGTCGATGTCCATGTTCGGAACGATCCCCTTTTCGTAGCGTATACCTTTGTATTCGATTAGCCGTTCGCCCGCGGCGAGATCTCTCGCTGCAAATAGTCCCATGCCGTGAAGACCGCTCTTTTTCCGAATTACCCTGAAAGCCATATTGTCCTCATCATCCGTGGTTTTCATGGTCCCACGCAGGACACGATTATGCATGATCGTTATCAGGATCGTCATCGTTCCGATGTCGATCTACTTGGTCGGCATTTGTGTTCGAAGAAATTCGAAAGTCTTTCGTGATGCGTCGATCATGAGCTCCTGATTGAACGTGTAGGTAACTTCGCCAAAATGTCCCTTTTTCTTGAAGCCGTTAAGGTTTTTGCAGTCGAAGCAGTGAGTGGCTTCGTCGTAGTGTTGATAGATGATTGGCTTTCCCTGTTCGATCATTGGCTTGAGTCGTTTCTGGCAATCCTCGAACAGCGTTTCGTTATCGAGACCTCCGGTAAAGACCAACTGTGGGCGGTCCATGTCGTTCTGAATAATTTCTCCGGCGAAATTGCCCGAGCCGTTACGCGAGTAGCCGCAGAGGGGGTAGAAGGATACGTATGCATCGAAGGCGTTGCCGAGTTCCATGCTCTCTCGTACGTTTTTTCCGTTGCTGAGCAAGGCAACGATGGCGCCTTGTGAGAAGCCAATCATGGCGACACGGTCGGGATCGACATTGGGCTGACCGCGCAAGTACTCGGCCACTTGCATGAAGTCCTTTACCGACCTTCCGTAGGTCACGCCGTTTTCCGGTCCGTTGCAGAGGGATTTTGCACCGCGCTGGGTCATGTAATCGACCAGCAAGGTCACCTAGCCATTTTTGAAGAATGTCTTGGCCCAGCCCAGCATTGACCAATTCACGGCATTCGGATTCGCCGCGTTGAATATCAGCCCGCTGCATTGATGTGCCCGCGCGACCTCGGGAAATGGTCCGTCGCCGTTCGGCCGGAGTAGCATCATGCGCGGGCTGTTGGCTTCAAATACCGGGGTCGCCGATTCGGGGAGGTTCAGATCCGGAGCGCTTGTCGCGTCGAATGCCAGTTTCGGCCCCGCATATTGGGCCAAGGCTGAAGATGCGATAACAAAATAGAAAAATCCGCCGAGTAGGGAATGTTTCATGGGGGATCTCCTGCGTTCAGGCTGTGTCATCGTGCCGGAGGCAATTCGACGGCAAGAGTCTATGACACATCGATGTTCTGTGGCGCAGAAAACAAAAAAGCCACTCGGTGAGGAGTGGCTCATTTGCTTGTTTTCAAAAAGTTGCGTGGCGCGCCCGGAGCGATTCGAACGCCCGACCCCTTGGTTCGTAGCCAAGTACTCTATCCAACTGAGCTACGGGCGCTACGCGTTTTTTGAAGCCGCGAATTCTACAGACCTGTTTCGATTTGTACAAGCTTTTTTTAAATTCTATTTCTCGCGGCGTGAAAATGGGTTGAAGCTATTCTGCGTCGTTGGCACCGAATTCGCGCCAAGCAGGGGCTTGCGGTGAAATTTCGAGGTCGCGGAGGCGGTGGATGGTTTTAATCGTGACGTGCCTCAAGTCGCATCCAGTAGAATAGAGGGATGAAGATTATTGCACTCGAAACTGCCGCCGATCCCGGGTCGGTTGCGCTCTGGCTGGACGGGGAAGTTGTCGCTCGTACGTGTCCCGCCGATGTCTCGAATTCGGCCGGTTTATTGCCGCTGGCGATTGATCTATTACATTCGCGCGGACTGACATTCAGTGACCTGGACGGCGTTGCGTTCGGTTCAGGTCCTGGATCCTTTACTGGTCTGCGCGTCGCTTGCGGCGTTGCACAAGGCCTCGCCGTGTCACGTTCCCTGCCGCTGATCGGGGTCAATACCCTGGAAGCGATGGCATTATCGTCGGGCGGTTCGCGTGTACTGGTGGCGCTTGATGCCCGGATGGGGGAGGTGTATCTCGGGGTGTTCGAGGCGGGAAGGCAGATTGGGGATTTGGGGGTCTATTCGCCAGCGTCGGTGCCATTGCCTCCCGGCCAAGGATGGCTTGCCTGTGGCAACGGACTCGGCGCCTATCCGGAGTTGCGCGAAAGGCTTTCGCCATGTGTCGAGGTCTGGTTGCCGGAGATCATGCCTTGTGCGCAGTCGGTCGCAAGATTGGCGGCGCAGAGACTGTCGAACGGTGAAGTTTTCGATCTGGAGCGTGCCTTGCCGGTCTATGTGCGTGACAAGGTCGCGAAGACCGTGGCCGAGCGCCTTGCGGAGGGCGGTCGGGCATGATGAAGGAGTTTTCCGGTGCCGAACTGGAAGTCATGCCAATGGCGCTACGTGATGTGGACGACATCTTGCGCATTGAGTATTCGCTCTATTCGCATCCCTGGAGCCGCGCTAATTTTTCCGATTCGCTCGACAGTGGCTATGTCTGCTGCGTCGCCCGCATCGGTGGCGAACTTGTCGGTTATTTCGTCGTGATGCTTGCCGTTGATGAGGCGCATCTGCTCAATATCAGCGTTGCCGACGCATTTCAGGGCAGGGGACTCGGCGCCCGTCTCTTGCGAGTGGCGATGAATTCCGCCTATGAGAAGGGTGGGCGCTTCATGTTGCTTGAGGTGCGGGTGTCGAATGAGCGGGCATTTTCTCTTTACAAGCATTTTGGCTTCGAGAAAATCGGTCTCCGGCGTGGCTACTATCCGGCTGGCTTCGGTCGTGAAGACGCGTTGGTGTTGCGTCGTGAGTTGATGAGCGAGGTGTGCGCATGAAGCTCTCCCGCAAGGCGCTTTTCGAAGAGATGGGAATGTCTCCGACATGGGTGCTGAGAGACCGTCCTTCGTCCGGAGAAGAACTGCTCAGTCAGATTCTCGTCGAGGAGACCGAACCGGCGCCGGTGACAATAGCGTCGGAAAGGTCCATCGAATCGTCGCCTGTGGTTGAAGGGAGGGCTGGCCTGGTGGAAGCGCTCGGATGGGATGAGCTGCGTCAACGCATAGGCACATGCCGTGCTTGCCCTTTGTGCGAGGCGCGCAAACAGACCGTTCCCGGTGTCGGCGACGAACAGGCCGACTGGCTCTTTATCGGCGAGGGGCCCGGTGCCGAGGAAGATGCACGCGGCGAACCGTTTGTCGGGCAGGCGGGCAGGCTGCTGGATGCTATGCTGGCTGCGATCGATCTTGAGCGCGGCAATAACGTCTATATCGCCAATGCCGTGAAATGCAGACCGCCGAACAACCGTACGCCGGAAGCCGATGAAATGACGGCGTGCTGGCCCTACCTGCAGCGCCAGATCGAGCTGATTCGTCCGAAGTTGATCGTCCTGCTTGGTCGAGCAGCAGTTTTTTCCGTGCTGCGAGAGGACAAATCGCTAGCCAGTCTTCGCGGAAAAACATTGTCATACAAGGATGGGGCGGGCGAAATTCCAGTGGTGGTTACCTATCACCCAGCGTATCTGCTGCGTAATTTGCCCGATAAGGCGAAGGCTTGGGAAGATCTTTGCCGTGCGCGAGCGCTGATGCAGCGCGCTTCAGGCGGAGCCTAAATCTCTCGGTTTGCGCTCGGCGTTAGTGGCAGCTGCTGTCGTCGAGATGGATGACGTCATCCCGGTCGCGCTGATTGGCTTCGTGCCGTCGTTTGACGAAGAACATGCTGGCGCTGACGAAGAGTCCGAACAGCGTGATGACGGCATAAATGGAGAGATCCATGCGCACCATCAGGTAATACAGGCATGTCATTATCAGGATCGACAGGTTCTCATTGAAGTTCTGTACGGCGATCGAGTGGCCAGCACCCATCAGAATGTGGCCGCGATGCTGAAGGAGCGCGTTCATCGGTACGACGAAGAACCCGGACAATCCGCCGATGATGATCAGTAGCGGGACGGCAAGCCACATGTCGCGAACGAAGTTCATGATCAGTACGATGATGCCCATGGCAATGCCGAGCGGGATGACACGCACCGATTTCCGCAGCGTGACCATCTTCGCCGCGGCAACCGCGCCAAGTGCCACGCCGATGGCGACAACGCCCTGAAGCATGCTGGATTTGGAGAGGTCGAGATGAAGCGCAGCCTCCGCCCATTTGATGACGATGAATTGAAGGGTTGCGCCAGCGCCCCAGAACAGCGTGGTGACGGCGAGTGACACTTGCCCCAGTCGGTCGCGCCACAGCAGCAGCATGCAGTGATTGAATTCGCGGATGAGATACCAGGGGTTCTTGTGCAAAGCCCGGTGATCGACGCCGGTTTCGGGGATGTAGAGGTTGAAGACGGCGGCCAGGATATAGAACGCGGCGACGAAGATGATCGCCATTTCGCTGACGGTGTCGATACCGGTTTCGATAATCGGAAAATCCAAACTGAGCAGCCGATAGGCGATGGTCGGCTGGATCAGCGTTCCGCCGATGACGACGCCGAGGATGATGGCGCCGACGGTGAGTCCTTCAATCCAGCCGTTGGCGACGACCAGCAGTCGGTGCGGAAGGTACTCGGTCAGGATTCCGTATTTTGCCGGCGAATACGCGGCCGCGCCGAGTCCGACAATGGCATAGGCAATCAGCGGATGGATGTTGAAGAACATCATGCTGCAGCCGATGATCTTGATCGTATTGCTGATGAACATGACGCGCCATTTCGGCATCGAGTCGGCAAAGGCACCGACGAAACCGGCAAGGACGACGTAGGAAACCGTGAAGAACGTCTTGAGCAAAGGCTCATACGCTGCCGGTGCCTGCATTTCGCGCAGGACGGCGATAGCGACGATGAGCAGCGAGTTGTCGGCAAGCGCTGAAAAAAACTGCGCCGCCATGATGATGTAAAAGCCGAAAGGCATCTAAAAAAGACGTTTGCTCTGACGAGAAGTGGCGGATTTATACCACGAAAGTTGTATGCACATGCAAATATATGGCCACGCTCAAGGATACCGAAGCAGACTTGATTGAGGCACAATGTGGCTGTTTTCGTCGGCTGATCAGCGCAAAGGATTCGTGTTTCATGTCCCGTCCCATCCAGGCAAGTATCGATTTGGCATCGTTGCGCCACAACTATGGAATCGCCAAAGATCGTGCGCGTATTTGCGGAAAATCCTCGAAAGTCCTGCCGGTCGTCAAGGCGAATGCCTACGGTCATGGACTGATGCGCGTGGCGAATGCGTTGCGCGATGTCGCCGACGGTTTTGCCTTGCTCGATGTCGGCGATGCCGTTTCGCTGCGTGAAGCCGGGTTCAGCCAGCCGATTCTTTTGCTCGAAGGTTTTTTTGACGAAGCCGATCTGGCTGCATGCTTGCAGCATCAATTGATTCCGGCTGTTCATCGCGTCGAACAGTTTTCGATGTTGCGCCGCCAGGCGGCGACGGGACGCTTGCCGGTCTTCGTCAAGCTCAACACCGGCATGAATAGACTGGGGTTTACTGCCGATGACGTTTCCGACTTGCGCAAGGCTTTGGCAATGACGGAGGCAGTCAGCGACGTGACGCTGATGACGCATTTCGCCGAAGCCGATGGCGCGAAAGGGGTTGAATGGCAGGTCGAGCGCTTCGACGCGATCAGGGCGTTGTGGCCGGAATGCCGAAATTATGCCGTTTCCATGGCCAACTCGGCGGCACTGCTGCGTTATCCGGAAACGATTGCGGATGTCGCCAGGCCTGGAGTGATGCTCTACGGCGGCAGCCCATTCGATGATGTTTCCGCGGCGGACCTCGGTCTTGAACCAGTCATGACGCTGAGCAGCGAAGTGCTTGCCATCCATGACATTGCGGCCGGCGAAAGCGTCGGTTATGGCGGGACCTTTGTCGCTGATCGTCCGATGCGCATCGGCGTTGTCGCGTGCGGCTATGCTGACGGCTATCCAAGGCACGCGTCGACCGGTACGCCGATTCTCGTGAACGGCGTGCGGACAAGGACGCTGGGGCGTGTGTCGATGGATATGCTGGTCTGCGATCTGACAGAAATTTCGGACGCCAGCGTCGGCAGTCCGGTCGTGCTCTGGGGACGTGGCCTGCCGGCGGATGATGTGGCGCGTGCTGCAGGGACGATCTGTTACGAGTTGTTCTGTGCGCTGGCGCGTCGTGTGCCGGTGGTTGAGGTCTGACGTGGCGAAAGCGAAAACGATTTATTCGTGTTCCGAATGCGGTGCGAGCGCGACCAAATGGCAGGGGCAGTGCCCCGGATGTAATGCCTGGAACACGATGACCGAGACGATCGCCGAAATTGCGTCGGCGGGACACCGGTTCGCCGCTCTGGGTGGGACGACGCGCTTGCAGACGCTGTCGGAAATCGATGCGCGTGAGGAAGATCGATTGCCGACCGGTTTGGGCGAGTTCGACCGGGCGCTCGGTGGCGGCCTGGTCGCCGGCGGTGTCGTGCTGATCGGCGGAGATCCGGGTATTGGCAAGAGCACGCTGCTACTGCAGGCGCTCTCCGTGCTGTCGCTCGAGCGTAATGTCCTCTACGTGAGTGGCGAGGAATCGGCACAACAGGTGGCCTTGCGCGCAAAACGGCTGGTGCTGGATGTGACGCGGCTCAAGTTGCTGGCCGAGATCAATCTGGAAAAAATTCTCGCGGCATTACAGACCGAAAGGCCGTCGGTTGCCGTCATCGATTCGATTCAGACGCTGTGGTCCGAGCAGTTGAGTTCTGCACCGGGGTCCGTTGCCCAAGTGCGCGAATGCGCCGCGCAATTGACGCGTCTGGCCAAGCAGCTCGGCGTGACGATCATCCTGATCGGCCATGTCACCAAGGAAGGTGCGCTGGCGGGGCCGCGCGTGCTTGAGCATATTGTCGATACGGTGTTGTACTTCGAAGGCGACACGCATTCGAGTTTTCGCTTGATCCGCGCGGTCAAGAATCGCTATGGCGCGGTCAACGAAATCGGCGTGTTCGCCATGACCGACAAGGGGCTTAAGGGGGTCAATAATCCGTCGGCGATGTTCCTGTCGCCGCATGGCCAGGATGTCGCGGGGTCATGCGTGCTGGTGACGCAGGAGGGAACGCGGCCGTTGTTGGTGGAAATTCAGGCACTGGTCGATCAGTCGCACGGCAATCCCCGGCGTTTGACGGTCGGGCTCGATGCGCAGCGCCTCGCCATGTTGCTGGCGGTATTGCATCGGCATGCGGGTATCGTCTGTTTCGATCAGGATGTTTTCGTCAATGCCGTCGGCGGTGTCAAGATTGGCGAGCCGGCGGCCGATCTGGCGGTGTTGCTGGCGATCATGTCTTCGCTGAAGAACCGGCCCTTGCCGGCAAAACTGATTGTTTTCGGCGAAATCGGCCTGGCCGGCGAAATCCGGCCGGCGCCGCGCGGGCAGGAGCGCTTGCGCGAAGCGGCCAAGCTGGGATTCAGACTGGCGCTGATCCCCGAGGGGAATCGGCCGAAGCAACCGATCGCCGGCATGGAAATCATTGCCGTAAAGCGCGTCGACGAGGCGGTCGAGCGCCTTCGCGGTCTGGAATAGAAAGGTCTCTGAAGCTCACTGCATTCCCGTTTATTGAGGGATCATGTTTCATTTGTCCTGCCCGTCGACTTGCTCTGTCCCCCGACACGTTGGAAAATACGGCTCTTGGTCGTTTCGTCATTCTTTCAAGGATCAATCATCGTGGCATTCATCAATGAGAACTATCTGAAACTTCAGGCCGGCTACCTCTTTCCGGAGATTGCCCGCCGCGTCAAAGCGTTTGCCGATGCACGTCCGGACGTGGCATCGCGCATTATCCGCTGCGGCATCGGCGATGTGACGGAGCCCCTGCCGGCAGCCTGCATCGCGGCGCTGCACAAAGCGGTCGACGAGATGGGTGTGCGCGAAACCTTCCGCGGCTACGGTCCGGAACAAGGCTACGATTTCCTCCGTAATGCGATTGCCGATAACGATTACAAAGCACGCGGCGTCGATATCGATCCCGACGAAATTTTCGTGTCGGACGGTTCGAAGTGCGACTGCGGCAATCTGCTCGACATCTTCGGACCGGGTAACCGCGTCGCGATGATGGACCCGGTGTATCCGGTCTATGTCGATACCAACGTGATGCTCGGCAATGCCGGCGATCCCGATGGCAAGGGTGGCTTCGACAAGCTCACCTACCTGCCGTGCACGGCTGAGAACGGTTTCGTTCCCGAATTGCCGAAGGAGCCGGTGGATCTGATCTATCTGTGCTATCCGAACAATCCGACCGGCGCCGTGGCGACGCGCGAGCAATTGCAGAAATGGGTCGATTTCGCCCTGTCCTGCCATGCCGTCATCGTCTATGACGCGGCGTATGAGGCGTTCATCAGCTCGCCGGAGATTCCGCATTCGATCTTCGAAATTCCCGGTGCGCGCGAATGCGCGATCGAGCTGCGCAGCTTCTCGAAGAACGGCGGTTTCACCGGCCTGCGCTGCGGCTTCGCAGTGATCCCGAAGACGCTCAAGGGCTATCGTCGCAACGGCGAAACCTATCCGTTCCACGCGCTCTGGCTGCGCAATCACACGACCAAGTTCAATGGTGTTGCTTATCCGGTCCAGCGCGCGGCCGAAGCACTGTACTCGCCGGAAGGCAAAGCTCAGGTCAAGCAACTCATTGCGTTCTACAAGGAAAATGCCCGTCTGCTCAAGGAGGCACTGAGCTCGGTCGGACTGTTGGTGAACGGCTATGCCGATGCGTCGTATCTGTGGGTTCGGGGTCCGAGCGGCGCGACGAGCTGGGATCTCTTCGATCGCATCCTGCAACATGCCAATATCGTGACGACGCCGGGTAGCGGTTTCGGTGCCGCCGGCGAAGGCTATTTCCGTCTGTCGGCCTTCAATAGCCGCGCCAACATCGAAGAAGCCTGCCGTCGTCTGGTCGATCCAGTCCTGTTTACGCCGTTCAAGTAATAGAATCGGCGTAGTGCGTCAATGAGAGAGCCCATGAAGTCTCGTCGCTTCATGGGCTTTCGCTTTTTTGGCTTTGCCGTGCAGATGCTCCGGCGCGATTTTCATGCCGGGGAATTGCGCTTGCTGGTTGCCGCGCTGGTGGTTTCCGTGGCCGCGATGACGGCCGTCGGTTTTTTCACGGATCGCGTCCGGCAGGCGCTTGCGCGCGAGGCCAACCAGTTGCTCGGTGCCGATCTTCTGTTGATTTCGGATCACCCGTGGTCAGGCGCGACGCGGGCCGTGATTGCGTCCTCCGGCTTGCAAATGGCCGAGACGCAGACTTTTCCCAGCATGGTCATGGCCGGGCGCCGCGAAGGGGGAGGGCGGGCCCAACTCACCGAGATCAAGGCGGTGTCGTCCGTATATCCTTTGCGTGGACGGTTGCGAACGGCGCCTGGCGTGCATCTGGCCGATGCGCCTGCTGAAGGTACGCCCGCGCGCGGGACGGCCTGGATTGACGAACGCCTGGCATCGGCGCTATCCGTCAGTGTCGGCGAGCCCATCGATGTCGGAGAACGGCAATTGATGGTCGCCGCGATTCTGACCTTCGAGCCGGACCGGGGTGTCAATTTCTTCAGTGTCGCGCCGCGTGTGTTGATATCGCTCGACGATCTTGAAGCGACCGGCCTCGTACAGCAAGGAAGCCGAGTTAACTATCGTTTGCTGGTGGCGGGGGAAGAAAGTCGCGTAAAGGCCTTGCGCGGCTTGGTTGGCGCCGATTTGGGACGTGGCGAGCGCATCGAGGATGCCGAGAATGCCCGTCCGGAAATCCGCGTCGCGCTTGAGCGTGCGCAGAAGTTTCTCGGTATTGCCGCGATGCTGAGTGTGGTACTCGCTGCGGTGGCGATCGCGCTGGCATCACGACGTTATGTGCAGCGACACCTCGACCCTTGCGCCGTCATGCGTTGTCTCGGCGCGACGCAGTCGTTTCTGCTGGGCATCTATGTCACGCAGTTTGCGCTGATTGCGAGCGTTTCCACGGCAGTCGGTTGTTTAATCGGCTTCGCCGCACATTTTGTGTTGCACGCGGGGCTGGCGCATCTGTTGGCGACGGCTTTGCCCTTGCCTGGAGCAATGCCGGCGCTGCAAGGCGTTCTCGTCGGCTTCGTTCTGCTCTTTGGTTTTTCGTTGCCGCCGGTGTGGCAACTCAAGCGGGTCTCGACCTTGCGGGTTTTACGTCGCGAGTTTATCGAACGCGGATTGCCGCCCGGGCGTTTGCTTGCCGGTTATGCCGCCGGTTTTCTCGGATTGACTGGTTTGATCGTCTGGATGGCCGGTGACCGTGTCCTCGGTCTTACCATCGTCTTCGGTTTTGTCGGCGCGATGCTGGTGTTTGCGTTGGTCGCAAGAGTTAGCGTATTTCTTCTTTCGCGGATGCGCGGCGGTTCTGCCGGAAGGGTCGGTTGGCGTTTTGGGCTGGCCAGTCTGGAACGACATGCCTTGGCCAGCGTCGTGCAGATTGTCGCGCTGGCCTTGGGGCTGATGGCGCTCTTCCTGCTGACCGCCATCCGCGGTGACCTTCTTGCTGCTTGGCAACGGGCGGTTCCGGTCGATGCGCCCAATCGTTTTGTCATCAATATTCAGCCCGAGCAACTGCAAGGCGTGCGTGAATTGTTCGCACGACATCGGCTGGAGCCGGAATTTTCACCGATGATCCGGGGGCGACTGGCGGGCATCAACGGCGCGCCCATCAGTCCCGAGAATTATGGGGACGAGCGCGCCAAGCGTCTTGTCGACCGTGAGTTCAACTTGTCCTATCAAGCCGATCTGCCGGCCGGAAATCGCATCACCGCCGGGCGTTGGTTCGATCGGCACGATAGCGGTCGTGGACTGGCGTCGGTGGAGGAGGGGCTGGCGAAAACATTGGGGTTGAAGGTCGGCGATCGTCTTGAGTTTACGATTGCCGGCGAGCACGTCGAAGTCATGGTGGTGGGCTTGAGAAAGCTTAACTGGGACTCGATGCGTGTCAATTTCTTCGTGCTGACGCCGCCGAAAGTGCTCGATGACTTTCCAACCAGTTGGATCACGAGTTTCTATTTGCCGCCGGATCGGTCGGAGACGGTCAATGCGCTGGTCGCGGAATATCCCAATCTGACGGTGATCGATGTTGCGGCGATCGTCCGTCAGCTGCAAGCGATTATCGACCAGGTGGCGCAGGCGGTTCAGTTCGTATTTCTTTTCGCTCTGCTGGCCGGCGTAATCGTCTTATATGCGGCGCTGGCGTCCGCGGCGCAGGAACGTCGCTACGAACTGGCAGTGATGCGCGCATTGGGGGCTCGGCGGGTCCAGTTGCGCAGGGCAATGTCGACAGAGTTTGCGGTTATTGGCGGACTTGCCGGCCTGATTGGAGCGCTCGGGGCGGTCATCGTCGGACAAGTCCTCGCGCTGCGGGCTTTCCAGTTGGAAGTGCTGGTCGCCTATTGGCTGATTCCCGTGGGCGTCGTCGTCGGTGGTTTGCTGGTGACCGGCGTTGGTTGGCTGGCGGTGACGCGACTTACCTCGGCGCCACCGCTCGCGACCTTACGCGCCGGCGGGTAAATCCTCGCGTCGCAGCAGGAAAACGAAGTCATCGCCTGCGGCGGTGTCCAGCCAGGTGAAGGCCGTATCCGGGAAGGCGTGTTCGAGAGCCTCGCGGTTGTTGCCGATTTCCACGACCAGAATCCCGTTTGGCGTGAGGTGGTGTGCTGCTTCACGCAGAATGACACGCGTGAAATCCAGGCCGTCATCGCCGCTTGCCAGCGCGAGCTCGGGTTCGCGTCGGTATTCCTGTGGCAGAGAGGCCATCGATTCGGCATTGACGTAAGGCGGGTTGGAAATGATGATGTCGTAACGCTGTCCGTCGATCGATTCGAACGCGTCGGATTGAATGAGGCGGACACGCGAATCAAGCGCGTAATCCGAGACATTTCGCCGGGCGACGGCGAGTGCGTCCGGGGAGAGGTCCACAGCGTCAACCGTTGCCTCCGGGAAAGCGAGTGCGGCAAGAATGGCAAGGCAACCGGAGCCGGTGCACAGGTCCAGTACGCGTCCGACCGCCCAGGGGTCGTCGAGCCACGGGCTCAACTGGTCGCCGAGCAGTTCGGCAATGTGGGAGCGCGGGACGATAACGCGTTCATCAACATAGAAACGGTAATCTCCCAGCCAAGCTTCATTTGTGAGGTAGGAGGACGGAAGACGCTCGTCGATGCGGCGGCGGATCAGGTTCAGCACGGTGGCCCGTTCTGCCGAGGTCAGTCGGGCGTCCATGAACGGTTCCAGGCGATCGAGCGGCAGATGAAGCGAGTGCAACAGCAAGTAGGCGGCTTCGTCCCAGGCGTTGTCGGTGCCGTGACCGAAATAGAGATCTGCCTCATTGAAGCGGCTGACGGCAAATCGCATGAAGTCTCGCAGGGTTTTGAGTTGCTCTTGGGCTTGATCGAACATGGTGGTAATCACTGGGGGTTGAAGGTGAATAAGGGTAACAGGGGTTAATGGGATGGCGTTGAATTCTCGTTCGCCTTAAGGCTGAGCGCAAAATCCTTGAAGAAAGCACTGTTGTCGCCTGCTTCCGGTGTCGGAGAGTTTCCGCTTGCTTGAGCGCCACTTCGGTCTGTAGTGTCGGGCGTCTGCGCGTTGTTGATCAGCCAGGATAGATTGGTCGGAGAATCGGAGTTGGCCAAAGCCTCGTCCAACGCGATCGTCCCATCGCGATAGAGCCGGAACAAATCCTGTTCGAAGGTTTGCGAACCAGGGGCGAGACTCTGTTCCATGGCCTCTTTGATGGAGGCAACCTCACCGCGCTCGATGAGTTCCTGAATGTGTCGTGTATTGAGCAGTACTTCGACGGCCGGGGTTCTCTTTCCGTCCTGTTTCTTGACAAGCCGCTGGGAAATGATGGCCTTCAGGCTGACCGACAGATCAGAATAAAGCGAGGATCGGTTTTCCAACGGGAAGAAGTTGATGATTCGGGTCAGTGCATGATAGCTGTTGTTGGCGTGGAGTGTTCCGAGGCAAAGGTGGCCGGTCTGGGCGTAGGCGATGGCGGCCTGCATGGTTTCCTTGTCGCGAATCTCTCCAATGAGGATGCAATCAGGCGCTTGTCGCATCGCATTTTTCAGAGCATGCTCCCAGCCGAGCGTGTCGATACCGATTTCACGTTGGTTAACGACTGACTTCTTGGGCTTGAAAAGAAACTCGATCGGGTCTTCGATCGTGAGGATATGCCCGCTTTTATGGGCGTTGCGGTGATCGAGCATGGCCGCCAGGGTCGTAGATTTTCCCGATCCTGTGGAGCCGACGACGAGAATCAGTCCGCGCTTTTCCATGACGAGTTCGGAAAGTGTCGGCGGGAGGGAAAGACTTTCGAGCGGCGGAATTTCGGCGGAAATGTAACGAATGACGATTGCAATCGAGGATCTTTGCCGGAAGAGATTGACGCGAAAATTGCCGGTATCAGGAAGGATCAGCGAAAGGTTCATCTCCTTGCTGCGCCCAAACGATTCTGATTGCTCCAAGGTCATGAGCTCTCCGGCAATCTGTTCGATCATGTCGGGAGTCATGGATTGCTGGTTGATGGGCGTCGTATTTCCCTGGATCTTGATATGAATGGGCACGCCGGCCGAAATGAAAAGATCGGAGGCTTGTTTGTCGGCCATCAGTCGGAAGAGTTTGTCGAGAATCATGGCACCTCCATCGGATTTGGGTCGGTATGTATGTAGACCGTTCTGCGCTGCCTCAGGCAAGCCACGGGAATTTTCATTAAGTGCTGTTCCGTGCTTTCGGCAGAGGGCATTCTATGAGGCTGGATTCCTATGCCGGACAGCTAGATTATAAGCGGCAGGCATTGGTCGGAAAAGAACGGCATGGCAGAACGGTATCGCGGACATGCGGGATCGGAACGCAAATAGTGGTCATGCGTAGAGGCCGGAGCCAAGCGTTTGGCATTTTGTGTGAGTGGCCGAATGATGTTTGAGTGTATATATTTTTGTGAATTGCGTTGACGTCCCCTGCGCGCCTTGCTATAGTCTCGCTTCTCCGCTGCACGACGAAACAAACGCGCTGTTTGTGTTTGCCAAACGGTGGAAACGGGCGCGGG
Source organism: Propionivibrio dicarboxylicus (assembly GCF_900099695.1). Classification (GTDB taxonomy): domain Bacteria; phylum Pseudomonadota; class Gammaproteobacteria; order Burkholderiales; family Rhodocyclaceae; genus Propionivibrio; species Propionivibrio dicarboxylicus. The sequence goes on along the minus strand of NZ_FNCY01000026.1, from coordinate 380 downwards.
GTGGAGCAGTCTGGCAGCTCGTCGGGCTCATAACCCGAAGGTCACAGGTTCAAATCCTGTCCCCGCAACCAAGAGTTTTAGTTAATTGCTTTTTTGTTTTAGAAAGTGATTGACAGGTAGTTTGAAGGCTGTATAATGCGCGCCTTCGCTGCTTCGGCGGTGAAGGGAAAGCAAGCGGTAAGAAGTACGCTCTTTAAAAATTGGACAATTGATAGGTGTGGGTTCTTGGTCTTGATGCAAGCATTTAGGTGCTTGAGCTAAAAAGATGAAGTAACTCGCACGATGTAAAAAGTCTGTGGGTCTGAGAGGATCTGCAGGACGTCAAGCGAGAGTTTAAACAGAGATTGAACTGAAGAGTTTGATCCTGGCTCAGATTGAAC
>NZ_FNCY01000038.1 GCF_900099695.1 Propionivibrio dicarboxylicus | reverse complement strand
ACAGCGGACGGCCTTCCAGTGCAGACGGGTGTTGGGCAACCAGTCGTGAATGTCGTCGATCTGCGGACGCTTCTTTTTCTCGGGGGCGAACTTGGCGAAACGCTCCTCGGAATCGTGACAGTCGAGACAGACGCGATTGTCCTGGGCGACGATCTTGCGGGTGTCGCCGAGCTTGTCGGCAACACGCATGAGATGGGGGTTGTGGCAGGTGGTACAGGTGATGGTGTCACTGAGTTCGGCATGGACGGACTTGTCGAACTGTTTCTCGATGATGCCGGCCTTCTTGGAATGACAGTCGGTACAAGTGCCGGTCGATTCCTTGGCGTTGGGCTCATGCGGGAAATCGTCATAGCCTTCGCTATGACACTTGGTGCAAAGGAGCTTCTGGTGATCGGCGCCATAGAAATGCGCCGGATCCTGGAGCAGGCCCTTGAGCTTCTTGAGGTCCATTCCCTCTTTGGGCGGCGCTTTGATGCCGGCTTCGGAGTGACAGGCAAAACACTCGCCGTTCGCCTCGCGAACCTTCTCCGATGGACCCGCTGTCGGCGCTACCGCCGGCACCACTGCAGCCGGCCCTTCAGTACCTTCCGCCGCAACTGCCGGCAATGATAACGACGCGACAAGGAAAAAAGAGGCTAATGTCCGCAGGATATTCATCGCGCGATAGGGGCGAAGACGTCGCTGGCCTGTCTGGCCGACCTTGAATTCAATGTTTTGCATAAGACTCTTGTCTGGAGATCGATCCGCGTCGATGCGCCGGATGCGCCCGCCAACGGGCCGTCAAAACCGGTTTGTTCGCATGCGCTGTGAAGAAGAAAAAGGCCGCCGGGAATTATATCGCGGCGGCCTTCTTTGGCTCCGAAAAGTAAGGCTTACTTCTTGGCTTTGGCGATGCCGGTGTAGATCAGCGCGTTTTCGGCGGCGATGCGGCCGGTGTTGGCGGCAAAACCAGCGGTGCTTCCGCCGAGCAGCAGGTCGTAGGTGTCACCGTAAAGACCGCCGGCATCCGTGCCGACTGCATACAGGCCCGGAATCTTCACGCCCTTGGCATCGACCGCTTCGGCCTTGGCCGTGACGCGGACGCCGCCGAGCGTGCCGAGCATGCGCGGCAACAGCTTGGTGGCATAGAACGGCGGCGTGGCGATCGGGCGCAGGAACTTCGGGTTCTTGTTGAACTCGCCGTCCGTACGTGCGGCCGCTGCGGCATTCATCTTCTCCACGCTGGCCTTCAATGCAACCGGGTCGAGACCGATCTGCTTGGCGAGGTCTTCGAGCGAGTTGGCCTTGAAGACGTTGCCGCGCTTGCGGGCGAGTTCCTTGTTGAAGGATTCTTCCCACTTGGTCAGCTTGGTGCCCTGCAGCACCCACTCGCCCAGCGGCATTTCGATACCGTCGTCGACGACGTGCTTGCGCGTGGCGTCGTCATAGATCGAGTAGGCGACGCCGCCGATACGAGCCAGCGAGTTACCCGAGCTCGGCCAGAACTCGACGTTCGACTCGTCGGTGTAGCGTTCGGCATTCGGACCGACCCAGAAATACGGCTGGACGGCGGCGGCGATCATCTGGTCGGCCGGATGGAAACCTGCCAGGCCCGGGCGATAGAGTTGCATGACGGCCATGCCTTCAAGCGATGCGCCGGCCGCTTCGGCCATACGAATGCCATCGCCATCCTTGCCGATATTGCCGACCGGGATGATGTCGGTGAATTCCGGCGCGTATTTCTTGATCATTTCCTTGTTGTTGGCAAAGCCGCCGGTCGCGACGATGACTGCTTTGGCGTTGATCTTGATTTCTTCGCCTTCCTTGTCCTTGGCCTTGACGCCGACGATCTTGTTGCCGTCCTTGATGAGGTCGGTGCCGGGCGTCTGCGTCAGAACCATGCCGCCGTTATCGAGGATGAACTTGTTGAAGACGTTGATGACGCGGGCGCAGTGGAAATCGTGCGAGTTCTTGTCCGGGTAATCCGGTCCCGGCGCGATCACGTGCCAGGTCAGCGGGCCGCCGAAGCCGCCGACGCCGACGTATTCGATCTTGATGCCGAGCTTGTCCATCCACTCGATCGTTTCCGCCGACTTGTCGACGAAGGCCTTGGCCAGCGCACCGTTCGCCTTCCAGTGGCTGTATTCCATGATCATCTTGAAGGCGGCGTCCTTGCTGACGTTGATGCCGATGCGCTTCTGGATCTTGCTTTCGGCTGCGAAGAAACCTTCGCAGAAATTGCCGGTACCGCCGACCTTGGCCTGCTTTTCAAGGACGACAACCTTGGCACCACCTTGGACGGCTTGAACGCCGGCAGCGAGGCCGGACAAGCCGCCGCCGATGATGGCGATGTCGGTGTTCATTGTCTTTTCGGCAAAGGCCGGCATGGCGAATGCCATGGCCACTGCCAGTGTCGTCGTGCTCCATACTTTTTTCATGGGCTCTCTCCTGTTAACTGGAAATCTGGGGAATAAGCGAGCGGGTCTACTTCACCTTGAACTCGAAATCGTTGTGGCATTCCATGCACGGAATCTTTTCGGCTTCCATCGGTTCGTGGACGCCGTGGCATTTCAGGCAGTCCATCGGGCCAAGGTGGCTGTCGTGCGGATTGGCGTGCAGTTTCTTGGTGCGCTGGGCGATCTTTTCATACGGGCCGTGACAGGCCAGGCAGGTCTTCGATGAAGGGGGTGGATCCTTCGGCTTATCGACCGTGTGGCAGTCCTTGCAGCTCACGCCTTCCTTGTGGTGAATGCCCTGTTCCCGGAAGCTGGCGGCGTCCGCGGCTTGAGGCGTGGTCATCGCCAGTAGTGCGGCGACAAACAAGGGGAGGATGGTCAAAAGCTTCGTTTTCATCTGTTTCCTGTCAAATACGCATGTCAAAATCATGAATGATGATGGCGATGCATGACAGAAGCAATGTCATGCATCGCCGGTTTGCTTAGAACTTGTAGCGCAGGCCCACCATCGTGCCGGTCTGAGCGCCACCGACGGGCGGCGAGACGTTGGCGCCGACGGAGACTGCATAGATCGCCTTGGCGCTGTTCGTCAGGTGAGAAAGTTGCAGATAAGCGTCAAAGTCCTTGTCAAGATTGTAGAAGGTGCGCAGGGAAGCCAACGTGGCGTTGCGGTCCATGTCGCGGTTGGTGATGCGATACAGACCACCGTCGAAGGAGATCCGGCTGTTCAGCTTGTAGGCGGCATCGAGGAAGTAGATATTGGACTTGTAGTCTCCGGCGATCACGTTAACTTCACGTCCCAACCATCCGAGACCGATCTTGGCGGCGCCGAACTTGGCATAGCCGTTTGCAGTGATGCGGCGGTCGTAGTCTTGCGGACGAGTAAATGCGAGCGTTGCGGCGCCGTTGAAGAAGTTCGCCGTCGCCGTGCCGCCGCCGCGTTGTTCGTCGAGACCGGTAGCAAAGCCGTAGCTTGCGTCGTCATATTTCGCCATGGCCGACCAGCCCTTGCAGGCGCTGGCTTGGCCCGGGATTTCGCCGGCGCAGGTGCCGGATCCGGGCGCGCCGCCGGTGGTGTCGCGGCCGGTGCTGTAGGTCATGCCCAGCGAGAATTTTTCGAAGTTCTTGCGCCATGCGAGCGAATTGTCGAAACGGGCGTTGGGCAAGTAGGCGTCGAGCGAGCCCATCGAATAGATCGTCGGCCCGAGCAGGTCGGCGTCGCCGAGCGCATACACCAGCATGGAGTTCTGGCGGCCGAAGGTGAGCGCGCCATAGGGCGTGTCGACACCGGCGAAGAGTTGGCGACCGAAGATGCGCGGATTCGATCCAGCCGTGCTTTGGCCGATCGTTCCATCATCGAAGTTGAAGCCCATTTCAGCGGTCGCGATGGCTTTGTAGCCGGGGGCGAATTCCTTGGCTGCGCGCAGACCGACGCGTGATGGGATGGATCCGGTGATGTTCGGCATGCGCGTGACCGAGCCTTCGGTCGTCGACGTCTTGATATTGGTGATCCGTTCGAAACCTCCGTCCAACACACCGTAGAAGGTGACGTTCGGTATGGAGGAACCGGCACCTTGCGCTGCAGTGCTGGCGGGCGTTTCGGCAATAACCTTGGCCTGTGCTTCGACCTTGGCCTCGACTTTTGCCGAGCTTTCCTTTTGAACCTGCTGAGCGGCAAGGATCTGGCGGATGATTTCCTTCTGTTCCGCGAGTTCGCGACGCAGCGACTCGATTTCTGTTTCAGCCATGGCGAACGGCGACACGCTAAGTCCCATCGCCAATGCCAGAATGCTCGAAATCGTCTTCGGGCGTTTGACTACCAATTGATTAAACTGCATGTGATTTCCTCCCCAGTGGTGTGAATAATGCGAACGGTCTATTGCCTGCTGCTTGAATTTTTCTTTGTTCTTGTTCCGGGCAAAGTGACCGGAGTGTTGTTTGGCAGCGATTGTAGGGAGGTCGTACTGCCGGGTATTTCATTATCTTGCTTTGGCGTTGCAAATTATTGCGGTTTGGCAATGCGCAAGTATTTTGGAATTTAATTCTTAATATTCCGTATCTTAATGTCTTTCCGTTTTGGCCCGGATTTTGTTATCTTTAACATCTGTGCATATATGGGGGGCGCGGACGCAAGTTTCCGCGTAATGACAAAAGAATATGGCGGTCGTGGATCGGCGGATCATTCTCGGAAGCTACAGGCAACCCGTGCTCGGTGAAGACGGGTTGCCGGTGTTGCGTGCGCCTGCCGATTGGAAGGGGCCGCTCATCGAGCGTCTTGCCATTCCGACTCATGGGGAGTGCGGCCCGCAGTTCACCGGCATGCCGGTGGTCTGTACGTCGAGGATCGCGCCAGGGCGGCGTTGGTATAAGTGCTGTTCTCGCGTCGAAGAGGTGCCGGTGCCGCCCAGTGGTATCGATATGCTCAGCGCTTCTTATGAGCGGGATTACGAGCGATGGGAGTGTGAACCGGGCTACGAGACGCTCTGCATGCGTCTACATGCGTCGACCCTTGAGCGTTTCCTTCATGATGAGGGTTTTCAGTTCGACCTGGGCACGCGCTATGCCCACAAGGACGACATGCTGAGCCATCTGCTCTTCGGGTTGGCCGGCGAGATTCAACAGGGCATGCCGAACGGAGTGCTTTATGCAGAAGGTTTGTCCTTGACGATCTTTGGCTGGCTTCGTCAGCACTATTCGATCAGGGCTTCGTCATCGTGCCAGAGGAAAGGTTGCTTCAACCCTGCGCAGCGGGAGAGAATTCGCGAGTTCATCGATGCGCAAATCGGTAATCCCTTGAGCCTCGACGGGATGGCGGCCGAGGTTGGCATGAGCGCATTCCATTTTCTGCGGGTGTTCAGAGCGTCTTTTGGCGTGACGCCGCACCAATACGTGTTGCAGGCCCGCATTGCTCGCGCGGCGCGTGCGCTGCGTGAGCAACCGGAAAGAAATATCTCCGATATCGCCTTTGCGGTCGGCTTTTCCAGCCAGGCGCACCTGACCCTGGCGTTCAAGCGTCAGATGGGTATAACGCCGGCTTCCTGGAGAACGGGCGACGCCAGAGCCTGATCTGCGCGCCGCCGTGTAACCTTGTTTCCCCCGAATAGGCTCTGCGTGCTTTTAGGCACGCAGAGGTGTTGTTGCGGGGTTTATTTGAGGGAGAGGATCCACTGGATCATGTTGGAGAGTTCGGCCTTGTCCTTGGTTTTGACGATT
>NZ_FNCY01000001.1 GCF_900099695.1 Propionivibrio dicarboxylicus | reverse complement strand
CTCGTGTCGCCTTCCAGCGCCTTCAGCGCCGAGCCCTTGACGATAGGAATGTCGTCGCCAGGGAATTCGTACTTCGACAGCAGCTCGCGAACTTCCATTTCAACCAGCTCGAGCAGCTCAGCATCATCAACCATGTCGCACTTGTTCATGAACACGATGATGTACGGAACACCCACCTGACGCGCCAGCAGAATGTGCTCACGCGTTTGCGGCATCGGACCGTCGGCCGCCGACACCACCAGGATCGCGCCGTCCATCTGCGCAGCACCCGTAATCATGTTCTTGATGTAGTCAGCGTGGCCCGGGCAGTCAACGTGCGCGTAGTGACGCGTCGCCGTCTCGTATTCCACGTGCGCCGTGTTGATCGTAATGCCGCGTGCCTTCTCTTCCGGCGCCGCGTCAATCTGGTCGTAGGCCTTCGCCTCACCACCAAACTTCTTCGACAAGATCGTCGTGATCGCCGCCGTCAGCGTCGTCTTACCATGGTCAACGTGACCAATCGTGCCGACATTCACGTGCGGCTTCGTACGTTCAAATTTTGCCTTAGCCATAGCCGGTACCTCGATACGTTAAAAATAAAGGCCAATTCGTGGTGCCCATGGGCAGGATTGAACTGCCGACCTCTCCCTTACCAAGGGAGTGCTCTACCACTGAGCTACATGGGCGCCCTGCTTGTCGTAAAACCTGCCGCAACATGGAGCGGGTGAAGGGAATCGAACCCTCGTCTTAAGCTTGGAAGGCTTCAGCTCTACCATTGAGCTACACCCGCGAAACCATCACCCCGCTGCAACCAACTTACTGCAATCACAACCAGACACGGCGGAATTCTTGGTGGAGGGAGAAGGATTCGAACCTTCGAAGGCAGAGCCGACAGATTTACAGTCTGTTCCCGTTGACCGCTTGGGTATCCCTCCAACTCGGAACCAGCAAGTATGGTGCACTCGCTGCACTTTGTCAAGTGCCTTTCCGATAAGAGTAGAATTATAGCAATATCTGCGCCCTGTTTCGAGATATTTTGACTATTTTGCCATTCATGCCCACAGACAATTACGAGCCAAACGCCGACGCAACAGGCACCGAACCCACCGCCCCCCCGCGCACGATGCTTCGACAATGCGCCGTCCAGGGTGCCGCCGTCATCCTCGTCTTGTCGCTCGCCTGGCCCTATTTCGGACTCCGGAGCGAACCCCTGCCCTGGCCAGAAACAGCGTTCGGCATTGGCGCAGTCGCTCTGCTCCTTGCCCGCCTCAGCCACCAACCGAGTTGGTGGCTCTGGATTCATGCGCTTTTCGTGCCGGCCGCCTGGGCCGTTTCGCGCCTCGACATCCCACCCGGGTGGTTTCTGCTCGGCTTCATCGCCTTATTGCTGTTCTTCCGCGGCGCCGCCAGCGGCCGCATCCCCCTGTATCTCAGCAACGCAGCGACCGTCGAAACTCTGAGCGATCTCCTGCGGCAGCATCCGGGGGTGCGCTTCGTCGACCTTGGCGCAGGCATCGCCAGCACGCTTGTACCACTCGCCCAAGCACTGCCCGACAAACACTTCACTGGCGTGGAGAACGCGCCGGCCTCATGGGCGATCGGACGAATCCGTACGCGCGGAATTGCCAACATTCTCTGGCAGCACGCCAACCTTTGGGACCAATCTTTGGGCGACTATGACGGTGTTTACGCCTTCCTCTCGCCCGCCCCGATGGCGGCGCTTTGGCAAAAGGCTCTGCGTGAAATGAAGCCAGGATCAATTCTCGTCAGCAATTCGTTCGCAATCCCCGACGTCTCGCCGACCGAGATCATTCAGGTCGACGACACCCGCCAGACGCAACTTTACTGTTATCGGATTCCTTGAGAACTAGAGCCGGATACCATTCTGGCTGATAGTCACCATCGCCTGCGTGCGACTGGATACGCCGAGCGCCTTGAATATGGCGGTCATGTGGACTTTGACCGTTCCTTCGGACAAACCAAGCAAGGCCGCAATGTCGCGGTTCGACTTGCCATGCGCCATCAACCTGAGCACCTCAATTTGCCGCCCCGTCAGACCAATTTCCGACGGGTCGATCTTGCGTGCGGCAGCGCTCTTGGGCGTCACCACCGTCGACAAGGCAAGACCGGCAGACGCCAGCGGCCGCCCGGCCAACACCTCACGCAAAGCTTCCAGAAGGCGCTCGCTGGAATACGTCTTCGAAACAAAGCCGGCAGCGCCGGCTCTCATCGCTTTGCCCACGGTCGCCGCATCGTCAAAAGCAGAAAGAATCACGACGGGCATATCCGGATAACGTTTGTGCAAGGTGGCCAGATATGACAGCCCATCCAGCCGCGGCAAACCGAGGTCCAGCAGCATCAAATCCACCGAACCGGACTCTTGTAATCGCTGACTGGCGATATCGCAATCCGCCGCTTCAAGTACCGTAACATCGGACTCGAGTTGGCGCAGCGTTTGCGCCAAGCCCTCGCGTACCAAGGCATGATCTTCGACGATGAGCAGTTTGAGCATACGGGAACGAACCGCTGAATTGATTTGCGGCAAACTATAGCACGCTAGGAAACAACGGAACTATGGCTGCACCGCGCATGACTTGAGCCAATCGACCGGCATTTCGATCGCACCGCCCTTGATGAGCGGCTCACCAATATAGGTGCCGCGAAAGAGGAGTCCGGTTTCGCCGTGTGCTGCCGTCCACGGCGTCTCCCACGATTCCACGACGATCCGCGCCCGCGTCACATCGACATCGGCGGAATCGCCTTCGACCCGCCCGAACACGCAGGGCGTCGCGCGCGCCAGTTGCCACAAGGCTTCCCGCGTCACCGCCGACCCAGCCCTGGCAGCCGCAGGACATTCCTTCACCGACTGTCGCTCACGGTGTATTTCGCTCACCACGCCTTTCACCCAGAACGTCGGGGATTTAAGCAAACGACCCTCACCGCCTTCACGCAAAACGACACAATCGCCCTCGCTGATATCGGCCCGTACAGAAATATTTGAGAGAAATAACGCGCAGAGCAAGACCAACGACTTCCGCCCGAAATACATGCCATCACCCCACCAAGGCTTGTCGATCTATTCCATTTCTCGCCGCGACACTCATCGCCGCCAGCAAATCCACCATTTCGACCGGCTTGAGGAGGACGGGCCAGGGCGATGACGCAGCAATTATCTCGCGCCGAAGCGCCTCGCCGGTCATCAAGACCGCCTGCACCGGCGTCGTCCGTCGTTCCTGCACGGCGGTAAGGAACGCCATGCCGTCCATCCCTGGGAGATTCAGGTCGGACAGATAAAAATCTGCAGCCAGAACCGCTTGCGCGCCGAGTGCGCGCTCGGCGGAATCATAGAGTTGAGTGCTGACACCAAACTCGTCGAGCGACAACTCGATCGCCTTGGCAACCATCGGATCATCTTCCACCACGACCACCGACCATCCCGCCAGCAAGGACTCGTCCACGCCACGAGGAACGGATGCCACCGGCTTAATTGCCGGAATGGCGGCGGCGACCGGAATCTCATACGCCGGTAGCATTACTTCGAAAACGGATCCCTGTCCCGGTCGCGAACGATACGACAATTCGCACTCCAACAATTGCGCCATGCGCCGAGCAATGGTCAGCCCGAGCCCCAAGCCCTTGCTGCGGTCGAGCACCGAATCGCTGACCTGATAGCTTTCTTCGAATATTCGATCACCATCGCGCGGATCGATCCCCACGCCGGTATCCCACACCTGAATCACCATGCGCCCGCGGCGCTTGCGCGCACCGACCAGAACGCCGCCGCGCTCGGTGTATTTCAAGGCGTTGTCGATCAGATTGCGCACGATACTCATAAGCAGACCGGTGTCGATGAACAACACTGTTGGCGCGAAGGGGAAAAACAGCTTGAACCGGAGATTTTTCTGCCGTGCCAAGGTCGAGAATTCAGCGTCGATCGCACGGAAAATCTCTTCCAACTCGACGCAACGCGGCTGCGGCTTGATCTGACCGGAGTCAAGCTTGGAAAGATCGAGCAGGGAGTAGAGCAATTCACTCAGCGCATGCCCCGAGCGCGACAGAAAATCGGCAATCGCCTTCTGTTCCGGGCTCAGATCGGTACGACGCAAGGCATCGAGAAACAGGTTGATCGCCTGAATCGGCTGACGCAGATCGTGGCTGGCCGCTGCCAGGAAGCGCGTCTTGCCGAGGTCGGCATTCTCGGCGCGCTGCTTGGCTTCGAGCAACTCGGCCTCTGTCCGCTTGCGCTGGGTGATATCCGTCAGCGCCGCAAGATACCCCTGCACACTGCCGTCCGAGGCGACGCCGGCCCTGATCTCGACCTGAACATAGGCCAAGGTGCCGCCCGGTTGGACAAAACGAAGTTCGCAGGCATACGGACGCTGCAGGATGCGGCCAACCATGCTGCGACGGGGAAGGCCGGATCGATCTTCGCGATGCACGAAGCCCGTCCAGTCCGAACCGGTCATTTCCTCCCGGTTGCGCCCGGCGATCGCCGCGCAACGGTCATTCACATAGGTGCAATTGCCGGCGTCGTCAAACCGGGCAATTCCGACCGGCACCAACTGAGTGAGCTCGCGAAACTGCGATTCGCTCACCGCAAGCTCGCTCAGTACCTGCTGCTGATGCGCCTGAGCTCGCCGCAACCGCATCAACAGGACGCCCAGAAGGGTGAACACCATGGCGGCCGAAACGACAACGCCAACGACTTGCTGATACCAGACTTCCAGCACTTCGTTCTTGCCCAGCCCCACCGCGAAGTAGAACGGAAAATCCCGCATCCTGACGATGCTCATGATGCGCGGGACATAATCCGGCGCAGCTTCGTAGTGCAATGTGGTAAGCCGCTCCGGCAGAGCCAATCTCCGCACCACAGGATGTTCGGACGGTAACGCGGTGTTGACGTCTCCCGGCAGATCCGGAGAGCGGATCACCAGCGAGTGGTCGTCCCGACGCAACGCAATCAAACCGTAGTGTCCCAGTTCAAGCGCGGAAAACTGACGCCGATAGAAGCCGAGGTCGATCGAACCATAGACAACCCCAAGGAAGTCTCCCTTGTCATTGCGCAGGCCTCGTGCCAGCACCAGCACGTCTTTACGAACCCCCCGCCCTGCCAGCACCTCGGAAATAACCAGACGATCGCTTGGATCTTCGCGCAATTGGCGGAAATACGAGCGATCCACGACATTCATCCGACTGATATCCAGCGCGCCGGAAAAATACAACAGATTGCCGCCCGCATCGACCACGCGATAACCGACCATGTCGTCTCGGTTGATCATGCGCCGCTCCAGACTCGCATTCATGCCGGTCCGATGACGCACGACCGCACCAGGACGGAGGACGTCGGCGGAAATATCACGCCGAAGCGCGATGAGTTCGGCGTCAATCTGGCGCAAGCGCGCCTCAAAACGCGCCTCGAACAACGCCGCCAGGTTGTAGGCACTTATTTCCGCCGTGTTGACCTGATCGCGGTAACTCAGCCAGAGTTGCCCGCCCAGCAGCAAGAGCATCGACATCACCGCGACCACCAGCAGCCAGGGTGCCAACATCAGCGGCACCACCTGATTCGGATGCCGGCGCTCAGCCATTCGCCGCCAGCCCCACCAAATCGGCATCGCTCTGCCAGAGCAAACGCTCCGGCGCAGAACGGGCATAGCGCCGACTCTCGTCGAGCGACTGCTCAGCGAAGGTCTCAAGCATCCGCTTCAACACGCCATGGTGCGGCAGCATCGTCCCGAAAAACAGGACATCCCCACCGCGCCGGATCAATACCGTCGGAAAATTCTCGACATCGAGATCACCCATCTCGTCTGCCTGATCCTCGATATCGACCCAGTGGAAACGCATCTCCGGGAACTCATCCGCCAACGCCTCGAACCCTGCCCGGTACTCGCGACAAGTTCCGCACCATTCGGCACACAGGCAGATGACGGCAAACTCCATGCTCGAAACGCTCCCTCGCTCAATTCAACCGCAGACCACAATCACCCCGCGCTACGTCAGGCCGGAAAACCTAAACGGACCGACGCCCAGGCATACGGCTACCGGACGCCACAAAGACACTACCCCGCGCGGGGAGATTGGCGAAGCAATATTATGGCAGAACTGTTCGCTCCTGCCGGCTTTGGGTCACCATCCCCCGATTGACGAAAAGAGCGACGACGGAGATACTTCGCCGCACTTATTTTTCAGTTCATTTCTCGGGAAGGAACGCCATGTCCGGCCACGGTTTCCATGTTCACGGCCCCCACGATCACGAAGTCGAACACGTCGCGCAACACGGCGGCGACCCCTTCACCGCGCGCGTCGCCGTGCTGACGGCAATCCTGTCGACGGTTGGCGCCATCTTCGGCTACATGGGTGGCCACAGCCAGAATTCGGCCCTGCTGTACAAAAACGAGGCCGCGATCCAGAAAACCTCAGCATCCAACCAGTGGAACTATTACCAGGCGAAAAGCAACAAGCAAAACCTCGCCGAATTGTCGATCGTGCTGACGCGCGGCGACGACCGCGAAAAATACGCGCAGGAGGTCGCCCGCTACAAGAAGGAAAAAGAAGAAATCAAGCTCGACGCGGAAAAGCTCGAAGCCAAGGCTAAAGCTGCCGACGAGAAGAGCGAAATCGAAATGCATGTGCACGAACGCTGGGCGCTTGCCACCACCTTGCTGCAAATTGCCATCGCCCTCTCGGCCATCACCTTGCTCACCCGCAAGCGCTGGCTACTCGTCGGCGTTTACGGCGCCAGCGCGCTCGGCGTGATCACCGGCGCGATGGGCTACCTGCATCTCTGACACCTTCAGGTGAAGGCGGCTTGTCGTCCACTCAGCGGACCTGACAGGCCACCTTCCACAAGGCCTCTTCCATCGACGCCTCGGAAATCGTATACCAGCGCTCGGCTTCCTGGCCGTCGGCCGCGACCTTGATGCCGTCGCCCATCGGGCCGGTAAAGGAGAGGGACGACAGATAGCGCTCACGCTTGTTGATGCAGTCATACACGGTGCGTACCACGGTCGACCGATACGCCGGCTGACCCTCTTCCTCCTGCGGTTCGGCCCAGCGCACCAGATGCAGCACCTGCCCCGTGTCGCCTTCGCGACGAACGCTGGCGCGGTCGACATAGACCCGCATGCCGTCGTCGAAACGCGAAAGTTCCTGCCATTCGGCTCGGGCGGAAGCGCTGGCCAGCAACAGCAAGAGCACGCCGGCAATTCGTCTGGATATTTTCATGGCGCGGATTGTACCCGATCACACCAAACGTCCGTTTGACCCGAGCGCCTGCATCAGTGGATACTAGGCGCTCTCCCGCCTTCCAGCGTAAAGGCCCCGGCATGAATATCACCGTTCTCGGCGAAGCCCGCTACCCCTCTCCGCTGTCGCACTTTGTCAGCGACAAAATCCGCGTCCTCCTGAATGCCGTGATCGACCCGGACGCACCGCCAAGCGACGATTTGCTGCTCGAAGTCGCCGGACCGCGGGAAATGCTCTATTTCGACCCGAAGAAAACACGCGCCGGCATCGTCACCTGCGGCGGCCTCTGCCCCGGTCTGAACAACGTCATCCGTTCGCTGGTGCTACAACTCCACCACGTCTACGGTGTCCGTGAAATCCTCGGCTTCGTCAATGGCTATCAGGGACTCGATCCCTGGCGCGGCGCCGAGCCGATCCCGCTGACGCCGGAATTCGTCGAGGACATCCACAAGGGCGGCGGTTCCGCCCTCAACACCTCGCGCGGCCCGGTCGACGTCAGCGTCGCCGTCGACAACCTCATCCGCCGCAAGATCGACATTCTGTTCGTCGTCGGCGGCGACGGCACGCAGCGCGGCGGCGCGGCGCTCTATCACGAGGCCAAGCTGCGCGGCCACGCGCTTGCCGTGGTTGGCATCCCGAAGACGATCGACAACGACGTCCCCTTCGTCTCGCGTACGTTCGGCTATCTGACCGCCGTCGAAGAGGCGACCCGCATCCTGACCTGCGCGCACACCGAGGCGCATAGCGTCGAAAACGGCATCGTCGTCGTCAAGATCATGGGCCGCCATGCCGGCTTCATCGCCGCTGGCGCGACGGTCGCCAGCCAGGACGTCAACTTCACGCTGGTCCCCGAAGTACCGTTCGTCCTCGACGGCGAAGACGGCTTCCTCGCCGCACTCAAACGGCGCATCGTCAAGCGCGGCCATGCCGTCATCCTGGTTGCCGAAGGCGCCGGACAGCATCTGATGAGCGGCGGCGAAAAGCAGTATGACGCCTCCGGCAACCTCAAGTCGAAGGACATCGGCGTCTTCCTGCGCGACCGCATCCACACCTACCTGAAGGAGCAGGACATCCCCTTCACACTGCGCTACATCGATCCGAGCTATCTCGTCCGCAGCGTTCCGGCTGGCGCCGAAGATGCGATCCTCTGCGACTTCTTCGCCCGCAACGCGGTTCACGCCGCCATGGCGGGCAAGACCGGGTTGGTCATCGGCCAGCAGCACGACATCTTCACGCACGTCCCGATCGAACTGTTGGCCAGCCGAAAGAAGCAACTCGACCTCAACAGCCCTGAGTGGCAAGGCGTTCTGTCGGCCACCGGCCAGGAATTCGCGCACTTCCCGGCCTGATCGTTCATACAGGCAGAAGGCCGTTCAGCGCACCGCCATCAAGCGTGCGCCAAGCGCGACGAACACGGTGCCGGCGGCGCGGTCCAGCCAGACGCCCGCCTTGCCATGACGGCCCAGCCATTGCCCGACGCTGCCGGAGAAAAAGCCGAGTGCGCCGAAAATCAGTGCGGACTGCAGGGTAAAGATCAGGCCCAGCCAGGCGGTCTGCACGGACGCCGAACCGTGCTCGACATTGACGAACTGCGGCAGAAACGACAGGAAGAAGATCACCACTTTCGGATTGATCGCGTTGGCCAACAAACCCTTGGCGAAAAATTGCCGGGGCGATGACGGCAGCACCGCCACCGCATCGGTTCGTACCGCGCCGCCGCTGCGCCACGCCTGAATGCCAAGCCAGACGAGATACGCCCCGCCGCCGAGCTTGAGCACCCCGAAAGCCATCGGCGAGGCCGCCACCAGAGCGCTGATACCCAGCGCCGCCAGCGTCGTATGGCTGATGCATCCGGCCGCACAACCCAAGCCGAAGGCCATGCCGTGACGCCGACCGCGCGACATGCCGACGCTGAGGACCATCAGGTTGTCGGGGCCGGGCGATACCGTGATCAGCACCGCGGCTGCCAAAAAGGCCAGACACTGCTCGGGCGTCAGGGGCATGCGCGCTCCAATCGTCGAAAAGGTCAAAGAATACCGCAAGCCGGAAAAGAAAAAAGCGAGGGTCCGGAGAGCCCTCGCTTTTCATTCGGCCGGAACGCGCCGGCGCAGTGTTGCTTACTTGAAGATGCCGAAAGGCTTGCCCACCGGCAGGAAGACCTTGCCGAAGAAGGTGTTCAGCACGACCGCGCCGCAGCCATAGAAGGACAGCATCGCGGTGGTCAGTTCGGCGTAGGCGCCGATCATGTGCGTCTCATGCGGGGCAACGCCGAAGGCATTGAGCGACAGGGCGGCCAGCAGGATATCGATGACCACCATGGTGATGAAGATCAGCTTGCTGACTTCCATCGCGCCCAGCGTCATCAGGACCGAGAAGATCAGATACCCGAGGAAGGCGAAGCCCAGTTGCTTGACGTCACAGGCTGCGGCCAGTTCCGGTCCGAACACGCCCATCTTCATCATCCAGGCGGTGGCAACGGCATACCAGAAAAAGGCATAGGCACCGAAGACGGTACCGCCCCAGATGTTGTCGTGGAGGAAATCGAAGATGCAAGCGATCAGCTGCGCAGTCGCGCCAAGGAACAGCGCGTAGACGATCACGAACGACAGGCCCGTCGTCAGCCCCAATTTCTGCGACGAGGCGACCAGCGTCACCATCGCCAGGCCGAACAGCCCCAGCGCGGTCGGATTGGCGACCGTAACTTTAATTTTCTGCGTTTCAGCAGCACTCATTGACACTCTCCTGAAAAAAGAATGGACCTGTCGGCACACCCCGCGACCCAACGAAAAACATCCAAAAAATCAGACGCTCCGGAAACACAGGCGCAAACAAATCCGTTTTAACCCCAATGTAAAGGTCGCGCATTCTCCCATGCACCACGCATCCTGTTCAACTTCGGTTTTCCGCAAAAAGACAAGCGCTTGCCGTCCCTAGCCCCGCGGCAGGACGCGCCTGTTAGAATGCCGGTTTTTTCCACGGAGCCGTTTGGTGGACTTCCTGATCCTGTTCAAGGCCCTTGTGCTCGGCATCGTCGAGGGGCTGACCGAATTCCTGCCGATTTCATCGACCGGACACCTGATCCTGGTCGGTGACCTGCTCGGCTTCAACGACGCACGCGGCAAACTGTTCGAAATCGTCATCCAGTCCGGCGCGATTCTCGCCGTTTGCTGGGAATACCGCGCCCGGATCTTCAATACGCTGCGCGGACTGCCCCGCGAACGGGCGGCGCAGCGCTTTGCCCTGAACATCGTCATTGCCTTCATCCCACTCGCCGTCCTCGGCCTGCTGTTCAAGAAGGCGATCGAAGCCCACCTGTTCAAGCCCCTGCCGGTCGCCCTCGCCTTCATCGTCGGTGCCATATTCATTCTCTGGGCGGAGCGTCGGCGGCACACGATCCGCGTCGACTCGGTCGACGACCTCAGCGCCCTCGACGCGCTCAAACTCGGACTCGCCCAGGCGCTGGCACTGATTCCCGGCACCTCACGCTCCGGCGCGACGATCATCGGCGGACTCTTCTTCGGACTGTCGCGCCGCGCCGCTGCCGAGTTCTCGTTTTTCCTGGCCATCCCGACGCTGATCGGCGCAACCCTCTATCAGTCCTACAAGGAGCGCGCGCTGTTCTCCGCCGACGACCTCGGCCTGTGGGCGACCGGCTTCGTCGCCGCCTTCGTCTCCGCCTTTTTCTGCGTGCGCTGGCTGTTGCGCTTCATCTCGACGCACGATTTCACCCCGTTCGCCTGGTACCGGATCGCTTTCGGCATCGTCATCATCGTCACCTGGCAACTCGACCTTATCGCGTGGACCGCATGATCTCTTCGATTCTTTACCTGCATGGATTCTGTTCGTCGCCGGCTTCCTGGAAAGTCGGCGTCCTCAAGAAAGCACTCGACGACCGCGGACAGGGCTATCGTCTGATCTGCCCGACGCTGTCGCCGGTACCAGAGGAAGCCATCGCCCAGGCCGAGGCCATCATCGAAAGCCGCGTCGGCCCCTTGACGCTGGTCGGCAGTTCGCTCGGCGGCTACTACGCCACCTGGCTGGCGGAAAAGCATCTGCTGCGTGCGGCCCTGATCAACCCGGCCATTGTCGCCCCGATTTCCCTGCAGAAATACCTGGGCACACAAACGAATTTGCATACCGGTGCCAGTTTTGAATTCACCGAGGCGCATATCGACCAGCTGCGCGCGCTCGAAGCCCCGGAAATCACGCCCGGCCGCTACCTGCTGATGGTCGAAAAGGGCGACGAGGTACTGGACTACCGCGATGCCGTCACCCGGTACGCCGGCTGTCGCCAGGAAGTCTTCGACGGGGGCGACCACAGCTTTACCCGCTTCCCCGACATGTTGCCGCAACTCCTTGAATTTTGCGGGTTATAATTTCCCGATGCATGTATTGTTCGAAGAAGACGGCGCGTTCAAGGCAGCCACGGTCCTGACCGACAACGACAGCTCGCTGCAGGTCGAAACGGCCAGCGGCAAGCGCAGCAAGATCAAGGCGGCCAGTGTCCTGTTGCGTTTCAACGACCCGTCGCCAACCGAGTTGCTGAACCGGGCCGAACCCGCCGCCGGGGAGATCGATATCCCCTTCCTCTGGGAGTGTGCAAGCGATGGCGAATTTCTTTTTTCTGATCTTGCCGACGACTACTGCGGACACAAAGCCAGCCCGGTCGAAGCGGCATCGCTGTTGCTTGCCCTGCATTCAGCGCCCATCCACTTCCACCGCAAAGGCAAGGGCCGCTTCCGCAAAGCCCCTCCAGACATTCTGGCAGCCGCTCTGGCCGGTCTTGAAAAAAAGCGTCAGCAAGCGCTAGCCATCGAACGCATGGTGGCCGAACTCAAGGCATTCACCTTGCCGCCGGAGTTCAAGCCGCTGCTCGACCAACTGCTCTACAAACCCGACCGTAACCGCCCGGAAACCAAAGCGCTGGAAACTGCCTGCGCCGAGACAGGACTGTCGGCGCTGCACCTGCTCGACCGTTGCGGCGCGGTGCGCAGCGCCCACGACGTTCATCTGCGCCACTTCCTGCTCGAGTATTTTCCGCAAGGCACCGCGTTTCCGCCGGTCGAACTGCCGACCCTCACGAACGAGCTCCCGTGCGCCACGGTGGCCGCGTTCTCGATCGACGACGCGGCAACGACCGAAATCGACGACGCCTTCTCTATCGAGACACTCGCCAGCGGCTGGCGCGTCGGCATTCATATCGCCGCCCCGGCCCTCGGCATCCTGCCCGAATCGCCACTCGATGCGATCGCCCGCCAGCGGCTGTCGACCGTTTACATGCCCGGCCGCAAGATCACCATGCTGCCCGACACCATCGTCGAGGCCTACACGTTGGCGGCCGGACGCGAGTGCCCGGCGTTATCGCTGTATCTGACAGTCACACCGGATTTCGAGATCGCTGCGCACGAATCGCGCATCGAACGCGTGCGCATTGCCGCCAATCTGCGCCATCACGACATCGAACCGCTGTTCAACGCTGAAACGGTCGCCGGTGAACTGCCGGATTTCCCGTTCCGCGACGAGCTGAAAACGCTCTGGCAACTGGCCAGCGCCTGCGAGAAGCGACGCGGCAAACCGTCGGCCATGCAAGGCATCCACGACTACAATTTCGACATCGACGGCGATCCCGAGAACCCCGAACAGTGCCGCGTCCGCATCAGCGAACGCAAGCGCGGCAGCCCGCTCGACAAGCTCGTCGCCGAACTGATGATCGTCGCCAACAGCACCTGGGGCGGGCTGCTCGCCGAGCGCAGCATCGCCGCGATCTACCGGGCGCAGACCGCCGGCAAGGTACGCATGACGACATCGCCGCTGCCGCACGAAGGACTTGGCGTCGCCCAGTACGCCTGGTCGTCGTCGCCCTTGCGCCGCTACGTCGACCTGATCAACCAGTGGCAACTGATCGCCTGCATCGGCGACCGCGCCCCCTATTTCAAGGCACGCTCGGATGCGCTTTTTGCCGCCATGCGCGACTTCGAGCTGACCTACGCCGCCTACGCCGAATTCCAGCGCGGCATGGAGCGTTACTGGTGCCTGCGCTGGTTGCGCCAGGAGGCGATCGACAGCATCGGCGCCACCGTGCGTCGCGAGAACCTCGTCAAGGTGGATCACCTGCCGATCGTGCTGCGCGTCCCGTCGTTGCCGGAATTGCCGCCGGGTACCCGAGTCACGCTCAGCATCGAAACGCTCGACCCGCTGACGCTCGACCTCGGTCTGCGCTTCATCGATACGCAGGAAGGCGAAAGCGACGAAGCGCTCGACGACGACGCGGCGGAAGCGCTGGACTGACGTGATCGCCATGAGTCTGCCCCGGCGCCCGTTCGCCGCCATCCCCAAGCTGTGGATGGCGTTCGGCATCTCGTTCGCGCTGCACGGGCTGCTGCTGGCACTCAACTTCAAGTTTCCCGATGCCTCGCGCGCCTTCCAGGACAAGGCGCTCGAAATCATCCTGGTCAACAGCAAGTCGGCGCACAAGCCGACCAAGGCGCAAGCCCTCGCGCAAAACCGTCTCGACGGCGGCGGCGACACCGACCAGGATCGGCGCATGCGGACGCCGCTGCCGGCCTCGCACCGCGAGAAAAGCGGCAACGATCTCGAACAGGCGGAGAAGCGGGTCAAAGCCCTCGAAGCGCAACAACAGAGACTCCTGGCGCAAGCTCGCGGCAAGGGCATGGCAATCAAGGCCGAACAGGAAGCGCAACCGGAACCGGTGCCAACCCTCAGCGGCCGCGACCTTGCCACCAGCGCCCTGGCGCTGGCACGCATCGAAGGTGAAATCGCCCGCGACACCGAGACCTACAACAAGCGCCCCCGCGTCAAGCATCTCGGCGTTCGCGTCGACGAATATCGCTTCGCACAATACGTCGAGGACTGGCGCCTGAAAGTCGAACGCATCGGCACGCTCAATTACCCGGAAGCCGCACGTGGCAAGCTGTTCGGCTCACTGATCCTGTCGGTGACGATCACCGCCGACGGCCAGATCGCCAAGATCGAGATCGATCGCAGTTCGGGCCATCGCATCCTCGACGACGCCGCCCGGCGGATCATCCAGATGGCCAGTCCCTACGCCGCCTTCCCGGCCGACATCCGCGCCGACTTCGACCGCCTCGAAATCACGCGGACCCTGACCTTCACGAACAGCAACCAGCTCGAATCACGCACCCGTTGAAAGAACGACCATGACAGACCACTACTGCGTTTTCGGCAACCCGATCGGTCACAGCAAATCGCCGATCATCCATGCCGCCTTTGCCCGCCAGACCGGAGAGGATATCGACTATGTCACGCAACTGGCGCCGCTTGACGACTTCACCGGCGCCGTGCGCGACTTCATCGCCCGCGGCGGCAAGGGCGCCAACGTCACGGTGCCCTTCAAGGAAGAGGCTTTCCGACTGGCGACCCGGCGCACCGAGCGCGCCGAACTCGCCGGCGCCGTCAACACCCTGAGTTTCTGCGACGGCGAGATCATCGGCGACAACACCGACGGCTTCGGACTGCTGCATGACATCGAAACCAATCTCGACACACCGGTCGCCGGCAAGCGCATCCTCATGCTCGGCGCCGGCGGCGCCGCCCGCGGCGCCATCGGCCCCCTGCTCGACGCCGGCGCGCTATCGCTGACCGTCGCCAACCGCACGGTCGCCCGCGCCACTGAACTGGCTGCGCGCTTCGCTGCGCTCGGCGCCGTCAGCGCCAGCAGTTACGACGACCTCGCCGGACAACAGTTCGACATCGTCATCGACGCCACCTCGTCGAGCCTCAGCGACGCCATGCCGGCGCTCCCGACCGGCCTGTTCGCCGCCGGCAGCCTCGCCTACACGATGATGTACGGGCGTCCCGACATGCCCTTCTGCCGCTTTGCCCAGGAACAGGGCGCCGCACGCATCGCGCAGGGGCTCGGCATGCTCGTCGAGCAGGCCGCCGAAGCCTTTTTCGTCTGGCGCGGTGTCCGCCCGCAAGGCAAGCCGGTCATGGAACTGCTGCTCGCGGCGAAATGAAGGCGGCGCGTTTCTTCGCGTCGCTTGGCCGCTGGACAAAACGCCTGCTGTGGCTCGTCGTCATTGCCGCAGTCCTCTACGAAGCCTGGATCTTCGCGTGGGTCCTGTGGTGGCGCGACCACAATCCGGACATAACCCGCTTCATGGAGATCCGCCTCGCCGAATTGCAACAAAAAACGCCCGGCGCCCGCCTGAGCAAGCACTGGGTCGAGTACGGCGCGATCACGCCGGCGCTCAAGCGCGCACTGATCGTCGCCGAGGACGATTCCTTCGTTCATCACCAAGGCTTCGACTGGCGCGGCATGCAAAAAGCGCTCGAGCGCAATGAGCAACGCGGGAAAATCGCCGCCGGCGGCTCGACGATCACGCAGCAACTGGCCAAGAACCTCTTCCTGACGCCGGACAAGACGCACTGGCGCAAGGCACAGGAAGCCGTGATCACCGCAATGATCGAGGCCACCTGGAGTAAGCGCCGCATCCTCGAGGTCTATCTCAACGTCATCGAATGGGGCAACGGCGTCTTTGGCGCCGAGGCGGCGGCACTTCATCACTTCGGCATTGCCGCGGCGCAGCTGTCGCCGGAACAGGCCGCCCGTCTCGCGGCGATGGTGCCGAGCCCGCGCTATTACGACCGTCATCGCGACTCTGCCGGCCTCGCCGCCCAGACCGATGTCCTGCTCGGACGCCTGCCCGCAGCACAAATCCCCTGACGCACAGCCGGTTTTGGCCTGCCCCGCATGCTAGAATTGGCGCCGGTTTGACGCGCCCCGGCAACGCAGGAGGAAATCCCCGATGAGCGAAGAAAAGAGCATTCCGGAGAATCTGGATACGGTCAAGGAACTGCTTGCCAAGCGCAAATTGGTCGAGGAGCTCGTGCACCGTTCGGATTCGCCGCGTCACGACAGCGGCGACGACCCCGCACACAAGCAACACCCGATCGGCCTGCACGCCCTGCTCGAACGCCTGCCGCTCAACGAAGTCGCGGCCATCATCGAGGCGCTGGAACCGCAGGAACGCCTGCAAGTCTGGAATGACGTGCGCGAAGAACGCGGCGAGGCAATCCTTGAAATCCTCTCTGACGAGATCCGCGAAGACCTGATCTGCGACAGCCACCTGCGCAACGAAAAGACTTCGGTGACGGCCTTCGAACTGCGCAACGGCCGCCTCAGCCAGATCAACGTCAACACGCCCTACGACCTGCGCTGTCTGAAACCGATCTGGGTCGACCTGGTCGCCCCGACGCCGGAGATCCGTGCCTGGGTCGGCCGCTTCTTCGACGTGCAGTTGCCCAACCCGAACAACCTCAAGGACCTGGAGGCCAGCGCCCGCTTCTACGTCGAGGACAACGGCGAGATCCACCTGCACTCCGACTTCCTGCTCGATTTGGAGACCGAATCGCGCAACGTCGCGGTCGCCTTCATTCAGCACAAGGACGTGCTGTTCTCGGTGCGAACCGAGGAATTGCCGACCTTCCGCTTGCAGCGCCTGCGGGCGCGGACCCAACCGGGCTACGTCTCGGACGGCAAGGACGTGCTGCTCGACCTCTACGCGGCCGACGCCGAATACTCCGCCGACGCACTCGAAGACATCTACGCCGACCTCGAAGCCGCCGGCAAGAAAGTGCTCAACAAGCACCTGTCAGACGAAGAAGCGGCGGCCATCCTGTCCGAAATCGCCCGCAGCGAAGACCTCAACGGTCGTATTCGCCGCAACGTGCTGGACACGCGCCGGGCGGTTTCCTTCCTGATGCGCGGCAAGTTCCTCACCGCCGACCAGCAGGAGGACGCGCGCCAGATCCTGCGCGACATCGAGTCGCTCGACGGCCACACGTCCTTCCTCTTCAACAAGATCAACTTCCTGATGGACGCGACGGTCGGCTTCATCAACATCAACCAGAACCAACGCGTGTCGAAGCTGACCACGATCAGCGTCATCTTCATGCCGATCAACATCCTCGCCGGCATCGGCGGCATGTCGGAATTCTCGATGATGACGCAGGGCGTCCCCTGGCCGCTCGCCTACGCAGCCTTCATCATCGGCATGATGGGCGTCGGTTGGGCAACTTTCCTGGTATTGCGCCACTACGAGCGTCGCATGGCGCTCGAACAGCGCAGCAAGGATGCACTCGGCTAAACGCCGGGTTCGGCGGGGCGCACGCCCCGCCCTCTATCTCGAAACAAGCGCTAGACGGGATTCGCGAACCAGCGCCCGGCCGCTGCCACCGTCTCGGCGATGTCGGCATCGCTGTGTGCCGCCGAAACGAAGCCCGCCTCGTAAGCCGACGGCGCGAAATAGTGACCGGCGGTCAGCATCGCATGGAAGAAGCGGTTGAACGCGGCCTTGTCGCACTCGAGCACTTCGGCATAGGTCTGCGGACAGGCGGCACGGAAATACAGCCCGAACATGCCGCCGACAGCCTGCGCCGAAAAGGCCACGCCCTGCTGGCGCGCCGCATTTTCCAGTCCGCTGCACAAGGCCGCCGTCTTCGCCGACAACGTCTCGAAGAAGCCCGGCGCCTGAATCAGCTTGAGCGTCGCCAGCCCAGCGGCCACCGCCACGGGATTGCCAGACAGCGTGCCGGCCTGATAGACCGGCCCGAGCGGCGCGATCTGTTCCATGATCTCGCGCCGACCGCCAAAGGCGCCGAGCGGCATGCCACCACCGATTACCTTGCCAAGCGTGGTCAGGTCCGGCGTGATGCCGAAGCGGCCTTGCGCACAGGAGAGGCCGACGCGGAAGCCGGTCATCACCTCGTCGAAAATCAGCACGGCGCCATGCTTCGAGCACAGCGCACGCATCGCCTGCAGGAATTCCTGCTGCGGCGCGATCAGGTTCATATTGCCGACGACCGGCTCGACGATCACCGCGGCGATCTTGTCGCCATGCTCGGCGAAGGCCTGTTCGAGTTGCGCCGCATTATTGAAATCGAGCACCAGCGTGTGCTTGGCGAGATCGGCCGGCACGCCACCGGAACTTGGATTGCCGAAGGTCAGCAAACCGGAACCCGCCTTGACCAGCAGACTGTCTGAATGGCCGTGATAACAGCCCTCGAACTTGACGAGCAGGTCACGCCCGGTGAAGCCGCGCGCCAGACGGATCGCGCTCATCGTCGCCTCGGTACCGGAACTGACCAGCCGCACCATGTCCATCGACGGCAACAGCTGACAGAGCAGATCGGCGAGATCGACCTCGGCTTCGGTCGGCGCCCCGAACGACAGCCCTTGCGCCGCAGCCGCCTGCACTGCCGCAACGACGTCGGGATGCGCGTGGCCGACGATCAGTGGCCCCCAGGAGCCGACATAGTCGAGATAGGACTTGCCATCGACATCGGTAACACAGGCACCGGCCCCCTGCTTGAAAAAGCGCGGTGCGCCACCGACGGAACGGAAGGCGCGCACCGGCGAATTCACGCCACCGGGAATATGCCGTTGGGCACGCTCGAAGAGAGAGGAATTTCGATCAGACACGTGAAGTCTCCGCAAATAGAAAGAAAGGAATGCGCTTCAGCCCGCCCAAACATCAGGCATCCGGCGCCTCGTGACGGCGCGCCCAGAAAAACCGGTCAGGAATGAACTGCCCCATGCCGGCACGAAATCCGGCCGCCAGCGTCTGCCAGGTGTAGTCCTGCGCCTCGCGCACCGCGTCGCCGACGGCCAGGCCGTGGGCCAGTCCGGCCGCTGCCGCGGACGCCAGCGTACAGCCGGCACCGTGATAGGCCCCGGCCAGACGATCCCAGTGATCGCTGCGCGCCACGCCCTCGGCACCGTAAAGGGTGTTCACCACCTGCTGCGTGTTCTCGTGCGTGCCGGTCAGCAGCACGTGACGGCAGCCACAGGCCAGCAGGCGCTTGGCGCATTCGCCGAAATCGAGGTCGTCGGCATCGCTCTTGCCGTCGTCGGCCAGGCGGCGGATCTCGAGTGTATTCGGCGTCAACAAGGTTGTCTGCGGCAGGATCAGCTCCTTCATCGCGCCGACCATCTCGTCGTCGGCCAGTTCGGCGCCCCCACCCGAAGAGAGTACCGGGTCGAAAACCACCGGCACATCGGGATAATCGGCCAGCACCGCCGCCACGACGGCAATGATATCGGCACTACCGAGCATGCCGAGCTTGAACGCATCGACCGGCATGTCTTCGAGGACCGCGCGCGCCTGCGCCTCGACCCACTCGGGATCGAGCGCCAGCACACTGCTGACGCCGACGCTGTCCTGCACCGTGATCGCCGTCACCACCGACAGCGGATGACAGCCCATCGACGTCAGCGTCATCAGGTCGGCCGCTACCCCGGCCGCACCCGTCGAATCGGTCGCAGCGAAACTGAGAACGAGGGGGGGCGATAGATGAGAAGAGAGTGAATCCATGAAATCGTCACATGCCGTCGGGTTCGCCGGTGCTGGCGCATGCGCGCTACACCCGGCTTCCGGCGCGAAAAAACATGACGACGATTCTACCCGAAAATCCGCTCCCGACCGGGTTGGCGGGCGTCTGCGCCGATACCTGGCGACGCTCGCCAGTCGCCGCCGGGGCGAGCCTTGCGGTATAGTGTGGCCCAGATTGAATCCGAACGAAGTCATGCAGCATCCAGGTCGCCCCCAAAAGCGGCAGTCCGGAGGACAGAATTGACTGAAGCCGTTGATTTGAATGGCATCAAGGTCATGGTGGTTGACGACAGCAACACGATCCGGCGCAGCGCCGAGATTTTCCTCACGCAAGCCGGATACCAGGTCATTCTTGCCGAGGACGGTTTTGACGCGCTGGCGAAAATGATCGACCACCGGCCCGCCATCGTCTTTTGCGACGTCCTGATGCCGCGCCTGGACGGCTACCAGACCTGCGCGCTGATCAAGAGGAATCCCCTCTTCCATGCAACGCCGGTGATCATGCTGACGTCCAAGGATGGACTGCTCGACCGGGCACGCGGGCATATGGTCGGTGCCGACCAGTACCTGACCAAGCCCTTCACCCGGGAAAGCCTGTTGCAGGCACTTGCGACCTTCGCCAAACCTCCGTCCGGATCTCTCAACTGAAAAAAACAACTCAGGAGCATCGCCATGTCCACTGTCAAGAAAATCCTCGTCATCGACGACTCACCGACCGAACGCTATGTGCTGGTCGACCTGCTGACCCGCAACGGCTATGAAGTCGTGACGGCGACCAACGGCGAAGAAGGCATCGACAAAGCCCGGAACGAGCATCCCGACCTCATCCTGATGGACGTGGTCATGCCCGGACTGAACGGTTACCAGGCGACGCGCACGCTGACGCGCGACGACGCCACCAGGAACATCCCCATCATCGTCTGTACCTCCAAGGGCCAGGAAACCGACAAGATCTGGGGGCTGCGCCAGGGCGCGCTCGACTACCTGACGAAGCCGGTGGACGGCGACGAACTGCTGATGAAAATCGCCGCACTCTGATCCAGACCACGCATGGGCCAGCGCGGCAGCCTCAGCCAATTCCAGACCTACCTCGCCAACCGTCTGGCCGGTGCCGGATCGCAACCGGCGGCCGGTCTGCTCGGCGTGTTATCGGGCGAGGAGCGCTGGCTGCTGCCGCTTCAGGACTCCGGCGAAGTCGTTCCGCCGCCGCCTCTGACCGCCGTTCCCTTGACGCGTCCCTGGTTCGCGGGCATCGCCAACATCCGCGGCGACCTCTACGCTGTCACCGATTTTGCCGCGTTTTGCGGCAAGGAAGCGACACCAAGAAGCGGTAGCGCGCGGCTGCTGCTGGTTGGTCCGAGGCAAGGCAACAACTGCGCCCTGCTCGTCGGCCGCATGCTCGGATTGCGCAACATCGCAGACCTGACCCCGACCGATTCGGAAACCCCGCCCCATGCCTGGGTGGGTCAGACGTTTTCCGACAAGGAAGGATGCACCTGGCGGATGCTCGACGTTCGGCAATTGATGGCCGACGAAGGCTTCATGTCGGTCGGCTCGTAATCCCATGAACACAAAAAACACATTCGACACCGGTCTCCTGACCTGGGTCAGGAGCGAAATCGATCAGGCGCTCGACCAGGCCGACCAAGCGCTCTGCGCCTACACCGACAGCGTCACCCACGGCGCTGGCGATCTCTCGCGCATCCACGACTGCCGACTGCGCCTGCATGAGGTCCACGGCGCCGTCGCAATGGTCGGACTCGACGGCATCACCCAACTCACCGAAGCGCTCGAACAACTGATGGACGCCGTCGAAAGAATGCTGCGTCCCGCCGGCGAAACGACCATCGATCTGGCGCACCGTAGCCTCCGGGCGATCCGGCAGACATTCGACGCCTTGCAGGCCGGCAAGCCTCTGCAAGCCCTGCGGCTGGCACCGCTCTACGAAGCGGTGCAGAAAGCGCGCGGCATCGACACGGTTTCGCCCACCGAACTTTTTTTCCCGGACACGAGCCTCTGCCTGCCCGCCTGCGAACAGGTCAGCAAACAGGCCGGCGAAGCGTTGGCAGCCGACGAACGCCGATCGCGCCAGAAGCAGGCGCGCGCGCGCTTCCAAAAAGGCCTGCTCGTCTGGTTGCGGGCGCCACAGGAACGCACCGGCCTCGACGAAATGCGCGAGGCCCTGCTGCAAATCGAAGCCAGCCAGGAAACGCCGGCCACCCGCACTTTCTGGCGCGTGGCGGCAGGCGTACCGACGGCGCTGACGGAAAACCCCGGTCTTGCCGAAAGTGCGCTCAAACCCTGGTGCACGCAGATCGACCAACAACTGCGCCGCCTCATTGACGGGGATGTCGCCGCCGATACACGCCTGCTGCGCGAATCGCTGTATCTCATCGCCAGCAGCGCCGCTGCGCACCCGCTGACCGAGGAGATCCGGACGACCTACCGTCTGGGCGACCTGATCCCCGACAACGCAAACGACGCCCTGGAAGAAACGCCGCAGCAGCAATTGCACGCCCTGCTGATTGCCGCCGAAAACGCCTGGAAAGCCCATTGCACGGGCACGGCATCGGCACTGACGACGTTTGGTGCGCGGATTGGCAGCGCCGCCACGCTGATCGAAACGCTCGGTCACACCGACACCCGCCGCCTGGCGCAAGCCATCGTCGCTGCGGCCAACTGGCTCGGCGAAGATCCGGCGCGCCATTCGGACACGCTGGCCGGCGAAATGGCGACGGCGCTGCTGCTCGCGGACACGGCGCTACGGAATTTTGCCCACCTCGGTAGCGATTTCGCCCAAGCCGTCGACACCACCGTCGCCCGCCTGCACCGTTGCATCGCCGGTTTCGCTCCCGCCGACGAGGAAAGCGATCCCGCCCTGGCAACGCTCTCCCAGGAAGCGCAGGAAAGCTTGCGTGCCGGACAGGCCGGCAAGGCGCTCAGGAATGCGCTGACGCAGATCGAACTGGTCCTCGACGAAGTCTTCCGCACGCCCGAGCGTCGAAACGACATCGCCACGCTGGAAACGTCGCTGCAACAGGGAGCGCGCGCGCTCACCGACTTCTGCCACGACGCGGCGGCGCTCGACGCCTGGCAGCGCTGTGCCGCCGACCTGCGACGCCTTGGCGCCGCCGATGCGCCCGCCCCCGACGCCGACTTCGAACGCATCGCCCGTGGCCTGGCGCTGATCGGATTCTTTGTCGACGCCCGCGAGCACGATGACATCGACTTCGCCGAATTCGCCCGGCAATTCGACGCCGCGACGCCCGCCGCAGCGCCGGAGGCAGCGCCCGATACCGCCGCCAGCACCACGACCGACGCCGAATTCATCGCCCTCTTCGTCGAGGAAGCGCGCGGCGAACTCGTCACCCTCGCCGACTGCCTCGAACGCCTGCGCCGGCAAGCCGGCGACCGCGAGGCGCTGATCACGCTGCGTCGTGCCTTTCACACGCTCAAAGGCAGCGGCCGCATGGTCGGACTGGAAGACGCCGGCGATGCCGGCTGGGCGCTCGAACAAACGCTCAACCTCTGGCTGGGCCAGGAACGGGCGGTCTCCCCGGCCTTGCTCGACCTGATCGAACAGGCGCGTGCGCTGTTCGAGACGATGGCCGACGCGCTCGAAAGCCAGGCCGGCACTCCGCCCGACATCTCGGCGCTGATTGCCGCCGCGGCGGCGCTCCGGCAACCGCCGACCGACACGGCCGCGCCACGCCCGGCAGCCGCCTCGCGCACCATCCTGTCGGGCGCGCTGCTGGAAATCTTCCGCGACGAAGCGACCGGCCATGTCCGCACGCTGCGCCACGAACTCGGCGTACTCGAACGCGACGAGACGACCGCAACGCCAGCGGAGATGATCCGCGCCGCCCACACTTTGGCCGGTATTTCGGCTACCGTCGGCTTCCGCCAACTCAATCAACTCGCCCGCGCCCTCGAATACGCGCTGCTTCGACGCGGCCCTTCGGCCGAATCGGCCAGTCTCGAAGCGCTCGGCGTGCTCCGACAGGCCACCGACGAGATCGAACAGACCCTCACCGCCGTCATCGAACAACGCGAAATCAGCCTGTCGCCGGACATCGTCGACGCGTTGAACGCGCTCTACCCGGCGGTCGCCGACAGCGACGCGCCCGCGGAAAACGACGACGCGGCGATTCCGGCACCCGCGCCCGCCGCCGAAGGATCGGGCAAGACAAAACTGGCGACGCTGGTCGCCGCCCTGCCGCAGCGCGAAGACGACATCGACCCGCAACTCCTGCCGATCTTCATCGACGAAGCGCAGGAACTGAGCCAAGGCATTGCCACGCAACTGCGCGCCTGGCAGGACGCCCCGGACGACGCCGAAGTCGTCACCGCGCTCACCCGCCTGCTGCATACGCTCAAAGGCAGCGCCCGCATGGCCGGCGCCATGAATCTCGGCGAAATCACCCATGCCATCGAGGCCCGCGTCATCGACACCACCAGCGGCGGTGAGATCTCGCGCGACGCCATCGATGACATCTGCAACGTTTTCGATGACGTGCAGCAAATCCTCGACCGGCTTCAGGGCGGCGAAATCCCCGATGCCGGCACACCGCCCCCCGGAACCGAAGACGGAACGCCCGACGCAACACCGGCGGTGCAGGAACACGAGGCCGGGATAGGCGTACCACGCGCCACCGTGCGAGTACGCGCCGACCTGATCGACCGGTTGGTAAACGAAGCCGGCGAACTGTCGATCGCCCGCACCCGGATCGAAGGCGAAATGCGCGGCCTCAAGGACTCGCTGCTCGACCTCACCGACAACGTCGCCCGGCTGCGGCGCCAGTTGCGCGACATCGAGATGCAGGCGGAAACGCAGATGCCGGCCGGACAACGATTGGACGACAGCGCCGACGACAGCACACCCGCCGGTTTCGATCCGCTCGAATTCGACCGCTTCACGCAATTTCAGGAAGCGACGCGGATGCTCGCCGAATCGGTCAATGACGTCGCCACCGTCCAGCAGAGCCTGCTCAAGAACCTCGACAACGCCAATGCCGCGCTGGCCGCTCAGGCACGCCTGAACCGGACGCTGCAGAATGAACTGATGGCCGTGCGCATGGTGCCTTTCGGCAGCCTCTCCGACCGTCTCTACCGCATCGTCCGGCAAACCTCGAAAGAACTCGACAAGCGCGTCAACCTTGAAATCCACGGCGCGCAGGTCGAACTTGACCGCAGCGTTCTCGACAAGATGGTGGCGCCGCTCGAACACTTGCTGCGCAACGCCGTCGCGCACGGCCTCGAAGCAGTCGGCCAGCGGCGGGCTGCCGGCAAACCCGACATCGGCGAAATCAACCTGTCATTGACGCAGGAAAGCAACGAAGTCGTGCTGAGCCTCAGCGACGATGGCCGCGGCCTCGACCTGCCGCGCATCCGTGCGCGCGCCGTCGCCGCCGGCCTGCTCGCCGAAGACGCCGTCGTCAGCGACGACCGTCTGGCCGAAATGATCTTCACGCCGGGATTCTCGACGGCAGCCGAAGTGTCCCAGATCGCCGGACGCGGCATCGGCATGGACGTCGTCAAGAACGAGGTCGCGCATCTCGGCGGCCGCGTTGACATCGCCACGCAGGCCGGAAAAGGCACCGAATTCCGCCTCACCCTGCCGCTGACCCTGGCAACGACCAAGGCGCTGCTGGTCCGCGTCGGCAACCGACGCTATGCGATTCCGTCGGCGATGATCGAGCAGGTACTCGACCTCAAGGAAGAAGCGCTCGAAGACATCGGCGCGGCCGGACAGGCCGACTGGCAAGGCCAGGCCTATCCCTTCCAGTTCCTGCCTCGCCTGCTCGGCGACGCCAGCGCGCTGCCCGAGCGCCGTCGGCAATACTGGGTGTTGCTGCTGCGCAGCGGCGGGCGCCGCTCCGCCGTGCAAGTCGATGAGCTGATGGGCACCCGCGAAATCGTCATCAAGAACGTCGGGCCGCAGCTGGCCCGCGTCATCGGCATCGAGGGCGCAACGGTGCTCGGCGGCGGCGAAATCGTCCTGATCATCAACCCGGTCGCGCTCTTCGTGCAATTCACCCAATCGCCGGCGCGCGGCGATGCCGCCCAGACGCCGGCTGCCGGTCCGTCGGGGTCGATGCCGGCGCACCGACCGACGGTAATGGTCGTCGACGATTCGCTGACGGTGCGCAAGATCACCGGGCGGATGTTGGCGCGCGAAGGCTATCAGGTCCTCGTCGCGCGCGACGGCGTCGATGCGCTCGAACAGTTGATCGACATCGTTCCCGACGTCCTGCTCGTCGACATCGAGATGCCGCGCCTCGACGGTTTCGAACTGACGCGTCAGATCCGCGCCGACGAACGATTGCACGCGGTGCCGATCATCATGATCAGCTCGCGTACGGCGGAGAAGCACCGGCGCTATGCCGCCGACATCGGCGTCGATCACTTCCTCGGCAAACCGTTCAACGAAGAAAACCTGCTCAAGCTCGTCGCGAGCTTCGTCACGCTGGCGAACCGTTCTTGACAGCGGCATAACGCGCGAGCGTGCGCCGCCGCGCCTCGGCGTGATCGACGCAGGGCCGCGGATAGTCGACGCCGAGGCGCAGGCCATGCGCCGCCAGCGCCAATTCGCCCAGAGTCCACGGGGCATGGATGAAACGGTCGGGCACAGCCGCCAGTTCCGGCACGAAGCGGCGGATGAAACTTCCCTCGGCATCGAAGCGCTCGGATTGGGTCACCGGATTGAAAATACGGAAATAGGGCTGAGCGTCACAACCGGTCGACGCCGACCACTGCCAGCCACCGTTGTTCGCCGCCAGATCGAAATCGAGCAGGCGCTCGGCGAAATAGGCCTCGCCACGCCGCCAGTCGATGCCGAGATCCTTGGTCAGAAACGATGCTGTCAGCATGCGCAGGCGATTATGCATCCAGCCGGTCAGGCGTAGTTGCCGCATCGCCGCGTCGACCAGCGGAAACCCGGTCGCGCCCTCGCACCAGGCGGCAAAATCGCGATCGGCAGTCGCGCCGCTTTCCCACTTCAGCGCGTCGAATTCACGGCGAAAGGCGCCGTCCACAACATGCGGAAAATGATCGAGAATCATGAAATAGAAGTCGCGCCAGATTAGCTCGTCGAGCCATTTCGCCGCGCCGTCCCGGCCCGCCCGGGCGCCGCCGATTGCCAGGGCGACGAGCCGGCGAATCGACATCGTGCCGAAACGCAGATGCGGCGACAGGCCCGAGGTAGCGTCAAGCGCCGGAAAATCACGGGCGGTCGCATAGCCGCCCAGCAACGACTCAAAGCGCGTGAGCGCGGCCTGCGCGCCGGACATCCCCGGCTGAAACGGCAAGGCATCGGCCGGCGGCCGGAAACCGATGCTCGCCAGCGGCGGCACGCCCTGCGCGCACGGCGGCACGGCCAAGCGCCCCGGCTGGATCGAGAACGGAACGATATCGTCATCGGCAAAGCGCCGCAGCCAGGCATTCCGGTACGGCGTAAACACCGTCAGCGGCCGTCCTGACTGCGCCAGGACCTCGGCACCGTCGCGCAGCGCCTGATCCTTGAAGCCTTCGAAGCCGATCCTGTGCGCCGCCAGTGCCGTTTCTACCGCAGCGTCGCGCTGCTTGGCCGCGGGTTCGTAATCGCGATTGGCGAAGACCGCGTCGACACCGAGCTCGGCGGCAAGCGCCGGAATGGCGTCGACCGCGCGCGCCGTGCGCACGATCAGCGCGCCGCCGTGCTGGCGCAGGCCGGCCTCGAGTTCGATGAGCGAGGCATGGATGAAGGCAACGCGCGCATCCGCCGGGTCCACCAGGGCGTCAAGAATGTCGCGATCGAAAATGAACACGCAATAGACGCGTCTGGCGCGTCGCGTCGCCTCGGCCAAAGCCGCGTTATCATCGTCGCGCAGATCGCGCCGGAACCACATCAGAATCGAATCCAACACCCTGCCACTCCCGGTTAGACCATGGTGGCCGCATGGCCAACCGCCATTTGAGGGTACAATATTCGTATGCAGAGCATCAACCTGACCGATCATTTTCTGATCGCCATGCCTTCCATGGCGGATCGGTATTTTGCCAAGTCCCTGGTTTATATCGCCGAGCATAACGAACAAGGCGCCCTCGGCCTGATCGTCAATCGTCCGGTCGAGCTCAACCTGGCGACGCTGCTTGAGCGCATCTCGATCCCGGTCTCACCGCGGGATCACGACGAATTCGCCAATCAAGCCGTCTATTTCGGTGGCCCGATCCAGACCGATCGCGGCTTCGTCCTGCATCGACCGCTCGGTGAATGGCAATCGACGCTCATCGTCAACGCCGACACCGGACTCACGAGTTCCCGCGACATTCTCCTGTCGCTCGGCAGCGCATTGCGCCCGGCCGACCTGCTCGTCAGCCTCGGCTATTCCGGCTGGGGCGCCGGCCAGCTTGAACACGAACTGGCGCAAAATTCCTGGCTGACGGTCCCCGCCAGCGCCCACATCCTCTTCGGACTGCCGCACGAGGAACGCCTGGCCTCAGCCATGGACATGCTCGGCATCGATTTCGCCAACCTCGCGGACGCCGCCGGGCATGCCTGAGACAGGCGCACCGGCACGAGGCACGGTCCTCGCCTTCGACTTCGGCGAAAAACGCATCGGCATCGCCATTGGCGAATTTGAATTGCGCCAGGCGCATCCGCTGACGACGATACGCAGCGAAATCAATGCCGAACGCTTCGCCGCCATCGGCGCACTGATCCAGGAGTGGACACCGATCCGGCTCGTCGTCGGCCTGCCGGTGGCGCTCGACGGCACACCGCACGCCATGACGGCACGCTGCACTCGCTTCGCCAACCAGTTGCGCGGCCGCTTCAATCTGCCCGTCGACTATGCCGAAGAACGCTACAGTTCGCTCGAAGCCGAGGAACGGCTACGCGAGAGCGGCCACGACGCCCGCAGCGCCAAGGCTCATGTCGACACGCTGGCCGCCCAGATCATCCTGCAAGGCTACTTCGAACACCTCCCGTCCCCTTAGGAAACCGCCACCATGCCCCTTCCCATTCTTCCGGACGCCGAAGCGCAATGCATCGCGCTTGCCGATCTGATCCGCCCCCACCTGCAGCCCACGACGATGCTGATCGGCATCCACAGCGGCGGCGCCTGGGTCGCGCGACGTCTTGCCGAACTGCTGCAACCGGCCACACCGATCGGCCAACTCGATATCTCCTTCTATCGCGACGACTTCAGCAAGCGCGGACTGCACCCGCAGGTCAAGCCGACACGGATCCCGCTCGACGTCGACGGCCGCTCGCTGATTCTCGTCGATGACGTGCTCTATACCGGCCGCACCACGCGCGCTGCCATCAACGAATTGTTCGACTACGGTCGTCCGGCCAGCATCTCGCTGGCGGTCCTCGCCGACCGCGGCGGCCGCGAACTGCCGATCTATGCCGAGTTCTGCACCTGGCAAGTCGCACTCGGCGAACGCGAGGAACTCGTGCTTGAACCTGGTCCGGACGGCAAACTGCAATGGAGGTGCGAAGACCATGCCTAATCCTCAGCTCAACGCCCACGGGGAACTCACCCACCTGCTGACGACCGAGGGCCTGCCGCGCGAAACGATCGAGCATATCCTCGACACCGCCGCAAGCTTCCTCGAAGTGTCCGACCGTAGCGTCAAGAAGGTGCCGCTGCTGCGCGGCAAGAGCGTCTTCAACCTGTTCTTCGAGAATTCCACGCGCACACGGACGACCTTCGAAATCGCCGCCAAACGCCTCTCGGCCGACGTCATCAACCTCGATGTCGCGCGCTCATCGACGGCCAAGGGCGAAACGCTGCTCGACACGGTGGACAACCTCGTGGCCATGCACGCCGACATGTTCGTCGTCCGCCACAACGCGTCGGGCGCCCCCTACCTGATCGCCGAACATCTGCGCCGCACCGGGCGGTCCGAGGTGCACGTCGTCAATGCCGGCGACGGCCGGCACGCGCACCCGACGCAGGGCCTGCTCGACATGTACACCATCCGCCACTACAAGCGGGACTTCTCGCAACTGCGCGTGGCCATCGTTGGCGACATCCTGCATTCGCGCGTCGCACGCTCGGACATCCACGCGCTCAAGGCGCTCGGCGTCCCCGAGATCCGCGCCATCGGACCGCAGACGCTGCTGCCCGTGGCGATCGAAAAAATGGGCGTACGCATCTTCCACGACCTGCGCGAAGGCGTCCGCGACTGCGATGTCATCATCATGCTGCGGCTGCAGAACGAGCGCATGAACGGCGCGCTGCTGCCGTCGGCGCGCGAATATTTCAAGTGCTACGGCCTGACGACCGAAGTGCTGGCGCTGGCCAAGCCCGACGCCATCGTCATGCACCCGGGACCGATGAACCGGGGCGTCGAGATCGCCTCCGACGTCGCCGACGGCGCGCAATCGGTCATCCTGCCGCAGGTGACCTTCGGCATTGCCGTCCGTATGGCGGTCATGAGCATTCTGGCGGGGAACTGAGATGAACAAGCACACGATCCACATCACCGGCGGCCGCGTCATCGATCCGCAGCGTCAATTCGACCAGGTCGCCGACGTCTATATCGACGGGGACCGCATCGCCGCAATCGGTGCAGCCCCTGCCGGCTTCGTCGCGACGCAAACGATCGACGCCCAAGGCTGCATCGTCAGCCCCGGCTTCGTCGATCTTTCCGCCCGCCTCGGCGGTGTCGAACCCGAACTGGCAGCCGCCGTCGCCGGCGGCATCACGGCACTGGCCTGCCCGCCCGACACGCGACCGCCGCTCGACGAAGCCGGACTTGTCGAACGCATCGTCCGTCGCGGCGCCGCGCTCGGCCTCGCCCATATCTACCCGCTCGGCGCACTGACGCAGGAACTCGGCGGCGAGAAGCTCGCCGAACTGGCGACGCTGAGGAAGAGCGGTTGCATCGCCTTCTCGCAAGCCCAGCGTCCGCTGATCGACACGCAAGTGCTGCTGCGGGCGATGCAATACGCCGCCACCGTCGACGTCGCCCTGCACCTGCAACCGCAGGACCACTACCTGGCCCGCGACGGCGTCGCCCATGACGGCGATGTCGGCTCACGCCTCGGACTCGCCGGCATCCCGGTCTGTGCCGAAACCGTCGCCATCGCCACCGCCCTGCAACTGGCCAAGGCCACCGGCGTCCGCCTGCACCTGACGCGGCTGTCGTCGGCCGCCGGTATCGCGCTGGTACGTGAAGCGCGCCGCAACGGACTCGCCGTCAGCTGCGACGTCGGCATCCATCACCTGCACCTGTCGGAAGAGGACATCGGTTATTTCGACAGCCATGCCCGCTTCACTCCGCCGCTACGCGCCACCAGCGACCGCGCCGCGCTGCGCGAAGCGGTTGCCGAAGGTCTGGCGGCGATCTGCTCCGACCACACGCCGGTCAGCGAAGACGGCAAGCAACTGCCGTTCGGCGAAGCTCAACCGGGTGCGACCGGGCTCGAACTGCTGCTGCCCTTGACGCTGCGCTGGGCACAGGAATGCGGCGTTCCGCTGGCGACGGCACTGGCCCGCATCACCTGCGATCCTGCCACCATCCTCGGTATCGAGACCGGCACGCTCGCGCCGGGCAGCCGCGCCGACCTCTGCATCTTCGATCCCGAGGCACGCTGGCGCGTGACGCCGGACACGCTGCGCAGCCAGGGCAAGAACACCCCCTTCCCCGGCGAAGAGATGTGTGGCCAGGTTCGCGCCACGCTGGTCGGCGGGCGCCAGGTCTTCGGCGACAGCCACTAGGACAGCGGGAGCCCACGGTGCAGGCGCTCGTCGGCTATCTCGGCCTGCTGGCGCTGGCGTGGGTGCTATCGGCCAACCGGCGGGCGGTGCCCTGGCGTACCGTTCTCGGCGGCATCACGCTGCAAGGCGCGCTGGCGCTGGCGATTTTCCGCCTGCCCGGCGCCCGCGAGACCTTCGCCGCCTGCAACGACGCCTTGCTCGCCATCAGCGCGGCAACGCGCGAAGGCACGCAACTCGTCTTCGGCTATCTCGGCGGCGGCCCGCTCCCTTTCAGTGAAAGCGCGCCCGGCAGCAGCTTTGTGCTGGCCTTCCAGGCGCTCCCGATCGTGCTCGTCATGAGCGCGCTCTCGGCGCTGCTTTTTCACTGGCGGATACTGCCCTGGGCGGTGCGCTTCTTTTCGCTCGTCCTTGAACGCAGCCTCGGCGTCGGCGGAGCCGTCGGCATGTCCACGGCCGCCAATGTCTTCGTCGGCATGGTCGAGGCGCCCCTGCTCGTCCGCCCCTATCTGGCTGCCGTCAGCCGCGGCGAGCTCTTCATCATCCTCTCCGCCGGCATGGCTGGCGTCGCCGGCACGGTCATGGGGCTGTATGCGGCGATCCTCGGCAAGGTCGTTCCCGATGCGCTCGGCCATATCCTCGCCGCCTCGTTCATCAGCGCGCCGGCTGCGATCGTTTTCTCGGTCATCCTTGTGCCCCCCACCGGCGCACCGACCGGCCGCCACCTTGAGCTGCCGCGCACCGACCAGAGCAGCATGGACGCGATCACCCGCGGCACGATGGAAGGCGCGACGCTGCTGATCAACATCGTCGCCATGCTGATCGTCCTCGTCGCACTCGTCAGCCTCGCCAACCAGGCGCTCGGTATGCTTCCGGCAATCGACGGTACGGCGCTGACGCTGCAACGCCTGCTCGGGTGGCTGATGGCGCCGCTCGCTTGGGCTTGCGGCATTCCCTGGAGCGAGGCCGGCACCGCGGGCGCGCTGCTCGGCACCAAGACCGTCCTCAACGAACTGATCGCCTATCTTGATCTCGCCTACCTGCCCGCCGACGCATTGGCGCCACGCTCAAGACTGATCATGACCTACGCGCTCTGCGGCTTCGCCAACCTCGGCAGTCTCGGTATCCTGCTCGGCGGCATGTGCGCGATGGCTCCCGAGCGCCGCGCCGAAATCATCCGGCTGGGCCCCTGGACACTCGTGTCCGGTACGCTGGCGACACTTTCCTGCGGCAGCGTCGTTGCACTACTGCAATAAGCCAGAGCAACAAACGCCCGGGGCTCAATCAAACCCTCCCTCTTTCGGCCAAATTGGCCTACCATTCATTCAGATGTCAAGTAATTGGCATCCGCCGGCCTATGACATAAAAATTTTCCATCAGCTGAGCACCTATAAAAACTCACCGGGAAAGGACCTTCGAAATGGGGAATGTCAGTATCGCAAGACGTTTGCAAATTCTCGCCGTCGTTGCCATCACCTCGCTGCTGGTCCTGGCGGCCTCCGGTGCCTACGTCGCCTATCACCTCCGCGGCAGCATCGACTACCTTTACCGGAATACGCTGCCCAGCATCGAAACCATTGAATCCATCAATCAGGATTTCCTGCGCTTGAGGCTATCGGTGCTCTACCACTTCCTCAACAAGGATGCCGCCAAGAAGCAAACCTCCGATGCGCAGATCAAGGCGCTGAAGGACAAGATCCGGCAAGGATTGGCACGCTACGAGAAGGATCTCGTTTCCGATGCCACGGACAAGGCGATGCTGGACAAGGAAAAGGGCTATTTCGAAACCTATTTCGTCGAGATCGAACCGGCGCTCGAACGATCTCGGGCCCTCGATGACGCCGGCATTTGGGATGGCGTCGCCAAGGCGACCAAGAACATGACGGTTCTCAGCGAAGCCATCGAGGCACACAAGAAATACAACAACCAGCTGGCTGAAGACTACATCAAGGACTCGGAAGCCAGCGACCGGCGCGGCCAGTTCGTCGCCATCGGCCTGATCGTCCTGTCGCTCACCGTTGTCGGCGGACTCAGCTTCTTCATCATTCGCGAGATTCGCACGCGCATGGGGCGTCTGAGCGGCATGATGAACCAGGTCAACGACACGCTCGATTTCACGGTGCGTATCCCGATCACGCGCATGGACGAACTCGGCCACTCCGCCGACGCTTTCAACCGGCTGATCGAGAAGTTACAGACGAGCCTCCGATCGATTGCCGAGAGCACGCGTTCAGTCGCCGCGGCCGCCGACGAAATGAACACCACCTCCGGTCACGTCGCCACCGCCTCGCAGCAGCAAGCCGCAGCGGCCTCCGACATGGCGGCAACCGTCGAGCAACTCACGGTCAGCATCAATCACGTCGCCGACCGGGCCGGCGAGACCAGCCGCCTGGCCAAGGAATCGGGCGAGGTCGCCGGGCGCGGCGAGCATGTCATTGCAGAGACCAGCACGGAAATTCACGAAATTGCCAGCACGGTCGGCGAAGCCGGAGAACTCATTCACAGTCTCGAATCGAATAGCCAGCAGATCGCCAACGTCCTTCAGGTCATCCGGGACGTCGCCGAACAGACGAATCTGCTCGCACTCAACGCTGCCATCGAAGCTGCCCGCGCCGGCGAGCAAGGCCGCGGCTTTGCGGTCGTCGCTGACGAAGTGCGCAAGTTGGCCGAACGCACCGCCACCTCGACCCAGCAAATCGCCAAGACCATCGACACCATGCGCACCAGCGCAAGCGACGCGGTCGCCAGCATGACGACGGTCAACACCAAAGTAAAATCCGGTGTGGACAAGGCTCAGGAGGCCAATCAAGCGATGCTGCAAATCGGCGAGGGGGCACGGTGCTCGATCGACATGGTCGAGGAAATTGCCGAAGCCATTCGCGAACAGGGAGCCGCCACCAACAATATCGCCTCGCAGGTCGAACGTATCGCCCAGATGTCGGAAGAGAGCAGCGCAGCGGCAGCCAACAGTGCCGAAGCCGCGAACACGCTCGACCGACTGGCCAAGGATATGCAGCGCATCGTCAGCGCCTACCGGGTCGCTTGACGTTGGCCTTCGACGCTTAATGCCAGTGAGGACAGGCCCGGTTAAATGCAGACTGCGTTTAACCGGGGACCTTTTCTATTGAGTTGTGTGCAATCCCGCAAGATACAGATCAATGATGACCGGCCCGTCGGCAGCCAACGAGAAAAGCCGCGGATCGAGCGTCCAGTTGACCACGAGGCCGTCGGCCGCCGCCATCAGACCAATCGCTGCCAGATGCGGGTCTAGCGAAGCGGGCAGATAGCCACGTGCCTGCGCCAACCGGAAGGCTTCTTCACTGACCGCGAGATAACGGTTTCCGCATTCGAGATGCTTGTCCCGACTGCGCGCCATTTCCCCGACATACTCGCATTTATGCCAGACGATCTCTATGACGCGGAGATAGCGCGGATCATTGACGATGCGTTCGAAGAAATGCGATGCGAGTTTGCGCAGGAGGTCGACCGGATTGGCGTCGTCGTCGGCCCGCAACTCGGCAAGCTTCGTCTCGAACGGGTCGAAAACCCGCTGGATCATGGCATCGAACAGATCGGCCTTGTTCTTGAAGTGCCAATACACGGCACCGCGCGTCACCCCGGCCGCCGTCGCGATTTCCGCCAGCGAGGTGCGACTGACGCCATGTTCCTTGAACACGAGTTCAGCCGCATCGAGAATCGCGTTCCGGGTTTCCTGCGCTTCCTCCTTGGTTTTCCTGACCATGATGATGATCCTCCTGCATGACGCCCATAGACCAATGCCAGGTACGCAAGTCACGATTCTAGCGCGAAACGGCGAATACATACACTCATGAATGTATGTAAATATCATGCAGCGCCACGCCGATCCGTCGCTGTTCGTCGGCGATTTTGTCAGGCGAGCAATTTTGGCAAGGCCGCGCACAACACGGCCACGCCGGAAAAGCTCAGCAGGAGTAGAACGATCTGGCGGAAGCGCGCCTGGCTCATGCGCGCATAGACGCGCACACCGAAGCGCGCCGGCAGAAACAGTGCCAAGGCCACGACAGGGAACATCGGCCACATCTCGGCGCTGACCACCCCGGTGAATAGATAGGCGACGAAGGTCACCGCCAGCGTCGCCAGGTTGAAGTTCTGGATGACCGCGCGCTGCTCGTCTTTCTCAAGTCCGCGCAGGGTCGTCCACAAGGTCGGGATGGCCCCCGTGATACCGCCGAGACCGCCCATGAAGCCGCCGGCCATGCCCGAGAGCGCGTCGGCAAGGCGACCGCCCCAGCGAATCTGCGGCAGATTGCGGGAAAACAGCATGGTCGGACACCAGGCGACGAGCACGATGCCGAGGATCAGTTTGAAGACATTGGGATCGAGCGACGGCAGGAGCAACACGCCAATCGGAATGCCGACGAGTCCGCCGGCGAGATAGGGCCCGAGGACCTTCAGATGCAGCCCGCGCCGGACCGACACCATGGCAACCAGCTGGCCTGTCAGCGAGCCGAAGACGGCCATCACCGAGACGAGCTTGGGATCGAGTCCCCAGACCCAGATCGACACCGCCACCATGCTGAAAGCGAACCCCGACAAGCCTTGCACAAAACCGGCGATGACGGCACCAACGATCAACAGCAGGTAATCGGGAGAGAACATCGACGAGCCCTCAACTGCCCGACCAGAGCCGATCGCGCACGACGGCTTCATTGACGGCGACTTCGACCACCTTGCGCCGGGAGGTCTGTCCGCTCTTCAGGCTGACGGCGGCGCGCGGCAGGTCCAGGCGGTCGGCAATGAACTCGAGCAGTGCCGCGTTGGCCTTGCCGTCCACCGGCGGTGCGGCCAAACGGATTTTCAGCGCATCGCCGTGCAGGCCGGCCACTTCGGTCTTGCGTGCCGCCGGTTGGATGTGCAGCGTCAGCGTCACCGCGTCACCGCGTGCCTGCAACCAGGTCACCGCACGCGCCTCACAGGAAAATCAGGATCAGCTGCAGCAGGAGAATCGCCGCCAAGGGCGACAGATCGATCATGCCGAGCGGCGGAATGATGCGCTGCAACGGCGCCAGCAGCGGCCGGGTGAATTGATTCACCGGCTGGGAAAACGGCGAATACGGGTTGATCCACGACAACACCGCCTGCAGCACCAGCGCGCCGATCATCAGGTAAACGCCCAGCCGCAGCGTGGCGAGCAAGGCCTGCCCGGCAATGAATGCGACGAGCATTTCCGGCGCGCCGAAACCGATATGCATTCCGCCCAGCAGGGCGACCCGGGCCAGCAGGAGCAGCGCCTGCAACGCATACGCGGGCAGCAGCGACGCCAGGTCGAAGCCCATGAATCCCGGCAGGATGCGCCGCAAGGGCGCGACGATCCAGTTACTCAGCTGAACGACCAGCGCCCCCAGCGGATTGGAGAAGGAGACGCGAAACGCCTGCATCATGAAGCGGAGCAACAATACGCCGCCAAAAAATCCGCCGATGGAATCGAGCAGGAAAAGCAAAGCACGCGTCAACATCAATCACTCTCCAATGCACACACGGTATCGATCGCCGGCACGCTCGCTCAGTCGCGCCCGAACTGTTCGCCGAGTTCGCGGCTACGCGCTGCGGCCGCCAGCGCACCGGCGGCAATCGCTTCGCGTACGCCGTGCTCCGCCATGACGCGCAGCGCCGCCTCGGTCGTGCCGCCCTTCGACGTGACGCGCTCGCGCAGGATCGCTGCGGACTCTTCCGAGCCCTGCGCCAGCTTGGCGGCGCCAAGCACCGTATCGATCGACAGTTGACGCGCCTGTTCGGGCGAGAAACCGAGTTCGGCAGCAGCCTGCTGCATCGCCTCGATCAGCAGGAAGGCATAGGCGGGACCGCTGCCCGAGATTGCCGTGACCGCGTCGATCTGGCCTTCGTCAGCCACCCATAGGGTCGTGCCGACGGCCTGCAGGATTTTTTCCGCGCCGCGCCGCTCGGGCTCGGCAACGCCGGGCAGCGCGAATAGACCGGTAACGCCGGCGCCGATCAGGGCCGGCGTATTCGGCATGGCTCGGACCAGGCGCGTATAGCCGCCGAGCCAGCGCGACAGGTCGCCCAGACGAATACCGGCGGCGATGCTGATGACGAGTTGCTCGCGCAACTTGCCGCTAAACGGTTCGACTGCAGCGCGCAATTGCTGCGGCTTGACCGCCAGCAGCAAAACGTCGCAGTTGAACACTTCTGCCGTCGGCGTCGTCACGCACTTGACGCCGAAGCGCTGCCGCAAGGGCTCGTGGTTCTGCTCGTTGATCTCGATCACCGTGATCGCGCTGGCGGGGACGCCTTTGTCGAGCATGCCGCCGATCAACGCATTGGCCATATTGCCGCCGCCGAGGAAGGTGATTTTCATGGTTTCTGTCTCTCTCCAAAAATCGCGGTTCCGACACGCACCATCGTCGCCCCTTCGGCGATCGCCGCCTCGAGGTCGTGCGACATGCCCATCGACAGCGTATCGAGCGGCATTCCGCCGCGTTGCAACTGTTCAAATGTCTCGCGCAGCGAAGCAAATGCACGTCGCTGCGCGGCAAAATCCTCGATCGGTTCCGGAATCGCCATCAATCCACGCAACTGCAAGCGGGGCAAACCGATCACCGCGGCGGCCAAGGCCGCCACTTCGTCCGGCGCGACACCGCTCTTGCTCGCCTCGCCGCTGACATTGACCTGCAGGCAC
The DNA here is from genome assembly GCF_900099695.1 of Propionivibrio dicarboxylicus. Lineage (GTDB taxonomy): Bacteria > Pseudomonadota > Gammaproteobacteria > Burkholderiales > Rhodocyclaceae > Propionivibrio > Propionivibrio dicarboxylicus. Next base: position 700,261 of record NZ_FNCY01000001.1, on the reverse strand, counting down.
ACCTGCAAAGGCGGCAGGTGTTCGGGCCGTTGTTCCGACAAGCGCTGCGCGATCTTCAGACGATCGATCGAGTGCACCCAGGCAAACGATTCGGCGACCGGACGCGTCTTGTTGCTCTGCAGCGGGCCGATGAAATGCCATTCGAGCCCCAGCGCCGCAAGCGCCTGGGTCTTGGCCACGCCTTCCTGCACGTAGTTCTCGCCGAAGCAGCGCTGTCCGGCCGCAGCGGCTGCCTCGACCGAAGACGCCGGCCAGGTCTTGCTCACGGCCAGCAGCGTCACCGCGGCCGGGTCGCGCCCGAAACGGCGCGCAGCCGCATCGATGCGGGCGCAAACGGCTTGCAGGTTGGCAGAAATAGTCGTCATAATCGGAGCCGAAAGATGCCGCGAGTATAGCATCGCGCTCCGAACACCGCCGAGGGAGACCCCATGGACATCACCGAACTGCTGGCCTTCAGCGTCAAGAACAAGGCTTCCGACCTGCACCTTTCGTCCGGCCTGCCTCCAATGATCCGTGTCCATGGCGATGTGCGCCGCATCAATCTGCCGCCGATGGAACACAAGGACGTGCACGCCATGGTGTATGACATCATGAACGACGGACAGCGCAAGCACTACGAGGAAAACCTCGAATGCGACTTCTCCTTCGAGATCCCCAACCTCGCCCGCTTCCGCGTCAACGCCTTCGTGCAGAAGCGCGGCGCGTCGGCGGTGCTGCGCACGATTCCCTCAAAGGTGCTCTCGCTCGAGGACCTCAACGCGCCGAAGATTTTCAAGGACATTTCCGAATATCCACGCGGCATCGTACTCGTCACTGGTCCGACCGGGTCGGGCAAATCGACGACGCTGGCGGCAATGGTGAACCACATCAACGAAAACGAACAGGGCCACATCCTCACGATCGAGGACCCGATCGAATTCGTGCACGAGTCGAAGAAGTGCCTGATCAACCAGCGCGAAGTCGGACCGCATACGCATTCGTTCTCGAACGCGCTGCGCTCGGCCCTGCGCGAGGACCCCGATGTCATTCTCGTCGGCGAAATGCGCGACCTCGAAACCATTCGCCTGGCATTGAGCGGCGCCGAAACCGGCCACCTGGTATTCGGCACGCTGCACACCTCGAGCGCGGCCAAGACGATCGACCGTATCGTCGACGTCTTTCCTGCCGCCGAAAAGGAAATGGTCCGGGCGATGCTGTCGGAATCCCTGCGCGCCGTCATCTCACAGACCCTGCTCAAGACCAAGGACGGCAGCGGCCGCGTCGCCGCGCACGAAATCATGATCGGCACGCCGGCGATCCGCAACCTGATCCGCGAAGCCAAGGTCGCACAGATGTACTCGGCGATCCAGACCGGCGCACAGGTCGGCATGCAGACGCTCGACCAGAACCTGCAGGACCTCGTCCGCCGCAACATCGTGACCGCCTCGGAAGCGCGCAGCAAGGCCGCCAACAAGGACGCCTTCCCGGGTGCCTGACACGCCAGATAAAGAAAGCCCGCCATGGAACGCGATCAAGCCCTTCGATTCATGCAGGAGTTGCTGCGCCTGATGGTGCAGAAAAAAGGCTCCGACCTCTTCGTCACCGCCAACTTCCCGCCGGCCATCAAGATCGACGGCAAAATGACGCCGGTCTCGAACCAGATCCTCACGGCGCAGCACACCTCCGAACTCGCGCGCTCGATCATGAACGACCGGCAAGCGGCCGAATTCGAAGCCACGCGCGAGTGCAACTTCGCCATTTCGCCGGCCGACATCGGACGTTTCCGCGTCAACGCCTTCGTCCAGCAAGGGCGTGTCGGCGTCATCTGCCGCACCATCAATACGACGATCCCGCGTTTCGAGGACCTCAACCTGCCGCCCGTGCTCAAGGATGTCGTCATGACCAAGCGCGGACTGGTGTTGCTCGTCGGCGGCACCGGATCGGGCAAATCGACCTCGCTGGCAGCGATGATCGGCTATCGCAACGAAAATTCGTTCGGGCACATCATCACCATCGAGGACCCGGTCGAATACGTGCACGACCACCGGAGCTGCGTCATCACCCAGCGCGAAGTCGGCGTCGACACGGAGTCGTGGTCGGCTGCGCTCAAGAACACGCTGCGCCAGGCGCCCGACGTCATCCTGGTCGGCGAAATCCGCGACCGCGAAACGATGGACTATGCAGTCGCCTTCGCCGAGACCGGCCACCTTTGTCTCGCCACGCTGCATGCCAACAGCACCAACCAGGCAATCGACCGGATCGTGAACTTCTTCCCGGAAGAGCGTCGCCCGCAACTTCTGATGGATCTCTCGCTCAACCTGCGCGCCGTCATCTCGCAGCGCCTGATCCCGCTCAAGGAAGGCAAGGGCCGTGCCGCGGCGATCGAAATCCTGCTCAACTCGCCGCTGGTATCGGACCTGATCTTCAAGGGCGAGGTGCACGAGATCAAGGAAATCATGAAGAAATCGCGCGAACTCGGCATGCAGACCTTCGACCAGGCCTTGTTCGATCTCTATGAGGGCGGCAAGATCAGCTACGAAGATGCCTTGCGCAACGCCGATTCGGTCAACGACCTGCGCCTGCAGATCAAGCTGCACGGCAAAGAATCGAAAGATCGCGATGTCAGCGCCGGTCTCGACCATCTGGAAGTCATGTAAGGCCATGAATCGGCGCCATCCCCGGCGCCGCAAGCCCTAACGCGAAAAATCAGGAATTCCGAAAAAGCCGCCTCCGCGGCTTTTTTTATACAGAAATTCAATAAACGAAATTGACTTTCACAATGCGCAAAATTTTTGTACAATCGCTAATTCCAGGAGTGCATTTTGTTATTCCGATATTGCACCAAGAGGCCTGACAAACGCCATGCGGTCTGACAAAAACTCCCAAACCCCAGAAGCGGAGAGCGTTTATGTTCGAAGTACGCATTCATGGCCGGGGAGGCCAAGGCGTGGTGACGGCGGCGGAGATGCTGTCGATCGCCGCATTTGAAGAAAACCATCACGCGCAAGCATTTCCAAGCTTCGGCTCCGAGCGGACCGGGGCGCCGGTCGTGGCCTACTGCCGCATCGACGACAAGGAAATCCGGCTGCGCGAACCGATCATGCAACCGGATGCACTGATCATCCAGGACCCGACGCTGCTGAGCCAGATCGACGTTTTCGCCGGTCTCAAGCACAACGGTTTCGTCCTCATCAACACCAAGAACAGCTTTGCCGAACTGGGCCTCGCCGAACTGGTGAGCACCTGGTCGGCCGACCGCCTGTGCATTCTGCCGGCCACCGACCTCGCGCTCAAGCACGTTGGACGCCCGGTGCCGAACGTGCCGCTGCTGGCGGGTTTTGCCGCGCTGTCGGGCAAGATCAAACTCGAATCGGTGTGCAACGCCATCAACGTCAAATTCTCGGGCAAGGTCGCCCAGGGCAACGTCGCCGCCGCGACCGAAGCCTTCGAGATCGTCCGTGCCCATGTCGAAAGCACCCGCAAGGAGGTTGCCCATGCTTAAGCAAATGGAAGGCTCGCAGGCCGTCGCCGAAGCGATCGCGCTGTGCCGTCCGGAAGTCATCTGCGCCTATCCGATCTCGCCGCAGACCCACATCGTCGAAGGGCTTGGCGAGATGGTCAAGGGTGGCGAACTGCCGGAATGTGAATTCATCAACGTCGAATCCGAATTCGCCGCGATGAGCGTGGCCATCGGCTCCTCCGCTGCCGGCGCCCGTACCTACACGGCAACCGCCGCGCAGGGCCTGCTGTTCATGGTCGAAGCCGTCTATAACGCATCGGGCCTCGGCCTGCCGATCGTGATGACCGTCGCCAACCGCGCGATCGGCGCCCCGATCAACATCTGGAACGACCACTCCGACTCGATCTCGCAACGCGACAGCGGCTGGATCCAGCTGTTCGCCGAAACCAACCAGGAAGCCGTCGACCTGCACATCCAGGCCTTCAAACTGGCCGAAGAGCTGTCGCTGCCGGTGATGGTCTGCATGGACGGTTTCATCCTGACCCACGCCTACGAGCGCGTCGATATCCCGAGCAAGGAGCAGGTCGACGCCTTCCTGCCCAAGTACGAACCGCGCCAGGTGCTCGACCCCAACGATCCGGTCTCGATCGGCGCGATGGTCGGTCCCGAAGCGTTCACCGAAGTCCGCTATCTTGAGCACCAAAAGCAGATGCAGGCGCTCGAACTGATCCCGGAAATCGCCGCCGAGTTCAAGGCAGGCTTCCAGCGCGACTCGGGCGGTCTGGTGCGCGGCTATTGTCTCGAGGACGCCGACACCGTCGTCGTCGCCATGGGCTCCGTGCTCGGCACGATCAAGGACACCATTGATGAGATGCGCGATGCCGGCGTCAAGATCGGCGTGCTCGGCGTCATCTCCTTCCGTCCGTTCCCGCTCGAGGCCGTGCGCGCCGCGCTGAAGAACGCCAAGCGCGTCGTCGTCGTCGAGAAGACCTTTGCCGTCGGCATCGGCGGCATCCTGGCCACCGACATCCGCACGGCCATGGACGGCATCGCCATCCGTGACTACACCGTCGTCGCCGGTCTCGGCGGCCGCCCGATCACGCGCAAGTCGCTCCGCGAAGTCTTCAACAAGGCCACGTTCGACGAACTGCCTGCACTGACCTTCCTCGATCTCGACTGGGCCATCGTCAACAAGCAGCTGGCGCGCGAACGCGCCAAGCGCCGTTCCGGCCCGACCGCCGAAAACATCCTGCGCGACGTGGGCGACCATGTTGCCCAACACAGTTGAGGAGTCGTTCATGAGCTTTCAACCCGTCAAGTTTTACCAGACCGGCACCTTTACCGTCGGCAACCGCCTGCTCGAACCCGATCAGCGCAGCGTGCAGGCCAACATGGAGCGGACCAACTCGCTCAACTCCGGCCACCGCGCCTGCCAGGGCTGCGGCGAGGCGCTCGGCGCCCGCTACGCCATCGACGCGGCGATGCACGCGACCAACAACCAGCTGATCGCCGCCAACGCTACCGGCTGTCTTGAGGTCTTCTCGACGCCCTACCCGGAAACCTCGTGGCAGGTTCCCTGGATCCACTCGCTGTTCGGCAATGCCGCCGCCGTCGCCACCGGCATCGCCGCGGCGATCAAGGTCAAGCGCCTGAAGGGCGAGACCAAGGAAGACGTGCGCGTCGTCGCCCAGGGCGGTGACGGCGGCACCACCGACATCGGCTTCGGCTGCCTCTCCGGCATGTTCGAGCGTAACGACGACGTGCTCTACATCTGCTACGACAACGGTGGCTACATGAACACCGGCGTTCAGCGCAGCTCGGCGACGCCGCCGGCCGCGCGCACGGCGACGACGATGCCGGTCGGCGCCGAACCCGGCAACCCGTTCGGCCAGGGCAAGTTTGTGCCCTCGATCGCGATGGCGCACGAAATCCCCTACGTCGCGACCGCCACCGTTGCCGACCTGCGTGACCTCGAACACAAGGTCAAGAAGGCGATGACCTTCCGCGGCGCCCGTTACATCCACATCCTGGTGCCCTGCCCGCTCGGTTGGGGATCGCCTTCCGGCGACACCATCAAGCTCTCGCGCCTGGCCAAGGAAACCGGTTTGTTCCCGGTCTTCGAAGCACAGTACGGCGAAATCACCGGCTCGGCCAAGATTCGCGAACCGCTGCCGGTCGAGGAGTACCTGCGGCCGCAAAAGCGCTACGCCCACCTGTTCGGCAAGAAGCCGGCCTATGAAACCATCGTCCGCCTGCAGGCGCTCGCGGACCGCAACATCCGCAGATACTCGCTGCTCGACAAGGAGGCGAACTGATGAACAAGCCTTTTGCAATCACCCTCGATCCCGGTTCCTCGCTCGCCAACCACACTGGATCGTGGCGGACGGAACGTCCTGTCTACGTTGACCGTCTCCCGCCCTGCAACAACCAGTGCCCGGCCGGCGAAGACATCCAGGGCTGGCTGTTCCACGCCGAATCCGGCAACTACGAGGCCGCCTGGCGTCACCTGACGACCCACAACCCGTTCCCGGCGATCATGGGCCGCGTCTGCTACCACACCTGTGAAGGCGCCTGTAACCGCGGCAAACTCGACGCAGCCGTCGGTATCAACTCGGTCGAGCGCTTCCTCGGCGACGAGGCGATCAAGCAGAAGTGGCAGTTCGATCGCCCCGCAGCGGAATCGGGCAAGCACGTGCTGGTCATCGGCGCCGGTCCTTCCGGCATGTCGGCGGCCTACCACCTGCGTCGCCTCGGCCATCAGGTCACCGTCGTCGAAGCCGGCCCGCTGGTCGGCGGCATGATGCGCTATGGCATTCCGAAGTACCGCCTGCCGCGCGAAGTGCTCGACGCCGAGATGCAGCGCATCGTTAACATGGGGGTGCGCGTCGTCCTCGACACGAAGATCGAGAACGTCCTCGACACGATGAAGGAAGGCAGCTATGACGCCGCGTTCCTCGCCGTCGGCGCCCACATCGGCAAGCGCACGGCCATCTCCGACGGCGAAGGCCCGCGCGTTTTCGACGCGATTTCGGTACTGCGCGGCCTGGAAAACGGCGAGAAGATCCCGCTCGGCCGCCGCATCGCCGTCTATGGCGGCGGCAACACCGCGATCGACGTCGCGCGTACGGTCCGTCGTCTTGGTGCCGAACCGATCATCATCTACCGCCGCACGCAGGACAAGATGCCGGCGCACGCCTTCGAAATCGAGGAAGCGCTGCAGGAAGGCGTGACCATCAAGTGCCTGTCGACGATCAAGCAGACCGATCCCAAGGGCATCGTCATCGAGAAGGTTCAGGCCGACAGCCGCGGCTCGCTCCACCCGACCGGTGAGTACGAGACGCTGGAAGTCGACTCGGTGGTGCTGGCGCTCGGCCAGAACGTCGACCTCGGCGCGCTCAAGGGCGTGCCGGACATCGAACTCAATGACGGCGTCGTCAAGGTCGATGCCAACATGATGACCGGCCATGCCGGCCTGTTCGCCGGTGGCGACATGGTGCCGACCGATCGCAACGTCACCGTCGCCGTCGGCCACGGCAAGAAGGCGGCCCGCAACATCGACGCCTGGCTGCGCGGAACGACCTACGCCGCCCCGGAAAAACACCAGATCGCCACCTTCGAGCGGCTCAACACCTGGTATTACTCCGACGCGCCGAAGACCGTCCGTCCGATGCTCGACGTGATCCGTCGCCAATCGACCTTCGACGAAGTCCAGGGCGGTCTCGACGAGACCAACGCGCTGTTCGAAGCGCGCCGCTGCCTCTCCTGCGGCAACTGCTTCGAGTGCGACAACTGCTACGGCGTCTGCCCGGACAACGCCGTCATCAAGCTCGGCCCCGGCAAGCGCTTCCAGTTCAACTACGACTACTGCAAGGGCTGCGGTCTCTGCGTCGCCGAGTGTCCTTGCGGCGCCATCAACATGGTGCCGGAAAACATCTGATCGGCAACGCTTCGTTGTGCGCTTCAGAAAAAGCAGGGCTTCGCGCCCTGCTTTTTTTTCGCCGACGCAACGGGCCGGATGCCCGGATGCCAGCGACACTCACTGCCACTGTAATCGCGACACGAATCCACGGGTGATATTCCGGTGACAGGATAGACTCGGCAGATTTCGGTTGCAGCCACCGGAAGATTTTTTGTCAGTGCAATTGAGGGAGAAGTCCGTCAATTCCTTCGGGTGCGTGCGCGAAAACACTCCGAGGCAAGAACCGGGTCGCCGCAACGCCAGAGCCTCGGTTCGCGACAACCGCCTTCGTCGCTGATCGCCCCCCTTTGCCGAGATGCATTGGAACCGTCCTTTTCCGGATGTTACCAAGGCGATTTGAATCTCCATAAGAAAAGCCATCGCACGATGGCCACGGAGATCTTTCCCATGTCATCCCAACAGACCCTCCGCGATCTTATGACCGAGATCGGCCCTCTCCTTGATCTGGCGCAGATCACCGAGTTTTCCGAGGACGCTTCCTGGCATCTCGTATTCGATACCGATATCCACATGGATATCGAATACGACCCGAAAGGCGAACGCTTGATGATTACCGGCGATCTTTCCGAGCTGCCGCAAGAGCGCGAGAACACTTGCGTAGCTCTCCTGCGCTACAACTACCTCTGGACGGAGCACGGCGGAGTTCGCGCCGCGCTCGACGGCGTACCCGGTCGCCTCGTCCTCATGCTCGAAATGCCCGTTGCTCGACTGGAAATCTCGCGCCTGTGCGCCGCGCTGCGAAACCTTCGGACGGTCATTGAAACCTGGCGGGCCATCCTGAGTGGCAAGACGAGCGCAAGAGAGGCTGCCGAGCAAGTAATCACCATGGCTGGAATCATCCGGTGTTAATTGATCTGGAGGGATGGCGAATGCCCAACACTATCGCAGATGCAAGAACTCTCACCTTAAGCGACATCGTCGATCAACTTGGCGTCAAGCCTGACGATGATGGCAAGGTCAATGACACACGGGAACTGCGCTCAAGAGGCAAGGATTTGTACGTTAAGGAGGAACGAGGGGCCCACCCCTCCGTGGTCAGCCGGAAGTTGCACCGTGAATATGCCATTGAGCGGGTGCGCGACAGCCTCGCGGCCGAGTTCAATACGCTCCCCGACAAAGCGCAGCAAGTTCTCCACGACGTGTTCGGCCGGGAGCCCACCCAGATCACCGTAAAAAATCTCCTGCGCTTGCACGAACTGGGAACGAGCGCCAAGAACCTGTACGAAAAGTGCGGCCACAATTTGCCACTAGCATTCGAGGCGGCCAAAGGCGTCGAAGAATTCCCTCAACTCCCCCAGTATGAGCAAATAGCCAAACGCAAACTGCCCGCCGAGCATAAGGAAGCCGAGAAAACGAAGCTGCTTGAACGCGTGGCACAAGAGCTCATCGATGACTACGTGGACCAGAGCAAGGCGCTGAAAGACCTGGTTAAAGAGGAGGATCGACCCGAACTCTTTGCCATACTGCTTAGCAAAATGTCTGAACTTCCCGACTCGTTTGGGTCGTGCACTCGTGATCAAAAGGCTATGTGGATCAGGTTCGCCTCGATACTTGGCCATACCGGGAAAGACCCCAAAACCAATGAAAAATACAGAATATTTTCCCGAGATCAATTGCGATGCATGACCGTCGAACAAAGACTAACCATGCTGGGCACACTGATAAATCGCTTTAGTCAGCTCCGTCTTACCCATGACAATTGGATTCTAGGACATTCTGCCAAGCCAAAGTGGGCCGAGGAAAACTTCGCCGAACAAAAGACCATGTGGCGCTTATACATCTGGATCAGCCAAGGTTTTGGCCTGGACGAATTGGCGCCGCTCGAAGAGGTTAGGGCACTGGAATCATTCATTAAGGCAGCCAGCAAAGACGCGTTCTTTCGCGACGCCTACGCCCGTTGGGACGATAAGAACCAGAAAGAACGCATGGAGGTCTGCCAACGCCTCGTTGATCTGTACGCCGACAAATTCATTCTGATGCAGCACAAACCGTCGGTCGCATTCCTCGACGCCGCCGATTGCCCCCCCAGGGCTTTTACCCGCCCCAGCGTTATTCATCCCTATTTCGATTCAATCAATTTCAACAAGGAAAAAGTACTCACCGGAGACTTCTGCTCCGCTTGCAATAGCATCCTTCATGAATTGACGCACTGTTATCAGCACGAATTGATTTGGCTGAAGAACACATTCCAAATGAATCGTGATGACCCACGCCACCTTCGGGTGAAGATCTTCGAATTCGGCACAGCTTGCTACCAACTGCCGAGTTTTTTTGAGAATCTCGGTTTTTCGGAAGAGACAGCACTGTTCGCATATAAACAAAATGTAATTGAACAGCACGCCTATCAAATCGGCGACTACACCGAGTCCAGGATGCGCGAACTTTTCGCCCAGCAAGACACGACAGAACAAAAAAGCGAATCGGGAGAGACAGAACAAGTAAATGACTCGGGAGAATAACCATGACGATGACTCGCTTCGCAATTTTTGAAATTGCCGATCTCGCCAACGCAGCACAGATCGGAGAAATCGTGATTGCAGGCGCTGGCGCAATCCGCTTGAGCGCCAGCGCCGACGCTCCTTCGACCCTCCGTCTCGGCAACGCCGTCAATGTGGTTCGCACCGCCCGATCCCTTGACCTGCGCAGCGAGTCGATCAGCAACGACGGCCATCTTGTGATGGAAATCGACAAGATCAGCCCCGGCGCCCCACTCTATGCGGCGGCGGTCGCCGATACCTTGTCATGCCGTTATGGCTTCCGCTGCGTCATGCAGGGGGAAGGCGCCGAAAACACCTGACCCTCCGCCATCGGCAAACAGCAGTTTTTCCGGTCATCGAGCTTGGCGCATACCCGGCTCTTTTTTCGTCACATTCCCCTCGCCCCGTCGCCGCCGTCACCTCCGCATTGCCGACAAAAACCTAAACAACTGATTCGTCTGGGAATATTTTTTTTGGTATTGCATTTCATAATTTGCAAAATTTTGTTGCTAGAATAGTTCGTTCTGGGGTGTCAATTTTCTATTCCGATATAACACTAAGCTGCGGATAGAAAAGGGAATCTCGATCAAACTCTCCAAGGGGAGATCTATGGGAACGCAGAGGGGACTGCACCATAACGGCCACAACGGCCACCTTCTGGCAATGGCGAAAAACGTGTCGCCGATTGCCACGCCCTCGTATTTCTCGCGCCCAGACGGCATTTCCGGATCCTTTCATCGATTTGTAGCAAGCCAACCGCCAAGTCAGGCGGCGGGCTGAATTTCTCATCATCCTTTCGGAATTCTCAATATGAAAGCCAAGAAAGCGAAATATCCAGGCATTCCCACCGTCATCAACGGTAACGGCGCAGTCGCCCACGTCATGGGCCAGGTCTGCGGCGGCGTGATCGGCTACCCGATTACACCATCGACGGAGATCTCGGAAATTTACGAAGCCTTCCGTGCGGAAGGCGGCGTCAATGTCTGGGGCAAGCATCCTTTCTTTTTTGAGCCGGAAGGCGAACACTCGGCCCAGAGCGGCGCGCTTGGCGCGCAACTGACGGGCGGCCAGTACATCTCCAACGCCTCGTCGAGCCAGGGCATTCTCTACGCGCTCGAATCGCACTACGTCACCGTCGGCAAGAAGGTCGGCGGCTTCGTGCTGCAGGTCGCCGCCCGCGTCGTCTCGAAGCATTCGCTCAACGTCATGGCCGGTCACGACGACGTCTATGCCCTGCTCTCCTCAGGCTACACGATCCTGTTCGGCTCGAACCCACAGGAAGCCGCCGACCTCGCAGCGATTTCCTACCGCAGCTCGGCGCTGTCGCTGATCCCGGTCGCCAACGCCATGGACGGCTTCGCCACCAGCCACATGATGAGCGAGTCGTATCTGCCCGAACCGGAATTGCTGAAGGAATACCTCGGCGACCCGGAAGGCCGCATCAAGGCGCCGACCGTCGCCCAGGAAGTGCTGTTCGGCGCCAAGGGACGCGTCTTCCAGCTCAACCAGTACCTGTCGCGCCATGAGGCCGACATCACCGCCGACAACCTCGCCGCGCTGAAGAAGTACCTCGACAGCAACGCCGCCAAGGTCGAAAAGGACAACGCCGGCGAGCTCGTCGCCAAGACGCTCGGCTGGCTGCCCGAAGAACTCCACGGTCAGTGGAAGCGCCAATGGGTCAACGCTCTTGAAAAAGGTACCCGCCAGCTCGTTCCGGCGCTCGTCGACGTCAACAATCCGGGCCTCACCGGCGCGGTGCAGAACCAGCCCGACTTCCAGGCCGGCGCTGCCGACCACCGTACCCACTTCGTCAGCGAAGTCCCGGCGCTCGTCCGCCAGGCAATGGCCGAATACTCGACGCTGACCGGCCGTCATTATTCGCCGGTGCATACTTATATGTGCGATGACGCCGAAATCGTCATGGTCGGCCTCGGCTCGGTCTGCGACGACGTCGAAGCCGTCGTCGATTACCTGCGCAGCAAGGGCAAGAAAGTCGGCCTCGTCGCCATCAAGCTGCTGCAACCCTTCCCGGAAGCCGAAGTCGTCGCCGCGCTGGCCGGCAAGAAGGCAGTCACGGTGCTCGAACGTTCCGACCAGACCGCGCTGACCACACTGGTCACCCAAGCGCTGTTCAAGGCCCGTGAAAACGGCGAAGCGAAGACCGTCCGTCACGCCGACATCCCGGCAATCAAGGCCATTCCGCGCCTGACCACGGCCATCTTCGGCCTCGGTGGCCACGATCTGCAGCCGCGTCATCTGATCGCCGCGTTCAAGGCGATGGAAACCGGCAAGAGCGCGCCGCTCGTCTACCTCGGCTCGCAGTTCTTCTCGAAGACCTCGAATCCGCGCCTCGCCGAACTGCAGAAGCGCATGAAGGCCGCGTATCCGGAAACCGAAATGATGGCGCTCGAAGCCGAGCCGAATCCGCGCCTGCTGCCCGATTCGGCCTTCCGCATCCGTTTCCACTCGGTCGGCGGCTACGGCACGATCGCCTCCGGCAAGCTGCTCACCGACATCCTCGCCGGCGCCCTCGACATGCAGTCGAAATCGGCGCCGAAGTACGGCTCGGAAAAGAGCGGCGCCCCGACCAATTACTACATCACGCTGAGTCCCCAGCCGATCAAGATCACCAACGCCGAGCTCGAAGACGTTGAAGTCGTGATCTCGCCGGACCACCGCTCCTTCGTGCACACCAACCCGCTCAAGGGTCTGGCCGATGGCGGCACCTTCATCCTGCAGTCGTCGGGTACGCCCGAGCAGGTCTGGGCCGAACTGCCGGCGCAATTCCGCAAGACGATCCGCGAGAAGAAGATCAACTTCTTCATCATCGACGCCTTCGCCGTCGCCAAGCGCAACGCGCCGACGCCGGAACTCGCCACCCGCATGATGGGCATTGCCTTCATCGGCGCGGTCGCCGGACACGTCAAGCAAGTCGCCGGTGGTGCCTCGCAGAAGGCGATTCTGGAAAAAGTGCGCAAGCAGATCCAGAAGAAGTTCGGCTCCAAGGGCGACGCCGTCGTCGCCGGCAACATGCAAGTGATCGAGGAAGGCATCCAGGCCACGCAGCGCGTCGACTACAATGCCGCCGCCTTCACCAAGATCGACGCCAAGCCGGCGCCGATCGTCCTGCGCAATGTCTCGCTCTCGTCGTCGATGTGCCAATCGTCGGGGTCCTCGACCTGCGGCCTGTTCGATCGCGAGTATTTCAGCGACATGATTGCCACGCCGTTCAAGGAAGGCACCATCGGCGAAGCGCCGGTCCTGCCCGGCACGGGCCTGTTCATGCCGGCCGGCAGCGCTGGCGCCAAGGACAAGGGTCTGTTCCGCCGCACCGTACCGGTCTTCAACGCCGAGGTGTGTACCGGCTGCATGGAGTGCACGCTGGTTTGTCCGGACGCCGCGATCCCGAACACGGTTCATGACATCCACGAACTGCTCGCCACCGGCATCGCCCAGCTTGACGTCACCGAAGCACAGCGCGAAGCCATGCGCGCGCAGATCATCCCGATGACCGAGGGCATCCGCGAAACCTATCGCCAGACGAAGGAAGAGCGGGCGTTCCACGAAGTCGTCGCGGAAGTCGCCGGCAAGCTGCCGACCAAGCAAGCCACGCTGCTCGCCAACTTCACCAAGCTCGTCGACGTGCTCGCCGTCTACCCGGTTTCGAAGACGCGGCCCTTCTTCGACGCGATGGAAAAGGCGACGCCGGGCACCGGCGGTCTCTTCGCCAGCACGATCGACCCGTGGAAGTGCACGGGCTGTCTCGAATGCGTCGAAGTCTGCGGCCCGGGCGCCCTGAGCGCGCAGGAACAGGAACCGGCGCTGCTTGAAATGCTGCAGACCCGCTTCGAATTCATGAGCAAGACGCCAAACACGCCGGTGCGCTTCTTCGACACCGCGCTCGAAGGCGGCGAAGCCAAGCGCCTGCTGCTCGATCGCAGCAATTACTATTCGACGACTGGCGGTCACGGCGGCTGCCGCGGCTGCGGCGAAGTCACCGCGATCCGTCAGGTGATGGCGACCAACCATGCGATCACCGACAAGCGCAAGGAAGCCCACATCGCCGAACTCGAAGAAACGGTGGCGGCGCTGGAAGCGAAACTCGCCTCGCTCGGCAAGAAGGACGCCGCGCGCAGCCAGCGCATCGACACGGCGCTCAAGGCGCTCGAGAAGCGTCTGTACCTCTATGAAGGCGGCCCGACCGGCAACGGCCCGGCTGGCGCGATCATCGCCAACTCGACGGGGTGTAGCAGCGTTTACGCCTCGACCTTCCCGTTCAACGCCTACAACGATCCCTGGGTGAACAGCCTGTTCCAGGACGCCCAGCCGCTCGCCAAGGGCATCTTCGAGGGCATCGCCGCGCAGGCGCTGACCGACATCCGCGCGCTGCGCACGGCCAAGCTCGAACTGGCCGACGCCTACGTGCCGGAACAGCATGACGCCGAAATGCGTCTGCTGAGCTCGGACAAGTTCACGAAGGAAGAGCTGGCCCTGTTGCCGACGATCATCACCGTCGGCGGCGACGGCGCCACCTACGACATCGGCTTCGGCGCCTTCTCGCGCATCCTGGCGAGCAACACGCCGATCAAGGTCGTCGTGCTCAACACTGGCGCCTACTCGAACACCGGCGGACAAGCCTCGACCTCGAGCTTCATCGGCCAGGACTCCGACCTCGCCCGCTTCGGCGCGGCGCACAGCGGCAAGTACGAAGCGCGCAAGGAACTCGGCCTGATCGCCTCGTTCCACTCGAACGTCTTCGTCTGCTCGACGAGCACGGCATTGCAGGGACACTTCCTCAAGAACACGATGGAATTCCTGACCTATACCGACTCGCCGGCAGTGCTCGACGTCTATACGCCCTGCCAGGGCGAGCACGGCGTCGCCGACAACGTCTCGGCGCAGCAGGCGGCCCTCGCCGTCAAGAGCCGGATGAACCCGGTCTTCGTGCACGACCCGCGCCGCGGCAAGACGCTGCACGACTGGTTCTCGCTCGAAGGCAACCCGGAACCGAAGGCAACCTGGAGCAAGCAGACGCTCGAATACCTCGACGACAAAGGCGAGCTCAAGCTGATGACCGTGCCGCTGACGCCGGCGAGCTTTGCGCTGACGGAAATCCGTTTCAAGAAGCAGTTCCGCAAGCTGAAAGCCGATGCCGACAACCAGATGCCGGTCGAGCAGTTCATCGATCTGCCGGAAGCGCAGCGCAAGGGCAAGGTGCCCTTCGTCTTCGCCACCGACGGCAAGAAGAAACTCGTCAAGTACGGCGTTTCGGCGTCGATCGTCGCGCTCGTCGAGGAACGCCGCAAGCACTGGCAACTGCTGCAGTACCTCGATGGCCAGCACGTCTCGAAGATGAGCGACGAGTACAAGAAGGGCATCGCCGCGCTGCAGTCGCAGGTGCAGGAATCGCTCAAGCAACGTGACGCGTCGCTCGACGGCATCGCCCGCGCGATGTCCGAGCTGGCCGCCTCGAGCAAGGCCCAGGTCGGCAATGGCGTCGTCATCCCGATCGCGCCGGCAGGCGCTGCCCCGGCCGCTGCGCCTGCGGCAGCCGGCGCCGCCACCGCCGTCGCCACGGCGATCGTGACGATGGAAGACTCGAGCAAGTGCACGAACTGCAAGACCTGCTATCAGGACCTCTCGGAAATCTTCGAGAAGACCGTGATGGTGGTCAACGGCGAGTCCCGCGAAGTGGCGCGGATCATCCCCGGCGCGCTCGAGCGCGTGGAAGTCACCCCTGAGCTGAAGGCTCGCATCAAGCGCGTCTCGGCCAATTGCGATGCGGAGATCATTCGATGAGTCAAGCAACACCCAACCCGCAGGACGATCTGTACCGCTACCTCAACGCCAGCGAATCGCTGGAGAGTACGCGGTCGCAGATCGAAGCCCTGGAACAGTCCGACGCGGTGAATGCCTTCCATAACCAGATGGAACTCCTGAAGCGCCGGCTGCTCCAGGAGCCGCAGGCCTTCCGCGAGATGTTCATCGCCGACGGCGCCAACGCCATCGTCTGGGAATTCCAGCAGCCCGAGCTTTCCGAAAGTTTCATCAACACCTTCTGGGAGTTCCTGCTGCGCGACGATGACATCAGCAAGGTGCTGATGCGCTTCGTCTGGAATGTGCCACTGGGCCTCAAGCGCAAGTTCGTCAAGGCGCTCGACCAGCACCTGTCCGACCGTTACCCGATGTTCAAGGGGCTGTCGAACGGCTGGCCGGCGGACAGCTTCATCCCGCCGTACATCCGCTCGCCGGAAGAACGTTCGACCGACTTCGAACTCGTCAATCAGGGCTACCTCGGCTACATGAACACCGGCCTCACCGCCCGTGAAGTCGACATGCTCGTCTGGCTCGAAGTGCTGCGCGACAAGCAGTGCGAGGAGCGTCCCTGCGAAATCGGCCTGCATGTGGCCGGCAAGGCCGATCCGAAGGGCGGCTGCCCGGTCAAGATCCACATCCCGCAGGTTCTCAACCTGATGGGCAACGGCCGTTTCCGCGAGGCGATGGAGCTGATCGAGAGCTGCAATCCGCTGCCCAACGTCACCGGCCGCGTCTGTCCGCAGGAACTGCAGTGCCAGGGCGTTTGCGCGCACACCAAGCAGCCGATCGAGATCGGCCAGCTCGAGTGGTTCCTGCCACAGCGCGAGAAGGTCGTCAATCCGGACGGCGTCGCCGAGCGTTTCGCCGGCGTGCCCAACCCGTGGGAACAGGCCGTCAAGCCGCCGATCGCCATCGTCGGCTCCGGCCCGGCCGGCCTCATCAACGCCTACCTGCTGGCGGCTGAAGGCTACCCGGTGACGGTGTTCGAGGCTTTCCACGCGCTCGGCGGCGTGTTGCGCTATGGCATTCCCGAGTTCCGCCTGCCCAACTCGCTGATCGACGACGTCGTCGCCAAGATCAAGCTGCTCGGCGGCAAGTTCGTGCAGAATTTCGTCGTCGGCAAGACGGCAACGCTGCAGGACCTCAAGAACGCCGGTTTCTGGCGCATCTTCGTCGGCTCCGGCGCCGGTCTGCCGCGCTTCATGAACATCCCCGGCGAGCATCTGCTCAACGTGATGTCGGCGAACGAGTTCCTGACCCGCGTGAACCTGATGCAGGGCCTGCGCGAGGACTATGAAACCCCCTTGCCCGAAACGCGCGGCAAGGAAGTCCTCATCATCGGCGGCGGCAACACCGCGATGGACGCGGCACGCACGGCACGGCGCCTCGGCGGCAACGTCACCATCGTTTATCGCCGCACCCGCAGCGAAATGCCGGCGCGCGTCGAGGAACTGCACCACGCACTCGAAGAAGGCATCCAGCTCAAGGTGCTGCGCTCGCCCTGCGAGTTCATCGGCGACGACAAGACGCACTTCGTCATGGCAACGACTCTCGAAGTCATCGCCCTTGGCGAGCCGGACGCGTCCGGACGCCGCAGCCCGGCGCCGACCGGCGAGAAGGAGACGGTGAAGGCCGATCTCGTCATCATGGCGCTCGGCAACGATCCGAACCCGATCATCCGCGACTCGGAACCGAGCCTCAAGACGACGCGCGGCGGCTCGATCGAACTCGGCACCAAGGGCTCGATGCAGACCTCGCTCAACGGTATCTACTCGGGTGGCGACGCGGCCCGCGGCGGTTCAACCGCGATCCGCGCGGCCGGCGACGGCCAGGCGGCGGCGCGCGAGATCGTCGGCGAGATCAATATGTCGGCGGCCGAGATCGCCGGCATGGTCGAGCAGGCCAAGGCCTACACCGAACTCGGCGCGACGCCGCAAACGATCGTCGACAAGATCGACCTCGCCGGCGGCATCGTCGAGTTCATCGTCAAGGCGCCGATGATTGCCAAGTCGGCCCGCGCTGGCCAGTTCGTGCGTGTGCTGGCCTGGCCCGACGGCGAACTGATTCCGCTGACGCTCGCCGACTGGGATGAAAAGGAAGGCACCATCTGCCTCGTCGTCCAGGGCATGGGCACTACCAGCCTCGGTATCAACAAGATGAAGATCGGCGAATCCTTCGCCGGCATCGCCGGCCCGCTCGGCCTGCCGAGCGAGCTGCATCACTACGATCCGAAGAAGCAGACGGTGGTGTTCACGGCGGGCGGTGTCGGTCTGCCGCCGGTCTATCCGATCGCGCGCGAGCATCTGCGCCTCGGTAACCACGTCACGCTGATCTCAGGGTTCCGCAGTTCCAGCCTGCTGTTCTGGATCGCGGAAAACGAGCGTGTCGGCAAGCTCAAGGCCGAATTCGGCGACCTGCTCGACGTCATCTACTGCAGTAACGACGGCAGCTTCGGCATCCACGGCTTCGTCACCACGCCGCTCGAGGAAATGCTCAAGAACGGCAAGAAGAGCAAGGGCCGCGACATCGCCGAAGTGGTCACCATCGGTCCGCCGCTGATGATGCGCGCGGTCAGCGACCTGACCAAGCCGTACGGCGTCAAGACCGTCGCCAGTCTCAACTCGATCATGGTCGATGCCACCGGGATGTGCGGCGCCTGCATGGTGCCGGTCAACCTCGACGGCAGGATGGTGCGCAAGCACGCCTGCGTCGACGGCCCGGAAATCGACAGCCACATCATCGATTGGGACAAGTTCCTGCCGCGCTTCGGCCTCTTCAAGCCGCAGGAACAGGCGAGCAAGGTCAAGCACGGGTTTGCCTGACCGGGTTTAGGCCAACAAAAAGGGCGACCCTGCGGTCGCCCTTTTTTATTGCGTGCTGTGCTTCTGTTCTATCCGTTGTTCAGCGGTTTTTTTGGCGCCTTTTTTGGCGCTCTTCCAACGCTGTTTCAACGTTTTTCAGCGATTTTTCAGCACTCCCCTACTGACAACGCGCCAACGCCCTCCCAGACGTTCGTATTAAGCCGGGACGCAGGCGTCGACGTTGCACAGTTGTGCGCACATCGGGCTGTCATAGACGCCGTCGCACTGCGTGCACTTGTCCGGATCGATCTTGTATTCCTTGCCGGCGTGGCTGATCGCCCGGTTCGGGCATTCGGATTCGCAGGCGCCACAGGCGTTGCAAAGGTCCAGTTCAATTTTGAAGGCCATGAGTTTCTCCTCGAAGTGTGGCGGTTGCGCCCGGCGGGCAAATCACCGTCCAATTAAAAAATCATACTCGCAATCACGACAAGCATCACGACAGTGATCGCAACATCGCCGTTTCCCCGCGCTCGCGTGTGTCACGCGACGCATTCGCCGGACACGCGAATCGCGCATGATAGCCATGATCGCAAAAATTCGCCATGGGACAGTCTCTTCAGCGCGTTGCCGGAGACGACGTCGGTGCGCGATGACAATAGCGTCCGTGTCCGGCCTCGACGCGCAGGTCGCCATCCGCCCAGACATGCGCGCCGCGGGCGAGCGTCTGGACGACGACACCGCGAACCTCGCGCCCTTCCCAGACGGAAAAATCGGTGCGCTGATGCTGCGTCACCGCCGACAGCGTTTTCGTGCGCGCCGGATCAAGCACGATCACATCGGCATCGCCGCCGATCTCCAGCCCGCCCTTGCGCGGCCAGAGACCAAAGGTCTTCGCTGCGTTCGTCGCAGTCAACGCGACAAACTGCTCGGGCGTAATCCGACCGGCATTGACACCGAGATCCCAGAGCACTGACAAGCGCTCTTCAACGCCGCCACAACCGTTCGGAATCTTGGTGAAGGCGTCGCGACCCAAGCGCTTCTGCGCTTTCGTGAAGCAGCAGTGATCGGTCCCCGTCGTGCTCAGCGTGCCGTTCTGGACGCCCGCCCAGAGTACGGGCGGGTGCGCGGCCGGGCGATACGGCGGGCTCATGACATGACCGGCGGCAACGTCGAAATCAGGATCGCGATAAACCGAATCGTCGATCGCCAGAAAACCCGGCAGCGTCTCGCCGATCACCGGCACGCCGCGCGCCTGCGCGGCGGCAATCGCCTGCACCGCCTCGGCAGCGGAAACGTGGACGACATAGAGCGGCACGCCGACGGTCTCGGCCAGCGCAATCGCCCGGCCGGTCGCCTCGCCCTCGCACAGCGACGGGCGCGACAACGCGTGACCGAGCGGCGCGGTGAGGCCCTCGGCCAACAATTTTTCCTGCAGGTAGGCGATCAGGTCACCGTTTTCGGCATGAACCTGCGGCAAGGCGCCCAACTCACGGCAACGCCGGAATCCTTCGATCAGATCTTCGTCGGGCAACATCAGCCCGCCCTTGTAGGCGAGGAAGAACTTGAAGCTGCTGATGCCGTGCGCGCGTACGAGCGTCGCCATCTCGTCGGCAAAACGCGCGTCCCACCACGACACGGTCATATGAAAGCCGTAATCGATCACCGATTTCGCCGCCCAACCCTGCCAGACGGCGAGCGCCTCCAGCGGCGACTGGCCTTTCTCCGGGCCGACGAAATCGAGAATCGTCGTCGTGCCGCCGGCGGCCGCGGCCGCCGTCCCCGAACCGAAATCGTCGGCGACCACCGTGCCCATCATCGGCAACTGCATGTGCGTGTGCGGGTCGATGCCGCCGGGCATCACGAAGCAGCCGCCGGCATCGATGATGTCTGCATCATCGGCGACGAGATTGTCGCCAATCGCCGCAATGCGGCCGTCATGGCAAAGCAGATCGGCACGCCGATGACCGTCGGCGGTGACCAGCGTGCCACCGCGAATCAGGACGTCGCGCATGATTCCGCCATTTCCAGGGCGGTCTTGACGTAGTTGCTGGCCTCGGCATCGATCACGGCAAGGCGCAGCAATTCCATCAGCCGAAGCTGGCGCAGATCGACGGCGGCGTCGGCCTGTCCCTCGACCGATCCCAGCGGGTCGTCGAGGTCGACGCGGATATCGAAGCCCTCGCCGACATAGCGCAGCTTGGCACCCGGCGTATGTTCGAGCCGTAGTTCCTTGCCCTCGACACGGGCGAACATGGTCAGCGTCTCGCCGTCGCGCACCAGCGCGTAACCATCGCGCGTCGGTGCCGCCTGCCAGGCGGCCAGGCTGCCGAAAAAGCGCGGCTTGATCAGGCAGGGACTGCGGTTTTCCGGGCAGATCACCTCACAGTTGCCGCACTCGTTGCAGGCGTCGATGAAGTTTCCGATCTGCCAGGGCTTGCGGAATTCGATCGGATCGGTCGTTTCGACAGACCAACCCGCTGCCGACGGCACCAGCCGGCCGGTCGAATACGTGCCCGGTTCGATCGCCAGGACGAGGTTGGCGTTGTTCGGGCAGACCGAGATGCACTTGTTGCAGTTCACGCAGTCGAACATCGCCAACTGCTTCTTGAGTTTGAGCGGCGCCGGATCGTGCTTGGCGCGGGTGTAGCGCGGATCGTCGAGCGCACGCACCACATAGGTGTCGGTGTTGCGCAGCACGCAGGCCGATACCCAGGCCGGGAAAGCCTCGCCGGCCGCCGCGGCGAGATCCCCGCCATTTTGCAGCGCCGCCCGGCAGGCGTCGACGCGCACCGATGGCAGACCTAGTCCGTCGAGCGCCGCCTCGCCGTGGCCGAACGCCTTGATGACGAATTCATCGAGCGTATGCGCGCCGGTTTCCGTCATGCGCGCTTCGAGCGCCGTCAGATACGCGGCGCCACGACCGTAACCGCCGGCCTTGAGCAGGTCGGAACAGACCGTCACCGGTTTGAGGGAAAGCGCCACGGCATCGGCAAAATTCTGTTCGTTGATGCCGGCCGAGAACGAGACGCGATAACGGTCGCCGAATTCGGCACGGAATTTCCGCACCAGCGCCATCGCCAGCAAATGCAGCGGCTGGCCGGACATGTACATGTTCGACTCGACCGCCGGGAAGAAGCTCTTGTAGTTCTTGACCAGCAGCGTGTTGCAGAACTTGACGCCGAAATCGCGTCCCTGTTGCGCCGCCAGATCGCCGAGCCGCGTGATGATGCCGACCATGTCGGCCCAGGAGGGATCGCCGGCGAAGGCCGAATCGGGAACGATGAGATCGGTGTAACCGAGGCGATCGTGGAGAATCTCGAAAAGCGTCTCGCGACCGAGCAGCGTCGGATTCAGCTTGACGACGACATTGAGCCCCATGTCGCGCAGCAGGAAGCTGGCAATCGCCTCGATTTCGTCGGGCGGACAGCCGTGGAAGGTCGATAGCGTCAGCGTGTCGGAAATACAGGTCCGGAACGGCAGGTCACGGAACCGCGCCAGCGCGTCGGGAATCTGCGCACGCAGCCGTTCAACCGTCGTCCGCGCATCCATCAGCCCGGAGAGGAAGGCACGGATCGGCGGCGAACTGATGCCGGCGAGATCGTAGCCGACGCTCATGTCGAACACCGTTTCGGCATGGCCAACGGCCAGACCGTCCGCCTTCAGCATCTCGACGAGCATCGACGCCTTGACGTACTCCTCGAGCGACTGATCGAGCTTGAGTTCCTGCGACCACTCGACGTTGAAGCCGACGGTCTGCATGTCGATGCAGGGCCGCACGATTTTCAGCTCATCCATCACCTGGACGGTCTTGAGCTCCATGAAGCGCCCGCCGCACAGCCAGGCAAGCACGATATTCTGCGCCAGTTGCGTGTGCGGACCGGCGGCCGGACCGAAGGGCGTGGACACCGGACCACCCGGAAACGACATTGACAGGTCAAGATCGCTGCGGCCGGAATAAAATAGATGGTTCGGCAGATCGAGGGCGCCCTTGCCGGCGGCCAGATCTGAGAACAGACGCGTGGCAAGGATGTCAAACGGAATCGGAGTCAGGTCGGCCATATCTCATTCGCCAGGAAACAGAATTGCTCACGGTAATGACGCAAAAACAACGCAGCTTCTCCAGCAACATGCATGCCAGGGTTGCTGCGTTCGCTCAGTCTGTCATTCGCTTGGATTGAAAGATTGAAATTAACATATCACAATACGGATATTTTGAAACCATTGTTTCACATGGCCCGGAATTTGCAAGCCGTTGAACCGGCACATCCGCTAGACCCACGCAAAGGCAAACGCACATGACCCTGTACCACTTCACGCTCAACGGCACCCCGGTCGAAGCCGAGGCCGAGCCGACGCAATCGTTGCTCGAGATCCTGCGCACGCAGTTCAAGATCATCTCGGTCAAGAGCGCCTGCGCCCCGCAGGGCCAATGTGGTGCGTGTCTCGCGCTGATCGACGGCGTGCCGCGTACCTCCTGCAGTCTGGCGATGGGCAAGATCGAGGGCAAGAAAATCCTGACGCTCGAAGGCGTCAGCGAGGAGGAGCGGGCGCTGTACGCCCAGGCTTTCCAGAAGGCCGCCGGCATGCAATGCGGCTTCTGCACGCCCGGCCTCGTGCTGCGCATCAAGTGGCTGACCGATCGCGCCCGGCCGATGTCGCGCCAGGAGATCGCCGAAGCGCTGAACGGTCACGTCTGCCGCTGCACCGGCTATGTCAAGATCATCGACGCGGTCGAACTCATCTACGCCGCCAAGCACGGCGGCCAGCCGCTCGACGCCCCCACCGAACAGGGCCGTGTCGGCGATCCGCTCGGCCGTTATCAGGGCATGGCGCTGGCGCTCGGCCAGCGACCCTTCGTCGCCGACCTCGATGTTCCCGGTCTGCTGCACGGCGCATTGACGCTGTCGCCGCATGCGCGCGCACGCGTCATCTCGATCGATACCAGCAAGGCGGCAGCGCTGCCCGGCGTCATCCGCGTCGCCACGGCCAAGGATGTGCCCGGCGACCGCTGGGTCGGCCTGATCTACAAGGACTGGCCCTGCTTCGTCGCCGAGGGCGAGGAAGTCCGCTACGTCGGCGACGTGCTCGCCGCGGTCGCCGCCGAAACACCGCAGATCGCCCGTGCCGCCGCCAAACTCGTCGAGGTCGAGTACGCGCCGCTGCCGCCGGTGCTCGATCCGGCCGAAGCGATCAAGCCGGGCGCGCCGCAGGTCAATCCAAAGCATGACAACGTGCTGTCGCGCTCGATCCTCCAGCGTGGCGACGTCGATGCCGCGCTCGCCACCTCGACCCATGTCGTCAGCGGCACCTGGCGCACCCAGCGCGTCGAGCACATGTTCCTAGAACCGGAAGCGGCGCTGGCCATGCCGCTCGATGACGGCCGCATTCATCTCTACACGCAGGGCCAGGGCATTTTCGAGGACCGCCACCAGGTCGCCTCGGTGCTCGGCGAGCCCGAAGCGAATGTCTATGTCGAGTTGGTGCCGAACGGCGGCGCCTTCGGCGGCAAGGAAGACATGACGGTGCAGGCGCAGACGGCGCTACTCGCCCGCCTGATCGGCCGGCCGGTACGCATCGAACTGACCCGCGAGGAATCGGTACGCATGCATCCGAAGCGCCATCCGATGACGATGGATTACACCGTCGGCTGCGACGCCGAAGGCCGGCTGACCGCCGCGCGCGTCTATGTGCTCGGCGATTCCGGCGCCTATGCCTCGGTCGGCGGCAAGGTGCTCGAACGCGCCGGCGGCCACGCCTGCGGCGCCTACCGGATTCCCGTCATCGACATCGAGGCGGTCGCCGCCTACACCAACAACCCGCCCTGCGGCGCCATGCGCGGCTTCGGCGTCAATCAGACCAACTTCGCCATCGAGGGCTGCCTCGACCTGCTTGCCAAGAAGGTCGGCATCGACGGCTGGGAAATGCGCTGGCGCAACGGCATCCGCGTCGGCGACATGTTCAGCAGCGGCCAGATCCTGGAGAAATCGGTCGGCCTCGAACGCACGCTGCTGGCGGTGAAGGACAGCTACTACGAGGCCAAGGCGGCCGGACGCGCCGTCGGCATCGCTTGCGGCGTCAAGAACTGCGGCCTCGGTAACGGCGCGATCGAACGCGGCTACTGCCAGATGGTCGTCGAAGCCGACGGCAGCATCGGCCTCTACTCCGGATTCACCGAAATGGGGCAGGGGCTGATGACGATCATCATCCAGTTCGCCGTCGAAGTGACCGGCCTGCCGCCCTCGGTCTTCCGGCCGCAGATCAACAGCCGCTTCGAACTGGCCGGCGGCGCCACGACCGGCTCGCGCGGCACGCTGCTCGCCGGCCGCGCCACCATCGACGCGGCTCAGAAACTCAAGGCCGATCTCGACGCCGGCAAGACGCTCGCCGACCTCGTCGGGCGCAGCTATGCCGGCGAGACGATCATCGACGACACGACGGCGCTCGGCCAGACCAAGAACGGCAAGATCAAGACGCACACCACCTTCGGCTGGGCCTCGCAAGTCGTCGTGCTCAACGAGGAAGGTGCCGTCGATTTCGTACACTCCGCTCAGGACGTCGGCCGCATCATCAATCCGCAACAGTGCGAAGGTCAGCTCGAAGGCGCCATCCACATGGGTCTCGGCTACGCGCTGACCGAGGAACTGCCGTGCAAGGACGGCATGCCGGTGGCTTACACGATGCGCGATCTCGGCATCCTGCGCGCCAAGCACATGCCCAGGGTCAAGATCACGCTGGTCGAAGAGAACGAACCCGAAGGCCCGTTCGGCGCCAAGGGCATCGGCGAACTTGGCCTGGTGCCGACGCCGAGCGCATTGGCCGGCGCGCTGGAGGCTTTCGACGGCACGCGTCACGTGTCGCTGCCGATGAGGGATTCGCCGGCCGCGCGGGCGATCGACGTCGGCCATCTCGACGATGCGGAGCGCGATCAATGGCACTAGCACCGGCCCTGCGGATCGGCCCCGATCGCCACGGTCGCGTCGTCGCCATCGATAACGGCCTGGTCGTCGCAACGGCACCGGCCGACGCGCAGCACCTGGCCTGCCCTGACGGAGAGATCCTCGCCGGCGCCGTCTGCGCCCACACCCATCTGTACAGTGGTCTCGCCCCGTACGGCATGCCGCCCGCTTCGCCGCCGCCCGAAAATTTCGTGCAGATCCTCGAGCGCGTCTGGTGGAAGCTCGACCGGGCGCTCGACGCCGACACCCTCGCCGCCTCGGTGCGCGATTACGTCGCCAAGGCGCTGCTCGCCGGCACGACGACGCTGATCGACCACCACGAGTCGCCGAACCTGATCGAAGGTTCGCAGCAAATAATTGCCGACGCCTGCGAGCAACTCGGCATCCGCGCGCTACTCTGCTACGGCGCCACCGAGCGCAATTTCGGCGCCGACGAAGCCCGGCGCGGCCTCGAAGAATGTCGCCGCATTGGCGCCTCGCCGTTGCGGCGCGGCCTCGTCGGCCTGCATGCGAGTTTCACCGTTTCCGACGAAACGATCCGTGCTGCCGGAAACCTGGCCCGCGAACTCGGCACCGTCATGCACGTGCATGTCGCCGAGGATGCCGCCGACCTTACCGACGCCCAGGCACGCGGCTATGCGGGCCCGCTCGAACGCCTCGAACAGTTGGGGGCGCTGCCGCCCGGCTCGATCATCGCCCACGGCGTCCATCTGAACGAAGCGCAGGTCCGGCACTGTGCCGAACAGGGCTGGTGGCTGATCCACAATCCGCGCTCAAACGAAGGCAACCGCGTCGGCTATGCCGGTCAACTACGACACAGCCCGCGCGTCGCGCTCGGCTGCGACGGCTGGGATGCCGACATGGCCGTCGAACAGGCGGCGCTGCTGCGTCTGTCCAAGCAACACGGCGACGCCGACGTGGCGACGCGGCTCGACCGCGGCCATGCGCTTGTCGCCGAACGCTTCGGCGCCACCGCCGACCCGCTGCAGCCCGGCGCCCTCGGCGATCTCGTCATCCGCCAGGACGGCGACGTCCGCCATGTCATCGTCGGCGGCCACATCGTCGTCGCCGACGGGCGGCTCACCGGCGGCGATGTCGACGTCATCGGTGCCGATGCCAGACGAGAAGCCACACGCTTGTGGCACCGGATGGCCGAAACGGAATAGAATCTCGCCAGCATAAAAAAGCCGACCGACGCGAAAACGCATCGACGCTAAAAAAAATCAGCGCCACGCGATCGGCTGGTACGAACGTTGCTCGATTGGAAACACCAGTTTCATAAGCGCCAAATTCAGGAACATTTGTTTCAATCTGGTGCATTGTGCTGTCGATTGATCCCCGTTTTGGTGAATTCGCATCCATCTTCTGTCCAGGGAGACATAACCATGAGTCAAGCAGCATCCATCCATCCCGTCGATCAGACCCTGCCCATGGGTCAGCTCGCCGTTCTCGGCCTGCAGCATGTGTTGGTCATGTACGCGGGCGCCATCGCCGTGCCGTTGATCGTCGGCCGCGCCTTGCAACTCACGCCCGAACAGGTGGCGATGCTGATCTCGGCCGACCTCTTCTGCTGCGGCCTCGTCACGCTGATCCAGTCCTGGGGCGCGACGCAGTGGTTCGGCATCCGCCTGCCGGTGATGATGGGCGTCACCTTCGCCGCCGTCGGACCGATGGTCGCCATCGCCAGCACCATGCCCGGCATGGCCGGCGCACAGGCGATCTTCGGCGCAGTCATCGGCGCCGGCCTGATCTCGATCATCATCGCGCCCTATGTCAGCCGCATGCTGCGCTTCTTCCCGCCGGTCGTCACCGGCACGATCATCCTGGTCATTGGCCTCAGCCTCATGCGGGTCGGCATCAGCTGGGTCTTCGGTACGCCGGTCGGCCCGACGGCGCCGAGCATCGTCAACCCGGAACATGCCAAGTGGCTGGCCGAGATCCGCGCCATGGCCGGCGCCGTGCCGGAAGTGCCGAAAGGCCTCGCGCTTGCTGCCAGCATCCCGAATCCGAAGTACGCGCCGCTCTCGGGCGTTGCCATCTCGGCGCTGGTGCTGGTCTCGATCATGCTGATCGCCAAGTATGCCAAGGGCTTCGTCGCCAACATCTCGGTGCTGCTCGGCATCATCATCGGCGCCGTCGTCGCCACGGCCTCCGGCTTCATGAGCTTCGACAAGGTCGCCAAAGCCGGCTGGTTCGATATCGTGCTGCCCTTCCAGTTCGGCATGCCAACCTTCGACCCGATCCTGATCCTGACCATGACGCTGGTCATGATCGTCGTCATGATCGAATCGAGCGGCATGTTCCTCGCGCTCGGCGAGATGACCGGCAAATCGGTCGACCAGCCCGACCTCGCGCGCGGCCTGCGCACCGACGGTCTCGGCACGCTGCTCGGCGGCATCTTCAACACCTTCCCCTACACCAGCTTCTCGCAGAACGTCGGCCTCGTCGGCGTCACCGGCATCCGCAGCCGCTTCGTCTGCGTTGCCGGCGGCATCATCATGCTGGTCCTCGGCATGTTCCCGAAGATGGCGGCGCTGGTCGAATCGCTGCCGGCCGTCGTTCTCGGCGGTGCCGGTCTCGTCATGTTCGGTATGGTCGCCGCGACCGGTATCCGCATTCTGACCGCCGTCGACTTCCAGGCCAACCGCAACAACCTGTTCGTCGTCGCGGTTTCGGTCACGGTCGGCATGATTCCGCTGGTCGCTCCGAACTTCAAGCAGTGGATGCCGCACAGCATCCATCCGCTGATCGATTCGGGCATCCTGCTGGCGTCGATCAGCGCCGTGGCGCTCAACGGCTTCTTCAACCACGGCAACGGCGTCAGTCAGAAGGAAACCGTCGCCGCCGCCAAGGCTGCCGACGGAGCCCACTGAGCCTGCGCATGCGGTGATGCGCCTTGAACGCGCTACACTGAGCGGTCCGACCGTCAACGCCTGACCGCTCCGCTATGGATCACACCCTTTTCAAGGCCATCACCGACAGTCGCCAGCGCATCACGCTGGCGACGATCATCGACGTCAAGGGTTCCTCGCCCCGCCACGCCGGCACCAAGATGCTGGTCGGCTACGACGGCACCCGCACCGGCACGATCGGCGGCGGCAAAAGCGAAGCACGCACGCTCGACGCCTGTCGGCAAAGCCGCGAAAGCGGCCGCAGCCTGCTGCTCGAAACCAAGATGCTCGGCGACGGCACCGCCAGCACCGAGATGATCTGCGGCGGCACCCACCGCGTCCTGATCGAAGCCGCCGTCGATCCCGAACCCTACCGCCAGGCGCTGGCGCTGCACGGCCAGGGCAAGCGCCTTGTCTTCGTCAAGCGCCTGGTCGGCACCCCCAATGAAACGCTCGACGCGGTCGAAACCAGTCTGATCGATGCCGAGGGCGGCATCCTGTGCGGCCCGGCCGGCAGCATCGACTTGGAACGCGTGGCCCGTGCGCTGCAATCCGGCGCACCAAGCTTCGACACCGTCAACGGCCTCTATTACGAACCGCTGCTCCCGGAAGAAAAACTGCTGCTGCTCGGCAGCGGCCACGTTGGCCAGGCCGTCGCCCGTACCGCCGCATCCGCCGGTTTCCGCGTCACGGTCATCGACGACCGGCCCGAGATCATCGACGCCGCCCGCTTCGACGCGACGATCCGAACCGTCGTCGCGCCCTACGAACAGGCGATCGCCGAATTCGCGTTCGACGCCGCCACCTATGTCGTCATCGTCACGCGCGGCCACCACCTCGACCTGCAATGCCTGCGCGCCATCCTGACACGCGACTACCGTTATGCCGGGATCATGGGCAGTCGGCGCAAGACGCGCATCCTGATCGAACAGGCGATCACGGACGGCTTCGACCCGGAAAAGATCGACGCGCTGTGCACGCCGATCGGCCTCGACATCGGCGCCGAATCGCCGGA
The DNA here is from genome assembly GCF_900099695.1 of Propionivibrio dicarboxylicus. Taxonomy (GTDB): domain Bacteria; phylum Pseudomonadota; class Gammaproteobacteria; order Burkholderiales; family Rhodocyclaceae; genus Propionivibrio; species Propionivibrio dicarboxylicus. The sequence continues at coordinate 670,886 of NZ_FNCY01000001.1, read as the reverse complement.
GGAACTCGCCATCGCCATCGTCGCCGAGATGATCGCCTTCCGGCGCAACGCCCGCATCCTGCCGGCGCTTCAGCACGCCCGGAAAGCCCGCCGCCCCGCCCCTGCCGTGAACTGATGCGCGGTTCGATACACAACTCGATGCGTTTCTCCGACCTCCTGCGCCCTCTGTTGCCGTCTTCTCCGCCCGGCAAGGTCATCGCGCTGGTCGGCGGCGGCGGCAAGACGACGGCGATGTTCGCCCTGGCCGAGGAATTCTCGGCCGACGGCCATGACGTGCTCATGACCACGACGACCCACATCGCCGACCCGCGCGACGAACCGGACCGAAGCTTCGACCATCTCTGGCTCGATCCGGCGGCTGTCGCCGACCCGGCGCAGATTCCCAAAACCGCCGCCGGACGCGGACGCCGCTGCGTGCTCGCCGGCAGCGACGCCGCCGACGCCGGCAAGCTCAAGGGCATCGATCCTGAACAGCTGACGACGCTGCGGCATGTCTGGCCCTTCATTCTCGTCGAGGCCGACGGCGCCAAGCGCAAGCCGATCAAGGCGCCGGCCGCCTATGAACCGGTGTTGCCACCGACGGCCGATCTGGTCCTCGGCCTGATCGGGCTTGATGCCCTTGGCCGCGCTTGCGGCACCGACACGGTTCACCGCCCCGAACACTTCAGCCAGATTACTGGCTGTCCACCCGGTACGCCGATCGGACTCGATCACCTCGCCCGCCTCGCCACCGCGCCCGACGGGCTGTTCAAACAGGTGCCGCCGGCAACGCCGCGCGTCCTGGTTCTCAACAAGGCCGACCGCAGCCCGCTGCCCTTGCCCGAAGTGCTCGACGCGCTCGAGGACTCGGTATCGCGCTGCGCCGAATTGATCGTCATCACGACGCTCGCCGAACGCGATCCCGAACAGCGGGTCCATGCCCAGCGTCCGCTCGTCTGCTGCCATTTCCCCGGAGACCTCGCTTCATGAAGCTTCTCAATCAACACACGATCGTCGTGCGCGGCGCCGGCGACCTCGCCACCGGCGTCATCGCCCGGCTCGTGCACGCCGGTTTTCGTGTCGTCGCGCTCGAATCGCCGACGCCGAGTGCCATCCGGCGCACCGTCTGCCTCTCCGAAGCGATGTACGAAGGACGCGCGCAAGTCGAGGACATCGAAGCGATCCGCGTCGACACAGTCGACGCCGCGCTGGCCCTGCTCGCCAGCGCCGGCCCGTCCGGCCCGGTGCCGCTGCTCGCCGACCCGAAGGCCGAGTCGCTGGCGGCAATCAAGCCCCTGGCGCTCGTCGACGCCATCATCGCCAAGCGCAACCTCGGCACGCGCCGGGGCATGGCACCGATCGTCGTCGCGCTCGGCCCCGGCTTCGAGGCCGGTGTCGACGCCGACGCGGTGATCGAAACCAATCGCGGCCATCATCTCGGCCGCATCCTGCTGAGCGGCCAGGCGGAACCGAACACCGGCGTGCCCGGCATCATCGCCGGCGCCGGTCGCGAGCGCGTGCTCTACGCGCCGGTCGCCGGTGTCATCGAAAACCTGACGCAGATCGGCGATCAGATCGAGGCCGACCAGGCGGTCCTCGCCGTCGTCGGTGAGGCCGGCCGCGTACTCGTCCGCTCGGCGCTCCAGGGCACGGTTCGCGGCCTCATCCGGCCGGGCTATCCGGCCCACGCCGGGCTCAAGGTCGCCGACGTCGACCCACGCTGCGTTCGCGAGCATTGCCACACGATTTCGGACAAGGCGCGCGCGCTCGGCGGCGGCGTGCTCGAAGCCGTGCTCATGCTGGCGGGCCGCGTCGGTGCCTGAGATTGGCGACGGAGATTCGTGGCTGAGATCGGACCCCGCATGATCGTCGGCATCCTTCTCGCAGCCGGCGCCGGCCGTCGTTTCGGCGGCGACAAGCTGCTCGCCGAAGTGGCCGACGGGCAGTGCGTCGCCGAGCTGTCGGCCGCGCGTCTCGCCCCTGCCGTCGACCGGATGATTGCCGTCGTTCGCCCCGGCGACGACGCGCTGGCCAAACGGCTCACGCAAGCAGGGGCCGAAGTTCGGCCCTGCCCCACGGCGCACGAGGGCATGGGCGCCAGTCTCTCTTTCGGTGTGCGGCAGGCACCCGACGCGGACGGCTGGCTGATTGCGCTCGCCGACATGCCGCTCGTCGCCACCGACGACATCCGGCGCGTGGCCGACGCATTGCGCGCCGGCGCCGCCATCGCGCTGCCGGTTGCCGGCGACCGGCGCGGCCATCCGGTCGGCTTTTCGCGACAGTTTCTTGACGAACTGACGGCGCTCGGCGGCGATGCCGGTGCCCGCGCGCTGCTGCAGCGATACGCAGCGGCAATCACGCCGGTGCCGGTTGCTGATGCCGGCACCTGGCTCGACCTCGACACCGCCGACGATCTCGCCGCCTTACGCCAACAGACTAGCGCTCAATCCCGGAAAAAATGATAGCGGCATCGCCACTGGCCGGTGGCGCCACAATCAGGCCGGCCAGCCCGGCTGTCCCCGTTGCCGATGCGCGGATGCCGGTCGTCGCCACACCGACCTCATGGGCGCGCTGCAACACAGCTTCGACCGCTACCACCGGCGCCCCGCCGGACGCGCGCATCGCCGAGACGATCTCGAACCAGTCATAAGTCTCGTCGTCGAGAATGCCGCTGGCGATACTGCTCGGCGCATTTTCCCAGGCCCACATGAACTGTGAGCGCCGTTGCGCCGCCGATTTAGGATCGCCGCCGGACAGTTGCGCCCAGGCACGCGCCAGCGGCGCACAGGCAGCGGTCTGGACAGCCATCAGGCGCGGCACGGCCGCCACCAGGCCCTGGCGTGCCGCCAGCGCAAAGCCTTGCGCCAGCCCGCTGGCCAGCGCCCCGCCGCCGATCTGGACATAGAGCGATTCGGGCTGCGCGCCCGTCGCCGCGAAAGTCTCGGCCATTTCCAGCGCCAGCGTGCGCCCGCCCTCGATCGCCAGGCCGTTCTCGGTCCCCTGCACACCAAACGGAATCGCCCCGGCCGTGACTGCTTCGCGGAAGCGCAGGAAGCAGGGATCGCCGCGTTCGCCGGCACGGCGTTCGCACAGCGTGATCGTCGCGCCGAGTTCGGTCAGCCGACGCACGACAGAAGAACTGGCGTCGGGCGGAATGAAAACATCCAGCGGCCACTCGGCAGCACGCGCAATTACCGCCGCCGCCAGCGCGGCATTGCCGCAGGAAGCGATGGCCAGGCGTCGCGACGACAGCCCGTCGCCGGCCGGCAGCCGCGCAGCCTCGAGGACGCGCAGGTAGAGCATGACGCCCATCAAATGCCGCGCCTTGTGCGAGCCCGCGACATTGCCGGTCTCGTCCTTGACCCAAAGGCGGCCAGAAAAACCGATCGCTTGCGCCAGCCGCGCCTGCTCGCGCAAGGGCGTCAGGCGGAAACCAGTGCCGTCGGCGGCGATCAGCGCGGCGTCGAGACGGCCGGCAATATCCCTCCAGGCCTCGTCCGACAGCCCGGCGCGACGCGCCAGCCGATACGGCGAGAGGAAGCGGCGATAGCGCACGAAGGGATCGTCGCTCGCCGTATCGATGCCTACAGCATCGGCATCGGCGGGTAGCAGCAGGTGATCGATATCGCGGCCATCGTCGGCATTGGGACAGCGGAAGGGCAGGCTGAGCGCGGCATCGACGCGCGCGCCGCAGCCATGACAGACGAATTGCCCGTCGTCGCTCATGCCTTGACGCCGGTCCGCGCGTTGAATTCGGCGATCATCGCATCCCAGGCCGGCACGAGATCCTGCAGGCCATCCCAGAACGACTGCCTGGCGCGCGCCGTGAAATCCTCGAGCGACACGCCCTGCTGCTCGACCCAGGTGAAGTAACCGAGGTTGAAGATGCGCTGCCGTTCGATATGCGTGAGTTCGAGCAGGTGGTCGGTGGTCGTCGCCGCCAGCGACTGGCCCCAGCACTCGCCGGCGTTGACCGCGTCGAAGCGGCCGCCGAAATAGCGCCCGATCGCCTTGTCGATCTCGCTGCCGTACATCGCCGCGCCGTCGGTCGCGACGGTGATGATCACGTCATCCTCACCGAGACCGTAGTAGCGCGCCGTCTTGATTGCCGCCAGCATGTTGCAGAGCGAGGACAAACCGAAATTGGACAGGCGCTCGACGAGAGCGGCATCGACGCCGCGCCGCTCGACCAGATACTTGCGCCCTTCCGGGGTATTGAAGAGCACCATCAGCTGGTCGGAGTGCTGATCGCTGACCGCGGCGATCATGTCGGTGTTCATGACGTTGTGGATATAAGGCACGTGCTTGTCGCCGATACCCTGGATGTTGTGCTCGCCGAAACCGTTGTTGAGCAGCGTCGGGCATTCGGCCGCTTCGACGGCGACGATGCGTGCGCCGAATTTTTCCTTGAGATGATCGCCAGCCGCCAGCGTACCGCCCGAACCCGAGGCCGACACGTAGGCGGCGAGCTTGGCGCCCGGCTTGCCCTGGGTCAGCGATGTGTACAGCGTTTCCAGCGCGGCGCCGGTGCAGTTGCGGTGGATCAGGTAATTCCCGAACTCGCAGAACTGGTTGAAGATGATGTTGGCCGGATCGCGATCGAGCTCGGCGCAGGTGTCGTAGATTTCCTTGACGTTGCTCTCCGAGCCCGGCGTACGGACGATGTCGGACGGATCGCTGACCCATTTGTCGAGCCAGTCGAAGCGCTCCTTGCTCATGTTCTCGGGCAGCACGGCCGTGCCGCGGCAACCGAGGATGCGCGAGATGGCGACGCCGCCGCGACAGTAGTTGCCGGTCGAGGGCCAGACGGCGCGGTGCTTGGTCGGATCGAACTGGCCGGTGACGAGGCGCGGCACCAGGCAGCCGTAGGCGGCCAGCACCTTGTGCGCATTGATCATCGGGAAGCGGTTGCCGAGCGCCAGCACGATGCGCGCCTTGACGCCGGTCAGCGCCGGCGGCAGCTCGATGTGCTCGGGCACGTCGGTGAGGCCGGTGCGCGCGCCGTCGTTGAACCAGTGCACGCGAAAGAGGTTGAGCGGATGCGGGCTGTCCGGGCTGACGTCCTTCAGTTTTTCCCGGATGCTCGCCGGGATCGTGGACGGGTCCTTGAGCTGGCCGATCGTCGGCAGCAGCACGCCGGCTTCCTTGAAGCGGGCGATCGTATTTTCATAAACCGCGGTGTCGACCACGGTGCGTTCCAGTCCCAGACGTGCCATTGCAGCCTTCCTTCACAAAATGCGGCCAGCGCCGCCGTTAAACGACGATGAAAATGTGCTTCGGTCGGAGACGCCTCCCGACCACTGTTCACAAGCGCGCCGGAACGGTATTTGTCGACCGACCGGAGCGTCACGCCCCAGCTCGGTGCAAAACCCCATTGACCGGCATTTTCCACCAACGAATCATCGCATTAGATTGCCCATAATTGGTGCGTGGTTATTCGTTTTTGCACCACTTTGGAACGAATTTTTTACGTTTGACATCGTTGAAAATTTCATTTTACAGTGTTTTCGACGGTCTGGAAGACAGACCGAATTTTTCCCCTTTTTCTCCTCTGGAGATCGCCATGCGCCTGCCCCTCCCGTTCCGCGCCCGCCCGCTTGCCGCCGCCTTTTTTTCGCTTGCCGCCCTCGCCGCCCAGGCCGGTTTTGCCAGCACCCTGCACATGATCCCGCAGGGCGATCTGAAGATCCTCGACCCGATCCAGAACCCCTCCTACATCACCCGCAACCACGGCTACATGATCTACGATACGCTGTTCGCGCAAAATGCGAAGGGCATCATCAAGCCGCAGATGGTCGATAGCTGGAAAGTCTCGGCCGACAAGAAGACCTGGAGCTTCAAGCTGCGCGACGGACTCAAGTGGAGCGACGGCACGCCGGTCACCGCCGCCGACTGCGTCGCCTCGCTCAAGCGCTGGGGCGCCCGCGACGTCTCGGGCCGGCTGCTCTTCGCCGCGGTCGGCGAGATCAAGGCGAGCGACGCCGCCAACTTCACGATCGTGCTCAAGTCGGCCTTCGGCCCCGTGCTCGAAATGCTCGGCAAGCCCTCGTCGAACGTCCCCTTCATGATGCCCGAGCGCATCGCCGCGACCGACCCGAACGAGCAGATCAAGGACACCGTCGGCTCCGGTCCCTTCATCTTCAAGCGCGACGAGTGGGTGCCGGGCAGCAAGGTCGTCTACATCAAGAATCCGAATTACGTGCCGCGCAAGGAGCCGGCCGACGGACTCGCCGGCGGCAAGCTCGTCAAGGTCGACCGCGTCGAATGGAACTACATCCCCGACCAGAACACCGCGCTCGCCGCCTTCAAGAAGGGCGAGATGGATATCTACGAACTGCCGCCGGCCGACTTCATCCCGGTGCTTTCCGCCGATGCCTCGATCAAGCTCGCCACCGACCCGCTCGGCGACCAGGGCTGGCTGCGTCCGAACCATCTGGCGGCGCCCTTCGACAATCCGAAAGCCCGGCAAGCGCTTTACTACCTCGTCAATCAGGGCGAATACATGGCCGCCGCCGGCTTCCCGGAAGCCTACCGGCACAAGCCCTGCATGGCCTACTTCATGTGCGGCAGCGTCAACGAATCGTTCGCAGGCTCGGCGCCGTATGCCGGTGGCAAGGATATCGAAAAGGCCAAGAAACTCCTGCAGGAAGCCGGCTACAAGGGCGAGAAGATCGTCGTGCTGACGCCCTCGGAGCCGCCGGTGCAGGCCGCCGCCGCCATGGTCACGGTGCAGAACCTCAAGAAGGCCGGCGTCAACGTCGATGCGCAGGCGATGGACTGGAGCACGCTGCTCGCCCGCCGCGCCAAGAAAGATGGCTGGCATATCTTCCACACTTATTCGGTCGGCACCGACGTCTTCTCGCCGGCGGTCAACGCCTACGCCCAGGCCAACTGTGAAAAGGCGCCGTCGGGCTGGCCGTGCGACGCCAAGCTTGAGCAATTGCGCGCCGCCTGGGTGGCCGAAGGCGACGCCGCCAAGCGCAAGAAGATCACCGACGAGTTGCAGGCGCGCATGTACGAGGTCGTGCCCTATGTGAACTTCGGCCAGTTCTTCCAGCCGATGGCCTATCGCACGAATCTCACCGGCGTGCTCAGCGTCGGCGTGCCGGTGATGTGGAATATCGAGAAGAAGTAAAACCCCGCCGGGCCGGCGCTTCTGTCATCACTCCTGCCTTCACGCCGACCGGCCCGGTTATCCTCCCGTCATCATGAACTATCTGCTCAGACGCCTGCTCGCCGTCATCCCGGTATTGGCCGTCGTCGCCGTCATTGTCTTCCTGCTCCTGCGCCTCGCCCCCGGCGATCCCGCTGTCATCATCGCCGGCGACACGGCGAGCGCCGAGGACATCGAACACATCCGCCAGACGCTCGGTCTCAACCGGCCGGTGGTCGAGCAGTTCGTCGGCTGGATCGGCCAGATCCTGCGCGGCGATCTCGGCACCTCGGTGTTCACCGGCATGCCGGTCGCCGAGATGATCCGCCAGCGCGTCGAGCCGACCTTGTGGATTTCGGCGCTGACCATGGCCTTCGCCGTCGTCTTCGCCGTGCCGATGGGCATCATCGCTGCCTGGAAAGCCGGCACCTGGGTCGATCGCGCCGTCTCCGGACTCGCCGTCGCGGCCTTCTCGCTACCGGTGTTCGTCATCGGTTATGGCTTGGTCTATGGTTTCTCGACCCAGCTCGACTGGTTCCCGGTGCAGGGCTTCAAGAGCCTCTCGGACGGGTTCGTTCCCTTCATCCGCCACCTCGCCCTGCCGGTCATCAGCGGCGGGCTGATCTACATGGCCTTGCTGGCGCGGATGACGCGCTCGACGATGCTGGAAGTGCTTGCCCAGGACTACATCCGCACCGCCCGCGCCAAGGGCCTCTCGTCGCAGCGCCTGTTGCTGCGCCACGCGCTCAAGAACGCCGCGGTGCCGATCGTCACGACCATCGGTCTCGGCATCGCCATGCTGCTTTCCGGCGTCATCGTCACCGAGAGCGTCTTCGCCATCCCCGGCATCGGCCGCCTCACCGTCGACTCGATCCTGCGCCGCGACTACCCGGTGATCCAGGGCATCGTGCTGGTGACGGCAACGGCCTACGTTCTCATCAACCTGATCACCGACCTGCTCTACGGTCTGTTCGATCCGCGCATCCGCTACTGAACCGGAGACCGCCGCCCATGGACAGCCCGATGATCGCCGCCCTCGAAGCCCGGCTCGAACGACAGCGCCGGCAGCCTCGTATTCTTGTCTTCGCCCGGCGCCATCCGGTGCTTGTCGCCGGCGCCGCGCTGCTCGCGACGATGGTGCTGTTGGCGCTGCTGGCACCCTGGCTGGCGCCGCACGACCCGACCGAAATGAACGTGCTGCAGCGCCTGAAACCGCCCTCGGCCGACTACCTGCTCGGCACCGACGCGCTCGGCCGCGACATCCTCTCGCGCACCCTCTACGGCGCACGCGTCTCGCTGCTCGTCGGCGTCTCGGTCGCGCTCTTCTCGGCGCTGGTCGGACTCGGCATCGGCACCGTCGCCGGCTTCAACCGCGTCGCCGACCGCATCATCATGCGCATCATGGACGGCATGATGGCGATTCCCGGCATCCTGCTCGCCGTCGCGCTGATGACGCTGATCCGCGCCAGCATCGCCACCGTCGTCATCGCCATCGCCATGCCCGAGATCCCGCGCGTCGTCCGCCTCGTCCGCTCGCTCGTGCTGACGATCCGCGAGCAGCCTTACATCGAGGCCGCCCGCGCGATGGGAACGCGGCTGCCGATGATCCTGCTCCGCCACGTCATTCCCAACCTGCTGACGCCGCTGATCGTGCAAGCGAGCTTCATCTGGGCCTCGGCGATGATTTTCGAGGCCTACCTCTCCTTCCTCGGCGCCGGGACGCCGCCCGAGGTCCCGAGTTGGGGCAACATGATGGCCGAGGGCCGCTCGGTCGTTCAGCTCGCTTTCGGCATCATTCTGTATCCGGGCATCTTCCTCGGCCTCACCGTGCTCGCCGTCAACCTCGTCGGCGACGGCCTGCGCGACCTGCTCGACCCGCGCATCGGGAGAAAACTGTGAGTGCTCCGATTCTCGAGATCGACGACCTGCGCATCGCCTTCGCCAGTCCCGACGGCATCGTCCGCGCCGTCGACGGCGTCTCCTGGCAGCTGAATGCCGGCGAAATGCTCGGCATCGTCGGCGAATCCGGCTGCGGCAAGAGCGTCACGGCGATGTCGATCCTGCGCCTCCTGCCCGGACCGCCGGCGATGTTCGCCAGCGGCGCCATCCGCTTTCGCGGCGAAGACCTGCTCACCGCCAGCGAAGCGCGGATGCGGGCGCTGCGCGGCAATGCCATCTCGATGATTTTCCAGGACCCGATGACCTCGCTCAATCCGGTGCTGACGATCGGCGAACAGATTGCCGAAGTGCTGATCCTGCACCAGAAGCTGTCCAAACGTGCCGCCTGGACGCGCGCCGGCGAGATGCTCGACCTCGTCGGCATTCCCGACCCGGTCCGCCGCCTGGCCGACTACCCGCATCAGTTCTCCGGCGGCATGCGCCAGCGGGCGATGATCGCGCTGGCGCTCGCCTGCAATCCGGCCGTGCTGATCGCCGACGAGCCGACCACCGCGCTCGACGTGACGATCCAGGCACAGATCATGGAACTCCTTGCCCGGCTGCGTCGCGAAATGGGGACGGCGATCGTGCTGATCACCCACGATCTCGGCGTCGTCGCCGAATGCTGCGACCGCGTCGTCGTCATGTACGCCGGCACCAAGGTCGAGGAAGCCCGCGTCGACGCGCTCTTTGCCCGCCCCAGCCACCCTTACACGCGCGGCCTGCTCGCCGCGATGCCCGAACTCGACACGCCCGGCGACGCCCGCCATCGCCGTCTCGCCGAAATCCCGGGCATGGTGCCTTCGCTGAAACAGGCGGCCGTCGGCTGCCGTTTCGCGCCGCGTTGCGCCCTCGCCGACGAGCGTTGCCGGCAGACGATCCCGGCGCTCGCCCCCACCTCCGGCGAACACGCGGACCATTTCGCCGCCTGCTTCCGCGCCCACGAACCCCTGCCAGGAACCGCCGCATGAGCGTCGTCGCCTTTCCCCGTCCGCTGCTCGATGTGCGCGACCTCGTCAAGCATTACCCGACCCGCACGTTCTGGCGCGACAGTCCGCCGGTGAAAGCCCTCGACGGCATTTCGTTCACACTCGGCGCCGGCGAGACGCTCGGCCTCGTCGGCGAATCCGGCTGCGGCAAATCGACGGCGGCGAAAACGCTGCTGCGGCTGATCGAACCGACGGCCGGCCAGATCCTGTTCGACGGCGCCGATATCGCAACGCTCTCGCCGGCCGCCTTTCGCCCCTACCGGCGCGAACTGCAGATCGTTTTCCAGGACCCCTACGCCTCGCTCAACCCGCGCCTGCGCGCCGGCGAAATCGTCGCCGAACCGCTGCGCAATTTCGGCTGGGACAGCCGCGACGGCGAACAGCGCGTCGCCGACCTCTTCGCCCGCGTCGGCCTCAACACCGACGCCTTGAAAAAATACCCGCACGAGTTTTCCGGCGGGCAACGCCAGCGCCTCGGCATCGCCCGCGCCCTGGCGCTGAACCCTCGGCTGATCGTCCTCGACGAACCGGTGTCGGCGCTCGACGTCTCGATCCAGGCGCAGGTCATCAACCTGCTCGAAGACCTGCAGGCCGACCTCGGCCTCTCCTATATCTTCGTCGCGCACGACCTCGCCGTCGTCCGCCACATCAGCCACCGCGTCGCCGTCATGTACCTCGGCCGCATCGTCGAGATCGGCCCGGTCGACAGCTTGTTCACCCGTCCGTTGCATCCGTATACGCGTGCGCTGCTGTCGGCCGTGCCGAAGATTTCGCCGGCCGCGCGTCAGAACCGCATCCTGCTCAAGGGCGACCTGCCGAGTCCGGCGCATCCGCCCTCGGGCTGCACCTTCCGCACGCGCTGTCCGCAGGCCCGCCCCGAATGCGCCGAACGTGCGCCGCAACTCGTCGCGCACGGCAACCGGCATCAGGTCTCCTGCCATTTCGCCGAAACATCCGCCTGATGACGCCAGGCGGCCGCGGCCCTTCGGACAGAGCATGCGATCACTGGAACAATCGTTTTAAATTTGACAAGGATGAAATATTAGTTTTAAAGTAAATCGATCATCATGAACGGTCGGACCGCGCCGACATCCCGGGCCGATATCCCGCATCGGGACCGCATCGGTCACCGACCGTCAACCGAACACGCACGAACCACTGCCATGACCACTGCCAAGACACCCCGGATCGACGGTGAGCGCCTACTCCGTCGGCTCAACGACCTCGGCGCCATCGGCGCCATCGATGGCGGCGGTTGCGCCCGCCTCGCCCTGACCGACGCAGACAAGGCCGGACGCGACCTCGTCTGCGGCTGGATGCGCGAACTGGGTCTCTCCGTCAGCATCGACGCCATCGGCAACGCCGTCGGCATTCGCGCCGGCCGCCGTCCCGGCCCGCCGGTCATGGCCGGATCACACATCGACACCGTCCGCACCGGTGGCCGCTATGACGGCAATCTCGGCGTACTGGCCGGGCTCGAAGTCGTCGCCGCGCTCAACGATGCCGGCGTCGAGACCGAACACCCGCTCGCCGTCGCCTTCTTCACCAACGAAGAAGGCTCGCGCTTCGCCCCGGATATGATGGGCAGCCTCGTTTTCACCGGCGAACTGCCGCTCGCCACCGCGCTCGATACCGTCGGCATCGACGGCGCCCGTGTCGGCGACGAACTCGCCCGCATCGGTTATGCCGGCGACACGCCGGTGCCGCACCCGGCGCCGCGCGCCTATGTCGAACTGCATATCGAACAGGGCCCGGTGCTCGACCACGAAAGCGTGGAGATCGGCGTCGTCGAATCGGTCCAGGGCATTTCCTGGACCGAGATCGAGATCGGCGGCGTCTCCAATCACGCCGGCACGACGCCGATGTCGCTGCGCTGCGACCCCGGCTGGGCTGCCGGTTCTATCATTGCCTTCGTCCGCGAACTGGCGCGCGAGCTCGGCGGCAGCCAGGTCGCCACAGTCGGGCGGATCGAATTTTTCCCGAACCTGATCAACGTCGTGCCTGAACGCGCCGTCCTCACCGTCGACCTGCGCAACACCGACGAGACGACGCTGCAACAGGCCGAAGCCCGCCTGCACGCCCATCTCGACGCGTTGCGCGCACAGGAAAAGGTGACGATCACGACGCGCCGGTTGGCGCGCTTCGAACCGGTCCCCTTCGCACCGGAGATGACGGCGCTGATCGAACGCCACGCGAAGGCGCAAGGACGCTCGACGCGCCGATTGCCGAGCGGCGCCGGACACGACGCGCAGATTCTGGCGGCGGTCTGCCCGGCGGCGATGATTTTCGTCCCGAGTGTCGAGGGCATCAGCCACAACGTCCGGGAGTTCACTCCCCCCGATCAACTCGAAGCCGGCGCCAATGTCCTGCTGTCGGTTCTGTGCGAACTGGCCGGTGCCGACGCCTGACCGACGCCACGAAAGAACACCGTGAAAACCCTCTTCAAGGATGGCCAGATCATTGACGGCAGCGGCGCCGCCGCCGTCACCGCCGACCTGCTCGTCGTCGATGGCACGATCGCCGCCATCGGGCGCCTTGATGCCGAGCCCGGCACGCAGGTCATCGATGCCCGCGATCGCATCGTCTGCCCCGGCTTCATCGACACCCACACCCACTCGGACCTCGCCGCGATCATCGACCCGGCGCTCTCCGCCAAGATCCGGCAAGGCATCACCACCGAACTGCTCGGACAGGACGGCGTCGCGCTGGCACCGCTGCCAGAGCAGTACATCACGCCCTGGCGCAAGAACATCGCCGGCCTCGACGGCGACACCGACCTGATCGACTGGAAATTCCGCGACACCGACGGCTACCTCGCGCTGCTCGCCGCGCATCGTCCGGCGACCAACCTCAGCTATCTCGTGCCGCACGGCAACGTGCGCATGGAAGCGATGGGACTCGACGGCCGCGCCGCCAGCCGTGAGGAAGTGGCCCGCATGTGCGAGATCCTCGACCGCGAACTGGCCGCCGGCGCCTACGGCTTCTCCACCGGCCTCATCTACATGCCCTGCGCCTTCGGCGACACGCACGAGCTTGTCGAGCTGTGCAAGGTCACCGCGCGGCGCGGCGGCATCTTCGTCGTGCATCAGCGCAGCGAGGCCGACGACATCCTCGCCTCGACGCAGGAACTCATCGACATCACGCGGGCCTCGGGCGTGCACCTGCACATCTCGCACATGAAAGTCTGCGGCAAGAAGAACTGGGGGCTGATCGACCCGATGCTCGACATGCTGGAACGCGCCCAGCAGGAAGGCATGAAGATCTCCTACGATCAGTATCCCTACGTCGCCGGCAGCACCATGCTCGGCGTCATCCTGCCGCCCTGGGTGCATGCGGGCGGCACCGACAAACTGCTCGAACGCCTCGCCGATCCCGCCGCGCGCACGCAGATGATCGCCGACATCGAGCGCGGCATCCCCGGCTGGGATAACTTCATCGACTTCGCCGGCCTCGACCAGATCTTCGTCACCAGCGTCAAGACCGAGCGCAATGCCGACGCCGTCGGCCTCAACCTCGTCCAGCTTGGCGAACTGCGCGGCAAGGACCCGTACAACGCCACCTTCGACCTGCTCCATCAGGAGGACAATGCCGTGGGCATGGTCGATTTCTACGGCACCGAGGAGCATGTCATCAAGTTCCTCTGCCGTGCCGAGCAGAACGTCTGTACCGACGGGCTGATGGGCCGCGGCAAGCCGCATCCGCGCGTCTTCGGCGCCTTCCCGCGCGTGCTCGGCAAGTACGTGCGCGAGGAAAAGCGCCTCTCCTGGGAAGCGGCGATCCACAAGATGACCGGCAAACCGGCCGCCGTGCTTGGCTTGCCCGACCGCGGCCTGCTCCGCCCCGGCTATGCCGCCGACATCGTCATGCTCAACCCGGCGACGGTCATCGACAAGGGTACCTTCATCGAACCCAATCAATATCCGGACGGCATCGACGCGGTGATAGTCAACGGCGCCTTCGCCTTCGTCGGTGGCGCCGAGACCGGCGCCCGCAGCGGACGGGTGCTGCGTAAGGACTATTGAACGCCCTCACAACAGAGCCGGTATAATCGAAGGCTATGAAAAAGACCGGCCCGGCCAAGAACAAGAAGGAATTCACGCTGATCGACGAGCGCATCGGAGCGCTCACCGAGACGCTGCCCGACTCCGAGCGCAAGCTGGCGGAACTCCTTTCTTCGCGCCAGGTGCTGCTCGCCACGCACTCGGCGACCGAACTCGCGGCCCTCGCCGGCAGCTCAAAAGCGGCCGTCACCCGTTTCATCCAGCGTGTCGGTTACAAGAGCTTTGCCGAAGCCCGGCGCGAAGCGCGTGAAGCGCAATGCTGGGGCGCCCCGGCATTTCAATATGCGCCCGACCTGTCGAGCGTCTCCGGGGACGCCTTCGCCAAACACCTGCAGAGCGATCTCGACAACCTGACGCGAACCTTCGAGCGGCTCAACCCGAAAACGGTCGAGCGCGCCATCGACGCCATCGTCAAGGCGCGCCGTGTGGCAGTCATCGGCTATCGCAACAGCCATGCGCTGGCCCAGTATCTGGTCCGTCAACTGGTCCTGCTCAAGGACGCCGTCACGCTGCTGCCGCAAGCCGGCCAGACAGTCGGCGAGGACCTCGCCGGCTTCACGGCCGAGGACATGATCATCGTCCTGGCCTTCCGGCGCCGTGTCCCGGTCGTCGACCAGATCGTCCAGCACGCGCGACAGATCGGGATGCCGGCGCTGATCCTGACCGACGCGGCGACGCCGGCCAATGAAGTGCCCGGCGACTGGCGCATCGTCTGCGAAACGCGCGGTTCGGCGCAATTCGATTCCTATGCGGCGGCGATGAGCGTGCTCAACCTGCTCGTGTCGACGCTGGCCCTGCGCCCCGAGATCGCCAACAAGCACCGGCTGCTCCAGGCCGAGCGCCTGCACAGCGCCTTCAGCGAACTGTAAGGGGCAGCGCCGCAATCCTTTTTAACGACCGGAAAGGAGTGCAAAACATGACCAACGGCAGCTGGGTTTACTGGGCACTACTGTCCGCCGTCTTCGCCGCGCTGACCGCGATTTTCGCCAAGATCGGCATCCAGGGCGTCGACTCGGACCTCGCCACGCTGGTCCGCACCGGCATCATCATCGTCGTGCTCTCGGCCTTCGTCTGGTTCGCCGGCAAATGGAGCAACCCCTTCGCGCTGCCGGGCAAGACCTGGCTGTTTCTCACGCTCTCCGGGCTCGCCACCGGCGCGTCCTGGGTCTGCTATTTCCGCGCGCTGCAGATCGGCGAAGCGTCGAAAGTCGCCCCGATCGACAAGCTGAGCCTCGTGCTGGTCGCCCTCTTCGCCGTTGTCTTTCTCGGTGAACGCCCGTCGGTCAAGGACTGGACCGGCATCGCCATGGTCGCCGGCGGCGTCCTCGTCCTCGCGCTCAAACGCTAGGGGGTGTTCACAATCAAGCGCTTGATTGTGAACACCCCCTAAGCAAAAAAGAGGGAGTTCCCCTCGCGGGCAACTCCCTGGTACTTCCAAAGGCCTTCCCGACACGCGCCTAAGGCGCCGACCGGGAACGGCCTGCTCTGGTCGTTGTATTACTTGTTCGGATCTTCGCAGAGTTCCATCAGCACGCCGGCTGTGGACTTCGGATGCAGGAAGGCGATGTTCAGGCCTTCGGCGCCCTTGCGCGGGGCCTTGTCGATCAGCTGAACGCCGTTACCGGCGAGTTCGTCGAGGTTCGACTGGAGACCTTCGACGGCGAACGCGATGTGCTGGACGCCCTCACCCTTCTTCTCGATGAACTTGCCGATCGGGCCTTCCGGATCGGTCGACTCGAGCAGTTCGATCTTCGACTGACCGATCTTGAAGAAGGCGGTGCGAACCTTCTGTTCCTTCACTTCTTCGATCGAGTAGCACTTCATGCCGAGTTGCTTTTCCCAGAACGGGATGGCGTCGTCGAGGCTCTTGACGGCAATGCCGATGTGCTCAATGTGCGTCAGATTCATTTCGATATCCTTATGAAAGGGTGATGGTAAAACGGGAAAAGTCTAGAAAACCACTATAAACCGGTTTTTCAAAAACAATCAATTTCGGACTTCCGCAGAAAGCGATCGATTTGCGCGGATCAGGAGCACGATGCCGAGGACAACCATCGGCAAGGACAACCACTGTCCCATGCTGACGACCTCGGAAAGGCCGAAGATGCCGTCGTCGGGCGAGCGGAAATACTCGGCGACGAAGCGGAAGACGCCATAACCGAGCAGGAAGGCGCCCGAGACCGCCGCGCGCGGACGCGCCTTGCCGGCGTAAATCCAGAGCAAAACAAAGAGCAGCACCCCCTCCAGCCCGGCCTGATACAGCTGCGACGGATGACGCGGCGCCAAACTGCCGGACTGCGGGAAGACCATCGCCCAGGGCAGCGAAGGATCGCAGACGCGCCCCCACAGTTCACCGTTGATGAAATTGCCGAGTCGCCCGGCGGCGAGGCCAAGCGGCACCAGCGGTGCGATGAAATCGGTAATGTCGAACCAACGCTGCCCGGTCTTGCGCGCGTAGAGCGTCATCGCGACGAGCACACCAAGAAAACCGCCGTGGAAGGACATGCCGCCTTTCCAGACGGCGAAGATCTCAAACGGATGCGAGAAATAGTAGCCGGGCGCGTAAAACAGCACCTCGCCGAGGCGGCCGCCGAGGACGACGCCGAGCACGCCATAGAAGAGCAGGTCGTCGAGATGCGTCGCCGTCCACCCGGCCGGCCCCAATTGCCGGTGAATGCGCACCCGCCCGAGCGCGATGAACTGCAGGAAAGCCGCCAGGTACATCAGCCCGTACCAATGGATCGCCACCGGTCCGAGCTGCACCGCGACGGGATTGAACTGGGGATGGATCAACATGCGCTCACCGCTTCATGACAACCGCTTTTGGGCTAGAATCGTCGATTATACCGTCTCGTATCACCTGTCATCGTTACCTGGAGAGTCCCATGCCTGCCTATCGTTCCCGCACCTCCACCCATGGCCGCAACATGGCCGGCGCCCGCTCGCTGTGGCGCGCGACCGGCATGAAGGATGGAGATTTCGGGAAACCCATCATCGCCATCGTCAACTCCTTCACCCAGTTCGTCCCGGGCCACATGCACCTCAAGGACCTCGGCCAGATGGTCGCGCGCGAGGTCGAGGCCGCCGGCGGCGTCGCCAAGGAATTCGACACGATCGCCATCGACGACGGCATCGCCATGGGCCATGACGGCATGCTCTACTCGCTGCCCTCGCGCGAGCTCATCGCCGACTCGATCGAATACATGGTCAACGGCCACTGCGCCGACGCAATGATCTGCATCTCGAACTGCGACAAGATCACCCCGGGAATGCTGATGGCCTCGATGCGCCTCAACATCCCGACGATCTTCGTCTCCGGCGGTCCGATGGAAGCCGGCAAGGTCCAGGTCGGCGGCAAGATCGTGCGCACCGACCTCATCGACGCGATGATCAAGGCAGCCGACAAGACCATGTCCGACGAGGACGTCGCCAACATCGAACGCTCGGCCTGCCCGACCTGCGGCTCCTGCTCGGGCATGTTCACCGCCAATTCGATGAACTGCCTGGCCGAAGCCCTCGGCCTCGCCTTCCCCGGCAACGGCACAGTGCTGGCCACGCACGCCGACCGCAAGGAACTCTTCCTCAAGGCCGGCCGCCAGATCGTCGAACTCTGCCGTCGTTACTACGAGCAGGACGACGCCTCGGTGCTGCCGCGCAGCATCGCCAGCTTCGACGCCTTCGAAAACGCCATGTCGCTCGACGTCGCCATGGGCGGCTCGACCAACACCGTGCTGCACCTGCTGGCCATCGCCCAGGAAGCCGAAGTCGATTTCACCATGAACGACATCGACCGCATCTCGCGCAAGGTGCCGCACCTGTGCAAGCTGGCGCCCTCGACCGAACAGTTCCACATCGAGGACTGCCACCGTGCCGGCGGTATCTTCGGCATCCTCGGCGAACTCGACCGCATCGGCCTCATCCATCGCCACACCGCTACCATCCACACCAAGACGATCGGCGAAGCCATCGACATCTGGGATGTCATGCGCACCCACGACATCGACGTGCACACGCTGTATCTCGCCGCGCCGGGCAACGTCCCGAGCGGCGAAGCCTTCTCGCAGGCCAAGCGCTACCCGGAACTCGACCTCGACCGCACGCACGGCTGCATCCGCGACCGCGCCAACGCCTATAGCCAGGACGGCGGCCTCGCCGTGCTCTTCGGCAACATCGCCGAGGAAGGCTGCATCGTCAAGACCGCCGGCGTCGATGCCAGCATCCTGACCTTCACCGGCAAGGTGCGCGTTTTCGAAAGCCAGGAAGACGCGGTCAACGCTATCCTCGGCGACCAGATCAAGGCCGGCGACGTCGTCCTGATCCGCTACGAAGGACCGAAGGGCGGTCCGGGCTGCCAGGAAATGCTCTACCCGACCTCGTACCTCAAGTCCCGCCATCTCGGCAAGCAGTGCGCGCTGATCACCGACGGACGCTTCTCCGGTGGCTCGTCGGGCCTGTCGATCGGCCACGTCTCGCCGGAAGCGGCGGAAGGCGGCGCCATCGGCCTCGTCGAGGACGGCGACACGCTCGAAATCGACATCCCGAAGCGCAGCGTTCGCCTCGCTGTCTCCGACGAAGAACTCCAGCGCCGTCGTGCCGCCATGGAAGCCAAGGGCGACAAGGCATGGAAGCCGGTCAGCCGCAAACGCGTCGTCTCCAAGGCGCTGCAGGCCTACGGGCTGATGGCGGCCTCGGCCTCGCGCGGCGCCGTGCGCGACCTCGGCCAGCTCAAGCGTCGCTAAAGGCGACGCGATGGCTCTTTCGGTCTGGCTTGGTTTCCTCGTCGCGTCGATCCTGATCGCCGTCTCGCCCGGTCCGGGCGCGGCGGCGTCGATGAGCGCCGGTCTGCGCTTCGGCTATGGCGGTGCCGTGCGCGTCATCGCCGGCCTGCAGTGCGCGCTGACGATCCAGGTGACCGTCGTCGCCCTCGGCCTCGGCGCGCTGCTGACCGCCTCGGCGTATGCCTTTGACGTCATCCGCTACGTCGGCGCGGTCTATCTCGTCTGGCTCGGCTTCCAGAAATGGCGCGCGCCGGCCGAAGCTTTCGACGCTGGCGCAGCGTCCATACGGCCGGGCGGCCTGTTCGTCGAAGGCCTTCTGGTCAACCTAACCAACCCGAAGGCCATCGTCTTCATCGCCGCGCTGGTGCCGCATTTCATCGACCCGGCCAAACCGCAGTGGCCGCAGTTCGTCATCATCGTCCTGACCATGTGCGGCATCGACTCGATCGTCATGTCGGGCTACGCATTGCTGGCCTCGCGGGCGCGCGGCTGGCTGCGCAACCCGCGCCTGATGAAAGCGCAGAACCGGATCTTCGGCGGCATTTTCGTCGGCGCCGGCGCGCTGCTCGCGACCTCCGGGGGCCAATAATCGAACGCTTTGCCGGAAATGCGGTCTGAGCCGGCGCCCAATGATTCCAGCATCCCTCATTCCACTCACAAGGAGTTCACCATGAAATTGCTGTCCGTCTCGCTCGCCGTCGCCGGCCTTCTCCTCGGAACAGCGGCCCAGGCCGACGAAGCGCTGGCCAAGGCCAAAGGCTGCCTCGCCTGCCACACTGTCGACAAGAAACTGATCGGCCCGATGTACAAGGAAGTCGCGAAGAAATATGCCGGCCAGAAAGACGCCGAAGCGACGATCGCCGGCACCATCGTCAAGGGTACGCCCGCCCCGACCGGCGTCGGCTGGCAGAAAGCCGGCAACGCCACGCTGCCGTTCATGCCGCCCAACGCTGGCGTCAAACCCGACGAAGCGGCCAAACTGGCCAAGTGGATTCTCACGCTCAAGTAAGCATCCCGGGGGCGAGGCCGATGGCCGCCCCCGTCCCGGCATAACGGGTTCAGGCTCCCTCTGACAGCCGCTGCCGGGCCAATTCGACAAAAGCACGCGCCGCCGGCGACAAGCTCGCCGGATCGCGCGTTGCCAACAGCAAACGACGCGACACCGGAATGCCGTCGAGTTGCACCAGCGCCAACCCCATCGAGCGCACATGCGGCGCCCCGGCCGCACGCGGGACGATCGCCGCGCCGATGCCGGCCGAGACCATCCGGCACACCGCATCGAAATTGCGTACCTGCACCCGCACCTTGAGCGCACAGCCGACCGATCCGGCCAGCGCGGCAATCTGCCGCATCAGCGAGGTCGACCGGTTAAGTCCGACGAAATCGAGCGCCGCCGCCTCGCGCAATGACACCGTCGTCCGGCGTGCAAGGGCATGCTGCGCCGGCAACAGCAAGACCAGTTCATCCACATCGCAGACAAAACTCGCGAGTCCTTCGAGCGGCGTGTTCTCGCCGACGATCGCCACTTCGGTCGTGCCGGCGACGACGGCCCGCACCGCTTCCTGACTCAAGGTTTCCTCAAGATCGACCTTGACCGACGGATGCCCGACGAGAAAGCGCGCCAGCAACGCCGGCAGAAAGCCGGCGAAGGCCGAAGGATTGGCCCAGATGCGCAGGCTGCCGCCGGCGCCGCGGCGGTAATCGTCGAGGGTGAGCGCCAGCCGCTCGACTTCGGCGATGACGCGGATCGCCTGCTCGAGCAGCGCCTGGCCCGCGGCGGTCGGCACGACGCCTTTCTTGCCCCGCAGCAGCAGCGCCATGCCGACATGCGCCTCGAGATCAGCCATGCGCTTGCTTGCAGCGGCGACGCTGATGCCGAAACGGCGTGCACCGGCGCTCAGGCTGCCGCCATCGACGGCGGTGACGAAGAGCCGCAGCGTCACGAGATCGAAGCGGCTGAGATTGACGGAGGATGGCATTCCTTAACTTTTTACGAAACTTGTTTGAATTATTTTCAATAACACGAAGGATAGCAAGCACCATACTGAAGGTGAAGCGACATCCCTTCCCCCCCTGAACAAAGGAGTTCCGACATGAAGCAGACCTACCGGATCGGCCAGATCGTCCCCAGTTCCAACACCACGATGGAAACCGAAATCCCCGCCATGCTGCGCGCCCGCGAAACGATCGAGGCTGAGCGCTTCACCTTCCATTCGAGCCGCATGCGCATGAAAAAGGTCACCAAGGAAGAACTCGCAGCAATGGACTGCGACTCCGACCGCTGCGCCATCGAACTCTCCGACGCGCGCGTCGACGTCCTCGGCTACGCGTGCCTCGTCGCCATCATGAGCATGGGCAAGGGCTACCACCGCGTCTCCGAAGCCCGCCTGCACCAGCGCACCGTCGATAACGGCGGCCCGGCACCGGTAGTGACGAGCGCAGGCGCACTCGTCGAAGGACTCAAGGTGATCGGCGCCAAGAAAGTGTCGATCCTGGCCCCGTACATGAAACCGCTGACCCAACTCGTCATTGAGTACATCGAGAACGAAGGCATCGAGGTCGTCGACAGCCTCTCGCTCGAAATTCATGACAATCTGGAAGTCGGCGCCCGCGACCCACGCGCGCCGGCCGAACTCTGGCGCAAGCTCAACACCGCCAATGTCGATGCCATCGTCGCCTCGGCCTGTGTGCAGATGCCTTCGCTCGCTTCCATCCCGCTGATCGAGGCGGCCAGCGGGCTGCCGGTCGTCTCGAGCGCCGTCTGTACGGCCTACCAGATGCTGGCCAAACTCGGCCTCAAGACTGTCGTGCCCGATGCCGGCGCACTGTTGTCCGGACGCTATCCGGCGGTGCGCTGATCACTGCGCCATCGCGTCGGCGAAGGCCAGCGCCTGCAACTGGGCGCGATTGAAGGACTCCGCCGACAAGCCGAGCTGGCCCGCCAGCTCGGCAATCGCCGGGCCGTCCTCGCCCTCGCTGATACAGGCAAGGTCGAGAAAAGGCGCATAGAGCCCGCCCTGCCCGAGCAAGGCATCGCAAATCGCCTCGGGCAGGCTCATCGATTCAAGCACCGTCTCCATGCTCACGCCGAGCAGCACATCAAGCATCGAGAATGCCCCGGTAATGAACAGGTTGTCATACTCCTGCGGATCGACGAGGCCATGCCCCAGGCTCTCCATCAGCCGCGCCCGCGTCAATGCCGCATGCATCAGCGCCGGCGCCATTGGGTCCTTGCTGGCGGTCACGAGCAGGAGCGACAACCACTTATTGAGCTTGTCATAGCCGAGAATCGTCACCGCGTGACGGAACGACTGGATTTCGCACGACAGCCCGAAACCGGCCGAGTTGATATAACGCAGCAGCTTGTAGGACAGTGCCACGTCCTGCTTGAGCGCCGCCTCGACTTCCTTGACATCAGCATTCTTGCGGACAAGGTTGAGCACCCGGACGATCTGCGCCTGTCCCGGATTCAGGGGTTTCCTCACCGTGTGTGCCGAAGCCTGCTTGAAAAACCAGCTGGCGACGGCGTTTATCCCGGCGTCGAGGCAAGCCTTGAAAACCTCGCGATCGAAAACGTTGAGCGCGATGACGATGCCATGGAGCTGCAGTTGCGCGGCCAGCGCGCTCAATCCTGCCGGCGCCAAATGGCGCGCGTCAAGCGCGACAAAACGATACTGGAGGCCGCTGGCCAGCGCCGTCGCCACCTGCGCATCGACCTTCAGGCACAGCGCCGGCTGAACCGATTGCAGGGCGGCGACGAACTCGCCTCCCTTCGGACCGAGCAACGTTGCCGAACCGAGTTCGAGCACCGCATTGGCAGGCACGGGCCAATCGAGCCAGGCCGCATCGACCGGAAGGCTACCGCCATCAATAAAGAAAATCCGCTCGCCGGCCGGCCAGACGTCCACCAGCCCAGCCAAGGCCTGAGCCGCCGCATGGGCGTCCGCGGCACCGCTGGCGTGCAGCGTCAGCCGGGTGGCGATCGCTCGACTTTGCCCGTTCAATACCGGTTGTCGCGAAAGGAAAATGTCTGTCATACGCTTTACTCCGCCTCAACCGGCACGCTCGACCGCGGCCGCACCACGTCGCCCGAAAATGCAAAGGCATCGGCAAAGAACGCCGCTGCCGGCAGACCGCCCGCGTCAAGGAAGCGCTCGCGCACGGCCGTCACCAGCGCCGGAGAGCCGCAGGCATAGACCTCGCACCCGGAAAGATCGGGAAAATCGGCCAGCACCGCCGCGTCGAGCGACCCGGTGCGCCCGGTCCACGCATCCGCTTCCGCCGGCGCCGAGAGAACCGGCTCATAGCGGAATGCCGGATGCGCTGCCGCCCAATCACGAACGAGTGCGTCGAAATAGAGATCCTGACGCTGCCGTCCGCCCCGGTAAAGAATCAGGTCGCGCCGCAATCCGCGCGCCAGTTCGGCTTCGAGGATCGCCTTGACCGGCGCAAAGCCGGTACCGCGAACGACGAAGATCGCCGGTTTGTCGGAGGCTTCGTGCAAGCCGAAACTGCCATGCGGGCCGTGAATGCGGACGAGATCGCGCAGTTTCAGTCCGTCAAAGACATGACCGGTGAATTCACCGCCGCGGATTCGCCGGATATGCAGTTCCAGCGTCGTGCCGCCGGGCGCGCTCGCCAGCGAAAAAGCGCGCCGCCGTCCGCCGCTGAGCAGGATATCGACATACTGCCCCGGCCTAAAGGAAAAGGCCTCGCTGCCGGGCAGCTTCAGTTCGACGCGCATGACATCGGGGGCGACGCGTTCGAGCCGTTCAACGCGCGCCGGCAGCAGGCGCGGCGGTTGGTCGGCTGCCAGGGCCGGCGCACGCGATTCGATGCGCAGATCGCTGCGCGGCCGCGCGCAGCAGAACAGGGCCTGCCCCTGCGCGCGTTCGGCCTCGCCAAGCACAAACGGGGACGTCTCGCCGTGATCGACCTCGCCCTGCAGCACACCGCCACGGCAAGCGCCGCAGTGTCCGGTACGACAGCCATACGGCAAGGTGATTCCGGCCCGCAGGGCGGCGCCGAGAATCGTCTCATTCTCGTCGCCGTCGAAGGTCTGGCCACCCGGTTCATGCTTGATGCGAAAAACCATCGAAACTCCCAGAGAGTCCATCCGGTAAAATCACGCCGTGAATTCTTGGCACACGCACTTGCAGAAACTACTGATCATCGGCGGCGGCGACGTCGCCCGCCGCACCGCGCAGCATCTGCGCGGCCGCTACCGCCTCTACATCCTGCTTCGTGACACGACGCAGGCGGCGTTCTGGCGCGCCCAGGGTGCCCGCACGATCCAGGGCGATCTCGACCGGCCCGAGAGCCTGACACGGCTCGGCGGCCTCGCCGATATCGTGCTGCATTTTGCCCCGCCACCCGACCGTGGCCCGCGCGACACGCGCACCAGGCACCTGATCACGGCACTGAGACACGGAAAAAGTCTACCACAGCGCCTCATCTACATTAGCACCAGTGGCATCTACGGCAACTGCGACGGCGCACGCATCGACGAGACGCGGCCGCCGGCACCGGCCACCGCCCGCGCGCGACGGCGCGTCGACGCCGAACGCCAGCTGCGACAATTCGGAAGACAGTCGTCGGTCAGTGTCAGCATCCTGCGCGCGCCCGGCATCTACGCTGCGGACCGCTTGCCGATCGAGCGCCTGCAGCGCGGCGTCGCGGCGCTCGCGCCCGAAGACGACGTGTTTACCAACCACATCCACGCCGACGACCTCGCCCGGCTGGTCTGCGCTGCCCTCCGGCGCGGCCGCAGCAACCGCTGCTACAACGCCAGCGACGACTCGGCGCTGCGCATGGGCGAATATTTCGACCTCGTCGCCGACAGCTTCGACTTGCCGCGCCCGCCGCGCATCTCGCGCGACGAAGCGAAAAAAACACTCTCGCCGGTACAACTCTCGTTCATGAGCGAATCGCGGCGACTCGACAACCACCGCATCCGCCGCGAATTACGCGCACAATTGCGCTATCCTCAAGTGGCGGACGGCATTGCCGCCGCCAAGACCGACCCCTCTCTCTAGGACACTCGTTTGGAACACTTCTTCGCCACCTGCCCGCGCGGGCTCGAAACCCTGCTCGCAGAAGACCTTGCCGCCGCCAATGCGCAGGACATCCGCAACGTTCCCGGCGGCGTTCATTTCGCCGGCGACTGGGTGTGCTGCTATGCCGCCAACCTGCACTCGCGGATTGCCACACGCATTCTCTGGCGTGTCGCCGAAGGCCCGTACGCCCGCGAAGACGACATCTACCGGCTGGCCTACGATACCCCCTGGTCGCGCTGGTTCGGCGCCGCCCAGACGCTCCGCGTTGACGTCACGGCGATCAAGAGCCCGCTGAAAAGCCTCGAATTCATCACGCTGCGCATCAAGGACGCCGTCTGCGACCGATTCCGTGCCGATTCCGGCCAGCGGCCGAGCGTCGACACGCGCACGCCGGACGTCCGTGTCCAGGCCTTCATCACCGCCGAGCGTTGCACGCTCTATATCGACACCTCCGGCGCACCGCTCTATCAGCGCGGCCTGCGGCAGAAAACCGTCGAAGCGCCGCTCAAGGAGAATCTTGCCGCCGGCATCCTGCGCCTCACCGGTTGGCAACCGGGAACGCCACTGCTCGACCCGATGTGCGGCAGCGGCACCTTCCTCGTCGAAGCCGCGCAAATGGCGCTCGGCATCGCCCCGGGATCGGGCGGTCGCAGCTTTGGCTTCCAGCGTCTGAAGAACTTCCGCCTCGAAACCTGGAAGAACCTGCTCGACGCAGCGCAGGACGCCGAGAAGCCCGCAAAACCGATGCAGATTTATGGCAGCGACATCTCCCCGGTGTCGGTCCGTGCCGCGCTTGCCAACCTCGACCGCGCCGGCCTGCTGCCTGCGGTGAGCCTGTCTTCGGGCGACATCCGCGAGATCGCGGCGCCGGCCGCGTCGGGCGTCCTGGTCGCCAACCCGCCCTACGGCGAACGCCTGTCGGAGCAGGAGGAACTTGCGGCCTTCTATCCCGAACTTGGCAGCGCCCTGAAACGCAACTTCGCCGGCTGGACCTGCCACCTGCTCACCGCCGATCTGCGCCTGCCAAAACTGATGCGCCTGACACCAAGCAAGAAGACGCCGCTGTTCAACGGCGCCATCGAGTGCCGGCTGTTCGAATTCAGGATGGTCGCCGGCAGCAACCGGAAATAGCCGATCAACGCGTCCGCACCAGCGGGAAGCCCTGCCCGGTCGGTGACACGATCGGGTATTGCTTGTGCTGGAAGACCTTCTCGGCCAACTCCGGCACCATGTTATCGACATAGTCGGCGAGTTCCAGCGTCTTGACGAAACCGTCGCGGTCGGTATCGGCCGCGCCGTTCAAGCCCTCGACGATGACGTAGGTGAACAGCCCCTGCCCCTTGTAACCTTCGAGCGCCTCCTGCACCGACGTCGCCGCCGACAGCACCGTCGAACCGACCGCCCGCGACAGCACCTTCATCGCCGTGTCGTCGCTCATGCCGCGCGTCAGCATCGCCACCTGTAAAGCGTCGCCGAGCTGTCCGGCACTACAGGTGTCGAGCACGATCAGTTTCTTCGACGCCGGGATGTTCGAGATCAATTCCTTGAGCGTTTCCTGGGTCAGCGCGTCCTGCTTGAGTCGCGCCGACGCCGTCGACCCGACATTGGACGTGATCAAGAGATACTGGCCGTCGTCGACGGTGCCGTGACTGGCGACATAGAAGACGAACAAGTCGTCCGGCCCGACATCGCGCTGCGCCTGTTTGAGCGCCTCGACGATCGCCGTCTTGGTGGTGTCGGCCGGCGTCACCAGCGTACGCACATTCACCGACGAGAAAAGACTCCTGGCCTTGCTGCCCAGCGTCGATGCGAACAGCGTCGCATCCGACACCGTGTATTTCAGCGCCAGGCGCGGATTGGCAAAGTCCTTGATGCCGATGACAATGGCATGCATGGACGGCGGCCGCGCGACAATATTGGCCTGCACGCTGATGGTCGCATCGGTACTCTGCATGCTGTTGTCGGCGTTGAAGGCGATCGCGCGGATCGCATTGACGCCGGGCTCGAGCGGTATGTCATAAGGGAGGACGACGCCCTCGGCGCCTGCCTCCGGCGACACCGCCCGATTTCGGTCGAGCACCACCGCCGTGCCGTTGCGGTACAGACGCACATCGCCGATGCCACCGCCCTGATCCTTGACGCGCAGGCGAACCGACACCTGGCGCGCATCGGTCGCGACCGGCGTTTCGATGATTGCCACCGATGGCGGCGGCTTGATGTCGGCAACCCGCTTGAACTCGCTCAGCGCCCCGCCGGACAGGGCCACTTTGACGAGATCGGGCCGGTAGAACGACTCGCGCAACTGCGCGATGGAAAACGGCTGGCCGCCAACCGACACATCGAGATTCTGATCGCCCTTGTCCGACGCGTTGTAATAACCGCTCGGCGTCGACACCAGCCATTCGCCGTCATCGAAAGCGATCATCGCGGCAGCTTCCTCGCCGCTGTCAGCGTTATAGATGCGCACCGAAGCCGCCGAGGTAATCGCCAGCAGGCGCCCGTTGGGCGAGAACTCGGCAAAGGCCGGGCTCATGTCGAGAATCATTTTCTCGTCCGGCCGCTTGAGCGCATGGATCAGCTGGCCGTCGGCAAGATTCCAGATGCGGTAATCGCCTTTGTTGTTGCCGCTGACGAAGCGGCTCCCGTCGGGCGCGGCAAGCAGGAACTTGATCTGCGCGTTGTCCTTGTCCGATCCAAGGAAGGTGTTTTGTTCGTCGTAGCGCAGGAGTTCCCTGACGGGAAAGCCGGTCGCCGCATCGCGCAGCGTTACCGAAATCGTCATGCTGGTACCCAACGTGCCGTGGTAGTCGGAATGCGAGGTCAGCAGATAACGGCCATCGGGAGTGAACGCCACTCCATTCACGTGACGGTCGCTCACCTGCCACAGCTGCGCACCGGTCTGCACATCGATCAGGGCCAGTCCTTTCCGGGCCTGTCCCATCACCGCTATTCGGCGCCCATCCGCCGACATCGCCGCGATCTGCCATTCGCGGAAGGTCCGAATCGTCGTACCGGAGCTCAGGTCGACCTGCTTGGTGTTGAAGTACGGCACGTCAAAGAGGTTACCCATATTGAATTCGGCGCCAAACAGGTAACGGCCATCTGGCGTCATGAACAGCCGGCTGAGAAACTGTCCGGGAATGTCGCGGATCTTCTTGCCGTTTTCGACGTCCCACTGTGCCGTAAAACTGTCACCGAACAAACCGGTCATGCCGGTGGCAATCAGCGACTTGCCGTCGCGCGAGAACACCACACCAACGACACCGTAAGGCGCTTCGAGCGGAATCGTCGACTGGCCGCGCGCCGACGCGACGTCCCAGACACGGATCGCCGGTGCGACACCAGCCGACGCCATTTGCCGCCCATCGGGAGAGTAGGCAAGACTGGCCACCGCCAGCACCTTGCTTTTCACCGCCACTTGCCGATCGCCCGAGCGTGTCCCCAACTGCGGCGTCACCGCCATCATTTCCATGCACCCGGCCACCAGCACGCATACCGCCAGTGCAAGGCCCCATCCGATTTTCGCACGCATGACCGCACTCCCTCGTTTTGGTGCGGGTCGCGGTCAACGCAAGTCGGCCCGCCTATTCATAAAGAATATGCGAGCCGACGGGAAATGCCAGAAATCAGACGCGTGCCGCCACCCGGCGACACGCTTACGACGAATGCTTAGAGCGTGTCGAGCGATTCGCGCATGGCGCGCTTGTTGATCTTGCCGACACTGGTCTTGAGCAGCGCCTTGACGAAGCGTACCTGCAACAGGACACCGTGACGCGAGATGCCGGTCTTCTCGATCAGCGCCGCCGAGGCATTGCGGATGGCATGCTCGCTGACTTTGCCCTCGAATTCCGGCTTGAGCACGACCAGCGCCAGCGGACGCTCGCCCCATTTCTCGTCGGGCAGACCGATCACCGCCACTTCCTGGACGGCCTCGTGCGCGCCGACCACGTCCTCGAGTTGCAGCGACGACGCCCACTCACCCGCGGTCTTGATCACGTCCTTGATGCGGTCGGTGATCTTGAGATAACCACGGGCGTCGATATTGCCGATATCCTGGGTATGCAGGTAACCGCCTGCCCAGAGTTCCTGCGACGGCTGCGACGCGTCGAGATAGCCCTGCGTCAGCCAAGGCGAACGCACGACGACCTCGCCGGTGGTATTGCCATCGTGGGCGACATCGTTCATTTCGGCCGTGACGATACGCAAATCGACGAGCGGCAGCGGCAAGCCGGTCTTGCAACGCAAGCTCACCTGCTCCGCCTCCGGCGCATCGAGATCGGCAGCCGTGAGGTGGGCGATAGTCAGCACCGGACAGGTCTCCGACATGCCGTAGCCGGTAAAGGCGTCGACCCCCTTTTTCAGCGCTGCGCTGGCCAGGGCCTGCGACATCGCCGAACCGCCAATCACCACTTTCCAGCGCGACAAATCGGTCTTGGCGAAATCCGGATGGGCGAACAGCATCTGCAGGATCGAGGGCACGCAGTGCGAGAACGTCACGTTCTCGTCGCGCAGGAGTTGCAACAGTGCGCCGGGCAGGTACTTGCCCGGATAGACCTGCTTGACGCCGAGCAGCGTCGCCACGTACGGGAAACCCCAGGCGTGCACGTGGAACATCGGCGTGATCGGCATATAGACGTCTTCGCGGTGCAGGCGCCCATGCACCGACGCCGTCCCGACGTTCGTCGCCACGCCGAGCGTATGCAGGACGAGTTGGCGATGACTGAAATAGACGCCCTTGGGCAGACCGGTCGTGCCGGTGGTGTAGAACACCGTCGCCTGCGCGTTCTCGTCGAAATCGGGGAAGTCGTAGTTTGGACTCGACGCCGCCAGCAACTGTTCGTATTCCGACGCGAAGACGACCGGCACATCGACCGGGCCACCCTCGTCGTCGATCAGGACGAAGCGCCGAAGACGCTCGAGACGCGGCGCGATCGCCGCGACGATCGGCAGGAACTCGCGATTAACGAGCAGCACGTCGGCCTTGGCATGGTTCAGCGTGTAGAGGATCTGTTCGGCGCTGAGGCGCACGTTCACGGTTTGCAGGATGGCACCCATCATCGGCACCGCGAAGAAACACTCCAGATAGCGGTGACTGTCCCAGTCCATCACCGCCACCGTATTCCCGGCCTCGACACCGAGCCCGGCCAAGCCGCTGGCCAGACGGCCGATGCGTTCGCGCAAGGTCCGGTAGGTGAAGCGCAGTTTCCCCTGGTAACAGATTTCCTGGTCCGGCGACGTCGCCAGCGGCGTATGCAACAGATGTTTGATCAACAGCGGATACGCATACGCTGACGGCGCGGACTGGATGATTTTGACGGGCATGATCGCTCCACGATTCGAGTGATAACAAAAACATCGGAAAACCGATCGGGACGATTCATTCTCGTTAACTACGGGCATCCCGGACGGCTGAATTGGCGGTCTACCGCCACCGGGCAAGCAGTATAGCGATCTAACCGCACCGCCGACAACACGGTGACGACAACAGCGCGGCGCCGCCCTCGTCGCGGCAACGGGGCGCCGGCGTGCGCAATACCTCGTCCGGAACCGCGCGACGCACCGCGTCCAACTACGGCGCCTTCTTCTCCTGCGCCTCCGGCATCGCGAAGGCTGGCACATCCGCCGACGCTTCGTCAGGAATGACGATCGACTCGCCGGCCGGGAGGGCGACGACCCGCGGCTTGATCAGGAACAGCCGCTGGCGCTGCTGACGATCGGTGGTCTTGTGCGAGAACAGCAGCCCGAGCACCGGAATCGCGCCGAGCACCGGCACCCGGTCGGTTCTCTGCACATCCTGCTCCCGGCTGTAACCGCCGACGATCAGCGTCTGTCCTTCGTTCACCAGCGCCTGCGTGCTGAGGCCGCTATTCAGGACTGTCGGCAACTGGTCGACCAGCTTGTCCTGAACGGCCCCGTCCTCGACATCGACCGTCAGCTGGACGACGCTTCTATCATCGGACCGGATGACCCGCGGCGTCACGCGCAAGGTCGTGCCGGCACTGACCGGCGTCACCGTCGCGACGCGCTCGCCCTGGGTACGGATGTAGAAAGTTTCCGAATGATCGAAGACGGCACCAAGATTGTCGAGCGTCAACACCGAACGGCGACTCTGCACGGTGGCATCGCCGATGCCCTCGAGCGCACGCAGGCGCGACACCAGGAAATTTCCTGCACTGACCGACAAGGTCGAGGCATCGACCGCATCTTTCGCCGCCGCCCAGTTGATCGCCAGCGCCGGCGACGATGACGCTGGCGTCGGTGTGTTGTACCCCAGGCCGCCACGCCCGACGCGCGCCCCCCAGTCGATGCCCAACTCGCTCATGTACTGGCTGTTGACGTCC
This sequence comes from Propionivibrio dicarboxylicus, assembly GCF_900099695.1. Classification (GTDB taxonomy): domain Bacteria; phylum Pseudomonadota; class Gammaproteobacteria; order Burkholderiales; family Rhodocyclaceae; genus Propionivibrio; species Propionivibrio dicarboxylicus. The sequence goes on along the minus strand of NZ_FNCY01000001.1, from coordinate 639,591 downwards.
ACGATCATCGCCTGGATCTCGATCAGCGGCGTCGGGACGTCGAGCGCCCGGATCAGCGTTTCATACACCGGCATCCGTTCAGGGATGTCCTGCACGATCAGGCTGTTCAGGCGCACGTCGGCCTGAACCGAAGGCATGCGCACGCGGGCGCCACCGGGCGTCCGTATCGGCGACGCAGTCGGCGCGGCAACGGTGGCAGACGCGGCGGCCGCCGGATCGGCAACCAGCGGCGACGCCGTGCGCAACGGCGCCGCCGAGGCCATCGCCTCGTTGTTGACGCCGCCCCGCCCACCGCCGCCGGCGCCGAGGATCAGATTGCGCAGGATCGTCGCCACCCCGGGCGTGACGATTTCCCGGTCGCGAAAAAAAATGCTTCGATCATCGACGCTGGCATGCTTGAGCCGGAACACCGCCACCTGCTGGCCACCGGCGACCGATGGCAGTGACTTGACGGTGCGTTCGATCAGATCGACGTAAGCCGGCGGCCCGGACACCATCGCCACCCCCTGGTCCGGCAATTCCCCCCACCCGAAGCGCGCGTCGAGGATACCGAGGCTCGCCAGCGCGTCGCGCAACTGGCCGGTACTGTTATAGGCCGACGGCAGGTAGGCGACGCGCTGGTCATCCGACCGGCTGACGAACAAGGTCCCGGCATGGATGAACCAGTTGAAGCCATAGACGCTGCCGAGCTTGTTGATGAAGTCGGTCGGACTCGCGGCGTTGAAACGCCCGTTCACCCCCCCCTCGATCCCGCCACCGAGTTTCAGCGACAGGCTGAAGCTGCCGGCGAAGTCCTTGAGCACGGTGTCGAGCCGGGCCGAATTGGCGTAGTGGCTGTACGGCGCCTCCGTCCATGGCGGCGGCCCGGCCGCGACCGTACCCAGCGTCAGCAGCAAGGACATCAGCGCCACGCCGTGGCAAACACGCCACACATTCCGGACGCTTCGCATGACACCGGCACCGGTCGGTCTTCTCGTCATTTCCTCTGTGCCTCCCTGATCCAGAATTCCAGCGCATCGACAAATTCGCCGATCTCTGCGCCGACCTCGTCGGCAGAAAGATCGGCCGCCAGAGACTGCTGCAGGGACAAGGCGCCAGCGATGCAGAGCGTCGCGGCCGAATCGCGCAGCCGTCCGGCCGCGACATTCGTCATGCGTGCCAGCCACCGATCGGCCATGACATCCCCCAACCCGGCCGGCAATGCCGCGATCCGCGCGCTGAACGCCACACGACCGCCGATGTCGGGACGGAACTGCAAGCGATAGCGTCCGTCGACCACGAGCGTCAGATGCCCGCGGTCGTGCCAGGACAGCGTCGGAATCCCGCGTTGCAGGGCAAAAGCCCTTAGCCCCGGAGGCATCGTGCTAGGTCCCGCCATGGTCGCCCTCATGCATGGAAAAGTCGCGGACGAGCCGCAACACCTCGGCGACCGGCTCGACCAACGCGCTCGGAATGTAGTGCTCGATCGCCGCCTCGCGCATCAACTGATGCGCCAGCGGGATGTTCTGCAGGACGGGAACGCCGGCCTCGCGTGCAGCCTCGATCATCCGCTCCGCCAGCGCCCCCTCGCCCTTGGCGATGACCATCGGCAAGGGCGTTTCATCCTTGTCGTAATGCAGGGCGATGGCCAGGTGGCTCGGGTTGGTCACCAGGACCGTCGCCTTGCGTGCCCGATCCACCGCCCCCTGATTCAAAAGCTCCTGATGCAGGCGACGGCGATGCTGTTTGATTTCCGGGCTGCCTTCCATTTCCTTGTATTCCTGCTTGACCTCGTCCTTGGCCATCATCAACCCCTTGGTATATTGACGGCGCTGAAAAACGAAGTCGGCGGCGGCGATGGCCGCATAGACGACGGCGACATTGACGATCAGCGTTCGCAGCAAGGCTGCGACGCCGACACCGACGCCCGCGATGCCGCCTTGCGGCAGGGTCAGCAATTCCGGAATGGCTGCGCGCAACAACGAATAGATCAAGGCCGCGAGACATCCGATCTTCAGCACGGACTTGAGCAGTTCAATCAAATTCCTGACCGCGAAAATGTTCTTGAGATTGGCGATCGCGTTGAGCTTTTTCGCCGACGGCTTCAAGGCTTTGAAGGCAAACAGCATGCGGGTTTGCGCCATTTCAACGAAGAGCCCGAGTCCGATGACGATCAGCAGGAAAGGAAGCAGCAGCGACAGCGCCTCCTTCACCAGCTGCCTCAGCACCGCACTTGCAGCGTCCTCGAACGGCAATGCCAGCGCACCGAGCGGCAATAACATCATCTCGCCCAGCGACTCGACAATGCGCTCCGCCGAGCCAAGCAAGTAGGCGAACATCGCCAGGATCAGCACGGTCTGCGTGAAGTCCTTGCTTTTGGCGACCTGCCCCTCGTCCCGTGCCTGGCGGATTTTCTTGCCGGTCGGCTGTTCGGTCTTTTCGCTCATGGCCAGCGCCCCGCAGCCCCCTCCCACTGCTGGCGAAGGAAGGACAGCATCCCCGGCCCGTCGGCAAGCGATTCACCGGCGTAATAAAACAGCGTCGGCAGATACACCAGCAAGACCAGCATCGCCAGCCCGCTCTTGATCGGCATCGCCAGGAAGAAGACATCGAGTTGCGGCACGAACCGGCTGATCAGGGCCAGCCCGATTTCGGCAAGAAACATCGCGACGATCGCCGGTGCGCTGAACAGCAGGCCGAGGCGAACGATCCGCGTGAATTCGTCGAGCAGCAGCGGCATCGACTCCGATCGCAGCGACGGCATCCAGGCGAAGACGTCCCAGATGCGGAAGCTGTCGTAGAGCACTTGCAGCATCATCGTCACTCCACCGCCGGTCAGGAAGAAGACGATGAAGGCCTGATTGAAGAGAATGCCGAGCGGCGACGAATCATTGCCGGTCAACGGATTCAGCGTTGCCGAAATGCTCGCGCCGCGCTGGTTGTCGATCAGGAAGCCCACCGCTTCGAAGGCCCAGAACGGTACAGCGATCAGATAACCGAGCACGAAGCCGACACCGACCTCCTTGACGACGCATATCAGCACTTGCGACGCCCCCGGATCGGTCGCCGCGAGACTCGACATCAGCGCCGGCGCGACCGGTGCGCCCAGACCGGCGGCCAGCGCGAAACGCAGCATGCCGGGCAGTAGCTGCCGGTTGAAGAGCGGCACGGCGATGAATAGCGCCAGGATGCGCGGCTGCGTCAGCAACAGCGCGATCAGGAAGGTCCTGGTTTGCTCGACAATTCCGCTGGCATCCATGGGCAGCTCGCCGCTAACGCAAGGCATGCGGGAACAAATCGAAGACGACGAGCGTGAAATTGAACAGCTCGCCCCCGATCCAGCGGATCGTCAAGGCCAGCGTCGCCATCACTGCGATCAGTTTGATCGCAAACGACAGCGTCTGCTCCTGGATCTGCGTCAACGCCTGGAACAGCGAAAACAACGTGCCGACGACGGCCGCCACCAGGATCGGCGGCAGGGACAGCGCCAACACCAGGTACAATGCTTTCATCATGTACGACACCACATCGGCCGATTCCATCGCGTCTCCTAGGCGTAGGTCTGGATCAACCCGTGGATCAGCCGCGACCAGCCGTCGACCATGACAAACAGGAACAGCTTCAGCGGCAGCGAAATGGTGACCGGCGACACCATCATCATCCCCATCGACAACAGGATGTTCGAGACGATCAGGTCGATGACGACGAACGGCAGATAGAGCAGGAAGCCGATCTGAAATGCCGCTGTCAGTTCGCTGACCAGGAAGGCCGGCATCACGACGAGGAAATCGCGTTCGCTGACGCCGGCCGCCAGTGCCGGCCCCCACATCTTCCGTGCCGAGGCGACGAAGAATTCGTGCTGCTCCGGGCGGCTGTTGCGCATCATGAATTCGCGCAACGGATCGGCGCCCTTGCGCAGCCCCGTCAGCAAGCCATCGACACTTTTCATCGCCTGCGGCTGCTGCAAAGTGGTTTCGTAGATCCGCTGCCCGACCGGCGCCATCACGTAGCACGACAGGATCAAGGCCATCCCGTACAGCGCGAGGTTCGGCGGAATCTGCTGCACCCCGAGCGCATTGCGGATCAGCGACATGACGATCGAGATTTTCAGGAAAGAGGTCGTCGCGACGACCAGCGTCGGCAGCAGCGCCAGCAGGCCGAGCACCAGCGCGAGCGTGATCGGATCGAACTGGCTCATGCCCGCATCGCCAGCGTCGCGATGCTCACGCCCAGTCGCCCGTCGATGTCGACGAGTTCGCCGGTAGCGATCAGCCGGCCGTTGGCGCGCACATTGACAAGCGTGCCGAGCGGCCGGTCGAGTTCGAGCACCTGCCCGGCCCGCAGGGCTTTCAGTTCGCCCAGCGTGATGCTGCGCTCACCGAGATCGAACACCAGATGCACCGGAATGCTGTCGATCGGCGACGGTGCAGTGGCGTCAGCTGGCGTCTCGAACCATCACAGGATGGCGAGGCCGCACCGATGCAGGGCGGGTCGCTGCCGCTTGGCACCGGGATGGAGATCGGCAAGGCGTTGATCACGGTGGATGTCGTCGAAGCGCCGTGGCGAATCCGCCACGCATCTGCCGTCATCAGCGCTGAAGATAAAACTCAACGTCCGGGCCAGGCCGCCCCCCGATATAATGCCAAAGGCATTGTCGCAACACCGGTATCCGCAAACGGAAGTCACTCCTCGCGCATTGCCGCTTGCATCGTCGCAGGCCTCGCCGCGATCGGCGGTCTTGCGGTATTCGCACAGCCCGAGGCGGTTCCACCGGTAGCGACAGTGGCGGAAATCAGCCGATCCGACCGCGACGATCGTCGAATCGCCGACATGTCGACAATTCTCGCGACGCTGGCCATCAACGACCGCGCAGAGATCGTCCGTCTTGCCGACGGCAAGCTGCGGGTCGACGCAACGGTAATCGATGAAGCCGAATACGAACGGCTGGCGGACGCACTATCACGACTTCATCCACGCCCCGGACTGCGCAGGACCGACGAACGCGAATTCGTCCAGTCAGTCTGCCAATCCGTTGCCGCCGAGGAAGACGGGGTCGTTTGCGAATATCTCGACAACGGAAGATTCCGGATCCGCGGTCACGTCGCCAGCGAAAATCTGCGGGAGATCCTGCCCGCCAGACTGTCGGCGGAATTTCCGGCGATTCGCCGGATTGATGACATTAGAATGAGCCGGGTCAAGATGGCCGAGCATCTGCTCGACGTGTTGCGCAGCAAGGGCCTGACCGACCTTCGCGGCCAGTGGCGGGACGGCGTGTTCGTCATTGAAACACCGACGCTTGCGGGCGATCAGGCGTCCCTGGCGCACGCCCTCGCCGACGCCGATCGCCAGTTCGGCCGCTGGCTCAGATTTGCCGTCAAGTCGCCCGTATCGTCGCACCCTGCCGCACACGTTGATCCCTCGCTGCCATTTCACCCGAGCACCGTCGTCGGCGGCGCAACGCCTTATCTCGTTCTCGACAACGGCCAGAAGATACTGGTCGGCGGTCATGTCGGCGCCTGGCACCTGGTCGGCATCGACGCTGAACGGGTTCGGCTCGACGGACCGAGCCCAATCACCTTTACCCGGTAACCGTACGTGACCAGGATGGCAATCATGATGACCGAATTGGAAGAGCAGCTGGCGCGAGCGGACGCCGGATCCTTACGCGCCGCGCTGTCCCGGCGACTGGGCGAACTTGCCGAAGATGCCCGCGTGCGTCTTGCCGAAGGCGTGCCGCGGGAGGACTACGAACGCTGGCATCAAACGGAGGAAGCGATTCAGGCGGCAAGCGAGGTCATCGCGCATTGGTCGCTTCCGCCACAACCGGACATCTCCGACGACACCATGCGAGCGCAAGGTGCCGCATCACATTTTTCCAGGAGATCTTGATGACAATCAACAACCTGAACTTCGACTATGTCGGCACCACCGTAGCCAATGTCATCGGCACTGCGGAATCGGCGCTCAAAGCCAAGATCTCGACGCTTGATTCGGCGACTGCGAGTCCTGCCGAGCTGCTCCTGCTGCAACAGGATATCTCCAAGTGGGCAATCATGACCGAGATCCAAAGCACGCTGGTCAAGACCATCAGCGATGCGATGAAAGGCATCATCCAGAAATCCGGTTAAGCCGACACAATGCATAAGAGCCTGTTTCGGTAGGGCTCGCGGGCCGCGTTGTCGATAGGGGCGGAGGGATGCAAGGCGCGAGGCGCGGCGCATGGTTGCTCCATGCGCAAGTGAAGCAGCGCCGCAGGCACCGCTCCTATCGGCAACCCGAAGGGCCGCCGGCGCGGCCCACGAGCCCTACCGAAACAGGCTCTACGTCATCGGGATTCCGGATTCTCGTGATCGCTCGGCGTCGCATCCGGCCGCTGCGACAGCGATTCGCCGAAACTGACGCCCTGGAGCGCAGCACGGATCGTCTCAGCCATCGACAATGCCTGCATCACCGTGCGCGAGGACAGCGGCCTTCCCTCCTCCGTCCCGAGATCGAGTTCATCGGCTACCACCTGCGCGAGTCTGACGCCATAAGCGTCGGTCATCGCAGCGACAAATGCTGACGTCGCGTCGCCGCAAGACTCAAGCCGCGCGACCGCGTACCCGACACGAGTATGCGTGGTCGCCACCAACACCAGCGACGCGTCCTGAAGTTCGATGTACGCATCCATACCCAGCGCAGCCAAGCGACGAAACTTTTCTATACCGAAAGCATATCTTGCGGCGCGTATGTGAGAGAAAGTTTCCATACAATCTGATCGGAACAACCGCGATTAGAGAGAAATAACTGAGTTGCTGGCAGAGAAAATATAGCAATAGGCCGCTGTTTGCAAAATAAACATCCGCCGTTTGTAACGGCGCCGGCACATTCGGTTCCTTTGGCTTCCGGAGAACTCGCACAACCATCCCCGTCACGTCGATCAAGGTGACAGAAAAAAATTTCATTGGCATCGCCAGCACAACAACAGTCCGGACGATCCGAAATTTTCACTTCAAAAGGCGCCCGGAACCACACCACCGATAATCGTTCATTGCCGCCGTCGTGCTCGCCGGCGGTACGTCCAACGGATTGAATGGCGGACCGTAATCCCGCCGTGTCACTGCGGACCTCTGCGCCATCAAACCGCGCGAATATCTCAATCAGTCCGTCATCACATCCGGCGTCGGCATGATTGCTGACGTTCGGCTATCTCGCGTCAAGACCACGACCGATGTGCGCCGGGTATGCGCGGACACGCCGCGCCCGGAGGTATCTACATCCAGTGCCTGCTGCAACGCTCCGGACTCATCGAACCGGCGCATCGACGTGTAACGAAAGACTCCCTGTTCTAGCGACATCTTTCCTCCATCGCCGCCGCGTCCTGCGCCTGATTTGTGCCGGTGGACGTCCCCACGTTCAAACGCCGCTCGGCGATCCGCTGACCGAGGATCCGACGCTGCTGACGCTCGACCTTTTCGACAACCAGGGATCATCAGCTTCAGTACCGACGGTGACAGCCCCGGCGACGCTGTCACAGACCGCTGGCGCGATGTTTATGGCGAACTCATATTCTCGACAGCGGGAGATGTGCGCATCATCGACGTCGCGCTGCATGCGGCGTTCAGGAAGATCGAGAGATATGTTGTGGCGATCTCTCGTCAGCGATTTCACGCCACCAGCGATCCCGAGTGTCTTGTCGCAGCCTTTACCGGGATCCCACGCGCAGCACTGCTTCTCGCAACCGCCCGCGACGCCGGTCCTGCGGAGCGCGCGCCGCCACGATGTTATCGGTATTGACTCGCCCATTCGCGCAGGAGCGCCACTGCAGGCGGCTTCCCGAAAATTCTTCTTGCATTATGCGACCGGAAGGATGCGTGACAAGCGCACGCTGCCCGTCGTCACCTTCCAATACCGCGTCCAAGTTGTCGTGATCGCGGGCCTTGGGAAAGCCGGGCATGCCGTCTGACAACAGTCCGGCATCCGGAGACTCGCGGAGGTCATGCCTCTTGGCTCAAGCCTTCCGGCGCCAGGCGATGCGCGGGCAACTGCTCCGCTGAAATGCAGGGGCGAAGCCTGCGAAGGCCCTCCGAGCCCGGACCGCCGCCGAAAGACGCGCCGTCACCATCAGGGGAGGATCCCCACATCCCCGAGCCGTTCTCGCAGTCGCGCGCGCGCACGGGCGACGCGACTGCGCACGGTTCCCACCGGGATCGCCAGCATCAGCGCGGCTTCTTCGTAGGACGTTTCTTCCAGCGCCACCAGCAGCAATACCTCCCGCATCTCCAGCGGCAACGCCGACAACTCGCGATTGAGGGAAATCACTGCCCGGCGACGAGCGATCGAATCGGCGGGATCATCGCTCTCCGCCGCGATATCCTCCAACAGTTCGCTATCGACGAAATCATATTTGCGTTGTGGCGCCCGCGAAAGGTAATTGCGCGTCAGGTTCATCGCAATGCCATACAACCAGGTCGACAATGCGGATTCGCCGCGATAAGTCTCATACGAGCGAGACGCTTCCAGGAACACCTGCTGCACGAGATCCTCGGCGTCGTAGGCATGCCCGATGTTCTTGAGAATGAAGCGATGGAGACGCTGACGATGGTCCTGCACAAGTTGTCTGAACAGGCGCTCGCGGGGTGGTCCGTCCACCCGTACGTCTGTCATGGAGAGAGCGGCACATTTCGACGAGTTATCCGAAATCGCTCCACTTTCTTTGCAGCCCGGCCTGGGCGATTTGTCGCCAGCCGCGGAGATGACTGTTCTTTTCATGGTAATAGGACCGCCGCAAAGACCTACTGCATGGTTAGCGAGCAATTTTCAGGACTGACTGAATGACTCGCCGCACAAGAAATCATCGGCTTTGAGCGAACACAGTAGTGCTGATACCAGCATCGATTGGCACGCTGCAGCCATTACTGCATACAGAATATCCAATAAATCGAAGACAAAACAGACGCCTTATCGTAACGCCACTAATCGCATATTACTGTGAAGTAAGTATCATAATCGTCTATTTATGCACGTAGAATGCCACCACATACGGACTTCTCCGGCGTATGAGAGCTTGACCAGGCAAGCGCGAGACGCCGGCACACAAGTCATTGCTATTGTGTTTGCAACGCACGCCGCCACTCGACCGCCAGTCGTTCGTCACCGCTGCATTCCGAGCTCGGACCTGTCGAGTGGTGCGACGTCCTGTGGCACCAGTGACGCGGGAGACATGGCCCGCCGCAACCGGCTACTTCATCGCCCGCTTTGGATAAATGTCGAAGCGACTCGATTTTCCTTCGAGTGCATAGCCCGGCAGCATGCCGGAAATCGCCGGCGCCTTGCGCGGACGTTTGACAACAACGCGATGCGACGCGAGCGCCAGTGCGGCTTCGAGCAAAGCCGGCGCGTCGTCGTCATCACCGGCAAGCGGACGGAAGAGGCGCATTTCCTTTTTCACCAGCGCATGCTTGTCGCGGTGGGGAAACATCGGATCGAGGTAGATCACCTGCGGCGGATCGCCTTCCCAATCCCGCATCAGTGCGATGGCATCACCGCAGACCAGGCGCATCCGGCCGATGATGGCAGCACAATCGGGATCGGCGAGCGCCCGCGCCAACCCGTCTTCGAGCAAGGCTGCGATGACTGGCTGGCGTTCGATCAGGGTCATCGTACACCCCAGTTGCGCCAGCACGAACGCATCGCGACCGAGTCCGGCCGTCGCATCGAGAACCGTCGGCCGCACACCGGACTGGACACCTACCGCCTTGGCGATCATCTGACCGCTGCCGCCGCCGAACTGACGACGATGAGCGACCGCGCCGGAAAGAAAATCGACCCGGATCGGGCCGGATGCCTGCGGCCCCAACTCGGCGAACTGGAGGCCGTCGCCCCCCACCTGCACGGCATACGCCGCCTCACCGCCGAGCGGCAAACCCAAACGCTGCGCCAGGACTCCGGCCGCATCGTCACAACCGGCATCCAGGGCCTCGACCCGGATCGCCGTCGTGATGCCCGCGGCGGTTGATTCGCTCATGCGCACCTCAGCCCGCCGGCTGCCGGACCAGGCTGAACGGGCCGTAGCCCTGGCAGACCGGCATCAATTCGAGCTGATTGACATTGACATGAGGCGGCAGGGACGCCACCCAATACACGGATTCGGCAATGTCATCGGCACTCAGCGGCGTGGTGCCTTCGTATACTTTCGCCGCCGCAGCGGCATCGCCGTGCAGTCGCACCTGCGAGAATTCGGTACCCCCGCACAGGCCCGGCGCGACGTTGGTCGCGCGCACGCCGGCCCCGACGAGATCGGCACGCAGATTGCGCGTGAATTGCTCGACGAAGGCCTTGGTCGCGCCATACACATTGCCGCCGGGATACGGCGTTTCGCCCGCGGTCGAACCGATATTGACGATCGTCCCGCGGCCGCGCGCGACCATGCCGGGCAACAGCGCATGCGTCAGCGTCACCAGGCCGCGGACATTGGTGTCGATCATCGTTTCCCAATCGCTCAGTAGTGCCTTCTGTGCTGGCGCGACGCCGAGCGCAAGTCCGGCGTTGTTGACGAGCACATCGACCGGTGTCCATTCGGCCGGTAAACCGGCCAGCATCGCCTTGATTGACGCCTTATCTGTCACGTCGAGTACCACCGGCAGAAGTGCCGGCCCAAGATCCGCCTGCAGCGCCAGCAGTCGGTCGCACCGCCGCGCCGCGGCAATGACGCGATGACCTTCCTTGACGAAACGGCGCGCCATGGCTTCGCCGAAACCCGAACTGGCGCCAGTAATCAACACATTCATCATGCTTTCTCCTGAATCAACTGCCGCGACACAGTACCGAGGGGCGCTGCACGCAAATACTGGCGCGGCCACTCGCCAATCCCGCCAAGCGCCTGAACCGCCTGCATCGGCCAATAAGGATTGCGCAGCGCCTCACGACCGATCATGACGAGATCGGCCTGTCCGGTCCGAACGATGTGATCGGCCTGGGCCGGCGTCGTAATCAGGCCGACCGTTGCCGTCGGAATCCCCGCCTCGCGGCGGATGCGCTCGGCAAAACCTGTCTGAAAACCGGGACCGACCGGCATCGTCGCCGTCGGAATCAGTCCCCCGGAGGAAACATCGATCAGATCGACGCCGAGCGTCTTGAGGATGCGACACAGTTCCACGCTTTCCTCGACGCACCAGCCGCCATCGACCCAGTCGGTCGCCGAAATCCGCACCAGCAACGGCAGACGCTCCGGCCACTCGGCGCGAACCGCCGCGACGACCTCGCGAACCAGGCGCGTGCGGTTCTCAAAGCTGCCGCCATAGGCGTCGTTGCGCTGATTGGCGAGCGGCGAGAGAAACTGGTGCAGCAGATATCCATGCGCGGCGTGAATTTCGACCGTCTGAAAACCGGCGGCACAGGCGCGCCGTGCTGCGGCGACGAACTGCCCAACGATCGCCGCAATCTCATCCGCCATCAGTGCCGTCGGTGACGCATAGCCCTCGCCATAAGCCAGCGCAGAAGGTGCACACGTCGTCCAGCCGCCCTCGTCCGCCGTCAAACTGCGCTGCGCTTCCCAGCCGGCGGCGATACCGCCCTTGCGTCCGGCATGGGCAAGCTGTACGCCGGCCACCGCGCCCTGCGCGCGAATCAACTGGGCGATACGCGCGAGCGGCGCTACCTGCCCGTCATGCCAGAGCCCGAGATCGTACGGAGTGATGCGTCCCTCGGGCGCCACGGCCGTCGCCTCGAGATTGATCAGGGCAAAGCCGCCGACCGCGCGCGTGCCGTAATGCACGAGATGCCAGTCCGAAGGCATACCGTCGCGCGCCGAATACTGGCACATCGCCGGCATCGCGATCCGGTGACGGAGCACCACATCGCGCAACTTGAGCGCTTCCAATACATGTGTCATGACATCGGTTCCTCAATCGAGCGACACAGTTTATCATCCCGGCCTGGCCCTCCTCGTCCGCCCCCTCCGGAGATTCCCATGCGCCTGATCCGAACGCTGCTCCTCGTCGTCGCCAGCCTTTGTCTCAATCTCCCGGCCACTGCCGAGAGCAATCGCCTCGACGACATCCTCGCGCGCGGCGCCCTGCGCGTCGGAACGACCGGCGACTACAAGCCCTTCAGCTATCGCCCGGCGACGTCGGTCGAATTCGTCGGGCTCGACGTCGAACTCGCCGGACAACTCGCCAAGGCCCTTGGCGTCAAGCTTGAACTCGTGCCGACCTCATGGCCGACACTGATGAAGGATCTCGGCGAGGACCGCTTCGACATCGCCATGAGCGGTGTTTCGATCAGCCTCGATCGGCAGAAGAAAGCGCTCTATTCGATTCCCTACCTGCGCGATGGCAAGACACCGATCACGCGCTGCGAAAACAAGGAGCGCTTCCAGACGCTGGCCCAGATCGACCACCCCGGCGTCCGTCTGATCGTCAATCCCGGCGGCACCAACGAGCGCTTCGCCCGTGCCAATATCAAACAGGCGTCGATCGCGGTCCATCCCGACAACGTGACGATCTTCGACCAGATCATCGCCGGCCGCGCCGACCTGATGATTACCGACGCCATCGAAACGCGCCTGCAGGCCAAGCTCAAGCCGCAACTGTGTGCCTTGCACCCCGAAGCACCGTTCGATTTTTCCGAAAAGGCCTACCTGCTGCCGCGCGACCTGGTCTGGAAGACTTTCGTCGACCAGTGGCTGCACCAGACGATCGCCAGCGGCGCTTTTTCACCGCTGCTCGAAAAATGGCTGGCGCACCCGTGGCCCTGATGCGCTGATCCGAATCAGCGCCCGCCGTCGCCGACCAACGCGTACGGCGCCCAGAACATCGGATGCGCGTAACTGTAATCCTTGCCCGCGCTCTTTTGCATCAACGCCAGCGACGACTGCTGCAGCGCCCGCGCCCGCGACATCGCCGGATCGGCACTCTGCCGACGGAAGGCTTCGGTCGTCAGCAGCCGTGCCGACTCGGTCTCGACGGCCCAGTTGGTGACCAGCAGCGCCCGCGCGCCAGCGTAGAAGAAGGCCCGCCCCAATCCCGACACCGACTCGCTCGACTGCCCACCCGCCGCCGCGGTGTTGCAGGCCGACAGCACGACCCAGTCGGCGCGCAGCTTGAGCCCGAGGATTTCCTCCATCGTCAGCATGCCGTCCTCACCGTCACCGGTGATCGCCGGATTGGAAAGCGCCAGGGCCGGCTGGAACAACCCCGGCATCTCGTTCCCCATCAGCCCGTGCGTCGCGAACATGACGACACGATAGCCTGCGAGCGCGGTGTGCTTGACGACCGCTTCGCTCGCCCGTTCGTGCAGGAAGATGTCGCGAGTCGCATCGGCCCCGAGTACGGCGGCGACTTCCTCGACTTCCTGCGCCGTCTCCGGCAGTGGCGGCAAGAGCTTGAAATTGACCGGTACGCCAAGCGAGGTGGCGGATGCCGACCCGGCCTCGCCACGATCGTCCGAGCGCAGGGACGCGCGCCAGCGTCCGCCTCGCGTCGTCGCCCCACTCTCTGCCGCTCCGGCGGCGGCCACGAAGACAGGATCGCCAAAGCCGACGAAGGGTCGTTCGGCCGGTTTGGGCACGCCTTGGCCGCGTAGCGCCGTCAGCGCCACGACCGCCGGCAGCTGTGAAATTCCGACGCGCTTGATGAGCCAGGGCGCCTCCGCCATCTCGGCATACGGCAAGCGCGCCGCCGGCGCCGTCCATGGCTCGGTCAGGAGCACGCCGAACGGCAATTGGCCGAGACGACCCTGCGGAACGACGATGAGATCCTGCGCCTCGCGCCAACCGTCCTCGACGCTACCGAGCAATTGCGCATACAACTCGTGCGCCACTTCCAGATCATATTTAGGCGAACGTCCTGCCGCGTCGGCATTGGGATCGAGCCCCCGGCGCAATTTGTCCACCTTGGCATCGACCTGCGCCTGGCTCATCGGCACGACAGCAAACTTCGGCTCGCCACGTGCCGGAATCGCCCAAACCAGCGTTTGCGCGCTGCCGGTATAAATCGACACCAGCGCCTCACCCGTGCGTAAAAGCTTCTGGACGGCCGCAATGCCGACCGGCTTCGGGTTGAGCAATCCGGCGTAGTCGGGGAAACGACGCTCGATATCGCGCAGCGCCTGCGTTTGCTCGTTACGCAGGCGCGTCAGCGTCGCACGCATTTGCGCAACGACCTGATCCTGTTCCGCCACCCGGCCGCGTGCCAGCAGATTGCCAAGCGACTCGGCGAGCGCGCTGATTTCGCGTTGCAGATCCTGTTCACGACGCGCGAGATCGGCGAGCGCCGGATCGGCAATCGTCGCCCGCGACGCCGACACCGACAATGCGCGCTGCACGGTACTGCCGCGCGCCAGATCGGCGAGCCGGAAGGCCTCGTCACGTGCCGTTGCCGCATCGGCACCACCCGCCGCCGCATGGGAAGCCAGCAAGGCCAGATAACCGTCGAGCATCCAGTTGAAACGAGCGTTGCGCAAAACGCCGGCATCGACTGACGAGCGTTCGCCATTGGCCAGATCCAAATACTTGGGTACGGCGACGCGCAGCTTCTGCAGGGCCTCATCGGCGCGCCCATTGGCGGCTAGCGCGAGTCCGTAAAACGCCTCGGCCTCCCAGCGAAGCAAGGAAGCTTCATCTTGTTGTCGACGCGCTTCGACAATGCGTTCCATCATTGCCAGCGCCGGGGCTGGATTGTCCAGACGCTGCAAGGTGTAGGCGTATTCGACCGACCCGGATGCCACCCGACCGCGTTCCGATGCCGCGCCAAGCAGCGCCGCCTCGCGTTGCCGGTGCCACTCGAGCGCCTGCGGCCATTGTCCTAGCAACATATGAACCCGGGCCAATTGAAGCCTCAGGTCGGCAGCGCGCAAGGACGCCTCCGACGAATCGCTGGCGCGCAGGGAATCGAGCCCTTCCTCGAAAATCCGCCGCGCCAAGTCGACTTTTCCCTGCTCCAGCGCCAAGCGCCCCATGCTTTGCTTGACGCGCACATGAATGGCTGGCCGCTTCTTGATCTCCACGGTCTGATCGGCGACCACACGCAGCTGATCAGCGGTAACCCCGGCAGCCGCAAGTTGGCCAGTGGCAATCTGAACATCCATCAATCCGCGCACGCACTCCATGATCTGCACGCTGCCTTCGATGTCCGGATTGTCGCGCAAGGCGGCGGTAGAGGAGGCGACGCAGGCCTTCAGCGCTTCCTCGGCCTCAGCCAAATGTCCCGAGCGCAGTAACACCGCCGCCTTCGCGCGCGCCAGCCCGGCCTGCCACCAGGGGCCGCGCGAAAACCAGCGCCTCGAACGACGTAATGAATCCATCGTGCGTTCAAGCTGAGCCAACGCCGCCGACGCCTGGTCCAACTGATGCAGGGAGGCATACTGGTTGACCTGGGCAATCAGAACGTTGTGATCCTGACCGGGACCGCTCGTGACACGCAGTTGCCGCTCGCCAACATCGATAGCCCTGGCGAACAGGCCGCGGTCGGCATAGTTGTGGCGCAAACGCTCGTAAACCGGAAAGGCTGCCGGGTTTTGCGGACCGATCAACCGGATCGCCTCTTCCAGCAACTCGCGCTCACGTTCGACTGCCCCCTCTTCGCGCGCCTTCTCGGCTTCGAGGAAAACGGGGCGCGCCACCTCGGGAATCGGCGGCGGGGGGTTCGCGTTTTGCGCCGATGCCAAGGAAGCCAGGCACAACAGGCCCGTCCACACAGTGCAGCGCAGCCACCGCGGTAACAGAATGCCGCTACCGGTCGGACGGCTGATCAGGCGGCGGCAGATCCGGCGCACGGCCAAAACGAACAATGCCAAAGGCGATGACAATCGAGAACAGAGCGACGATGAATGCAAGACGCCGTCCCTTCCATAGACTGGAGAACCACCGGTTGAGATCGTCGGCGAAAATCGCCGCCTTGCCGCCGAAGCGCTCGAGTTCGCGACGATACAGTTTTGAATCCCCCGGATCGACCACATAGACCGCGCCATCGACGAATTCATATGACAAGCCTTCGTCCGGCAGGTTTCCGGCACGATGGTAGATCAGGCCAGCAATCAGCAGACCGGCCAGCAAAATCACCACGCCGGCGACATCGCAAAAAAACCTGAGTGAGCGTCGATCCCTGAATATCATCCGACCGTCACCGTCGACATACCATCCGTACCCGGCAACGGCCGCAAGCAGACAAGGCGCAATTCCTCACAGCCCATATTTGTCGATTTTCTTGTCGTAGCCCTTGGCCGCCATGCACTTGTCCATCGCCTCGGTGGCGTCGTCGCCGACTTGCCGCGCCATTTCGGTCTTGCATTCGACCAGCGCATCCTGCAGCGCATCGGCATTGCCGTCCTTGACATAGGTATAGGTATTCGAACAGGCCGAAACCACGAAACACAGCAGCGCGGTGACATAAATCGATTTCATGGGACGCCTCCTGAGGGTCATGACGTACTGATGCTACTTCCGGCGCCCACCGATAGCAAGATTCGGCGCTCGCGCAAGTCTTACAAACCGTTACGCAATCGCCGCAGTGCGCCAACAGACAGGCGCCGGCCTCAAAACGTACACTGCAGTCATTGCTTCAGCATCCCCTGCTGACAATGTTTGACCCTCCCTGACTCATCGCAATGATGAGATTTGCATCCCGTGTCCGACTGACACGGGATTTTTTTTGCCGTCGCTCGCCCCTCAATTGCCCGCCGGCGCGTTCTCCAGCAAACGTACGAGCGCGTACAAGACGCGGTTGGCGGGGGTGGCAATGCCAAGTGCCTGACCGCGACGCACGACGTATCCGTTCAGATGATCGATTTCGCTGGGCTTGCCGCGCATCAGGTCCTGCGCGGTGGAAGAACGCTGGGTCGGCATGCTGTCGATGATGCCCTGAACCGCCGCCCGCGAATCCGCCGCAATCGCGATGCCATCGGCACGCGCCACGGCCAGGCACTCGCTGAGCACATCGTCGATGACGTCAGCAACGCCGGCGCCCTGGGCCAATACACCATAGGGCTGTCGGGTGATCGCCGACAAGGCGTTCAAAGTGCAGTTGACGATCAATTTCTCCCACAAGGTCGCCATGACGTTGTCCGACACCCGGACGGGAATGCCGGCAGCGACAAACAGGGCCGACAAGGCCTCGGCCTCGGGCGAGGCGCCGATCACGAGATCCCCGCGCCCGTGGTGACGCACATGGCCGGGCCCCGCCATCTCGACGGCGACGTACACAGCGACGGGCAGTGCCGTCCGACCCAGACAGGCCGACAGACGTGCCGCGTTATCGACGCCGTTCTGCAGGCTGAGCACGATCGTCGTCGCCTCGAGATGGGGCGCCATCGCCGCGGCCGCGCGCTCGGAATCGCCGGATTTGACGCAACACAGCACCAACGCCGCGCCTTTGATCGCGCTGGCGTCGCCGGCGGCTGCCAGCGCGATTGTGCCGGAGAATGCCGCCGCCTCGAAACGCAGGCCCTGTGCCCGGATGGCCTCGACATGCGGGGGACGGCCGATCAGCACGACCTCGTGCCCGGCCCGCGCCAACATGCCGCCGTAGTAACAACCGACAGCACCGGCACCCATCACTGCTATCTTCATGTGAGTCTGCTCCTGTCTGCGGCACCTCGCCCAACCCTGCTCATGGCGTCGATTTCGCCGGAGCGGCGACGCTTCGATGATGCAGCCTGACGCGCCAGGAAAAGGCCGCGCCCAACACCGGAATCAGCGTTGCTGCCACGAGAAATAGTGTTTCGGCGCCGAGGTTCGAGAAAATGTGCGAAGAAACGAAGACGCCGAGCGACTGCCCGAGGAAAAATGCCGACGCAAACAAGGAGACCGCGGTACCGCGGACGCTTGGCGCCATCTGGGTAGCATTGGTCTGCAGCGTATTGTGCAACTGGTAAAAACCGAGGCCTGCCAGGAAAGTCAGGAAGGGCGTCCACGCCCAGTGGTTTTCGGTCGCAAGGATCAGCCAGGCGAGGGCCAGCATGACGCCGCCGACCCCGGCAAGCCCGGGCTCGCCGAGACGACGGACAAAATGCCGGGCGAACACGATGTAGAGAAAACCGCCGGCACCGAAAGCCATCATCATCACACCAGCCGTCGTCAGCGCCAAGGAAAACCGGGTGTGCAGGAAAGTCGGAACGAAAGCCATCGGACCGAATACCAGCATCCCCTCGATGAACACCGTCACGAGCACGACGCGCGCCCAGGGTGTAGCCAGCACCACGCCCACCTGCGTCAGAATCGAAGCGCGGACCAAGGGATTCCCGGCGGCATGCTGCGCCGAAGGATTGTGGCGCGCTTCCCGCAGCACGCGCCAACCGACACCGAGAAAGATCGTCGCGAGGAAGGCGAAAGCCCAACGCCAACCGAAGGTATCGGTAAATACGCCGCTGATGAATTGGCCGCTGACCAGGCCCAGAATCTGCCCGCCCAGGAACCGGGCCAGCGTCGCCTGCCGGTGTTCGTAGGCGACCGTATCGCCGATCCAAGCCATCGACAGCGGAATGATGCCGGCGGCGGTCATGCCGGACAGGAAGCGCGCGACCACCAGCCAATCGAGCGACCCGGCGAAGGCGGCCGCCAGCGTCCCCGCCGTCGACGCCAATGTGCAATAGGCGATCAGCCGATACTTGCCGATGCGATCGCCGAGCGTCCCGAAAAATGCCTGCAGCAACCCGTAGGCGATCGCAAAAAAGGACACGACATGACTCGCCTCGGCCGTACTCGTCGAAAAATGCTCCGCCAAGGCCGGCAGCATCGCATCGCAAATCCGCATCGAGGCTGCGCTGGCGAACGCTGCCATCGACAGCAACAAAATGGCCCGCGTGCGGTGAGGATCGGAAAACGGCGTCGTCACAAAAATATCCCGGTCATAAATGGATCGGCAAGCATTATGCGCGATGTCGCGCGCCGTGGCGCACCGTTCGCCAGGCCAGGAACCTCAGCCTCCGATTCTCTGTTGCAAAAGATGCGAAAAATATGAAAAACAGCCAGGAGCAAGCACTCACTATCAGCACAAGATCGGCCTGACCATCTCACAAAAACGCCTACTACTTTAGTGATACCCATGCTAGAATCCGTCGCCTAAATTTCGACCACTCTCCCCTTTGGCCCACTCAAGGAGACCATTCGATGAAAATGGAAAACCTGCTGCCCGAACAAGCGCGCGCCTTTCTGGAAAGCGCTAGTTACCTTGAACCCGTCATCCAGCAAGGCGAAGACGCCGTGCACTTTGGTATCGACAACGTCGGACGCGAATTCATCATGATCGCTTCGATGATTGGCGACGTCTTCAAGCTCGGCTTCCTTTGAGCGTTGCGGTGTCCCCGGCGTCGGCGGTATCCGCCGGCTCCACTTTCTCCTGCTTTGGAAGCACCGTCGGCACGCCTGAAGGCGCCGGCGTACAAGACTCTGGCATGCCCAGCGTTGGCGGTCGTCCGCAGGCGACGCAATAACCGCGCTTGTCGATGATGCAATAACCGAGACAGGGATAGCGCACGGCGCTCCCCCTTCATCGGCCACCGGCCGGCACACGCGCCGGTCGTGTCGATTCGACATTCACTTTTTCACCTCGCCCGCATCGGCGTCCGCCGGCGTTTCTTCGTCGACGTCTAGGCCCCAGTCGCCGTGGCGATACCAATCCTCGCCGAGCAACTCGGCCGGATGCTGGGTGCGGCCCGAGCCATTGCCGCAACCGAGCGAATCCCAGGGGCAATAGCGGTCGCAGCCCCAGCAGATACGCTCCGGGTGTTTGGGGTTCAGGGGGAATTTCTTGGCCATCAATCGCTTTCAATCGAACGGCACGCGCCTTGACGTCGTTGCCTGTCCACACCGCCGATAGAGTCGCCGCCAAGCCAACAGGTTCCCCGACGGCACGAACTGGCGACCAGTGATACACTACGAATCGTAAGGGGGTCGTCGTCATGCAAACCCGGGTTTGCGACAACGTCGGCTCGGATTCAGCGCCACCACAGGAGCGACAACATGGGCATTACAGAACAGGTCAAGAACAACCTCGAGCAAGGCAAGGAACTCGTCAAGACCAATATCGAATATGGCAAGGAACTCGTCGAGTCAGGCCTTGAAGGCGCCAAGGAAGCCCGCCGTGCGGTGCTCGAAGCCGAAGAGACCTCCGACATCCTGGCCGTCGCCGCTGAACAGTCCTGGCAAGCCGCCAGCTTCGGCGTGCTGACCGGCGCCGTGCTCGGCGCGCTGGCCGACGATCGCAAGCCGGTACGCGGCGTCATCGCCGGTGGCATTCTCGGCGCCGTGCTCGGTTTCGGCGCCAGCTTTGCCTGGAAGACCCGTCCGCTGACCGCGGCAATGGCACGCGAAGCCGGCAAGCGCATCGGCACGACGCGCGACAAGCACTGGCTGTCCAAGCATCCGATCAACTACGGCTGATCGTTCGCCAGCAGTTTCCAGAATCACCCTCGTCTGCCGGAGAAATCCGGCAGACGCTTATGGGTCTCAGACAGGCGCCTTGTCCGGCCGGATACACGGAAACCACTCGGCCAGCCGCGCCAGATCCATGTGTTCCTCGACAGCGTCGGCCAGACGATCGAGGTCGCGCTCGCGCCGCTCGACCGGGTCAAAACGCGCTGCTGGCGTGTGTCCTGCCCAGGCGATCAGCGCGTTGAGCGCATCGGGCTGATCGAACAATCCATGGCAGTAGGTCGCCAGCACCTGGCCATCTTCGGAAATCGCGCCTTCGGGCGATCCGCCCAGCTGCGTCGACGGCCGTGACAGCGCCGGACCGTGCGTCACGCCCATGTGGATCCGGTAGCCCTCGATCGCCGGCGCCCCCGGCAGGGTCAATGTTCCGCTGACGTTTTCCAGCCGCTTCTCGGCGGCCAGCGTCGTCTCGAAATCGAGCAGGCCGAGCCCCGGTGCGCTTCCCGGCGCGCCTTCGAGCCCTTGCGGGTCGTTCAGTTGACGGCCAAGCATCTGCAAGCCGCCGCAGATACCGATCAGCTTGCCGCCATAGCGCAGGTGGCGCTGGATCGCCTCTTCCCAACCCATCTCGCGTAGCCAGTCGAGGTCGGCCTGGACCGCCTTCGAACCGCCGAGCACGATCAGATCGCAGGGCGGCACCGGGTCATGCGCGCCGACGATGGTGAAATCGACTTCCGGGTGATAGCGCAAAGGGTCGAAATCGTTGTGGTTCGACAGGCGCGGATATGCCGGCGCAACGACCTTGAGCTTGGCATTTTCCTTTTCCAGTTTGCCGCGCGGCAGCGCGTCCTCGGCATCGAGATACAGCCCGTGCAGATAGGGCAGCACGCCTAGCACCGGCTTGCCGGTCCGTTCCTCGAGCCAGCGCAAACCCGGTTCGAGCAGCGACATGTCGCCACGGAAACGGTTGATGACGAAGCCTTTGACCCGCGCCTGCTCGCTCGGCGACAGCAATTCGAGCGTGCCGACGAGGTGCGCGAAGACGCCGCCGCGATCGATATCGGCGACGATGATCACCGGACAATCGACGACCTCGGCGAAGCCCATGTTGGCGATGTCGCGGGCGCGCAGGTTGATCTCGGCCGGACTGCCGGCGCCTTCGACGACGATACAGTCGTAGGCGTCGTTGAGGCGTTGCCAGGACTCGAGCACGGCCTTCATTGCCCGTGGCTTGTATTCGTGATAGTCGCGGGCATTCAGGTCGGCGTGCGCCTTGCCCTGGATGATCACCTGCGCGTGCCGGTCGGTCGAGGGCTTGAGCAGGATCGGATTGAAGTCGATATGGGCCGGCACGCGCGCGGCCAGCGCCTGTAGCGCCTGGGCGCGACCGATTTCGCCGCCATCGACGGTGACAGCCGAATTGAGCGCCATATTCTGCGGTTTGAAGGGCGCGACGCGCAGCCCGCGACGGGCGAGCACGCGGCAAATGGCGGCAGCCAACACCGATTTACCGGCGTCGGAGGTGCAGCCCTGGACCATCAGGGAGGGAACGGATTTTTGTGACATGGTTAGCGGATTTTCAAGGTAAGTCGTAGAATTGCGTCCTTTTCCGCCATTCTCTCATGCTTGCCCCGTTTTCACTCGACCTGCCGTTCGCGGGCGTTCCATCGACGCTGTGGCTGCCCCTCGCGGCGCTCGCGGCGGTGGTCCTTGACCGCCTGCTCGGCGAAATGCGGCACGCACATCCGCTGGTCGGCTTCGGAAACCTGGCGAGCGCCGTCGAACACCGGCTGAATGGCGGCCGGGCCCGCATCCTGCGCGGCGCCCTTGCCTGGATGCTCGTCGTCCTGCCTTGGGTCGCCCTCGCCGTCTGGGCCAAACGTTACGATTTCATCGGCTGGCTGACCGATGTCGCACTGCTCTATCTCGCCCTCGGCGGCCGCGCCCTGCACGAACACGCCGAACACGTCGGCGCCGACCTCGCCGCCGGCGACCTCGCCAGCGCCCGCCAGCACGTCGGCTGGATCGTCTCGCGCAACACCGAGCAACTGGACGAATCAGGCGTCGCCAAGGCCTGCATCGAATCGACACTCGAGAACGGCAACGACGCGATCTTCGGCGCGCTCTTCTGGTTCATGCTCTTCGGCGGCGCCGGCGCCGTACTCTTCCGCCTGGCCAACACGCTTGACGCGATGTGGGGCTACCGTACCCCACGCTTCCTCGAATTCGGTCGCGTCGCCGCCCGCCTTGACGACGCGCTCAACTATTTCCCGGCACGCCTGACCGCGCTCTCCTACGCGCTGATGGGACAGACCGCCCGCGCCCTGCGCTGCTGGCGTGCGCAGGCGCCGATCTGGGACAGCCCTAACGCCGGACCGGTGATGTCGTCCGGCGCCGGCAGCCTCGGCCTCGCGCTCGGCGGCGCCGCGATCTACCACGGCCAGCTGGAAGAACGCCCGGTGCTTGGCGAAGGTCGCCCCGCCCGCGGCGAGGACATCCCGCGCGCGCTGGCGCTGGTGCGTCGCAGCCTGGCGCTGTGGCTCGTCATTTACCTCCTGTTGGGAGCCGCCTGTGCTTGAACATGGTGGACGCCTGCTGGCCGCGGCCCAGGCACACAACATCCCGGTCGAGCGCTGGGTCGACCTGTCGACCGGCATCAATCCCGAAACCTACCCGATCCCGGCGATCGATCCGGCCTGCTGGAACCGCCTCCCCGAAGACAACGACGGACTCGAAACCACGGCCGCCGCCTACTATGGCAACGACCGTCTGCTCGCGCTGTCCGGGTCGCAGGCGGCGATCCAGACGCTGCCGCTGTTTTTCGCCCCGCAAGTCATCGCCTGCGTCGCGCCGATCTACGAAGAACATCCGCACGCCTGGGAACGCGCCGGCCATCGCGTGCGGCGACTGCCGACGCTCGCCCGCGCCCTCGCGGCGGCGACGCCCTTGGTCCTGATCTGCAACCCGAACAACCCAACCGGCAACGCAACACCGCGCGATGCCGTTGTCGACGCTGCCGAACAGTTGCGGCGGCGCGGCGGCTGGCTGATCGTCGACGAAGCCTTCGGCGACGCCAGTCCGCAGGACAACGTCGTCGATCTCGCCGGCAGCGAGGCCGCGCCGAACCTGATCGTGCTGCGCTCGCTCGGCAAGTTCTTCGGCCTCGCCGGTGCCCGCGTCGGCTTCGTCTTCGGTGTCGCCGAGAAACTCGATGCCCTGCGCGAAAAACTCGGCCCCTGGCCGCTCTCCCACCCGGCGCGCTTCGTCGCCCGCCACGCACTCGCCGACACCGCCTGGCAGGACGGCGCGCGGCAACGCCTTGAAACTGCCTCCATCCGCCTCGAACAGGCGCTCGCACCACTGGGCGAGGTTCAGCGCACGGCCCTGTTCTGCACCGTCAAGACGGCACAGGCCAGCGCGCTTGCCGAGCATTTCGCCCGCCATGCCATCCTCGTGCGACGTTTCGACGCGCACGGACTGATCCGTTTCGGCCTGCCCGGCAACGAAAGCGAATGGGAACGGCTCGACGCCGCGCTGGCGCAGCTGACCGCCGCCGCCTTGACGCTGTCCTGACAACAACGGGATAATTCGCGTTCCGTTCGGTTCGACGAAACGGAACACGGTGAAAATCCGTGGCGGGCCCGCCGCTGTATCCGGGGACGAATGCTGCACGGTCGCACGACCAGCCACTGGGGGACATCCTCCGGGAAGGCGCAGCAGTTCGGTTGATCCGGGAGCCAGAAGACGTCTCGAACCGTGCAGAACAAGCAAGAAGCCGCATCCGCGCCGGCCATCGCCGTGCGCCTGCACGCCTCTTGTCCTGATGACTCATGCACTGTCCCGAGGAGAGGATCATGTCGCCACAACAGCCCGCCCAACCGGCCACCCAGGCCGCCACCCAACCGACCGCCCCCGTCGCGAGCATCGCCATGCGCAAGCGTTGCCATCCCGATGGCATCGGCCTGTCGCATTACGTGCTGATGGACCGGAGAGCGGCCAAGTAAATGAAAGTCGCCGAACTGACGCGGGCCGCCGGCCCGCTATTGGCCGTCGACATCGAACACGACAGCTATGCCGCGGTCATCGAGCCGGAATCGGCGTTCTGGATGCTGGTGGACAAACACCAACTCGACGCCGCGACCGCCGATCACCTGCCGATGATGCAGGCCTGGCGCGACCAGGCCGACGACTTCGCCGCCGAAATGCAGGCGCTGCGTTTTGGCCTGACGCCCTCCGGCGTCTACCTGAACCCGACCGAGCGTTGCAACCTCGATTGCAGCTACTGCTATCTGCCGCGTGCGCAACGACGCGACGGCCAGCGCATGACGACCGAGCGCTTGCTCGCCGCGCTTGAGCGCCTGCGCGACTATTTCCGCACGGTGATGCCGCCGGGCCGCCTGCCGCGAGCGATCTTCCACGGCGCCGAGCCGCTGATGAACCGCGACGCCGTCTTCGCCGCGATCGACGCCTTTGGCGCCGATTTCGACTTCGGCCTGCAGACCAACGCCACCCTGCTCGATGACAGCGCCGTCGAATTCCTGACGGCGCGCAACGCCAGCATCGGCCTCTCGCTCGACGGGCCGCTCGCCGGCATCACCGACGCCACGCGCAAGACCTGGGCCGGCAAGAGCGTTCATGACAAAGTACTGGATGCGATGGCGCGCCTGCGCGGCTACGGTTCCTGGAGCGTAATCGCCACCTGCACGACGGAAAACCTGCCGCATCTCAACGCACTCGTCGATCTGTTCCACGCCGCCGAAGTGCCGACCTGCATGCTCAATGCATTGCGCTGCACGCTGCCCGACGCACGAACCGTGAAACCTGACGATGCGACGATGGCTCGCGCCTTCATCGCCGCACTCGAACGCTCGCACGAACTGTTCCGTCAGACCGGCCGCAAGCTCGTCGTCGCCAATTTCGCCAACATCCTCATCGGCATCCTCGCACCGACGGCGCGCCGGCTGATGTGCGACCTCTCGCCCTGCGGCGGCGGCCGCGCCTTCTTCGCACTGGCGGCCGACGGCAGTCTCTATCCGTGCAGCGAATTCATCGGCCTGCCGCGCTTCAACGGCGGCAACCTGTTCGATGATCACGGCATCACGACGGCACTCGCCTCGGAAGCGTTCCGCAGCGTCACCGCGCGCGACGTCGATACCTTCGCACCGTGCAACGACTGTCCGATCCGGCACTTCTGCGGTTCGCCCTGCCCGGCCGAAGCGCACGAAATGAACGGCGGCATGGACCGCACCGGCGCCTTCTGCGACTTCTACAAGGCGCAGGTCCGTTACGCGCTGCGCCTGATCGCCGACGGCAGCGCCGACGATTTTCTCTGGGACGGTTGGGACGACGCCACCGAAACCGTCTTCAGCCATTTCGGATAACCCGCATTCCTCAGGATTCCATCATCATGACTTCCCCCTTATTCTCGCTCGCCGCCCCCGACCGTGCACTCGCCGTCACGCTGCAGCACAAGATCGACCGCAAGACCAAGCCGCTCGGCGCCCTCGGACAACTCGAAGCGATGGCGCTGCAGATCGGCCTGATCCAGCAAACCGCGACGCCCCGGCTCGCGCATCCGCAGATCCTCGTCTTCGCCGGCGACCACGGCGCCGCCAAGGCCGGCGTCTCCGCCTATCCGCAGGAAGTGACGTGGCAGATGGTCGAGAATTTCCTCGCCGGCGGCGCCGGCATCAACGTCTTCGCGCGCCAGAACGGTATCGGCCTGACCATCGTCGACGCCGGCGTCGCCCATGATTTTGGTGTTCGTGACGGCCTCGTCGACGCCAAGATCGCAGCGAGTACGCGCAACTACATCGAGGAACCGGCGATGACCGACGCCGAGTGCGACGCTGCGCTCGAACGCGGCGCGGCGCTCGTCCGCAAACTCGCCGCCGAGGGTTGCAACGTCATCGGCTTCGGCGAGATGGGCATCGGCAACACCGCCTCGGCCTCGCTCATCACCCACTGCCTGACCGGTGTCCCGCTCACCGAGTGCATCGGCCGTGGCACCGGTCTCGACGACGCCGGCCTGCAACGCAAGCGCGCGCTGCTCGACCAGGCTCTGGCGCGCACCGGACGCATCACCGAACCGCTCGCCGCGCTGACCGAGTTCGGCGGCTACGAGATCGCCATGATGGCCGGCGCCATGCTGGCCGCCGCGCAGGCCGGCATGGTCCTGCTGATCGACGGCTTCATCGTCAGCTCGGCCGCGCTCGTCGCCGCCAAGCTGGCCCCGCATTTCACCGACTACTGCATCTTCTGCCACCACTCGGCCGAACCCGGCCACCGCGCCCAACTCGCGGCGATGCAGGTAGCGCCGCTGATCAACCTGGGCCTGCGTCTCGGCGAAGGCACCGGCGCCGCGCTCGCCTATCCGCTGGTGCTGGCGGCCGTCAATTTCCTCAACGAAATGGCCAGTTTCGAGTCGGCCGGCGTCTCCGACAAGGGCTAAAAGCCCCGCGACCAACGCGGTTTCTGCAGCCGAGTCCTGAACAAAAACAAGGTCTTGGCTTGTGGAAACCCGCAGTTTTCATTCACTGCGTCCTTGGCGTAAAATGGGCGCGAATTTCAGGTTCCTTGTTCCCTCCGGGGGACGGGTGAAACGGGAAGTCGGTGACTCCGCCGTGCGCGGTAATTCCGACGCAGCCCCCCGCTGCTGTAGGCCTGACGAATCCGGCACGATGCCACTGTGCGACACAATCGCATGGGAAGGCGCCGGAGGAGGAAGACGGCAAGCCAGAAGACCGGCCTGGAATGAATGTGGTGCCAATCCTCGGGGTGAGGGGTGAGGTTCTGACGATTCGTTGCCGCGCTTCAATGGTCCTCCGTCTACCGAGGACCGGCAGCCCATCCTCCGATCGACTCCCCTTTTTCCGAGACCGTTGTCATAGTTGTCGCGTCGCTTTCGGAATCAGAGGTGAATCATGCATATCATGGAAGGCTATCTCCCCGTCGAGCATGCCCTCGGCTGGACCGCCGCCTCGGCCCCTTTCGTCGCCTACGGGATCCATGCCGTGCGCAAGCGCTTCCGTGACAACCCCGAACAGCGCATGCTGCTCGGCGTCGCCGCCGCCTTCACCTTCATTCTCTCGGCCCTGAAGCTGCCCTCGGTCACCGGCAGCTGCTCGCACCCCACCGGCACCGGCCTCGGCGCACTGCTCTTCGGTCCTGCCGTGATGGCGCCGATCGGCCTCGTCGTGCTGCTCTTCCAGGCGCTGCTGCTCGCCCATGGCGGCCTGACGACGCTCGGCGCCAACGTCTTCTCGATGGCCATCGTCGGCCCCTTCGTCGCCGCCGGCATCTTCCGCGTCGCCCGTGGCCTGCGCCTGTCGTTGGCGCTCAGCGTCTTCCTCGCCGCCTGCCTGTCCGACCTCGCCACCTACGTCACGACCTCGGTCCAGCTCGCCTGGGCCTTCCCCGACGCGACCGGCGGCTTTGCCGTTTCGCTCGCCAAGTTCGCCGGCATCTTCGCCATCACGCAGATCCCGCTGGCGATCAGCGAAGGCCTGCTGACCGTCCTCGTCTTCAACGCGCTGGCCCGCTTCAATGCCCAGGAGTTGCGCAGCCTCAAGCTGTCGACCGACCTGGAAGTCCGCGCGCAATGAAGAAACGCCCGGTCAACCTGCTGCTGATCCTCGGCGTCGTGCTGCTCTCGGCGCTGCCGCTGTGGCTCGTGCAGAAGCCAGAGGCGACGCCGGGCAGCGAGGCCGCCGAAATCTTCACCGGCGCCGACGACAAAGCCAAGAACATGATCGGCAGCATCAACCCCGACTACAAGCCGTGGTTCTCGCCGATCATCGAACCCGCCAGCAACGAGATTGCTTCGCTGCTTTTCGCACTGCAGGCGGCGATCGGCGCCGGCGTCATCGGTTATTACCTTGGCGTCTCGGTGACGCGCGAAAAATTCCGCCGCGAGGCCGAGAAGAACGCCGCCACGCCGACCGCTCCGGAGAACGAACGCAGTGCTGATTGAGCAGTCGGCCTACACCAATCGCTGGCGCAGCATCTCCCCGGCCGCCAAAGGCCTGTTCGCGCTCAGCGGTCTCATTGCTTCGTTCGCCGCGGCAACACCGACGACGGCGGCGGTCGTCGCACTTGCGCTGGTCGCCACGACGCTGCTCGGCGCCGGTATCGGCTGTGCGCGACTCGCACGCGTCGCCGCTCCGGCGCTCGGCTTCCTGCTCATCGGCAGCCTGAGCCTGCTGGTCTCGCCGGCGCTTGACGCCAGCGGCAGCCTGACGCTGCAATGGCTGCCCGAAGGCAGCGCGCCCTTCTTCCGCCTCGTCGCGCGCTCGGGTGCGGCGCTGGCGGCGCTCCTTTTCCTGGTGCTGACGACGCCGCTGATCGACCTGATCGCGCTGATGCGCCGCCTGCGCTTTCCCGATGTGCTGCTCGAACTGATGGTCGTCTGCTATCGCATGCTCTTCGTTTTCTCCGAAGCGCTGCACGACACGCTGACCGCACAGGCCGCCCGTCTCGGCTATGCCACTCCACGACTCGCGCTGCGTTCGCTCGGCCAACTGACCGCCAACCTGGCGATCCAGGTCTGGTCGCGCGCGCATGACCTGCATATCGCCGCACTCGCCCGCAACAACGACGGGCCGCTGCGCTTCATCGAACCGACCTTCGCCGATACCCGCCGCGATCTCGCGATCGCCGCGCTGGCCGGCAGCATCCTGATTCTCGGAGCGACTCTCCTATGAGCTTCAACGACGTCCTGCTGCAGTTCGAGCAGGTGGCCTATCGTTATCCGGACGGCAGTATCGGCCTCGACGGCTGTTCGCTCGGCATCCGCGCCGGCAGCCGCAACGCGCTGCTCGGTGCCAACGGCGCCGGCAAGACGACGCTCTTCCAGCATGCCAACGGCCTGCTCCAGCCGCAGGGCGGCGTCGTACGCTACGCCGGCACGCCCGTCGACTACAGCCGCGCCGGCCTGCGCCGCCTGCGCACCGACATCGGCCTCGTCTTCCAGAACCCCGACCGGCAACTCTTTTCCGCCAGCGTGCGCGAAGACGTCTCCTTCGGCCCGCTCAATCTTGGCCTCGATACCGATACGGTACGCCAGCGCGTCGACGCGGCACTCGATGCCGTCGGCCTCGCCCATGCCGCCGACAAGGCCGTGCATAACCTTTCCTTCGGACAGAAAAAACGCGTCTGCATCGCCGGCGTGCTGGCCATGGAACCCAAGCTGCTGATCCTCGACGAGCCGATGGCCGGTCTCGACAACGCCATGCGCGAGGAACTCCTCTCGGCGCTCAACGGGCTTCATGCCAAAGGAATCACGCTGCTGCTCGCCACGCATGACATCGACTTCGCCTACCGCTGGGCCGACGACATCCACCTGATGGCGCGCGGCCGCTGCACCGCCTCGTTCGCCAGCGCGGCGATGCCGGCGCGCGAGGACGATCTCAAGGCCGCCGGACTGCCGTCGCCGCAGGTCATCGCCCTGCACCGGGCGCTGGTCGCCCGCGGCCTGCTGGCGGCAACGCCGCTGCCGCGCTCGCAGCGCGAACTCGTCGCGCTTCTCGAAACGGGAGCGCTTTCATGAATGCTGATTTGATTTTCTTTTTTGCGAGGTACTGCCATGGCCGGTAAGGTCTGGTTCATCGGCGCCGGTCCCGGCGATCCCGATCTCATCACCGTCAAGGGCCGCAAACTGCTCGAACAGGCCGGCGCGATCCTCTACGCGGGTTCGCTCGTCGACCAGGCCGCAACGATGTACGCGCCCGAAGGCTGCGTCATCCGCGACTCCAAGGACATGACGCTCGAAGAAATGGTCGCCTGGGTCATCGACCAGGCCAGCCGCAATGCCATCGTCGTGCGCCTGCAGACCGGCGATCCCGGCCTCTACGGCGCGCTGATCGAAATGACCCGTCCGCTCACCGCCGCCGGCATCGAGTGGGCCGTGGTCCCCGGCGTCTCGTCGGCGATGGCGTCGATGGCCGCCGCCGGCGAATCGCTGACGCTGCCGGAAGTCACGCAGACCGTCATCCTGACGCGCACGGCCGGCCGCACGCCAATGCCCGAAGGCGAAGACCTCGTCTCGCTGGCGCGCCACCACTGCACGCTCTGCATCTATCTTTCGATCACGCTGCTGCACGAAGTCCAGGCGGCGCTGCGCGAGGCCGGCTGGCGCGAGGACGCGCCGATCCTCGTCGTGCAGAAGGCCAGCTGGCCGGGCCTGGAAAAGATCGTGCGCGGCACGCTCGCCGACATCAAGCGCAAGTGCCAGGACGAAAAAATCGGCAGCCAGGCGATGATCGTCGCCAGCCCGACGCTCGGCTCCGCCGACTGGGAAAGCCTGGTGCGCTCCAAGCTCTACGACCCGACCTTCACGCATCGTTTCCGCAAGGCCAGCGAGGACAATGGCAATGACTAAGATGCTCCGCACGACGATCCTGCTGGCCGGACACGGTTCGCGCAACCGCGACGGCAACGACGAGATCGAGCGCTTCGCCGCCGCCTGGCGCGAGCGCCATCCCGAATTGCGCATCGATGTCTGCTTCATCGAACATGCCGATGTACTTCTCGACGAAGGCCTCGACCGCGCCGCGCGCGATGCCGATGGCGTCATCCTCGTGCCGCTGATCCTCAATGCGGCCGGACACGTCAAGATGGAAATGCCGGCGGCGGTCGCGGCGGCACGCGAACGTCATCCGAAGGTGCGCTTCGTTGTTGCCCGCCACCTCGGTATGGGTCGCGACATCCTCGACGTGCTGCAACGGCAGCTCAATCGCCAGATGCGCGCGCTGAACGTGCCCGACCCGCAGACCACCGGCGTCATCCTGCTCGGCCGCGGTTCCTCGGACGCCAGCGCCAACGGCGAACTGGCGCGCATGGCGCGCTGGATCTTCGAGGAAAACGATCACGAACTCGTCGACCTCGCCTTCACCGGCGTCACCTGGCCGCGCCTCGAAACCGCCGTGCAGCGCCAGATCAAGCTCGGCATGACGCAGATCTGCATCCTGCCGGTCTATCTCTTCACCGGCGTGCTGATCGAGCGCATCGCCGCGCAGGTCGAGCGCCTCAAGCAGCAGTACCCACAGGTCGCGTTCGCAGTCGGCAACTACTTCGGTTTCGAGCCGGAAATTTTCGCAATTCTCGACCGCCGCATCGGTGACGACGAACTTTCCAGCGGCGGACTGCTCGAATGCGACGGCTGCAAATATCGCGAAGCCGCCGAAGGCGAGCATCTGCACGATCACAGCCACACAGGGACCGGCGCCTGCGCCGGCCACGCCGAGCACGCGCATGAACATGCGCATTGCCACCACGCCCACCCTCATCGCTGAACGCTTATGACCACCAACATCGTTACCGAACAACTGACCGCCGCCGGCCGTGCCATCGAGCATGACTCCTTCGCGATCATCGACGCCGAAGCCGGCCCACACGCCTACACCGCCGAACAATGGCCGCTGGTGCGCCGCATGATCCACGCCAACGCCGACTTCGAATTCAACGGCCTCACGCTGTTCCACCCGGACGCGATGCGCGCCGGCCTCGCCGCCGTGCTCAAAGGCGGCACGCCGGTCGTCGCCGACACCGAGATGATCTGCGTCGGCCTGTCGAAGCCGCGCCTCGCGCATTTCGGCATGAGCACGCTGCACACCATCTCCGATGCCGACGTCATCGAGCGCGCCCACGCCGAGGGCACGACCCGCGCCGTGCAAGCCATGCGCAAGGCGCACCGTCTCGGCAAGCTCGAAGGCGGCATCGTCGCCATCGGCAACGCACCGACCGCGCTGCTCGAAGTCATCCGCCTGATTCGCGAAGAGGGCGTGCGCCCGGCGCTGATCGTCGGCATGCCGGTGGGATTTGTCTCGGCAGTCGAGTCGAAGGATGAGCTGATGACGCTGAACGAAGTGCCCTGGGTCGCAATCAAGGGCCGCAAGGGCGGATCGACGCTCGTCGTCGCCGCCGTGCATGCCCTGCTGGGGCTCGCCGAAGCCGAGCAAAAGAAGGTGGCATGAGCGACAGCCCCGCCCCCGAGAAAGTCCGCAAGGGCGACGCCAAGCGCAAGCGCGGCGGCCGCAGCGGCTTCACGACCGGTGCCTGCGCCGCCGCGGCGGCGCGTGCGGCGACACTCGGCCTCGTCAACGGCGAAGTCCCGAATGTCATCGTCTCGCATCTCCCCAACGGCCATGACATCAGCTTCCCGGTCACCGACGGCCACCTTGCCGACGGCATTGCTCATGCCGTCATCATCAAGGATGCCGGTGACGATCCGGACGCGACGAATGGCGCGCATCTCACCGCCGACGTGCGGCGCCTGCCGGGCGCAGCCGGGCAGATCGTCCTCAAGGGCGGTACAGGTGTCGGCACCGTCACCAAGGAAGGCCTCGGCCTCGAGGTCGGCGGACCGGCGATCAACCCGGTGCCGCGCCGCAACATCACCGAAAACGTGCAGGCCGTCGCCGGCGCGCTGCTCGACAACGACGGTCTCGAAGTGACGATCTCGGTGCCGGGCGGCGACGAGATGGCGAAGAAGACGCTCAACGCCCGTCTCGGCATTCTCGGCGGCATCTCGATCCTCGGCACCACCGGCATCGTCCGCCCCTATTCGACCGCGGCCTTCCGCGCCAGCGTCGTGCAGGCGATCGACGTCGCCGCCAAGCAGGGCCAGACCGACATCGTCTTCACCACCGGGGGACGCAGCGAAAAGTTCGCCATGGGCCAACTGCCGGCGCTCGACGAATCCTGCTTCGTGCAGATGGGCGACTTCGTCAAGGCGGCGTTCCAGGCGGCGATCAAGAACAAGATGGCGCGCGTCTACATTGGCGCGATGGCCGGCAAGCTGACCAAGATGGGCCAGGGCCTCGCCGTGACCCACGCGTGGAAGGCCGAGATCGACCGCGACCTGCTCGCCGAATGCGCGCAGGAAGTCGGCGCCGCCCCAGACCTCGTCGCCGAGATCCGTTCGGCCGAGACGGCGCGCTTCGCCGCCGATCGCCTCGTCGCGCTGGGCCTGTCGGAGGAGTTCCACCGCGCCATCGCCAAACGCGCGATCCGCAGCCTGAAATTCTGTTATCCGGGCAAGTACCACCTCTGCGTGCTGGCCTGCGACTTCGACGGCAAATTCATCGTCCGTGTCGACGAAGCCGAAGCACTGGAGCCCACGGCATGAGCCACTGCACCCTGATCGGCATTCTCGACGACGGCTGGGCCGGACTCACCGATGCCGCACACGAACGCATCACTGCCGCCCGCGTCGTCATCGGCGCCGGCCGCACGCTCGAGCTCGTGCGCCCGCATCTCGCTGCCGGCGCCATCACCCACGACATGGACGGCGCGCTCGCCGCCGTCGCCGACTGGAGCCGCGATGCACTCGCCGCCGGCCAGCCGGTCGTCGTGCTCGCCACCGGCGACCCGCTCTGTCATGGCCTCGCCGCCTGGCTCGACGGCAAGTTGGGCGGCAAGCTCGACATCCTGCCGAATCTGTCGACGCTGCAACTCGCCTGCACCCGGTTCAAGCAGCCATGGAATGACATCGCTATCGCCTCCTGCCACGGCAAGGATGCCGGCGAATGGTGCGTCGGCGCGACGCCGGCACACGGCCTCTACGCCGCGATGCGCGCCATCGCGCTGAACCCGACGGTCTTCCTGTTCACCGGCCCCGAAAACACCCCGGCGCGGCTCGCCCGCGCCTTACGTCTCGCCGGTTATGCCGACGACGAGATCACGCTGTCGATCGCCTGCCGGCTGCAGTTGCCCGACGAAACGCTGTTCCCGGCACTGACGCTCGACGTCGCCGCCGCCACCGACTTCCCGACGCCGAACGTCGTACTGGTGCAGCGGCGTGCCGCGGCACCGATGCCGGCCTTCGGCCTGGAAGATCTCGAATACCTCCAGCGCAGCCCGGAAAAAGGCCTGATCACCAAGCAGGAAGCGCGTGCCGTCTCACTCGCCAAACTGCGCATCGCGCCGACTGCGACGGTCTGGGACATCGGCGCCGGCGCCGGCTCGATCGGCCTCGAAGCCGCCCGCCTGGCGCCGCACGGCCACGTCTGGGCGATCGAGAAGAACACCGGCGACGCCGCCAACGCGCGCGCCAACGCCGCGCGTTTCCGCCTCGGCAACTACACGCTGATGGACGGCAAGGCGCCCGAACACCTCGACACCTGGCCGAATCCTGACGCCGTCTTCATCGGCGGCTCGGGCGGCGAACTCGCCGGGCTGATCCGCCTGATCCTCGACCGCCTGAACCCCGGCGGCCGGCTGGTGATGAACTTCGTCACCCTCGAAAACCTCGCCACCGCCACCACCGCGCTCGCCGACGCCGGCGCCGCGTGGGACGTCATCCAGCTGCAAGCGAGCCGCAGCCAACCGATTCTCGACATGCACCGGATGGCGGCCCAGAACCCCGTCTGGATCATCACCGCCAGCAAACCGCAGGAAGCTCCCCATGACTGACACGAAAACTTACGGAAAACTGATCGGCGCCTCGCTCGGACCGGGCGATCCCGACCTCATTACCCGGCGCGCCTGGACGGCGCTGCAATCGGGCGCGCGCTGGATCTATCCGGTCAAGAAGGCGCAGGAAATCTCCTACGCGCTGTCGATCGTCCAGAACGGCGGACTGCCAGTCCCGACCGACGCGGTCGAACTCGTCTTCCCGATGACGCGCGACGCCGAAGCGCTCGGCAAGGCCTGGACGCGCGCCGCGCGCCGGACCGTCGAGCTGCTCGCCGAAGGCCGTGACGTGGTCTTCCTCGTCGAAGGCGACGCCTCGACCTTCGCCACCTTCGGCCACCTTGCCCGCGTCGTGCGCGAGATCGTGCCGGAAATCGAAGTCGACACAATTCCGGGCGTTTCCTCCTTCACCGCCGCCGCTGCTGCCACCGGCCTGCCGCTCGCCGAAGAAGACGAGACGCTGGCGATCATCCCGACCGCCTACGGCATCGGCGTCATCGAGCATATGCTCGACGAATTCGACACGCTGATCCTGCTGAAAGTGAAGCCGCTGCTCGACGAGGTGATCGAACTGCTGGAACGCCGCGGCATCCTCGCCACCAGCTGCTTCATCGAGAAGGTCGGTTCGCCCGACGAGCGCATCGTGCGCGATCTCGCCACGCTCAAAGGCGAGACGGTCAATTACCTGTCGCTGCTGATTGTGCGCAACGCCAAGCGCCAGCGCGGCGAACTGCGCCGCGGCTGCCGCCAGCGCAAGGAAGCGGCCGAGGCGCGCGCCAATGCGTGAGCGGCTCAAGGCCCTGCGTGAGGCGGCCGCCCAGGTCGCCGACGCAGCTGCCAAAGCGACGCCCGCCACAGCGGCGCCCGGCAAGATCGAGCCCGGTCTGGCCGGATCGTTGCGCGCCGTGCGCCGGCAACTGGCGGACGAGAAGCTGGCGCAGGCCCCGAGCTTCGCCGGACGCGTCGCCGTCGTCGCCATCACCCGGCACGCCATCACGCTCGCCGGCAAGGTCGTCGCCGCGTTGCCGGACGCGCGCCTGCACGTCCCGGAAAAATTTCTCGCCGATGCCGAGCGCTGCGCCCCGGGCGCCGTCGTCGCCTACACCGGCAAGACCGGCGAAGAACTCGGCCGCCTCTTCGGCGCGGTCGACGGCATCGTCGCCATCTTCTCGCTTGGCGCGCTGGTGCGCCTGATCGCTCCGCATCTCAAATCGAAGGAAACCGACCCGGCCATCGTCGTGCTCGACGAGGAAGGTCGTTTCGCCATCCCGATGCTCTCCGGCCACCTCGGCGGCGCCAATGCGCTCGCCGGTCGGCTTGCCGTCGTCCTCGGCGCGACGCCGGTGCTCACCACCGCCTCCGACGTGCGCGAGACGCTCGCCGTCGATCTGCTCGGCCGCGAACACGGCTGGGCGCTCGACGCCACGCATGAAGCGCTCGTCCACGCCAGCGCCGCCGTCGTCAATGACGAACCGGTCGCGCTCGTGCAGGAAGCCGGCAGCCCGGACTGGTGGACGCGCCACGCCAACGGCCGGCGCGGACCGCTGCCGGCCAACCTGACGCGTTTCGACCGGCTCGAAGACGTCGACCCGGCGCGCTATGCCGCCGTCCTGATCGTCACGCAGCGCGCACTGCCCGGAAATTATGCCGATGCGCTGGCCGGCCGCTGCGTCATCTACCGCCCGCAGGAGGACGCATGAAAATCGCCCTCGGCCTCGGCTGCGACCGCGACACGCCGATCGCCACGGTGCGCGCCGCCGTCACCGCCGCACTCGCCGTCTGCCGCGAACGCTGGGAAGACGTCGTCGCCGTCGGCAGCATCGACCTCAAGGCCGATGAACCGGCGCTGCTCGAACTCGCCGCGGACCGCGGCTGGTCGATCCGCTTCTACCGCGCCGACGAACTCGCCGTCGTCGATGTTCCCAACCCGTCGGAAACCGTGCGCAAGCACACCGGCACGCCCTCGGTCTCCGAGGCGGCCGCGCTGCTCGCCGCCGGCGCCGACAAGACGCATCTCCTGATCGAAAAACTTCGCCACCGCGGCCCCGACGGCCGCAATGCCACCGTCTCTATCGCAAGGATCCCGGAATGACCGAAAACACCACCCACACCCCCCGCGGAAAAATCATGCTCGTCGGCCTCGGCCCGGGCAGCCACGACTACCTGACCGCCCGCGCCCGCGCGGCGATCGGCGAAGCCGACACGGTCATCGGTTATGCCACCTACATCCGCCTGGTCAAGGACCTGCTCGAGGGCAAGGAAATCGTCAAGAAGGCGATGGCCGAAGAACTCGACCGCGCCATCGAAGCCTACGAGCGCGCCAAACTCGGCAAGAAGGTCGCGCTCGTCTCCTCGGGCGACGCCGGCGTCTACGGCATGGCCGGCCCGACCTTCGAAGTGCTCTTCCAGGCTGGCTGGACGCCCGACTCCGACATCGAAGTCGAAATCATTCCCGGTGCCTCGGCGATCAACACCTGCGCCTCGCTCGTCGGCGCGCCGCTGACGCACGACTTCTGCGCCATCTCGCTCTCCGACCTGCTGACGCCGTGGCCGACCATCGCCCGCCGTCTCAACGCCGTCGCCTACGCCGACTTCGTCGTCGCGCTCTACAATCCGAAGAGCGGCCGCCGCACGCGCCAGATCGAGGAAGCGCAGCGCATCTTCCTGCAGTTCCGCGATCCGAAGACGCCGGTGGCGATCGTCAAGTCGGCTTTCCGCCCGAAGCAGCGCATCGAATTCACCACGCTCGACAAGCTCACCGAAGCCGACATCGGCATGCTGACGACGGTGCTGATCGGCAACTCCAACACCTACGTGAAGCACGGCCTGATGATCACGCCGCGCGGCTATGCCAACAAATATGACGTCGAAGTCGGCAACCGCGCCGCGCGCGAAGGCGAGAAAGCCGGCGTGTCGCTGTCGACCGGCCTCAACGGCTGGCTCGCGGCGATCCACGGCAGCGACAAGACGCCGGCCGAACTGGCGCTCGAATACCGGCTGCCGGAAGTCTATATCCGCTCGGTGCTCGAACATCCGCCGGTCGATCTCGCCGACGCCGACGACAGCGGCGAAGAGTAACAGGGCAGGCCACGACGATGAGTGACGACGCCAAGGACGCGCGGCACCAGGACCGCATGCAGCGCAAGAAGGCGGTGGTCGACCAGAAGATCGCCGACGCCAAAACACGCCGCGGCGTGCTGCTGGTCAACACCGGCATCGGCAAGGGCAAATCCTCGGCCGCTTTCGGCGTTCTCGCGCGCGCACTCGGCAACGGCCTCAGCGCTGCCGTCGTCCAGTTCGTCAAGAACCGCTCGGGCACCGGCGAAGAGGCCTTTTTCCGGCGCGCGTCCGACATCCGCTGGCACGTCATGGGCGAGGGCTTCACCTGGGAGACGCAGGATCGCGAGCGCGACGCTGCCGCCGCCCGCAAGGCCTGGGAACAGGCGCGCGTCTATCTCGCCGACGCCAGCATCGACCTCGTCGTCCTCGACGAACTCACCTACGCCTTCAAATACGGCTGGCTCGACCTCGATGCCGCACTCGCCGACCTCGCCGCGCGTCCGCCGATGCAGCATGTCATCGTCACCGGCCGCGCCGCGCCGCAGGCGCTGATCGACGCCGCCGACACGGTCACCGACATGGACCTCGTCAAGCACGCCTTCAAGGCCGGCGTCGCCGCCATGCCGGGGATGGAGTTCTGAGCATGACCGAGCGCAGCTGTCCCGCCCTGCTCTTCGCCGCGCCCGCCTCGGGCAGCGGCAAGACCAGCCTGGTCGCGGCGCTGGCGCGCCTGCACACGCGGCAGGGACGCCGGGTCAAAGTCTTCAAATGCGGACCGGATTTCCTCGATCCGCAGATTCACGCCATGGCCAGCGGCCAGCCCTGCGACAACTTCGACCTCTGGATCTGCGGCGAAGATGACATTCGCGCCCGCCTCGCCCAGGCCGCGCAGGACAACGACCTGATCCTCGTCGAGGGCGTCATGGGCCTCTTCGACGGCACGCCGAGCAGCGCCGACATCGCCGAGCGCTTCGGCCTGCCGGTGCTGGCGGTGATCGACGCGCGCGCCATGGCGCAGACCTTCGGGGCCGTCGCCTTCGGCCTCGCCCATTTCCGCCCCGCCGTCCCTTTTCACGGCGTCCTCGCCAACCGCGTCGGCAGCGCCCACCACGCCGGCCTGCTGCGCGCCGCGCTGCCCGACGGCATTCATTGGTGCGGCGCCTTGCCGCGCCAGGACGCCGCCTCGCTGCCAAGCCGTCACCTCGGCCTGCTGCCGGCTGCCGAAATCGACGATCTGACGGCGCGCATCGATCTGCTCGCCGACGCACTCGCCGACACGCCGCTGGCCGAACTGCCGCCGCCGGTCACCTTCGCCGTGCCCGACCAGGCGCCGCAACCGGCACTGCTGCAAGGGCGACGGATCGCCATCGCCCGCGACGCCGCCTACTGCTTCATTTACCCGGCCAACCTCGAACTGCTGACGGCGCTCGGCGCCGAACTCACCTTCTTCTCGCCGCTGGCTGGCGACGCCCTGCCCGACTGCGACGCGGCCTGGCTGCCCGGAGGCTATCCGGAACTGCACGCGCCGGCGCTAGCCGCCCGCACCGATCTGGCGGCGCAGCTGCGCGCCCACGTCGACGCCGGCAAGCCGCTGCTCGCCGAATGCGGCGGCATGATGTCGGTCTTCGAGCGCCTCGTCGATCTCGACGGGCAAACCCACGCGATGTTCGGCCTGCTGGCCGGCCAGACGGTCATGGGCAAGCGCCTCGCCGCGCTCGGCTCGCAGGAAGTCGCGCTGCCCGAAGGCACGCTGCGCGGCCACGCCTTCCATCATTCGCGCTGCGACAGTCCGCTGCCGCCGCTCGCCCAGGCGCAAAAGACCGACGGCCGGGTCGGCGAGCCGGTCTGGCGGCAACGACGCCTCACCGCTTCCTATTTTCATTTCTATTTCCCCTCCAATCCCGAGGCCACCGCCTCGTTGTTCGACCCGGCCATGCCGGTTGCATCGTGAAGGAAAGAACATGAGCACGACAGAGAAACTTGGTACCGTGACCCTCGTCGGCGCCGGCCCCGGCGATCCCGAACTGCTGACGCTCAAGGCGGCGCGCCTGATCCGCGAGGCCGACGTCGTCGTTTATGACAATCTCGTTGGCAGTGGCATCCTCGACATGATCCCGTCCACCACCGACCGTATCTACGTCGGCAAGAAGGCCGGACAGCACACGCTGCCGCAGGAAGACATCAACCGCCTGCTCGTCGACCTCGCCCGTTCGGGCAAGAACATCGTCCGCCTCAAGGGCGGCGATCCCTTCGTCTTCGGCCGCGGCGGCGAGGAGATGGAAGAGCTGATCGAAGCCGGTTTCTCGGTCGAGATCGTGCCGGGCATCACGGCTGCACTTGGCGCCGCATCAAGCTGCCACTTTCCGCTGACGCACCGCGACCACGCGCAAAGCTGTGTCTTCGTCACCGGCCACCTGAAGAACCACACGATCGACCTCGACTGGCCGGCGCTCGCCCGCCCCGGCCAGACACTGGTGTTCTACATGGGCATCACCGGTCTCAACATCATCTCCGGACAACTCATCGCCCACGGGCTACCGGGCGACACCCCGGCGGCGATGATCTACAAGGCGACGCATCCCGAGGAACGTTTCATCCCGACGACGCTGGCCAATCTCGAAGCGACGGCGATTGCCGAAGCCGTCAAGCCGCCGTCATTGATCGTCGTCGGCAGCGTGCTCACGCTGGCCGGAAAAACGTCCGCCGCATCAAAGTGATGGACGAAAAGGGCCAAAAAAGCTATAGTTCGCACCCTCCGCGCGCCCGTAGCTCAGCTGGATAGAGTACTGCCCTCCGAAGGCAGGGGTCGGACGTTCGAATCGTCTCGGGCGCGCCAGCATTCAGGAAAAGGCTGATTCCACCAGGAATCGGCCTTTTTTGTTTTTGGGGCCGCAAAACGCACGCGGGCATGGACTCTTGCCGAGCTGACCTGTACAATCCGCGACTTCAAAAACGCGTAGCGCCCGTAGCTCAGTTGGATAGAGTACTTGGCTACGAACCAAGGGGTCGGGCGTTCGAATCGCTCCGGGCGCGCCACGTAACTTTTTGAAAACAAACAAATTAGCCACTCTTAACCGAGTGGCTTTTTTGTTTTATGGCATTGCTGTGACAAAAATGTGTCGCACTTGCACCAACCTACAGCCATTACCCTCGCTAATTTTTGACGTTGCTAACGATCAAATCTTTCACCTGACTCACGGTCAGCCACTGTTTCTTAGAGTGGACGACTCGATGACAATTTGGGCACAACATCGCGAGGTCATCTAGCTTAGTAACAGCCCTCTCTTCCAACGTGTGCAAAGGTTTCGTGTGATGAACCTCAATAATGTGAGAGGCAGTTGCGCCGTACTTGTCGCAAAAGTCAAAGCCACATGCTTCACAGAATAATTTTCCGTGAGCATCCCGAAACGCCTTCTTTTTTCCTTCAATCAACTTCCTGCTTCGCTCGCGAATCCGATGTAGGCGCGTCAAAATAGCCCCCTCTTCCGCCTGTACGAAACCCGGCTCATCGAGTTCAATCGTCTGAGAAACAGACGGCTCCATCACCGCAGCCTTTATCGCACGAACAACTCCAGCCAAGCGTGCAGGACTAGCGGCGAACTCTTGCCAAACAACCGCCTCATCCCTATTACCCCTTCCCAAACCGACGCGACCACCTTGCGTATAGTCGGGATCATGATGACGAAAATTCATCAACTTCATATAGACCCCGTTCGAATTCCGATACGCCTCATTTTGAACAACACCAAGAGCCACACCGAGCCGATTCAGAAAACTGGAGAGCTCCAAAACGTCCTTGCTATCTTTTGCCACTGGCGACTGTTTTTGCTGCAGATAAAGGTCTAACGCCAAAATCAGCTCATCCCTGCTCCATTTGGGATTCCGTTTCTTTCTATCGCCCTCAGAATCACCACTCCTCCCCCTCCCAGATCCGTTCGTCGCACCACGGGAAAGCATTTCATTGCCAGGAATAAGACCAAGTTCCTTTAAGTAATCTAGGCCAAACTTTGTGAAACCGACGGATGTCACCTTAGATCGCCAAGCACCGGTCTTTTCAATCGCGGAGGCATACGCATTCACAAGGTCCTCACCTTGCAATCCACCCTTAACAAGTCTTAGCAAGGACGAGAGCGAATGAAGAGTTGCCGTACCTTGAGGGTTCTCATCCAAATGATGACGCAACATCTCTTTTTGCCGATCCGTCATTTCCCATGTATCAACCGTACGCGCCGCACAGAAGAGCGCGCCAAGATCAGTCGTTTTTACTTGGTCTCCTGTCGCATCAAGCAAACCAAGGCCAGCAGCAAAACGCACCAACGTCCGAACACGCACAGCAGGATGCTTCGCCGAGCCACTCTTGGTAGTCAAATCATTATGCCTGGCGAGAGTCGCTATATCCGCGCCCTTGAGGTCTGCCACACAATAGACAACACCGTTTATATAGTGGAGCTTTGCGACGGTAAAAACCTGGCCTTTCATACCCCCCCCTACAGAGTCATTTCAGGTAGCAAGACAAACTAGTTGTTTATCATTAACGATTCCAAGCGATCAGCATATGGCGCGAGATGATCCGCGGCAAGGTGTGCATAGCGCCGTACCATCTCCGAACTCTCCCACCCTCCCATTTCCTGCAAAGCAAACAATGGCGTTCCAGCTTGCACATGCCAACTTGCCCACGTATGGCGCAAATCATGCCACCTAAAGTCCTCGATCCCTGCACGCTCTAGCGCGCGATACCAGGCTTTCGTACTCACCTGAAGGATTGGCCTACCTCGATAGCTAAAAATGCGCTCAGGATGTCCTCCCAACTGTTTTTGGATCAACGCCACCGCTTCGACGTTCAGAGGAACAGAAATCGCCTTCCTAGCTTTGGCCTGATCAGGATGAATCCAAGCAATTTTGCGATCCAAATCGACCTGCGACCATTGCAGCCCGGTAACATTAGCACGACGAAGACCCGTCGCCAGTGAGAACGCCGCCATATCGGCCAAATGGGGTGGCAATTCCGAAATTAGCCGTTTTGCCTCATCACGCGTCAAGTAACGAATCCGACGCGTCGGCTCCCTCAACATTCGTACTTGTGGCGCTTTATCAAGCCACTCCCATTCATTAACGCACTTGCGCAGAATGGCTCGAAGCACCTCAAGGATGCGGTTTACTGTTGCATTGCTCACCCCTTCTGCCAATTTTGCCTCGGTAATCCTGTCGATCATGCGACGATTAATCGAACAAAGCATGACCCCTGACAAATGGGCATCCAACCAGCGGAGATGTATTTTGTCCGTTTCAATCGTCGCCTTATGCGATTGTTCTTTCAGCCAACGAACAACAGCATCATTCCATGACCTACGAGGCCTCTCGCCGAGCTTCGACAACCGCCATAACTCGCTTTTCAGCTTGTCGTGGAATTCTCTGGCCTGCGACTTGATTTCAGTCCCAGCAGACTGGCGTATTCGCTCACCATTGGGTGCGACAACATCGACCCAATAGATTGATCCACGCTTGTAGAGTGGCATCCTTGAACCTCATCATTTAGCGAGACTTTGGGAAAAGGACGCGGCCCGGAATACTTCGACCGCAACCAATCGGCTAGATCTTCTTCAAGAAAAACCCAGGCGCGACCGGCCTTCGCCCCCGGAATAAGCCCGGCTTTTGCTCGCCTTCGGACTTCTTCGGGATGCATTTTTAGAAAGCCCGCTGCCTCCTGGAGGGTAAAGGTATTCACGACACCTCCCCCGGAAAGGCATGATCCAGGCGTTTCGGAACGCCTCGCACGGCGAGACATTCAACGATTTCAAGCGGCGAAAGCTCCAGAATTTTCCATTGAAACCAAATCAATTTTCCGTAACTATTCCGGGCGGCCTCGACTAACACATTGAGTTCGATCTTCGCTGTTCGCGTAACGGTTTCGATACGCGATTGCCCCTTGCTAATCCAGGCGCATGGAGGATAAGAAGCCGCTAAATACATGGAGGGTGTAAGCAATACATCAAGCGGAATTCGTCTATCCCGATTGTGGAGTTCCACCTCCCAACGAACCCAACTACTTCGAGGATCGCCTAGCTGCTTTCCCTTTTCATAAATCCGTAGGAGCTTGCCGTTTTTGCGATTCCCGACATATAGAGTCTTCCCCTTGCCGGAGCCGAAATCATCGACGTATTCGCCCGCTGGCGGATGCCCCTTTCCGGCATGAAAGTCACCGGCCTCATACCAATCGCGGAGCTGCTCAAGCGAAATTAGCCCTTCGTAATCATCATGCGCGAGATCAACCCGAGTAATTCGCCCGCGATGCTCCTTGATGAAATCATGAACCGCGAGCCAATCTTTGATAACACAACACCCCTCGCCCGACAGACTAATCAGCGAGGTTCCAGCAACCGAATGCCCGCCGGTTCCAAAAATTCCATAACCATCACCAAGCACCCAGGAGTCTTTATAGTTGAGATGCCCTTTCCTTCGGTTCGCTCCTATACCGAATCCAAAGGAGCGGCGCAGCAACCCATCAAACTCGATAAGTTTTTCGTTACCAGTAATCTGAAAGCGAAGAGTGAAATTTAACCAATCAACAAACGCAGCCTGGAGATTTGGTTCCTTCGAATGATTTTCCCCCCGTATTACCAGACGGGGGGATTCGGCCACCTCAGCCGTCGCACCAACCTCAAGCGCTTCTGTTCCGGCCTCGTTTGGCCGTACGGTTGCCGCTTGCGCGGCAATCCGTGCGCCCAGCCCGAGGCCGGTTACATTTTCTGATGAGTTTGTTGAAAACTCTGAGGATTGATGAACGCCCATTTCAGAGGAAACATAAGAATTCCTCCGAACAATACACCACACAAAAGG
The DNA here is from genome assembly GCF_900099695.1 of Propionivibrio dicarboxylicus. GTDB lineage: Bacteria > Pseudomonadota > Gammaproteobacteria > Burkholderiales > Rhodocyclaceae > Propionivibrio > Propionivibrio dicarboxylicus. The sequence goes on along the minus strand of NZ_FNCY01000001.1, from coordinate 594,956 downwards.
AAATCACAAGTTCCCTTTGCTAAATCTCTGACACATCCCTACGTCGCGGGATTTTTATCGTTCCGCCGACAACCTTCCAGAAATTTGAATAACGTAGTGCCAGATTCAACCCAACAGAACGGTAGCTACTTGGTCCCACCTCGGGAAACTCTTCCCGAATCCGAATATTGAGAATCTCCTCATAATTCCGCACGGTCTTTTTGCTGTGGATGATGTAGAGCACCTTCCATCCAAAATGGAACCCCATCCTCATCATCCCGAGAGCAGCCTCAAGCTGAGTTAAATCACCTTGAAAACTCGTAACCGCCTCATTTTCGATATAACGAAGTCGGGTTTCTTGATCGGCGGTAAGACGATGAACCCTATCTGGAGGCTCTTTCCGCTCCATTCCTAAGAGCTTTACAAGCGCCTCAATACTTGCCAGCTCAACTTTTCTAAGGAAGCCGTCCGATGGTTCCGAGCCAATCTGGCTATCGGTATCTTTCTCCATGTTCCCTCCTAGTAATTCTGAGAATATACCCACAAAAGGAAACTTGAACAACCCTCCACCCATCACCCTCCTGAACTGACCACACCACTAGCACTTTCAATTATCAAGGTCTTAAAATATGACGAAGTGGCCGTCGCGGCACTCATGATCTTGTATCGCTCTTTTCACATAAAGCAAGTTATAGTGAATGAATCGAAGACATAACGCTTCGCCCCCCCTGTCAACATTGACGTCCTAACAAAACAATGGCTAAACCAACCGCAAAAACAACGAAATCGCTCTTTAGGGGAAAATTCACATCAATGTCCGTTTGTGGATTCAAATCCCTATTTTCGGAACAAGAAATCAAACTACGCCCACTGACTATCCTTGCTGGAAGCAACAGCTCAGGAAAGTCCAGCATCATGCAACCGTTGCTGCTTCTGAAACAAACATTAGAAGCCCAATACGACCCAGGCTCTTTATTGCTCGACGGTCCTAACGTACGTATGACATCAGCACACCAAATGATGTCCCGATTGAACAACCGTCAAACTGCTAGCTGTTTTTCACTGGCTTTTCATCTTGACTCAGAACACAGCCTAAAGGTCGAATTTAAGCGAGTTGAAGGAAAAGGTATTGAGCTACATAGGATTTGCTACACACACGAAGGAGCAGAAATAGACGTCAGACAGGGACCAGCAAGTGAGAGTGTATTGAGTTTCATCCGAAGCATTAATGACGAAGGCTTAAGCCTCATTGATATGTTCAAACCAAAGGAGGACATAACCTGGGAAATCTCACGCGACCGATGCCTGTTTAAGCTATCGATGCTACGAGAGAAATACACCTTTTTCCAAACAGAACTTCCGCAATCTCAAGCACTGCAACAATTGGCAAAAAAGCTAATTCATGTCCCAGGCTTGAGAGGAAACCCTGCACGTACCTATCGCACCACGGCTTTTGAAGGAACGTTCCCTGGAACATTCGAAAACTATGTGGCGAGCGTTATTAGCCATTGGCAAAAAGAACAAGATCCTAGACTCGACAAATTAGCCAGTGACTTGCAAAAACTTGGTCTCACATCAAGGGTCACGGCAGAGCAAGTTGATGACACACAGGTAGAAATCAAAGTCGGCCGGGTTACCAATAACAGTAAGCAATCGCGAGACAACGTCAGTATTGCAGACGTTGGCTTTGGCATGTCTCAGATACTGCCAGTCATCGTAGCTCTACATGTCGCGGCTAAAGACCAAATTGTGTATATCGAGCAACCTGAAATTCATCTTCATCCCAAAGCCCAATGGATTTTAGGTTCAATACTGGGAGACGCGGTTCTACGGGGAATCCAGTTGGTCATTGAGACTCACAGCTCCTTACTGCTACTCGGAATTCAAGAGCTAGTCGCTAGCGACAGGCTTCCCGCTGACAAGGTACAACTTCATTGGTTTTCCCGGAACCAAAAGGGGGAAACGGTAATATCCGCAGCCGACTTAGATGAGACAGGTTCCTTTGGAGACTGGCCAGAAGATTTTGACGAAACAACCATGATCGCCCAACGGGCCTATCTTGCTGCCGCTGAACGTAAGTTATTTGAAAAAAATGCCCAAAAAAAGACAACCAGTAAGCCTGGTTATTGATGCAAGCGTTGCCCGCGCCAGCGGCAATGACTCCGCCACATTCCCTTTGGCTATTTACTGTCGCGACTATCTCTCCGAGATAATTAACCACGAATACAAAGTAGTATTTAGTCCAGAGATGTCTCGCGAATGGAATAAACATCAATCAAACTTTGCTCTTGGTTGGCGTACAAGCATGGTAGCAAGACGGCGAATCGAAGTTCTCACAGAAGATCCTGCAAACATGGATTTTCGCAATGCCATTTCATCATCGCAATCGACGCCCAATCAAAAACGGGCGATGCTAAAGGATAGCCACCTAGTCGAATGCGCCGGAGCAACTGACAACAGAGTTTCTGCACTTGATGACACGGTACGCAGGCTGTTTCAATACACGACAGGCGTATCAGCTCATGTGAAGAAACTTGTATGGGTAAATCCAGGGAAAATCGAGGAAACCCCATTGCAATGGTTACGCGACGGAGCGAAGGCAGAGACGGCAAGAATGCTACGATAATCCGAGAATGACACCCATCACATTTGTTCTCCAACCTTTAAAATTGTTCTGAATGTATCTCTCCCACATTTGGTGTGCCTGTGGCGTGACTGCGTGTTGTTGCCAGAAGGACAACACAAACACATAACAATTTGAATTTTATTGACTTATTTTCAAAGAAATGGACTACGAACCAAGGGGTCGGGCGTTCGAATCGCTCCGGGCGCGCCACGCGAACATGGAACTGGGCACTTCTTCTGAAGTGCCCTTTTTCTTTTCTGAAATCGCTTGAGCAAGCGCGACATAACTCCCCTTCATCGTTGCCGTGTCACCCGTCACCACGATCTCATCGACCAAGGCGTGCAAGTAGCGCTTCGCGAAATCCTTGTTCTGTAGCTTCGCCCGAATGGCTTTGCTGAACGCTTCTACTTGGCTCGGCAGAATCCGATCCTGCGGAGCCGCATGAATCCTCCTGACGCCAGTCAATTCGATCATCAGGGACTGACGTTCTGATTTGAGTTCCTGCGACCTGCGCTGCACCACTTCATCGACCGCCAGACCGTTCTCAACGGCATCGAGCAAATTCCGCTGCTTCTTTTCAACTTCCTTCAGGAGCTTGGTCAGCGCGTTGACCTTCTCTTGTTCGGTGCTTTTGCTCGACCTGATCCGCTTGCGTAGCTCGGTCATGAGCTGGTTCAAACGCTCTGGCGCGCAGATTTTCTCGGCAAATTGATCGAGGATCAGCGCATCAAGCTTTTCCATCGGGATATTCCGGCTATCGCAGGCATGGTTTCCTTTGCTCTGGCGATTCGCGCACTTGTAGTAGTGATAACGACCACTCTTGCCCGTCACCGCTGTCAGGCGGTGCCCACAAGCGCATCTAAGCAGCCCTGTAAGCAACGTCGGGGAGTTCACAAGCCTCGGGGGTGTGTTGCGCGGCGAGCGGGCTTTTCGGAGCGCCTGTGCATCGTGGAATTGTTCAGGGGTCACAATTGGCTCAGATCGATAAGTCACCCACTCGTCGGCGGGGCGTTTCTCCCCGGTCTTGGAGCAACGCTTATTAAAGACATGCTCGCCAAGGTAGGCACGGTCACTCAGGATCTTGTGAATCTTCTGGATGCTCCACGGATTACCGCGCATGAGCTGACCGCGTTGCGTGAGGTGCTTACCGATTTCCTTGATACCGAGGGTCTTGCCGCGGAATCCGTTGAGGTACAGATCGTAGATCGTCCGCACAATGATAGCTTCAGCCTGATCGAGTTCGAGCCTCTTCCGCTTGCGCCCCCGGCTTCCCGATATTTCCGTGGCCACAGCCTTAAATCCAAACGGCGCCTTTGAGCCGCTATAGAACCCCTGCCGCACGTTCTCGCACATGGCGCGGTGCGTATGTTTCGAGTTCTCGCGACTCTGGTGTTCGTCAAAGAGGTTAATGATGCGCCGCATCATGTCGCCACCAGCATCATCGCTCGTCGGCTGGGTGATCGAGATGATTTTGACGCCATGCCGTTTGAGCTTGCGTTCGTAGCTGCCAAACTCAATACCATCGCGGAAGAAGCGCGAGAAACTGTGAATCAGAATCGCCTCGAACGCTGCCGGTTTCGCTTGAGCATCGGCAATCATCTGTTGAAACACTGGCCGCTTGTCATCCATCGCCGAGGCTCCCGATTCGACATATTCGCGGATCGGCGTGCAAGCGTTGGCCTTGCACCAGTCTTTCAACTGACGGATTTGGTCTGGGATCGACAGATCGTTATCGGCTTGGCGCGTCGTGGACACACGCGCATAAAGCGCAACATGCATGGTTCTCACTCCGTAATGACCGGCTCCCCATTCACCGCATGGCGTGATGTTGGCGATGAGCGCCCGTCTATCAAGGTCAAGCTTTGTGCGCGTGCGCAACCTTGACAGCCAGTCACTCATCGCCCTTTTGGTCGCCATGCGGCAAATGGGGCGCTGTGGTGTTGCTATCAGTCCTCGGCTTCGCTTTGCTGCTGCATCAACACCAGCAACTCGGGATAGACCGAGGCCAGCAAATCAGTTTCAGCTTCTTGCGGCATATCGAGGGATTCGGGCTTGAGCCGAATATCGAGCAGGATGGTTTCGCTCACTCATCGTGGCACCTCCTTTCCTGCTGTATCGGCCTGCCCTGTCCTACCCTGTCCGTACCGCTTTAGCAGAGAATCCAATTCCGGTAGGAGTCCCTGATTTCCGAACTCATCGAGCGCGATCTTGCGAAACGCATGAAACTGGCACTCCGTCGGCATCCCTATCGCCGCAGCATCGAGGATGCGACTCAAGCGCCCGTGAACCGCTTCGACGATATCGTTACGCAATTGGCTCACCATTGGCCGAGCCTCGTTTCATCCATGCGTCGCTTGACCTCACCATCCCATAATAGCGGATCGTGCAGACGATCAATTTGACGCCCCAAGCAAGTCATCGCATCTTCTTTTGTTACCTGGGCTTTGCCGCGCTGCAACGCGTGAATCGAGGCGATTCGTTTGAGATACCCATAGACAGCAATACTCAGGCGAAGCATTCGCTCATCCAACTGTGCGCCGGGATCACATTCTCGCAACACCCCAAGGCAATCTAATTCGCTAATCCTCGCGGAAAGATCAGACCACAAGGGATGCAGCGGCCACCGTGACCGATTGCTATCCGCCGTCTTTCTGCGTAGCGAAGCGCTTGATTCAACCAAAGGGCGGAGCAAGTCGCCCTGGCGCTCACGCAAGTCGGCAAATGTCCTTATCCCAATATACCGGAGCATGGCTTTACGGATTTCCCACTCAATGCGCCAAACGTTGTCTTGAGTATCTCCCCATAGGGGGTAGAACCACGTTTTGTGGCTCGACTCAGCGATCTCCTCGGATTTGTTATAAACCCGCAGAACAATCGGGCTAGTACCGAATGAGAACGTCTGGACCTGCCCATTTTTCCGGTACTGGACGTCCTTTACCGCCGTCGTGACAAAACTGTCCTCATCGAAATCGATCGCATCGATCCAATAGTCAAAGGCAAAGTCGACACGCGATAGGCTCTCGGCACGAAACGGCTCCAGCCCAACTGACTTGGCCCAACGTAGAAAGCGTCCGTGCAGTTCATCGGCACCGTAATGCCAAAGAGCGTGACTTCGATAGGTCACATAAAAGTTCGGCTTGTTGAACTCCCCGCACTGGATGCTGAAAGCATCGTTCTCCAGCAGGAGCGGATAACCACTCCCGGTCCCATGGCTTGCCAACAAGAACTCTTCTGCACCCAAGACCAAGGGTACAGAGTGGCGCAACTTGGCCTGCTTTATCGAGTCGCGCTGTACAGCAAGCCACTCGAAATCAAAAACGCTATTCGCCTCTCGGGTGAGGTACTCAGCTACGACAAGTGTGTCGACGCCGCAGAGCAAATTGCGAAAGGCCATGATTCAGACCGCTCAGTCTTTACCCTTGCTGGTCTTTGCAGGACGACTCTTCTTTTTCGGCCCCTGAACGGCTACCACCGTCTTGCGATTACTCGTCCCTCTCCTATCGATGGTCATTTCTCGAACCACTTCATCGGGAAGCTTGCTCTTAACCGCATCAAGACCACACTCGATGAGCTGATTAATTATCTGTGACACCGAGACCTCGCTCATCCGAGCCAAATTCTCGATCTGAATGAATTCCGGCAACGGAAATCGATGGCTGCGCTGAACAGAAGCGACAACACCTCCGATTGAGGCCGACCCCATCACCATCGCGGCCAAAAGGCTGGCAGCAGTCGGTTCGTTTTTATCTGATGTCATGACATCATCTCCTAGTGGTTTGTGTTACACCACTGTAACCCACCGAAGAAACCCACGTCAACACCCGCGCAAAATCTGCACTCCTGGACTCACTAAGACATGAGCCGCCCGGCGTCCTCGCATCGGCTCCGGGCGCTTGGCGGCTCATGTCTTCTTGCGACTCGATTCCCGTAGTGATAGGGTTCCATGCAAGGCTTTTTATTCCGATGTATTTATAGCCCCCCGTGTTACTTGAACGGGATGTGCGGAGCAAATCGATATGACCATAAGCAATAGCCCAATACAACGTTTCTCCATCACCAATCTTCATGGAGAACGTAACGTAGTGATTGATTTCGCAAATACAGTAAAGATACTGATAGCGGAAAACGGCGCCGGAAAAACTACAGTACTGAATGCGCTGTACAACCTAATTGCGGGAAATTTTAACAAGCTTCGCAAAACCAATTTTTCCCAAATTTCAGTGACTTTCTCCTCTGGACGAGAAATTTTTCTGACCCAAGAAGACCTTAGATGGAAAGTAAACGACGCTCAAATCCCCCCAGGGATCTTCCAGCATTTCAAAGCATTCCTGCCTCTAGAACACATCCAAGAAATTTACGATCTATTCTGTCAAGGCAACCGTTCCGTCCTTAAAGCTTCTCCTTATTTCGCAGAAGCCAGGAAGAGGATGAATGTCGATGAAGCGAACCTAATATCATGGATTGAAATTCTCGTTCGCGAGCTATCGCCATTGAATTTACAGGGTCAGCGCCTTATCGAGGCCAGATCAGTTATACAAGAGGAGTTTCCATTTGACCTTATATACCTGCCGACTTACCGAAGGATCGAAGAAGATTTAAGAAACCTCGGCGAAACGATACCAGACAGAGGAATAGATAGAAATTTTATTCAGTTCGGAATGAGCGACGTTACCGCGCGTTTTAACGAAATAACATCTGAGATCAAGAATTCTTCTATCCGATGGTTTGCGCGCGTCAACGGCCAAATGCTTACTCAACTAATAACCGGGGTAAATGTTGATGATGATATGCGCAATAGCCTTAGCAGTGCAGAAGCTCTCAGAATTGTTCTCGATCGCGTCGGAGACAACGTAAGTCCTGAAAATAAGCAACACATAATGAGTTTGATCCACAATCGTCGGATACTCGACAATGCTTCATTATCTTACTTCATGGCGAATTTGGTTAAAGTCTATGAACAACAAAAGGAAAATGACTCGGCGATTAAGAAATTTACGGCCATATGCAATATGTATCTCGTTGACAAGGAAGTTGTCTACAACGAAAGCTCTGTAGAAATAGATATTGTCCGCAAGAAGAATAAGGCAAGCGTGATGATCGAAACCCTTTCCTCGGGGGAGAAACAAATAATCTCCTTATTTTCCCGGCTTTTCTTGGAGAAACATCGTTCAGTTGCTATTTTTTTTGACGAACCAGAACTGTCCTTATCTCTTGAGTGGCAGAAGAATCTTCTTCCTCATATCGTTCAATCCGGTATTTGTGGATTTCTTTTCTGCACAACTCACTCTCCGTTCATTTTTCAAAACGATCTAAGGCCTTACACCAGTGATCTCGTAGAGTACATTACGGAGCTCTAGGAAATGGGTCGCGTAGAAAAAATGCTGGAGGCAACCGAATCGGTATCGGTTGCCTTCATGATTTTCAGCAGAGTTGCAGCACGAGATAGACAGGCCATCTTCTGCTTCTTTGAAGGCGAAGACGAGAAATATTACAGTGGCAGGATTAACTTTGTTTTCGGCCATAGACCGTGGCACCCTATTAATTGTGGTGGAAAAAATGCCGTCCTTGAGACACAGAGAGAAATAAGGTCACGAACTTATTATGACAAACACACAGTCGCCTTCTTCGTTGACAGAGACTTTGACGAGCCAATTTCCAGAACCATGGCTGACGAAATTTACGAGACCCCATGCTATTCAATAGAGAATCTATATTGTGACCCTCAGGCCATCAAGCGAATTCTTTCTGCTGAATTTGGCTTAGCCGACCAAGCAGGACTAAATGAGCAGTTTACTCAGATCTACGATCGCATACTGGAATGTCAGAACGCGTTTCACGAGCTGATTCTCCCTCTCAACTTATTCATCAAGGCTCACCGTTTAGCCGAAAAACATAGTGGAATCAAAAGGCTTAACTTAAAAAATGTCAGACTTGAGCAAGTTGTCAGCATTTGCCTCGATAAAGTTGAAAGGTTGATTGCAGATGAGGATCTAAATTCTCTTTATCCTGAATCTATTCCTATTGAAAATATCGATTTCAGTTCCATCCCATCGTTTCATGGAACTAACTTATGCTATGAGCTACGTGGCAAATACGAACTTGAGTTCATTCGAATAATTCTCTGCCGACTTAAAGAAGCATGCTCGTGTAAAGAGCATGTTTTTTGTCGGAAAGGCTATTCGGTAAAGCTGAATCTCACAAAAGCAAACACAATTTCAGAGTTAAGCCAATACGCGACGACGCCTCCGTGTCTCATAAAGTTCTTAACCAAATTGGCAGGCTGGCCCCCTTGACCATGATCAAGAAACAGCCCCTACAATTGAGAGCGCATAGTTTTACTGCAGACAATTCAAATTTTTCACTTTTTGATATTTACAAGAAGATCGACAATCCAGTGCCCAGACTCACCGCTTCTGGCGCGCCACGCAACTTTTTGAAAACAAGCAAATAAGCCACTCCTCACCGGGTGGCTTTTTTGTTTTCTGCGGGGACGATTAGGGACTCGGCCCCACAGCGAAAGCACGAAATAAGCACGGCGCACTTCTCTTCCCCTGCCTGGCACCACTTCGTACCTCGCCATCTGGCGCCATTGTTTAGGCTTGCAAACGACGTTTCTCCGGTAGAGTTCGACCATCGGAATCCCGACCAAGCACAGCGTGTCCTGAAAGGCCGTGCCAATTCAGTCACACCTGGCATGCCGGGGGGATCTGAGCAATTTTTGTCAGGCCTCAGCACCGGAAATTACGCATAGTGCGGCCCGTGAAGAATGAACCGCGAATGAACGAAAGCAAAGCCAGCGTCTATGCCGCCCGATTTGACAGAGTGCTCGATCACATCGAACAGCACCTCGACGAACCGCTCGGCGTCGAGCAGCTGTGCCAGCTCGCGAATTTCTCCAGGTTCCATTTTCACCGGCAGTTCGCCGACTACATCGGCATCACCGTGGCGCGATACATCTTGCTGCTTCGATTTCGGCAGGCAGCCTATCGGCTCGCCTTCGATCACAGCGCCAAGATCATCGACATCGCTCTGGATGCTGGCTTTGAAACCCCGGAATCGTTCACCCGTGCCTTCGGCAAAACCTTCGGCCAGACCCCTTCGGCCTTCAGGAAAGCCCCCGACTGGGATGCCTGGCACGCGGTCTATCGATTCCGCTTACCCGAAAGGAATACCATCGTGCAGGTCGACATCGTCGATTTTGAAACAACCCGAATCGCAGTGAAGGAACACCGCGGCCCCACCGAAAAACTGAATCATGCCGTGGGCGAATTCATCGCCTGGCGCAAAGAATCCGGCCTGTCCCCGAAGGACAGCCATCGAACTTTCGGCATCGCCTACGACAACCCCGACACGACGCCCCCGGCGGAATTCCGTTTCGATATTGCGGGAGAGATCAAAACGGAAGTCCCCGCCAATGCGCAGGGCATCGTCATGAAAACCATCCCCGGCGGCCGCTGCGCCAAAGTGCGCCACTACGGATCGCACTCACGTATTGGCGAGAGCATTTACCCACTGTATCGGCAATGGCTGCCCAGCAGCGGAGCAGAACTGCGCGACTTCCCGCTTTACTTCCACTACCTGAATCTGCTGCCGGAAACCTCGGAAGCAGACCTGGTGACGGACATCTACCTGCCCTTGAAGTGACGGCCCAGGGCGGCTGCGTTTCCGCCCCGGCCAATGACGCCGACACACCCCCTGGCGGCCGCTGCGATCCGCCACGCTGCGCCAACGACCAGGAATGCGCCGATATCGCACGCAATCGGCATCCTTTCCCACACGGCGGACTGAATGCCGCGTCGCCGCGCATCCTCCGCATCGCGGCACTACAGCCGGTATGCTAGAGTTTTAAGGAAGCCTAGCGTGCGGCGGGGTCGCACCCAGGCCGTACTTGGCTATCCGAAGGGGGCACAGCATGAACCGGTTCGTCTCGACACTCTGCATCGCGCTGCTGCCAATGCTGGCCGGCTGCGTGTCCGCGCCGCCGGTCGATCGCGTGCAAGTGACGGTCCTGTGCAACAACCGGGTGTGCACACCGATCGACGCCAATAACGCGACGCGTTCGATCCAGTCGATCAAGAAGCTGATCTATGACGGCCTGTCGCGCGAGTTCTCCGCCTGCGAAACCAGCGGACCGAACAACCCCTGTACGTCCAACGATCTGGGCATGTTCGTGCTCGGCGGGCCAATCCCGGGACGCGGCGCGCTCAAGTCGGCGAGCTTCCTCTCGGTCACCGACGGCCCGGTCGCCAACAGCCTCAACCTGCGCATCGCCCTGCGCGAAACCTTCATCGGTACGCCACTCGTCTGCTCCCATGCCGACGGCACGCTGACACTGAGCGGAGCCGGCAAGGTCGTGCTCGAATTCGCGCCGCATTACTGCAACTGGGCACTGGTCGGCAACGTCTTCACCTCGTTCTCGATGGTCATCGACCGCATCGACCTGAACGACAGGCTGGTCACCGGCTACTATTCGCTCGCCACCACCGGCACAGGCAACGGCGCCGGCAGCGGCTACGCGGCGCTGCGCATTCCCGACGGGCGGCTCGACTTCGGCACCTTGCAAGAACTCGACACCCTGATCAAGAGCAACGCGACGAACCGGCTGACGACGGCGGAATCGCCGGCGCCGGCGACCGCGCCGCAGCCGGAAGGTAGCAAGGTCGCGCTGATTATCGGCAACGCCGGCTACAAGATTTCGCCGCTGCAGAATACCCGCAACGACGCCAAGTCGATGGCTGCCTCGCTGAAAGCTCTCGGCTTCAAGCAGACGGTGTTGATCGACGCCAATCACGACCTGATGGAAAGCGGCCTGCGGGCCTTCATGGAGCAAGCCCGCTCAAGCGCCATCGCGCTCGTCTATTACGCCGGCCACGGCGTCGAGATCAACGGCCGCAACTACCTGGTCGGCACCGATGTGGACATGAGCTCGCCGCAACAAGTGCTGGCGCACAGTATCGACGCCACCGAGATGCTGTCGGCCTTGGGCATCGCCACCCAGGGCGCCAAGATCCTGATCCTCGATGCCTGTCGCGACAACCCGTTCCCGGAACGTTTCCGTCGCCAGGCGCACGGCCTCGCCCAGATCGAGGCGCCGGTCGAAACCTTCATCGCCTTCTCGACCTCGCCGGGCAAGGTTGCCGAAGATGGCAGCGGTTCCAACAGTCCTTATACCAAGGCACTCATCGCGCGCCTCGACAGGGAAAATAGCGCGCTCGAAGCCATCTTCCGCGACGTGCGTAAATCGGTCGTCAACGAGACCAACGGTCGCCAGACCCCCTGGGAAAACACCAGCCTGACCGCCGAGATCAAGCTGTCGACGCCATAGGTGCCCGTCCGACGCGCCATGCGCAGGCGGTGCGCATGGCATCGTTTCCCGGAAAAGTCCGTCCTTACTTCTGCTTCATCGTGTAGCTGCCATCGGCTGCGAACTTGATGTTCGCATCGAGGAAGAAGGCCTTGACGTCGGCGCGAGCGGCCTTCACCGTGTCATAGGCTTCGCCGGAGCGGGCGCCGGTAGCACAGAAGAAAATCACCGGCTTGTCGGTCGGCAGCGACGCGACCTTGGCATCGAGATCGTCAACCGGAATGTTGACGGCCCCCTTGATCGTCCCGGCGTTGAACTCGCGCAGGTCACGCACATCGACGAGATGGATCGATTGCGGCGCGCTCTTCCACACCTTCTCGAACGATTCTACCGTCACCGTTCCCTTTTCTTTGCCGTAGGCGAGCGCAGCGCCGTCGGCCGACGCCGTCGCAGCGGCTGTCGCCGACTTGGCGGCACCCGCACCGGCCAGCTTTTCCCATTCCGGATAGCCCTCCGGATAGGTCACCACGTTCGCATAGCCAAGCTTCTTCGCCTTCGCCGCCGATTTATCGGAAAGCACGCAATCGAGGCCGCCGCAGTAATAAATCAGCTGCGTTGCCTTGTCGGCCGGCAGTTTGTCGAGGTGCTTGTCGAACTCGCTGTCCGGAATATTGATCGCCGTCGGGATCATTCCTTTCTCAGCGACGCGACGCGGCCGGGCGTCGATCAACGCGTAAGCGGCTTTGTCGTCGATCAGCTTCTTGATATAGGCGGCCGAGACCGATACACCTTCACCGCGTTCCTTCCAGTCCGGCATACCTTCCGCATATACCATGATTTTGGCATAGCCAAGCTTCTCGGCCTTGAACGCAGAATTGTGGCTCAACATGCAATCGACACCACCGCAGTAGAAAATCAGCAACGCGGACTTGTCTGCCGGCAACTTGTCGGCAAGCTTGTCGAACTGACTGTCGGGAATATTGATCGCCCCGGGAATATGACCCGGATCGAATTGCCGTGCCGCCGGACGCGAGTCGATGATCATGACATCCTTCACCGGCGGAATGTCGACCTTGCCACGCACTTCGTCGTAACCGGCCAAACCTTTGACGTACCAGCCCTCACGCGGCTGGCTCCTGAGATCGGCCGCCACCACATTGAAACCGACAGCCACCAGCACAACGCCCGTCAGTAACCGGCGCCCGGCGCATTGCAAGCATGTTTTCCACATAAGCCCTCCTGAATGACCCTGTTATCAGTCGCCAATGCCGAGTTGGCAGACCGTGAAGTAATTGAATTCTAATATTACCACTTACGAATATACAGGGGCATTGGTTAGGTAGCTTCCGAAGTTGTCCGACCGCGACAAGCACTCCGGCGTAAAGTTTCTGCTTCCTGCAATTCGAGACGGGGGAATTACAGGCAGAGTCCCCAAGGACGCCGACTTCTGCTCTCGGCCATCGCCCACTGCCGCGCTTCGTCCATCGCCGAAAACAGGCGGACCTCATGGCGATTCATGCCGGTCGAAATGTATTCCTGGACGAGGCTTACGACGTCGGGATGCGTCGCCACGATCGCAATGCGGGTATCGGGATTCTGCCGGGAGGCCACGCCATCCGTCGCCGCCAACTCGAGCAAGGCTTCCGTCGAATAAGATCCGCCTGTGCATTGTCGGCAGTCATGCACAATGTAGCGGAGTGAATCGTAACGTTCATCCGCTTGATACAATCGGGCCACCTGAGCGACTTCAACGATCGTCAGATGCCCGTGATAGCACACCAGAACACCGTCCGACTCCCAAACCAGTTCGTGACTCATTCGCCCTCCCCTGCCGATTTTTTTTGCAGCATGTTGATCCTTTTGCGCCGGATTTGCAAATACCATATTCTCCGCTCCGGCCCGCCCACCGTTTGCACGCGTCTTTAGTCCGTCATCGAACCAGTTTTTATATGCACACTTCCCAGCAACTACGGACGGCGGTTGTCAGCAAGGCAGCGATCATGCGGCACTATGATGTCAATCGCATTCAAGGCTATTGCCGCGACTGCGGCATGTACGGCAAATTCTGGTCCTGTCCACCCTTCGACAGTCAGCCGCTGGCAGCCTTGCCGGAATGGACGCACGCGGTGCTCATCATGTGGCAGACAGCGGTAAGCACTCCCGACGACATGAATGCCTTGATAGCGCAATTTCAGGCGGCGCGCCGCCATCTTGGCGAAATCCTGATCGGCTGCGAGCGCCCCGGAACCACCGCCATCATCGCCGGCCAATGTTTCGGCTGTTCCGATTGCGTCCGCGCGCGCGGGGCTGATTGTTGCGCACCGGCGCGGATGCGCTATTCGCTCGAGTCGCTTGGTTTCGACGTCAGTACCTTGACAGAAGAACTACTCGGGCATCGCCTGGCGTGGGCCGCCGACAAGACACCCGACACGCTGACGCTTGTCGGTGCATTGCTCTGCGCCAATTGCGACTCGGCCAGGCACCTCGAACAGGCGCTCTCCGCACGTTAAATTTGGCCTGCAGTCACTCAGCACGGCGCACCGCCGATGCTCGCCAACAACTGCAAACGAGAACTAGTTCCTGGTCGCTCACCCGCAATCACGGCTATAAAGAGCGCCGATCATATTCGCGTCGCAGGTCTTCAAAGATGAGCCGTACCACGCCCTCCGTTTTTTTCTGCCAATTGCCTTCATGCAAATCGCTTCACGCTGCAATGACAGCTGTCGCTCACACTTTGGCATATTGCCACCGACACTCCCCGCGCAAGGCCAATGATACGTGCAGGGCAGGACCGCATTAGACGACTCCTCATCCCCAAAGCACGATTTCCCCTAAGCCGTTGCCATACCGATGCCATTGGCGTAACCTCGGCGCATGAGGTGACGGCGCACATCCGATAGACCCAGCTGCCCCCAACCGACGAGCGCGGTTAAGACTGCACGGAGGCCCTCTTTGAAAAAACTGCTCATCCTGTTGTTAATCGGTATTTGTGGCCTGGCATGGCGCAGCGAAGATCTCATGAAACTCGTCGGCCTCGCACATCCCAGCGGAGACGTTTCCCGGTTTCAGGGATCGCCCCAGCAGCCACCTCGTGGAATGACGATGAATGAATTTGCCGAACTGGCCAGAAAGGATCCTGACGCATACCGCAAATTCTTCGCCAGTCATCAGGCCACCACCGAACGCAACCCGGCCGACAAGTTGATGAATTTTTTCGCGCATGGCAAATACGAATAGTCGTCGCAGGTGCGAATGTCATCGTCTCCCGGACCATCAGCGCGCCAGCAATTGCAGAATATTCCGACCGCTCTAGAGGTGGTGGATCAAGTCCGACAAACCGCCAATATAGGTAAGCTTGTCGGCAATCGCCTCCGGCACGCCTTCGCGCGGATGCAATGAGAATACCCGCATTCCCGCCGCAACGCCGGCCAGCAGTCCGGGGACGCTGTCCTCGACCACTGCGCAATGCGCTGGGTCGGTACCGAGATCGCGCGCGGCAATCAGGAACAAGGCCGGATCGGGTTTGAAACAGCTGTGGTCGTAGGCGCTGTAGATGCGGTCGCCGACATAGGGCAACAGACCGGTCAGGTCGAGCGTCAGCTGCACCTTTTCCATCGGACCGTTGGTGACGACGCCGAAAGGAATATGCAGACGTTGCAATAACTCCAGCGCGCCCGGCATCGGCGCGAGATCCTCCTTGAAGCGGCGGACACTGGCTTCGCGGTAGCGCTGCGTGAAGTCCTGTTCGAAATTGTCGCCAGCCTCCGGCACGCGTTCGGCAATCCAGGCAGCGATCCTGGACATGCGCACACCGCGAAACTGGCGGTGCGCTTCCTCGCGCGTGAATTGCAGCCCCTCCGCCACCGCCATCTGGTGCAGCACGTCCATCGCCGGCACCTCGCTATCCACCAGGGTGCCGTCGCTATCGAACAATACCGCGCGTATTTCTCGCATTGTCATCTCAGTTCAGCCAAGCGGCATTGGCCGCGCAAAAACGCAGGAGCATAGCACGCACCGGTCAGCGCTCGGCCGACGCGTGCCGCAAACGCAGAAGACTGAAGACCGCCGCCGCGCCGGCCAGTCCGGCGGCCAAGCTCAGGGCGACAGCCGGCCCGGCGCCATCGTGCAGACTGGTGAGCGTGAACACGATCGCCATCGTCATGGCGCCGCAGGTCTGCCCGGTCAGGCGCGCCGTCGCCAGCATGCCGCTGGCCCCGCCGGCACGATGCAGTGGCGCCGAGGTGACGATCGTGTGGTTGTTGGGCGACTGAAAGAGGCCGAAACCGGCGCCGCTCAGCGCCAGACGCCAGATGATATCGACATCGCTCGGCGTCGCCGGCATGGTCGCCAACAGCCCAAGACCGGTCGCCAGGAGGGCGAGGCCGATGCCGCTGAGCAAGCCATCGGGATAGCGGCCGATCAGATGCCCGGCCAGGGGCGCCGTCACCACCACGGCAAGCGGCCAGGCAGTGATCAACAATCCGGCCTGTGCCGGCGAATGGCGATACGCCACGATCAGCAGGAAAGGCAGGGCGATCGAGGTCAGCGTTTGTGCGGCAAAAGCCGTCACCGAGGTGCACATCGACAGCGCGAACACCGGGATGCGCAGCAAATCCACGGGAAAGATCGGCACCGGCAAGCGCCATTGGCGCCGCAGATATACCACACCGACGCACACACCGACCCCCAGCAGGGCCGCGCCGGTCGTCAGGCTGTGTGTCGCCATGGTGCTGTCGCCGCGCGTGCCAAGACCGTGGGCGCCAAAGAAAACGAGGACGAACGTGGCGACGTTGAGCAACACGTCGACAAGGGACAAGCGCGCACCCGGCAAAGGCGGCGTGCGGTTTTTCGGCAGCACGCGAAAGCCCAACCACAACACGATGGCGCCAATCGGCAGGTTGATCGCAAACAACCAGGGCCAGGACGCCAGCGAGAGAATCAGCGCGGCCAGCGATGGACCCGCGACCGAAGCCGTCGCCACCGCCACCGAATTGATCGCGACGCCGCGCCCGAGCAGATGGCGCGGATAAATGAGCCGCACCAGCGCCGGATTGACCGACATGATCCCGGCTGCCCCCAATCCCTGCAACGCACGCGCCGCCACCAGTACCGGCAAGGATCCGGCGAGCGTGCAGGCAAAAGACGCCAGCGTAAACAGGATGAGTCCGCTGAGATAGACGCGCCGATAGCCGATCAGATCGCCCAGCGTCGCGCACGGCAGCAACAGCGCCAGGATGCAGACCTGATAGGCGTTGATCACCCACACCGATTGCGCAGCGGACGCATCGAGTTCGTGCGCAATGGTCGGCAAGGCGAGATTGACGACGGAACTGTCGAGCACCGACATCGTGATCCCGAGGATCACCACCACCATGGCGGCATAGCGCGTCGGTACGGGCAGGCCGTCCTGATCCGGAGCTGTCGAAGGAGTCACGGCGAAAACGCCTGGGGAAGGATGAATCCGGAAATTATACCGATCGATTTCGATCGTCGGCGCACCGGCCGGCGTATTCGCCAAAGGTGAACAGAACCAAAGCGAGCGAAGCGTGTCTGTTGGGCAAGATCGCCGATGCCCGTCGACAATGACAACGCGATGACTCGCCGCCCGGAATTTTGGCATGATGTTGCATCGGATCTTCTCTGACTGGGAGCACTGCCATGCAAAACGACCGGCCTGTCTGGCTGATCACCGGATGTTCGAGCGGTTTCGGCCGCGAACTCGTGCGCGCGCTGCTGGCGCGGGGACACCGCGTGGTGGCGACCGCGCGCAAGCCCGAGACCCTCGCCGAATTCCCTGCCAATGACGGACTGCTGATCGCAGCGCTTGACGTCAACGTACCGCAACAGATCGCCGACGTCATGCAGCGTGCCGAAGCCCGCTTCGGGCGCATCGACGTGCTCGTCAATAATGCCGGTTACGGCTATCTGGCGGCGATCGAGGAAGGCGAGGAGGCCGAGATCCGCGCGATGTTCGATACCAATGTCTTCGGACTCGCGGCAATGACCCGCGCCGTGCTGCCGGGCATGCGGCAACGGCGCAGCGGTCACATCGTCAATATCTCGTCGATGGGCGGCCTCGTCGGATTCGCCGGCGTCGGCTATTACAACGCAACGAAATTCGCCGTCGAAGGCCTGACCGAAGCGTTGGCCAAGGAAGTCGAACCGCTCGGCATCCGGGTGACGGCGGTCGAGCCGGGACCGTTCCGCACCGACTGGGCCGGCGCCGGACTGCGCCTGACACAGCACGCCATCGCCGACTATGCCGACACCGCCGGCGCCCGACGTATCGCCACGCGCGGCTACAACGGCAAGCAACCCGGCGATCCGGCCCGCGCGGCCGCCGCGATCATCGCCGCGGTCGAAGCGCCGGAATCGCCGCGCCATCTGCTGCTCGGACGGCCGGCCCACGATACCGTCAACGACAAGTTGCAAGCCTTGCAGCGCGAAATCGAGCACTGGCGGGAACTGACGCTCGGCGCCGATTTTCCCGCCGGACAATGAACCGATCCCCCACCGAGGACATCCCGATGACCGCCACACTCAGAATCGACT
Organism: Propionivibrio dicarboxylicus; assembly: GCF_900099695.1. Classification (GTDB taxonomy): domain Bacteria; phylum Pseudomonadota; class Gammaproteobacteria; order Burkholderiales; family Rhodocyclaceae; genus Propionivibrio; species Propionivibrio dicarboxylicus. Next base: position 576,495 of record NZ_FNCY01000001.1, on the reverse strand, counting down.
TCGTCTCCGACATTTCCTGCCCCTGGTGTGCCATCGGCCTGGCATCGCTTGAACAGGCGCTGGCCGAGACGGCCCCGGAAATCACCGCCGAACTCCACTTCCAGCCCTTTGAACTCAATCCCGGCATGCCCCCCGAAGGCCAGGACATCACCGAACACCTGACGCAAAAGTACGGCACGACGCCGGCACAGCAAGCGCAGGCCCGCGAAGCGATCCGGCAGCGCGGCGCCGACGTCGGCTTCGTCTTCCGGCGCGAAGGCCGCGACCGCATCTACAACACCTTCGACGCGCATCGCCTGCTGCATTGGGCGGGTCTGCCCTCCACCCAACCCGGCGGCTTGCAGCACGCTTTGAAGAAACGCCTGTTCGGCGCCTATTTCACCGACGGCGAAAGCCCGGCATCACACGCCATCCTGTTAGGCGCGGTGGCCGATGTCGGACTCGACGTCAGCCGCGCCCGCGAGATCCTCGACGGCAACGACTACGCCGACGAACTCCGCCGAATCGAAGGCCTGTACACCGACGCCGGCATCCACTCGGTGCCGGCCATCATCCTCAACTCACGCCATCTGATTTCAGGCGCCCAGCCGGTGTCACTCTTCGTCCAGGCCTTGCGTGAAATCGCCGGAGAAAGCCCGGAACAGACAGCACCCTGAGAACACGCGCCCTGCATACAAGGAACCCGCCATGGAAATGAAACACATTCAATCCGGCCGTCTGCGCAGCGTCGGCTATGACGCGCGCGAGCGACTGCTGCGCGTCGAACTCGACGATGGCAGCCTGATCGAATACACCGGCATCGGCAGCGAACTGTGGCGCCGACTCTCGACCTCCGCGTCGGCCTGGAGCGTCTACCGCGACGCGATCGAAGAGGAATACACCGGCCGCAAGGTCGCCGGCAGCACTGCCTCGAAAGCCGGCGGCAACCCGCTCGACGCACTGTTCAAATAGGATCGCGCGGCGCCCGCGGCAAATTCTCCGGGAAGACGTCCTTCTACAGGCCCGTCACAACCTGTTGGACAGGTTTGCGTTTCGCTCGATATAATCGGGGCAACCCATTCTTCTTTGGATCGCCCGCATGGAAGACTACGTCGTCCCGGTAATGCAGCAGGAAACCCTGTCGTCGCAGGTCATCCGCTTTCTTCTCGGCCTTATCTCGGAAAAGCGCCTGAAAGTCGGCGACATCGTGCCGAGCGAGGTCAAGGTTTCGGAAATGCTCCAGGTCAGCCGCGGCATTGTCCGCGAATCCTACCGGGCGCTCGCCTCGATCGGGGTGCTTTCCGTACAGAGCGGCAAGCGACCGCGCATTCGCGAAATGGATCCGAGCGTACTCGCCCAGTTTTTTGCCTATGCCGCCGCGACCAGCCAGATCAGCCCGACGCAGATTCTCGAATTGCGCCGGGTAATCGAAATGCAGGCCGCCGTTCTCGCCGCCACCCACGGTACCGACGAGGATCTGGCCACGATCGAAGCCGCCGGCAAGCGATTGCACGAGCAACCGATTTCGCATCCGGAGTGGATCAAACGCGACTACGAACTGCACATCGCCATTGCCAATGCGGTCCATAACCCGCTTTTCCAGATCATCATCCGGGCCCTGCGCGCACCGCTGGAGGAATCGATGCGCGTCGGCATCGAGAGCCAGGTGAGCAACCACACCGAGGCCCACATCGTCGATCTGCACGACCGGATCGTCAGCGCCATTTGCCAGCGCGATGCCAGCGCCGCCAGCCAGGCCATCGAGGAACATTTCAACGCGCCGGTGTCAGCACTGCTGAAAAAGGCCATCGACGATACCCGCTGCTAGCGTCCGCGCAAAAACACCGACAAACAAGCCCCGCACCCACGCCACGGCACAGCGTTGACATGCCCGATCACTATGCTAATCTGTCAACGTGTTGTACAGGTTTATAGGTTGGATTCGGCAAGCGCCGGCCAGCCTGCAGTTTGAGTTGGAGAACATCGTCCCCCGTTTCAATTCATTCCCAGGAGCAAACCATGAAACAACCTATCAAGGCCTTGATCGGCCTGGCGCTGGCAACCGCCTTCACCCTCACGACAGCGCATGCGCGCGACTTCCGCGGCGCCATCGTTCACCCGCTGGACTACCCGGCGTCAGTCGCTTTCAAACACATGGGCGACGACATCTCCGCCGCCACCAAAGGCAAGTACGGCATCAAGGTATACGGCAGCAGCACGCTCGGCTCGGCCAAGGACGCCATCGAACAGGTGAAGATCGGCGCCATCGACATGACCTGGATCAGCGGCTCCGACTTCAACCAGATGCTGCCCGAAACGGTGATTCCCAACCTGCCCTTCCTGTTCCGTGACATCGAGCACTTCCGCAAGGTGATGTACGGCCCGGTCGGCGATGAACTGCGCGCCTCGTTCGAGAAAGTCGGCTTCGTCGCGCTCGCCGCCTACGAGGCCGGTTCCCGCTCGTTCTACGCGAAAAGACCGATCCGCTCGGTGGCCGACATGAAGGGCCTCAAGGTTCGTGTCCAGCCCTCCGACATGTGGATCAGCGTCATGGAAGCGATGGGCGGCAACGCCACGCCGATTCCCTACGCTGAACTCTACACGGCCCTGAAGACCGGCCTCGTCGACGCGGCCGAAAACAACTACGCGTCCTACGAAACGGCAAAGCACTTCGAATCGGCACCGATATTCAGCGAAACCCAGCACGTCATGGTGCCGGAATTCCTCGTATTCTCGAAGAAGGTCTGGGACACGCTGACCAAGGAAGATCAGGCGGCGATCCGCAAGGCCGCAGCCGACTCCGTTCCCTACTACGTGAAGCTCTGGGTCGCCAAGCAGGACGACGCCAAGAAAGCGCTGATCGCCCACAAGGTCACCTTCATCGAACCAAAGGACATCGATCGCAAGTCCTTCTCGGATTCGCAAAAAGCCGTCTGGGACAAGTACGCCAACACGCCGGAACTCAAGTCGCTGCTGCAGAAGATCATCAACACCAAGTAACCGAACCCCCGCGCGAGGACCTGCGGGTCTTCGCGCGCCTCTGAGGAAGTATGCAAATGCATTGGCTGACCAAACTGAACGAGTATCTGTCTCGTTGGGCGATGTACATCGCCGTCGCCTCGCTGCTTGGCATCGTCGGCACCGTCCTCGGTTCCGTCATCTGGCGCTACGTGCTCAATAATGCGCCGTCATGGTCGGAGCAGGTCGCCCTGCTGCTGGTCATTAACGTCGCCATGTTCGGCGCTGCAGCCGGCATTCGCGACGAAGGCCACATCGGCATGGAATCGCTCGTCGGGCTGCTGCCGAAACCCCTGCAATTCTGGGTCGGCAACATGAACGGCTACCTGACCATTCTGTTCGGCGCTGCGCTGATCTGGTGCGGCACGTTGATGGCCATTTCCGTCTATCCCAACCGCATTACATCGATCGGCATCACGGAAGCCTGGCGTTATGTTCCCTGCATCATCGCCGGCACCCTCTTCATCCTGTTTTCGATCGAGCATCTGATCGCAATGTTCACCGGCAAGGAAGTGACTCCGTCATGGCACTGATCGTCCTCTGCATCACCTTCACCCTCTTTCTGCTGATGGGCCTGCCAGTGGCGGTGGCCATCGGTCTGAGCTGCATGGCGACCTTCGTCGCCGAGGGATTCCCGCTCGAACTCGCCCTGCAGAACATGATTTCCGGGATGAACGTTTTCTCCTTCCTGGCCATCCCCTTCTTCATCTTTTCGGGCGAGCTGATGCTGCACGGCGGCATCGCCGACAAGATCGTCACCTTCGCCCGCAACATGGTCGGACACTGGCGCGGCGGCCTCGGCATGGCCAACGTCGTCGCCTGCACGATCTTCGGCGGTGTCTCCGGCTCGCCGACCGCCGACGTCTCGGCGATGGGGGGTGTCATGATCCCGATGATGAAGAAGGAAGGCTACAGCGCCGATTACGCCGTCAATGTGACGACGCACGCCGCCCTCGCCGGCGCGCTGATGCCGACCTCGCACAACATGATCATCTACGCCTTCGCCGCCTCGAGCACCAGCGGCATGCTGGCCGGCGCCAACATCATGAGCAAGGGCGTGTCGATCGGCGAACTGATGTTCGCCGGCGTCCTCCCGGTCATCGTGCTGATGGTCTGCATGCTCGCCGCCGCGTACTGGGTGGCGCTCAAGAACGGCTTTCCGATCAAGCCCGACGGTTCGAGCACGCTCGATCCCTTCGCCGGCTGGCGGGCGATCCTGGTCTCCTTCGTCGCCGCCATTCCGGGTATGTTCGTCGTCGTCATCATCCTCACGTGCATCATCATGGGCGTGACGACAGCGACCGAAGCCGCCGGTATCGCCGTCACCTACTCACTGCTGCTGACCTTCCTCGGCTATCGCTCGATGAGTTGGCACAAGCTGATGAAAGCCGCCGCCAAGGCCGCCAAGACGACCGGCGTCATCCTGCTGCTGATCGGCGTCAGCACGATGCTCCAGTACATCATGGCGATCCTCGAGATTCCGGACAAGACGGCGCAAATGCTGCTCGGCACGACAAGCAATCCGCTCGTCATGTTCTTCCTGATCAACATCATCCTCTTCCTGCTCGGCACCTTCATGGACATGGCGGCGACGATCCTGATCTGTACGCCGCTGTTCCTGCCGATCGCCTTGCAGATGGGCATGGGCCCGGTCCAGTTTGGCATCGTCATGCTGCTCAACTGCGCGCTCGGCCTCAATACGCCGCCGGTCGGCGGTACCCAGTTCGTCGGCTGTGCCATCGGCGGCGTCTCGATCGAGGAAGTCATGAAAACGATCACGCCGTTCTATGGCGCGCTGTTCGCCGTCATGGGCGTCGTCACCTACGTCCCGTGGTTCTCCACCTGGATTCCCTCGTTGCTGAAGGGCGCGCCGGTTTACTGACCGAGCCGCCCAATGCCCTCACACGCCTAAAGGACTCACATGAAAACGCCCTGGAAAAATGACGACGAACTCTTCGCGCTGGCAAAGCAGAAACTCTTCGTCGCGCTGGTCGGCGACATTCTCGACAAGCTCGGCTGCCAGCACCAGTTTCTGCCGGCGCAGATCAAGCCCATCCAGAACAGCATGGTGCTGATCGGTCGTGCCATGCCGGTACTCGAAGCCGACCACTTCGCCGAAAAATACGAAGGTCGCTCGCCCCTTTCGCAACAGCCGTTCGGCCTGATGTTCCAGGCACTCGACGACCTCAAGCACAACGAGATCTACATCTGCACCGGATCGTCGCTGCGCTACGCCCTCTGGGGCGGCCTGATGTCCACGCGTGCGATGAAATGCGGCGCTGCCGGCGCCGTGCTGCACGGCTATCATCGCGATTCCAACGAGATCGAGCGGCTCGGCTTTCCGGTCGCGTCGATGGGCAGCTATGCGCAGGACCAGGGGCCACGCGGAAAAGTCATCGACTGGCGTGTACCGATCGAAATCGACGGCGTTCGCATCAATCCCGGCGATGTCATTTTCGGCGATCGCGACGGCGTGCTCGTCGTGCCCAAGGACAAGGTCGACGAAGCCTTCATCGGCGCATTCGAAAAGGCAAAAGACGAGAACAAGGTCCTCAAGGCGCTGCAGCAAGGCATGCCCACCGTCGAGGCCTTCGAGACCTTCGGTATCATGTGACGCAACCCACCGGACAAGGACACACCTAATGACAACAGCAAACGCCTTCTCGCTCGAAGGCAGGACGGCGCTCATCACCGGTGCCACCAGCGGCCTCGGCTACGCCATCGCCCAGTGCATGCTGACACAAGGCGCCACGGTCATCATCGTCGGCCGCGATCTCGACAAGGCGCGGCAAGCCGCCGCCAGCCTCGGACCCAATGCACACGCTGCGGCCTTCGACGTGCAGGACACCGACCGGACGGAGGCCTGGGTCGGCGACTTGCTCAAGCAACATCCGCGCATCGACATTCTCGTCAACAATGCGGGCAACCACTGCAAGAAGCCGATCGAACAAATGAGCGTCGCCGATTTTGAATCGGTGCTCGATGTCCATGTCGTCGGCGCATTCGCGCTGACCAAGGCGCTGGTGCCGCACATGAAGGCGCATCGCAAAGGCTGCATCCTGTTCACCGCATCGATGACCTCCTTCCTCGGCCAACCCTTCGTCACCGGCTATGCGGCCGCCAAATCGGCCTACCTCGGATTGATCCACGGCCTGGCCACGGAGCTTGGCGCCGACGGTCTGCGCGTCAACGGCGTCGCCCCCGGCTGGATCGACACACCGATGCTGCGCAAGGCCATCGAAGGCGACGATGCGCGCAAGAACAAGATCCTCGGCCGCACGCCGATGAAATGCTTCGGCGATCCCGAAGACATCGGCTGGGCCGCCTGCTACCTCGCCAGCGATGCGGCAAAATTCGTCAACGGCCACGTCCTGATCGTCGACGGCGGCGCGCTGATCGGCTTCTGAGTCGCCGTGCCAATCCGGGAGACGCCATGAAAAGAGGATTGCGCCTGCACCGTCAGGATAATTGCATCGTTATGCTGGATGATGTCCGGCGCGGGGAGGCGGTCGCTTACGACGGTGGATCCGTGATCGCCAACGCCGATGTCGATCTCGGCCACAAGCTGTCGATCGAGGCCATCGCCATCGGCGAAAAAATCAGAAAATATGGCGCCAGCATAGGTTCTGCGACGGCAGCGATTGCCCCGGGCGATCATATTCATACCCATAACCTGAAGAGCGACTACATCGTCGGTTTTCATCATTAGTCCGGCATAAAGAGGAACCCCATGCAAGGATACGTGCGCCAGGACGGCAAACTTGGCATCAGGAATACGGTGCAGGTCGTCTTTCTCGTCGAATGCGCCCATCATGTCGCCAAGCGCATTGCCGAAAGCTTCACCGCCGACGTCCAGTATTTCGGATTCCCCGGCTGCTATCCTTCCGACTACGGCCACCGCCTTGTGCGCAACCTGTGCACCCACGCCAATGTCGGCGCAGTCCTGCTCGTCTCGCTCGGCTGCGAGAACTTCGACCGGAATCGCTTGCACCAGGAGATCCGCCAAAGCGGCCGGCCCTGCGAGACGCTCGTCATCCAGGAAACCGGCGGCACCGCACCGAGCATCGCCGAAGGCTGCCGTCGCGTGCGCGAAATGCTTGCCACGATCGCCGCCACACCGCGACGCGCGATGACATTCGGCGACCTGATCATCGGCACGGTTTGCGGCGGATCCGACGGTACCAGCGGCATCACCGGCAACCCGGCCGTCGGCCGTGCCTTCGACCGCCTGCTCGCCGACAACGCCATTTGCATGTTCGAGGAAAGCGGCGAACTGATCGGTTGCGAGCCGCACATGATGGCACGTGCCGCCGACGAATCGGTCCGTCGGGACATCGACGCGGCGATGAGCAAGGCGCGCGATTACTACTCGACCATGGGCCTCGGCAGCTTCTCCAACGGCAACGCCGTCGGCGGACTGACGACACTCGAAGAGAAGTCGCTGGGCGCCTACGCCAAGTCGGGCGACGGCAAGATTAGCGGCGTCATCCGTCCGACCGAAATACCGACGAAGCCCGGTCTCTACCTCATGGACGTGGTGCCCGACGGCGAACCGCGCTTCGGCTATCCCAACATCTGCGACACCTCCGAGATCGTCGAACTCATCGCCACCGGTTGTCATATCGTCCTGTTCACCACCGGCCGTGGTTCGGTCATCGGTTCGGTCATCGCGCCGGTCATAAAAGTCTGCAACAACCCGCAAACCTATGCCCGCCTGAGCGATGACATGGACATCAATGCGGGACGCATCATCAGTGAGGGAGCGACGCTCGACGACGTCGCCGACGACATTCTTCGGGCGATCGAAAACACGGCGTCCGGCATGCCGACCAAAGCCGAAAAACTGGGGCACGTCGAGTTCGTGCTGACCTACAAGGATTTCGATTACGGCAAAGCCTGTTGCCGCTGATCCGAACGTACCGGAGACCAAGATGAGCGCCTTCATGGACAAGGACTTTCTGCTCGACACCGACGTGGCACAACGCCTTTATCACGACGTCGCCGCAACGCTGCCGATCATCGATTACCACTCGCATCTGATCCCCCGTGAAATCGCCGGGCGGCGCAGGTTCGCCAATCTCGCCGAACTCTGGCTCGGCGGCGATCACTACAAATGGCGCTTGATGCGCAGTTGCGGCATCACCGAAGATTTCATCACCGGCGATCGCCCGGTGCGTCAGAAATTCGACGCTTTCTGCCGCATCCTGCCGCTTGCCATCGGCAATCCGATCTTTCATTGGAGCCACCTCGAACTGCGCCGGCTGTTCGGGATCGACCTGCCGATCAACGCAAGAAATGCTGATGCCATTTGGGAACAAGCGAACGCCCGACTGGCGCACATGGACACCTGGAGTTTCCTCGAGCAGGCGCGGGTCGACATCGCCTGTACGACCGACGACCCGGCCGACGATCTCGCCGAACATCGCGCGATTGGCGCTTCTGCGCTGAAGACTCGCGTCATCCCCGCCTACCGGCCGGACAGCGCCATGGCCATCAACGCACCAGGGTTCCCCGCCTACCTGGAGAAGCTCGGCAGCCGCATTGGCGTGCCGATCGCCTCGTTTGCCGCCCTCATCGACGCGCTGATCGACCGTATCGACACCTTCGATGCCGCTGGCGCACGCATCTCCGATCATGCCATTGACGTGCCGCTGGCCGACGTCATTCCCGCTACCGATGTCGCCGAGCGGCTTTTCGCCAAGCGGATGCGCGGTGAAGCGTTGTCGCCGGCAGAAATCGGCGAATACCATAGCGTCATGCTCGACCGACTCGGCCGCGCCTATGCCGAACGCAACTGGGCGATGTGCCTGCACATTGGCGCCTTGCGCGACGTCAATACCCGTATGGTCGGCCGCATCGGACAAGCCACCGGCTACGACTCGATCGCTGACCACAGCTATGCCAAAGGACTGGCCGCACTGCTCGATAGCATGGAGCGCGACGACCAGTTGCCGAAGACCATGCTGTTCTGCCTGAACCCGGCAATGAACGAAGTCCTTGGCGCGATGATCGGCAATTTCCAGACGGGACCGGTCAAGGGCAAGATCCAGTATGGTCCGGCCTGGTGGTTCAACGACCACAAGGAAGGCAACCTCGAGCAGTTCGTCACGCTGGCAAACCTTGGCGCCCTCGGCACCTCGGTCGGCATGGTGACCGATTCGCGCAGCTTTGCCTCCTACCCGAGGCACGAGTATTACCGCCGTCTGCTCTGCCGACAGCTCGGACGCTGGGTCCAGGACGGCGAGTACCCCGACGATTCGGAGGCGCTCGACACCATTGTTCGCGGCATTTGCCATCAGAATGCGCGCGATTATTTCGGCTTCTAGGGCGGAGGGCCGCCCGATAACGTCCTCGATTTCACCGGCCATTCTGGCCGGTTTTTTTGTGCATCCGAGTGTTTTCGGACCTGACTAAATAAGGACCGTCATGAGCGCGTTGCAGACGCTGGATGTCATTACGCTCTGGCCTGACGCTGTCGGACCGGGCTCGGAACAGCTGTCGATCCGGGAAACCGTCACCGAACGCAGCTGTCATCCGTGCTGGCCCGATCGCATCCTGACCGGCATCACCCGCCCCCGACTGACCGCCTTCGTCCCGCGCAAACCCAACGGCGCCGCCGTCATCGTCGCCCCTGGCGGCGCCTACGGACGCATCGTGCTCGACAAGGAATCGGCGGAGATGGCGCTCTGGCTCAACACGCTCGGTGTCACCGCCCTGCTGATGCACTACCGGCTTCCCGCCGAAGGTCACGCCGACGGCCCCGACGCCCCGTTTGCCGACGCACAGCGCGCCATACGCGTGTTGCGCCAAAATGCCGGTGACTGGGGGCTCGACCCGGCCCGCATCGGTTTCCTCGGCTGTTCGGCCGGTGGCCATCTCGGCGCCATGCTCGGCACGCAATTCGATCGCCCGGTCGGCCGCCGCATCGACGACCTCGCCGCCTTTTCGGCGCGTCCCGATTTCATGCTCTTGCTCTATCCGGTGATTTCGATGACCGATCCGCACGCCCACTGCGAGTCGCGCGACAATTTGCTCGGTAGTTCGCCGTCGCCCGCCCGGATCCATCGCCATTCCGCCGAGAACGGGTTGCGCCCGGAAACCCCGCCGTGTTTCCTCGCCGTCGCCGACGACGACGCCGTCGTTCCGGCCGAAAACAGCCGGCTGTTCAAGGCTGCGGCGCTCGCCGCCGGCGTCGACTGTACGCTCCACCGTTTCAACCGGGGCGGCCACGGCTTTGGCATCCGCGATGCCCGCGATACACCGGCCCACGGATGGACGACGCTGGCAGCCGAATGGCTCGCCGCCCACGGGTTCCTCGCTAACGAACGGAACGCGGAATAGACCCGGAAACATTTGGCAACAACTTCGCTGTCAAACGCCGTCAGTCGGGGATGATGCCAACGCGTTAAGGACACATGAACACACGCAAGGAGACGTTCATGAGCACCTCACTCAAGACTGTTTTACTGGCCGCCGGCATCGCGATACTGTCGGGTTGCGCCGTCTATCCGTCACACGGCGCCTACTACGGTCCGGGTCCGGGTTACTCCTCCTACCGCGGCTTCGTCCCGCCGCCCGCACCGTTCCGCGGGTTCTCGCACCACGGCCACGGATTCCGGCGCTGGTAAGCCGGCGCGCCGAGGAATCCGAGTGTCATTTGTGAATCTGAATCTAGAGTAATGGCCGAAAACGTTGCCAATACTGGATTTCCATCACTAGACATTTGATGGTGGTACACGTATTGGTGCACGTTTCTTGAGAGTGTAGCCAACATCGCCGATAAATTGCTTGGGTTCCGAACGTCTAGGAAAACTATGCCGACGGCCACTTTGGAGCAGATACCCCGTTTCTGCTGATGCGTCCGGCACATCGGGCTTTGTAGACAGGACTCCTAGCCGGTGAATCCGCCCCCACGGTAAGCCCCCAAAGTGACCGCCGGAGTATAGGCCGTTTATGGCAGGACCGCTAGAATATGCCCTTCCACCTCGTCTTTAGCCTTTGCCGTGAAAGGGCTCCAAAGTTTGACGAGTAAACGAATAGAGAAAGAACTGTGGAAGTATCCCCCATCGGCCGATGAGTAGCTGGCATTAGACCTTACTACCTTCGGTCAAACGTCCGAAACGAATGGGGGCATGCTTTGATGCTAGCATAAACTACGATATTTACCGGTCTACGATATTCGTTTGCAACCGCCTTAACGAACGTACGCCCGTTGGGCTAACGCCCCAAAGGATACCTACAATGACCGATTTCACCCGCATGACTACCGAGCAGATCGAAGAAGAATTGATGAAGCTCTGCATCGCGGAGCGATTCGACGGGGATGTCGCGTGGTTGACCAGGGCATATGACGGTGAGCATTCCCTCGAAAAGGCCAAAGAACTCGACGATTGGCTACACCTTGCCAACCCCCGAAGGCACTCATCGCTTAAGTAAATTGTCGCCCCTCAGTCGTTTAACAACGCCGCCAAGCTCCCCTAGACTTAGATCCAGCCCCGTAAACGGCGGAGTAGAGGACGCTAGCCTATCTTGGGTGGCCGAATTCTCCGGTAGCCCTGCGGGGCGTTCCTTTTCAGCTTTCCCGGTATTCTGCGCGATCAGCCGAAGTAGCATCTGGAGTTCTTTGCTTCTATACTGTCGGCGGTGATGGAGCTTGCGCGTCGGACTCATAATCTGAAAGTGTGCGGAGTGCGCCACCCAAAGGCTGCATTGACTTGATCGCGCTGGGAATTAGACCCGGAGTTGCCGTCAAGCCATTCGCGGCCTTTGTTCTTTCATACACCAGCAATAAGCCGTCGATGACCCATGGAAGGTTAAATTCCACCCATTGCATATCCCCTACCCGGTATGCGTGGGTATGCGCGGATATTCGCGTGGATATTCGTTCAGTTATTTTCCCCATCCATACGCACAACCCGCGCCTTTGCTACGGGTTATGGCTATCGGCTGTTTAGAAATGTGCGCGGAAATCGCGCCTATCGGCTTCTCGCACGCGCGCGCACGACTGTCATCACCTACCTTTAGGGCCTCGCAAAACCCTGGCCGTCGTACACGCGCGTTGAATAGTAGTTATCGTTGAATGCTTCGCAGCGTTGCAACACATTGGCGACAGGCCGGTAGCCTTTAATAGCAGACACCGGCCCTCCCGGCCTTGAGACAGAACAAATACCGCCGCGCAGGTTCCGGCACTCGGCGCATCGGTGGCGGTCATCGGAGAATGGCTCTGGCTTAGTCAGTTCCGCCGCTACCCGCCCGATAAAATAGTTTCTTGCGTCAAAGTCGCAGCGGCATTTGTCGATCACCTCGCCAATCGTCACCGTGTCCGTTTCGCCAACGGATGCCAACCAGGTAAGAATCCGCTTCTCGTCGGAATCATTGAGAGGGGGCAATCCGCCGCAGTCTGAATCGTTCGCCGCCTGTAGTGCCTCGATGATGTCCGTCTTGCTCTCGCGGATTGCAGCTAGCCAGCGATTTACCGCCGCGCCGTCGCCGGTCGCTTTGATGGTGCCAGTAGGGGAAAGCGTCAGTCTTACCCCGTCCGCTTGAGCCTCGCGGATGATCGTCGCCGGGGTCATATTTCCACCTCGACCGCGCCTAATTCATTACGAAGGTGCTCAATTTTCCCGAAGGTGCTCACCACTTTTTGTTGGGCATCTTCGGCATTGTTGAGCATCTTCGCGTTTTCAAGGACCGTTTTCACGGCTCCCTGTCCAGGCATCCGCCAAACCCATCCGGCTTTCATGCCTTCCTTGGCTGGTTCAATTCCAAGCGCCTTTTGTGCCCGCCTGATCGTTGCCCAGGAGTACCCCGCGCCATCGGCATCCACCTTGATGGTCTTTGTTGGCAAAGGGCCATCTGACAGCAAGTCGGCAAGGAATCGCTTGGCATCTGCCAGGGTACCGCCTTCGCCATCGTCGCCAGTTGCATCCGCCGTCGCCAGCAATTCACGTGCAGCACCTTCTACCGCATCACCCCACAGCACAGATGACGCGAAGATGCCAGGATGCGTTTTCAGTTCGGCCTGGTGCAAGTCGTATTCAAAACCGCCGTCATCCGGTCCGATGTTCGACTTTGCCCGGCAGAAAAGCCGCACGGTGTGCCCGTCTTCGCCTTCCTCCTGATGCTTCGCTGCCACCAACACCACGCGGGCCAGCGCGCCGAATGCCAGGCTTCCGGTCAATCGCTCTACGGGGTCGCGTCCGCCTGTTCCCTTGGAAAAGTGCGTGATACCCAACAGGGCGCAGCGCATCGCGCCAGCCAGATCAACCAACGGTTGCAGTCCGCGTCGCACCTCTGCATTCTTGTGACTGTCTCCGGCAATGGCGGAAACCACGGGATCAACAATCAGCAGTCGCACGCCGCCGATTTCGGCCAGCTTGCGCCGTAGCGGTTCCATGTCGCGGGCAGGGTCGAAAGATCGCCGCTCGTTGCCTTCCCGAATGTCAGCAATGAAATAAACGCGGGACAGATCAGCCCCCGACAGGGCCAGCCTCGGTATTAGGGTGTCGGCGGGGTCATCTTCGCCACTCCAGATCACAACATTTCCGGCAATGGAGCGGGTGCCATCCGGCCAGTGTCCACCGGTTGTCACGGTCGCAGCCAGCCCCATGCTGATTGTCGTCTTGCCGGTGCCTGGTGCGCCGCCAAAGACATGCATCTTGCCCGCCGCCAGCCAGCCATTCCAAAGCCAGGTTATCGGTTCTGGGGTTAGCTCACTTGCCCGAATCAGATTCACATCCCGCGCATATTCGCCGGCTGGCGCATTACCATCACCGGGTTGATGCTCTCCATTTGTCGGTTCGCTCGCGCTCGTTACGGCGCTTATTACGGCGTCCGCCCCGCCAAGAATGAACAGGTCATTCATGTCCGTCATGTCGGGATCGCGGTCAGTACCAAAGTCTGGAATTGCCAGTTTCCCGCCGACAGATCGCGCCGCCTCGATTGCGTGTGGATCTGGTTCGCCGGTCGTCTTCACCAGATCAGCCAGGATCACTATCGCCGCTTGCGAGTAGCATTCGCGCATGGTCTTTGCCACCGTTGGCAAGTTGCCCGATGACAGCGCCGCTATGCCGGGTTTCCCTGTCGCCGTCGATGCGGATAGCACGGTCGCCACGCCTTCACCTATCAACAAAGTCAGGCCAGAGCTCTTGCTATCTGGCAGGCGTTCGGTTGCCCAATACCCGCCCACCTTGCTACCGCGCCCGGATAATGCCGCCTTGCGCTTGTCGCCATCAATCAGTTCCAGCGTTGAAATACTGCCGCTTTGTTTGACAGGAACTACCAACAAGCGCCCGGTCAGCAGGTCGCCGCTCGACTTCGGGGAGTAGCCCAATATCGCAGCCGCCTTACTCGAGTCAATCTCTCGCAGAGTCGGTGTCGGTAAAACTCTCTTGCGTTCCAGATAGGGATGATCGGCTTTCGCTTCGGTCGCCGCTTTCATGATCGCCGCCGCCTTTGCTGCCGTGTCGGCACGTTCGCGGGTTATCTCGGCTTCCTCTTTCTCTGCCCGTTCTGCTGCAATCCGCCGCCGCTCGGCAAGCTCTTCCGGTGTCGGCATTTGATGCCCGCCATCATCGTGCCAGCCGTTCGCCTTGGCTTCATAGAAAAGCGAACCAATGCTTACCTTGCCGCCAGCCCTGATGCTCTTCCACACGTCCCGAGCGTCCTTGCCGTTGAAGGACTCAGCTTGCTGGCTCCAAGATTCCCACAGATCAAAGCCGGCGTCTGCAATCTCTGACTTGATCGCCATGCCTATGCGGAGCCATGTCACTCGGTCGCTGGCATCAATGAATTGCAGGGCTTCGCGGATGCGGTCGACGTTGGTCATCATTGTCGCCCGCCTTTCTGCCATCCGCGCTTCTGGCGACGTTCTATTTTGCTCTGTTTTAGACAACCAAATAGTGCCGGTCTGGTAGTATCGGAGTCTGTGACAGTGGTATCTCTTTTAGCCGTGCCGGTGCCTGCCGTGCGCGGCTTTTTCTTGTTCGTCATCTCAGCCCCCTTTACGCCGCCAGGGCTTTGCGAAGATCTCCCACGTTCCAGGCGGTCACGCGCTCGGATAACTTTCGTGGGGCAGGCAGTGTGCCGCGCTTTACCATTCGCCAGACGGTTGCCGATGAACAACCGATAAGAGCCTGAACTACGGGCTGACGAACATTGGCGGAATCAGGAAGTGAATCGAAGTGAACCAGCGCTTCGGGGATGCTTCTGGTATGTGATGCCATGTTTTCGCCCTTTCTGAGACGTTATGCACATGGCTTCGTATTATTTATATCAAAACGGCGTTAGATGCCCATCCCCAACGGACGCCGTACATTTTCTGATTGAGGCTGTACAGTCTCCGCTCGGAAACTGTTATCTAAATCTCACTCCGATTTTCTTTGCATGCTCACGAATCCACCCCGCAACTGTCCTCGGAGTCTTTTCAATACCCTTCGTCTCTAGCAGCCAACTCGCGATATGTACACCTGCCATGTCTGCACTACTAAATCGCGAAATGTCTTTTTCCCACTCGGCAACGACGATGCTCTTTGCTTCATAGTTTTCGCGGTGCCTTTCACTATTTAGTTTTTTCGCATTCTCTGATCTGAGCATGCACGCTTCGTGTTCGCGCATGGCCCGTATCTTTGCCTCATCTTCCATGTAACGAAAGTGCTCAGCAAAACAGACTGCATCCATCGCTTCAATAGCATTCTCGCCAGCGACAGCCATATTAATTTCATGGCCGAAATTAAATTGCTTGTCTGGTTTCAGGGCTGAGGCCGTTTCAGCTATTCTGCACAGCGCCAATGTTGCGAATAGCTCTGAATAGGTTGCATTCGCAATGTCGTTTACATCTTCTGCGGCATAGCCTCTCGCCAATATTCTCAAAACTTCGGCATCGGTATCGGTTGAATATGGCCCGTCCAACATCAACTTATCTCTAGCATCTTCTTTGAGTTGCCATTGCCCCCCATATTCTTCTCCGTTCTCGCTTTCCATACTTCCAACCCATTCGAAAAACTCTAACGCCCTGTCGTACTCTTGTTCAATCCAGGCTGGTTCGCGCTTCCATCGTCTGGGAGTGTTCAATATTTCTTGTAGGCGACTGATTTCGTCGTCAAGCGCATCTGACCTATGACAAAAGATCGCAAAGTCTAGACCTCGTGCCATTTTTAGTATTTCTTCGACTGTCCTTGACTCCAATAGCACTCGAGCTCGGTTAGCAATCTTTGGTAAGTGCGCAAACGGATAGCTTGGCACTTCTTTTGACCGTGGGTCAAAGAACATTAGCAAGTGCACAAGATAAGAATAATATTCCTTTGCCATAGCGCCCCTTCGTCGCTCCCCCGTTAGGTAGCCACGCCAGCCAGGTAAGGGTGTCCCGGTTTTCGTCCCGTCGGACTAGGCGCGGCTTGACTGATTACATGATAGATTTTTCCACTTCTTCAATAAAACATCCCACATCGTTATCTACACTATCAGCCAGATATACAGCGTGAGTCATTAGCCTTGTTATCGTATGGGAGAATAATTTTTCTGGTTTTGGGTCGAGAGAAGAAAGAATCTCAACAGCATTAGCAATTGCTGACAAAGCCTCGCAGCCAGACAGATAAATCCTGGCGCTTTCGATGTCGCTTTTGGTAATTTGATTAGCCGGGCTTTTCTGGGTGGAAGTATTATTCGCGTTAGCCATGATGCAATCTCCTGTATTGCGTTGTGGTTAGGGCTGGCGTTGTGTTGGCGCACTTCGCCCGCCCGCTTTGCCCGAAAACGTCGGGCGGCGTGATTAGGGAAATATTCTCGTCATTCCTTGAGCCGCTTGAATCATCGCGTCGTAAGGCTCCTTCCCTTCGGTCAAGCCCTTCGCCAACTCCAAGAGATATGTCCGTGTTATCTCGAGATGTAGGCTGGCTTGCACGCATTGCCTTACATTCTCTGGCATGTTCAGGAAGTTATCTGACAACTCGCCGAGCACCTGGGCAGCATCCGCTATTTTCTCAACCTGCATATTTTCCTTTCTGGTCACCACTAGATTCGTCAGGTGGCGGTGTTGCCTTTCTTAGCCTTCTTCATCGGAATAACGTTGTAGTCGGGTTTTCCCTCTTCCAAAGCCTTCAATAGATTCGCCCATTCGTTCAGGGCTGCTTTGCGTTCGTCAAAGTAATCGTGACGGTTGTAGATACCCTCCACGCCTTTGATCTTGTGGTTTAAGCAGCGCTCTGCCACGAAAGGATCGACGCCCAGCGCCGCTAGGTGCGTCCGGGCCGTACGGCGAAAATCGTGAATCGTGAAGTTCGGAACGTCTTTGAGTCGGGGCCGAATGTGTTTTGCCATCGCGGCATTCAGCGTGTTCAGGTCGATATGTGGAATCATCCGGTGCTGAGCCTTACGGGCAGGGAAAACACAGATTCTGCCGTTCGCCAGGCGGTGCAATTCCTTGAGCGTTTCCAGTGCTAGCGGCGGCAAGGGAATATCGATCGCTGAGCTGGTCTTGGTACGCTCTGCCGGCAGGTGCCAGACTGCGTTATCAAGGTCAAACTCGGACCATGGAGCCGCAATCAATTCTTCCTTACGGACAGCCAACAAGAGAAGAAGGCGGACGGCATAAAGGTTTTCAACCGAGAACGTCCCGAGCATTTCCCGCATGACCTGGAATAGCTGAATAATTTCCTCGCGGGTTAGCCAACGATCCCGGCTTTCTTCTTTCCCGCCCGCGTCCGATGGATCAAAAGCAGATGCCGGGTTGTAGATCACCACATGGCGCTTGACTGCGAAGTCAAAAATTCGCTTTGTCCAGCGAAGCACGTCATTGGCTATTGTGGGAGCCCCGCGCTTAACGATGGTTTGCAGCATGTCGTCGACGTCTCGTGGTTTGACGTCTTCGGCTTTCATCTTGCCGATACATGGCTTGATGTCGTTCTCAATCCGACGGCGCACGATGTCGGAATGCTTCCATGTCGGCAGAATGATGCGCTCAAAGAATTCGTCGCAGAGTTGCGCCACCGTCACGGCGTTTTTCTCGGCCTCTATCTTGGCAATTGCCGCTTTCTTGCGTTCCTGCTTCTCACCAGCAACGTCATGACCAAGGGCAACACGCGCCGATAACTCCTTTGCCGTCTTGCGGGCATCGGCCAACGACAACACGGAATAGCTACCGAGAATTACGATTCGCTGCTTTCCTGCAAAGCGATAACGAAATTTCCACACCGGAACAGCATAATTTTCACGAAAACACAGGCAAAGGCCATCGCCATCACCTCTTTGCTCAAATCGTTCGTTTGCTTTGATCCACGCCCTGATCTGAATATCAGTTAGCTTGCCCATAAGTCTCCTCCTTCAAACTCTATGGACACGGTCATTCGCTTTGCCCCTCTAAGTGACGCCTCTCGCAGCAAGGCAGAAAACGTTATTGCCAATTGCTTGTCGCTGTCCTTCCTGCGTTTGTTACCTATAGAGGCCACCACGCTTTCCCCTTCTTCGATCAACTTCCGATAACTGCGCGCTAGTTCGCGTGCCTTATCTAACGAGAGATCCGGATAACTACCGAGGGAAAGCTTGTGTTGCTCACCGTCCTGCGTAAATCGGAACAACCAACACGGAAATTTGAAACTCTGCCGAAACGAGAGATATAACCCGCCTCCATCGCCTCGCATCTCGAAACGCTCATCTGCTTCTATCCAAGAAGCAATCAACTTATCCGTCAGTTTTCTCATGGCACAACCTCAGTAAGCACCTCCTATTTACAGATCAAATAACAAAGGGGTTCTCATAGAGGTGCACACAAATTCTGCGCTTTTATGAGACGACATGCAATGCATAGATACAAAAAAGCCGCATGGTTAGCGGCTTTTATCGTTTTGCAGACCCGGTGTGAGACGCCGAGAAACGTTACTCCAAATTCTGAATCTGTTCGCGCATTTGCTCGATCAGCAGCTTGAGGTCCATCGCCGTCTGCGACACTTCGGCCACCACTGACTTCGACCCCAGCGTATTGGCTTCGCGATTGAGTTCCTGCATCAGGAAATCGAGACGCTTGCCACAGGCGCCACCAGACTTGATGACGCGCTCGACCTCGTCCAGATGCGTCGACAGCCGCGCCAGCTCTTCAGCCACGTCGATACGCACGGCAAAGACAGCGACCTCCTGGCGAATCCGTTCGTCATCGGCACTGCCGAGCGCATCGACGAGGCGCTGCTTGAGCTTTTCCTGGAAAGCCGCCTGGGCCGCCGGAATCCGCGGCGTCACTTCGCGCACCAGATCGCGGATCCGGGCAACGCGCTCGAGGATGACGTCGCCAAGCTTCTGGCCTTCGCGCGCGCGGCTCGCGGCAAAATCGTCGAGCACCTGCTTGGCCAATGCCAAGGCTTGCGGCACCAAGCTGTCAGTATCGAGCGCATCGTCGCCGAACATGCCCGGCCAGCGCAGCACTTCAGCCACCGACAGCGCACGGGCGCCCGGCAACTCCGTCAGCACCTGCGCTTCCAGCCCTTTCAGGCATTGCAGCAGATCGGCATTGACGGTCAGCGCCTGTTGCGTCGACGCCTTGGCGGCAAAACCGACGCGGCATTCGATCTTGCCGCGCGACAGTTTGGCGCTGAACATCTCGCGCAAGGGCAATTCGGCCGCGCGCAACTCCTCGCAAATGCGGAACTGAAAATCGAGATAGCGCGAGTTGACGCTCTTGAGTTCAAGGTGCAGCGTGCCGCACTCGACATCGAGCGTGCGCACCGCATAACCGGTCATGCTGTAGATCATGGAGGTCCTGGACAAAAGGAAGAGAGAAAGGCCGTTGGCCGTCGGCTTTACAGCCCGAGGGCAAACCCCGACAATGCCAAAGTGTCATGATAGCTTCGATTCCGACCGTCCAACAAGCCGAGCCGACTGACTCTCAGCAGTCCGGCACCGTGTCGGCAATCGCTGCCGACGTCCTGGCGACTGTTCGGACCGCTGTACTGCGATCTCGCGGATAGCAATGCCAGAACAAAGCCCAAACGACTTCCCGACCCAAACATCCCGTTTAATTGCCCTCGATACAGGAACACTATGCGTCCCAGCCAACGTCAACAGAACGAACTTCGCCCGATCCGCATCACCCGGAATTTCACCTGCCATGCCGAAGGCTCGGTGCTCATCGAGATGGGCAACACCCGCGTGCTCTGCACCGCCAGCGTCGAAGAGTCGCTTCCTCCCTTCCTGCGCGGTAAAGGCCAGGGTTGGGTGACTGCCGAATACGGCATGCTGCCCCGCTCGACCCATACCCGCAGCGCCCGCGAAGCGGCCAAGGGCAAGCAAACCGGCCGCACCCAGGAAATTCAGCGCCTGATCGGCCGCTCGCTGCGCGCCGTCACCGATCTCGTCGCCCTCGGCGAACGCCAGATCACGCTTGACTGCGACGTGATTCAGGCCGATGGCGGTACCCGCTGCGCCTCGATCACCGGCGCCTGGATCGCCCTCCATGACGCCTGCGAAGGACTGGTCAAGGACGGCAAGATCGCCACCAATCCGTTGCGCGATCACGTTGCCGCCATCTCGGTCGGCATCTTCGAGGGCGCTCAGGTGCTCGACCTCGATTATCCCGAAGATTCGGACTGCGACACCGACATGAACGTCGTCATGACCGGCAGCGGCGGCCTCGTCGAAATCCAGGGTACAGCCGAAGGCGAACCCTTCTCGCGGGCGCAGATGGACGCACTCGTCGATCTCGCCGAAGCCGGCATCCGCGAACTCATCCGGCGCCAAAAGGAGGCCATCGGCTCATGAAGCTCGTCGTCGCCTCCAACAACCCCGGCAAACTGCGCGAATTCGGCCAGTTGCTCGCGCCGCTCGGCTGGGAAACCATCGCGCAGAAGGAACTCGGCGTTCCCGAATGCGAGGAGCCGCATCACACCTTCGTCGAGAATGCGCTGGAGAAAGCCCGCCACGCCTCGCGCGTCACCGGACTGCCGGCATTGGCGGACGATTCCGGTCTCTGCGTTCACGCCCTGGGCGGCGCGCCCGGCGTCTACTCGGCGCGCTATGCCGGCGAACCGAAATCGGATGAGCGCAACAACCAGAAGCTCGTCGCGGAGCTCACGCCGCATGCCGACAAGCGCGGGCATTATGTCTGCGTGCTGGTCTTCGTGCGACATGCCGACGATCCGCAACCGATCATCGCCGAGGGCGAATGGCACGGAGAAATCGTCAGCGCGCCGCGCGGCGCCGGCGGCTTTGGCTACGATCCCTACTTTCTGCTGCCCGAGTTCGGCAAGACTGCCGCCGAACTCGACGCCGCCGAGAAGAATCGCTGTTCGCACCGCGGTCTCGCCCTGCAAGCATTGATCCAGCGTCTCCAGGCTCGCCGCGCATGACAGTACCCGAGGCGTTCGCGCCGATCCCGTTGTCGCTTTATGTGCATGTTCCCTGGTGCGTACAGAAGTGCCCGTACTGCGACTTCAACTCGCATGCCTTGCGTGACACGCTGCCCGAAGCCGAGTATGTCGCCGCGCTGATTGCCGACCTCGAGTCGGCGCTGCCGCTGGTCTGGGGACGACGCATCAGCAGCGTCTTCTTCGGCGGCGGCACGCCCAGCCTGCTCTCGGGCGAAAGCATCGCCACGCTGCTGGCCGCCTTTCGCGCGCGTCTGCCGCTGATCCACGGCGCCGAGATCACGCTGGAAGCCAATCCCGGCACCGTCGAATCCGAAAAATTCGCCGCTTTCCGCGACGCCGGCGTCAATCGCCTCTCGCTCGGCATCCAGAGTTTCAACCCGCCCCACCTGCACGCGCTAGGACGCATCCACGATGACCGCGACGCCTGCCGCGCCATCGAGATCGCCGCCGAACACTTCGATAATTTCAACCTCGACCTGATGTACGGTCTGCCGCGTCAAACCCTGACGGAAGCGCTGGACGACCTTGAGCGGGCACTCGGTTTCGCACCGCCGCATCTCTCTTGCTACCAACTCACGCTCGAACCCAACACCGCCTTCGCCGCTGCACCGCCGCCTGTCCCCGAAGCCGACCTGTGCGCCGACATGCAGGAAGCCATCGAGGCCCGGCTCGCCGATGCCGGCTACCAGCACTACGAGACATCCGCCTTCGCCCGCCCGGGCCGTCAATGCCGCCACAATCTCAATTACTGGACCTTTGGCGATTACCTCGGCATCGGCGCCGGCGCCCACGGAAAGCTGACCATCCCCGGCGAGGACAGCCGTTCGGTCCTGCGCCAGATGCGCTGGAAACTGCCCAAACAGTACCTGGCGCAAACGGCGGCCGGCACCCCGGTGCAGGATGAATTCACCGTCGACGTCGAAGACCTGCCCTTCGAATTCATGATGAATGCCTTGCGCCTGAATCAGGGTTTCGCCCCGGCGCTTTTCGGCGAGCGCACCGGCCTTGCGCTCGAAGGCATCGAAGCGCCGCTACAACGGGCCGAAGCAGCCGGCCTGCTCGAACGTAATGCCGAGCGCATCGCACCGACGGCGCGCGGTCAGCGCTTCCTCAACCAGCTCCTGCAAGGTTTCATCGCCGAAGCAGAGTGAGGAGCGCGGCGCCGTAGCCTTATTGCTTCATCTGCTCGACGGTATCAAACAGTTGCTTGCGCAAGTCGTCCGCCGGCCGCCCCTGTGCCTCGGCCAGACGAATCTGGCGCATCAATTCGGCGACCTGGCCAGCCGTCGGTCGCGCCGGTTGACTGGGCGTGATGCTGATCGTTCCTGTCGGCGCGACTGGCGCCGCCGGCTTGCCATTGACGACCACCTGGGCGCGTTCGCTGCCCAAAGCCCCCCGCTTGGCGGTAATCACCAGCGAACGCGGCTGATAGGGCAGAGGCATCGGCCGGCGCGAAGGGCCGACGACGATCGACGAACGACGGAACGCACCGACCGCCTCCATCAACTTCTTGCGCAATTCCTCTGACGACTGACCGGCCACTTCGGCTTCACGGATCTGCCGCAACAATTGCTCGATTTCGCTCGGCGCCGCCGCCGAGCGCACCGGCTCGCCAAAACTTTCCTTCGGCGCCTTGACGGCAATGGCGAACTCCTCGGACGAAGAAATCATCTTGCCCAGCCGGTAGTGGTCATAACGCATCGCCAAGGTCAGGGCCGAATCGCCCCAGTCGTTCTTGCTTCTGGGGTCGGCGCCCGATTCCATCAACACTTTCGCCAGGTCCTCGCGCCCTTCGCGCGCCGCCATCATCAAGGGCGTCGAGCCGTTCGGCGACTTGGCGTTCACTTCGGCACCGAGACCGATCAGGTACTTGGCCAATTCGTTATGGCCATTGAACACGGCGTAATGCAGCGCGCCCCAGTAATTCCCTTCGCGGTTGAGCGCCGCACCATGATCGAGCAGCCATTTGACCGCCTCGACGTGATTGTTCCAGGCCGCCAGTTGCAGGGGTTGCTCACCATTCCGGTTGGCCCGCCGTGGATTGGCGCCGCGCTCGACGAACAGGGCCATCATCGGGATATTGCCGTTCCAGGCGGCGATCATCAGGCCGGTACCGATCTCGGCACCGACGAATTCCGGATCCAGCCCCTCATCGAACCAATTCCGGACCCGGTTGAGATCGCCTCGCTCGACCGTAAAGGAAAAAGTGAAAGGATCGGGCGCGGCAGCCCAGGCAAACGAGCCGGCCAAGGCCAGAAAAACCACCGCACATCTGCCAAATTTCGCCCATCGATACATCCGAACCGTCCTTGCCACTCCGCAAAAGCACGATATTACGCCAGGTTTTGTAGGAAAATACGGGCGCCATGCCGTCCCGTCTTCTCATTGCCTTCGCGCTCTCTTTCATCCTGCACGGCGTGCTACTCCTGCCCGATGTCTTCAAGCGCCTCGCCGCCCCGTCCCGCCCCGCTGCCTTGCAGGCCACCCTGCGGATGCCGCCGGTGACGCCGCCGCCCGCCGACACGTTACTGAAAAACACCCTCGACGAGAGTAGCGAAAAAGCCCGTTCCGAGCCGACGCCACCGCCCCCCAAAGCGTCGCCGCCCGTCAAGACGTCGCCGCCGCAAAAAATGCCGGCCAAGCAGAACGTGCAAGCCGCCCAGCGCAAATTGTCCCAGCATCTTTTTTATCCGCCCGAAGCGGTCGCCCGCGGCATTCAGGGCGAGGTTCGGCTGATCCTCAGGCTATCGCCCAGCGGGACGATCGAAGATGTCGCCGTTGCCGCCAGCAGCGGCCATGCCATCCTCGACAATGCCGCCATCCGCGCCGCCTACGCCATGGGGCAACTCGCCGGCGGTAACGGACGCGAACTGATCCTGCCAGTGATATTCCGCCTGCAGTAATCGGTACGACTAGCGGCGCCGGAAAATCACATCCCAAACGCCGTGACCGAGGCGCAAGCCACGCTGCTCGAACTTGGTCAACGGACGGTAGTCGGGACGCGGCGCGAACCCCGATGCCGTATTCTGCAGCGAGGGCTCGTCGGCCAGCACCGCGAGCATCTGCTCGGCATAATTTTCCCAGTCGGTGGCGCAATGCAGATAGCCGCCCGGCTTGAGCCGCCGTGCCAGTGTCGCAACCAGCGGCGACTGGATCAGGCGGCGTTTGTGATGCCGCGCTTTCGGCCAGGGATCCGGAAAGAAAATATGCACGCCGTCGAGGCAGCCCTCGGGAATCATGTCACGCAGGACTTCAACGGCATCGTGCTGGACGATCCGCAGATTGGCGAGACTCTTCTCGGCGATGAGCTTGCACAGGCTGCCAACGCCCGGCGTATGCACTTCGACGCCGATGTAATCCTGATGCGGATTGGCTTCGGCAATCGTTGCCGACGTCTCGCCCATGCCAAAGCCGATTTCGAGAATGCGCGGCGCCGAACGACCGAACACCGCATCGAAGTCGAGCGGCGCGTTCGCATACGGAATACCGATCCTGGCCATCATTTCGGTGTAATAGCGCTGCTGCGCATTGGACACCCGGCCCTGGCGCAGGACGAAGCTGCGGATATGCCCGGCACGCCCGGCCGTGTACACGTTTTCGCTGTCGGAGATATCGATATCGTTCACGCTTTTACCCCTCTCCGGCCGACCGCCGGAATTCGTCCATCTGTTTCTGCTCGTTCCGTGGCTCACCCGCGGACGCGGGCCGCGATTCTACCATGCCCGTCCACGGCCTACCGGCGGCGGCGTCATACCGCAATTCATCGACAAAGAACATGTCAATAGTGCTGGCCGCCGCCACCATCACTCATATACCATATGGATTGTCGTCAAGCTGACAAAGCAACCTCCATCCCCACCGACCCGACGCCCCATGCGCAAACTCGCAGAAATGCTGAACACGCGGCTATTGGCCGCGCAAGTGAACGAGTTGGCGCAACGCGAGCGCATCACTGCCACCCTTTCAATCGCCGCCATCGCGATGATTGGCTGGGTTCATTGGGACGCCGTCGCCAGACTGCCGATTGTCGCCTGGAGTATTTACATGAGCGCCGTGCAGATCATGCGCATCGCTGCCATCGGCATACTCTCGCGCCGATCCCCGGCGACGCACAACGTCTTGCTGCGGCGTAACAGCCAGATTGTCATCAACGTGCTCAACGGACTCGGCTGGGGCGCGATCTGGTTCGTGCTCGATACCGGCCGCATCGATTTCCTGTTCATGTTCAAGTTCGGGGCGATCGCCGGCACCACCGGCATCGCCCTGAATTCGCTCAGCGTCATCCTGCCGGTCTATCTCGGCTTTCTGCTCTCGCAAATGGGCTTGATGACGCTCTACCTGCTCGGCAGCACTCCATTCCTGACCCCGCACCAACAAGCGGCCTTCGTTACCGGCACCGTCGTCTATACGATCGTTCTCTGCGCCATCGCCCGCAGCACCGCGCGACTGACAAAACAGGCCATGATGCACGAAATGGAACGGGAAGCCGCCCTGATCGAGGCCAAGGAAAGCCATCTGCGTGAACTCGACCTGCGCAAGAGCCTGCAGGCACAGTCACGCCAGATCGAGGAAGCGAACCAGAAACTCAACGCGGCGAACGAAAGCCTGCAAGTGCTGGCACGTCAGGACGCACTGACCGGCGTCGCCAACCGGAGGCACCTCGTCGAGGAACTCGAACGTAATTTCCAGACTTTCCACCGTTATGCCAACCAATTCTCGCTGATCCTGCTCGACATCGACCATTTCAAACGGATCAACGACGTTTACGGCCACCACACCGGCGATCTGGTACTCAAGGCGACCACCGCCAGAATTCTCGCCGGACTCCGCGAAATCGACCGCATGGGCCGCTGGGGTGGCGAGGAATTTCTCTGCATCCTGCCCAACACTGGCCTGGAAGAAGCGCTCGCCTGTGCCGAGCGCCTCCGCCGCGATCTTGCTTCCGCAGCGCTTGTCGACAGCTTACCGGCGCTTTCGGTAACCGCCTCGTTCGGCGTCGCCACCTGCAGCCAGGACGACAGCATCGACACCCTGATGGGCCGTGCCGACAAAGCCCTGTACGAGGCAAAAGAAAAGGGCCGAAACCGGATCGTCGGTATTTCGGCCCTCGATTGAAGCGTGCCGGGTCTTACTTCTTGGCGACGGCGCTCTTGAACGCTGCGCCGGCCGAGAACTTCGGCACCGTTGCCTCGGGGATGACCAGCTTCTCGCCGGTCTTCGGGTTCTTGCCTTCACGCGCGGCGCGCTTGGTCGCCTTGAACGCGCCAAATCCCACCAAGGTGACGCTGTCGCCAGCCGCTACGGCCTTCGTGATGTTGTCCACGACGGAATCGAGCGCGCGCGCCGCTGCTGCTTTCGACAGATCGGCATCCTGGGCGATCAGTTCAATCAGTTCGGATTTGTTCATTGCATCTCCTTGGCTTCAAAAAAGGGCGCGAGGATACTGGAGAACGGACGGTTTTCCAAGCCCCGCACGGGTTGTCGGTTCTCTCGACGCTAGATTTCGGTAAAAAGCGTCTCGGCAGGCAGACGTGATTTCGGCAAGTCGGCATTGAAATCGTCCTGGCTGCGATAACCCAGCGCAGCCATTACCACGCTGGTCAGACCCTGCGAACGCAGGTCGAGTTCCTCGTTAACGATGCGCTGGTCAAATCCTTCGATCGGGGTCGCGTCGATTCCCAAGGCCGATGCACCGAACAGCAAGGTCCCCAGGGCAATGTAGACCTGCTTCTCCATCCAGTGCTGCGTGTCCTTGAAATCATAACGGTGCAACCCGGCGTAAAAACTGCGCCCACGCCGCTGCGTTTCCTTGCCCTCCGGCTTGGGGAAGCGGCCGTCGCGATCTTCCTGATCCAGCACCGCCGTCAGATGATCGTCGTCCATCGACGTGCGCGCGCAGAATACGATGACATGCGAGGCATTGAGGATCTTGGGCTCGTTCGCCGCATACGTGCTCGCTTTGGCGGCCCTGGCGAGTCGCTGCTTGGCGGCATCGGTCGAGACGATAAAAAAGTGCCAGGGCTGCGAATTGACCGACGAAGGCGCGTAGCGCAGCAGGGTCTTCAGCTGTTCGACGTCGGCTGGCGACACTTTCCGGCTCGGATCGTAGGCTTTGCAAGTGCGGCGCGAAAGCGCCACCTGGGTGATATCCATGACAGTACTCCAATTGAATTGCATCGACGCGGCCGATTTTACCGTAGCCGGCCACCACCACTGCCCTTAGCGGGCCAGCGCCCGGACGGCCTGATGGCGAAAACAAGTGATCAGGTGATCGTTGACCATGCCCGTCGCCTGCATGAAGGCATAACAGATGGTCGTCCCGACGAACTTGAAGCCGGCGCGCACCAGCGCCTTGCTCATCGCATCCGAACGGGGCGTCGCCGCCGGCACCTCGCCCGGCGCGTGCCAGTCATTCTGGATTGGCGCATCGTCGACAAAGCGCCAGAGGAAATCCCGCAAGCGCGTGCCACCCGCCGTCAGTTCGAGATACGCCCGCGCATTGCCGATCGTCGCCGCCACTTTGGCTCGATTGCGGATGATGCCGGGATCGGCCAGCAAGGACGCGATCTTCGCTTCGTCATAAGCAGCGATCCGGGACGGCTCAAAACCGTCGAACACCTCGCGGTAATGCACCCGCTTCTTGAGTACGGTGGCCCAGGACAAGCCCGCCTGCGCGCCTTCAAGCACAAGCAATTCGAACAGCTCCCGATCGTCATGAACGGGAACGCCCCATTCCTCGTCGTGATAGCGACGATACAGATCAAACCCTTCACACCACGGACACCGTTCCATCGCCCTCTCCTTCAAATGACCGAAGTGTAGCGCGCTGTCGAGGACGATCGGCAGCGCAAGGAAGACCATCACACGACAACATCGGCATTTTGGCCGGCGCGATTCCATACTACACTCCTGGCTTCGGCAAACCCGACATCCGTCAGATTCGGCGGACACGCCATCGCAAACATGCTCGACATTCTCCTGCCCTCCCGCCGGCATCACACACCCTATCGAAAAGGACTGGCCCTGAGTCGCGTTGCCGCGTCGATGCTGATCGCCTGGCCGTTCGCCGTCCTCGGCGAGAACAGCCAACTCCGCTGCGACGTTTCCTACAGCGGCAAAGCGGAAACGCTGGTATTTTCACCCGCCGCCGATCCCTATCGCGTCAAGGCCATCAACATCAACGACCGCTTCCGATTCAAGGCCGTCGTCATCGGCGATGCTTCCGGCATCGATGACATCAGTCTCTATGTGCATGACCTCGACACCGGACACCCCGTGCTTCTGCACGAAGCGAACTACGCCAAGCCGATACCGCAACGCAACGCGCAACCCGATGCGCTGACCGGTACGCAAACCATCTACTCGCCGCGTCGCGGTCGCGAACTGAGCTATCGATGCGCACTGCTGGAACTCGAACCGTGATCCGATCCGTCCTTCTCGCTCTGGCTGCCTTCGCCCTGCCGGCAACGGTGGCGGCCGAAACCGTGGCAAACGCCGCTCCGGTCAGCATTGTCTTCGTCGGCGACATCATGCTGGCCGACACGCCCGGAAAAGTCATACGGCATGGCGGCGACCCATTCGGCCCGGTCGCATCGCTGCTCGCCGCCGCGGACATCAGGATTGGCAATCTTGAATGCACGGTCGCCAGCAGTGGCCAGCGGGAAGCCGGCAAGGTCGTGACATTGCGCGCACATCCCCGCGTGCTCAAGGTGCTTGGCCACCACTTCGACGGCGTCAGCGTCGCCAACAACCACTCCGGCGATTTCGGCCCGACCGCGTTCGCCGAGATGATCGGCCATCTGGAACGCTCCGGCATCGGCTTTTTCGGCGGCGGACGCACTCTTGCTGACGCTCATCGCCCGCTGATCGTAGAGCGACAGGGCATACGCATCGCTTTTCTCGGCTACAACGAATTCATGCCGCGCCGCTTCGAAGCCGACGAAGACAAGGCCGGTATCGCCTGGAGCGAAGACGCGCAGGTCCGCTTCGATATCGCCGCTGCCCGGCAGCGCCATCACGCGGATGTCGTCATACCGGTCATGCATTGGGGATGGGAAAACGAGTCGGTCGCCAATGACCGGCAGCGCGCGCTGGCGCGCCTGATGATCGATGCCGGCGCCGATGCCGTGGTGGGTGGCCACCCGCATGTTGTCCAGGACACGGAAATCTATCGCGGCAAACCCGTTTTCTACAGTCTCGGCAACTTCGTCTTCGACGGATTCGACCCGCCCGAAAACAATACCGGCTGGATTCTACGACTCGAGGTCGACCGCCACGGACCGCATGCATGGCGGATCGACCCGGTCCGGATCGATGCCAAAGGAATCCCGCACCCGAGCACCGACCCCGCGACATGCTGGCGTGCCGGAATGACCGACGCAGCGCCTTGCGGCGACCGCGTCCCAGCGCGCTGATGATGTGAAATTACGTCGCGGACGGCAGATAATCGTCGCGAACCGGAGAAAACACCTCAATCGCCACCGAATCTTCGAGAATATCGGCCCGATGCTCGACGTTTCCGGGGATGCACCAACTGTCGCCCGGACCGGCGACAAAGGCCTCACCGCCGATGATCAGGCGAATCTTGCCGGAAACCAGGTAGCCCGTTTGTTCGTGAACATGCGAATGTGCGGGCAACTGGGCACCGGCAGTTAACCTGAATTCGGAGAGCAAGGTCTTTTCGCCGAATACCAAGGTCTTGAGGAGAATCCCCGGCAACGCCGACTTGTACGATTCTCCGCTCGCCGCATTAAACATCGCGAACCTCCGGCTCTATGCGTTTTGCAAAATCTTGAGCGACACTTTTTCCAGCATGCCCTTGACCTGCTCGCCATAGGCAAGCATGTGCGGCGCCACCGAATGTGCCTGGAGCGCTTCCAGACTGTCCCATTTTTCGATGACGGTGACGATGCACGCGTTCTTGTCCTGGGTCGGAATGTCGGTCACCAGGTCGATCGCCGGCACATACTCGATGCAGCCATCCTCCTTCAGAACGTTCGGCACGTTGGCCTTGAAGATCTCGATGAACTCGGCCAGACAGCCTTCCTTGATGTATAACGATGCCAATACATGGACCATGAATACACTCCTCCTCAATGAACAAAAGGCGATGCTCTGCTTATTTTCGAAGCAGGCACGCCCAGCAATCGTCCATTCTAGCCGGAATTTTTCAGTCGAAATGCATTTCTCCGTGTCCAATAAATACCTTGCCTCACCAAGCTCAAGCGTCGTAGGCTACTGCCATTAAGCATTCTGCAGTCCTCGACCATGTTCGTCGGAAAGGAGCAATGATGTTGATTCGTCACAGCAAACTCTCCAAGGGCGCCTTTGCAATGGCGCTAATATTCGGTTTTAGTCAGCTGGCATGGGCCGCGGCTTTGGTCGAACAAGCCGTTGGCGAACTACGTGTCGCCAAGGACGGTACCGAATCGCGTGTCGCCCAGGGGGCTCGCATCGACAGCGGCGCAACGCTGACGACGCTTTCAAACAGTCATGCCATATTGCGCTTCGATGACGGCCAGGTGATCGTTCTCAACGCGGACACCGTGTTCAAGGTTGTCGACTACCGCTACGACCAGACGAAACCGGCAGAAGATCGCTCGATACTGGATCTGGCGAAAGGTGCATTCCGTTATGTCTCGGGCGCGCTCGCCCAACGTAGTCGCGAAGCCACCGAGATTCGCAGCAGCACTGCAACCATCGGCATTCGCGGCACCGATTTCATGGCCGCATCCGGCAGTTTGGGCATTTCCGTCGGCAGCGGACAGGTTGCCGTATCGAATACCGCAGGCAGCGCCGTCTTCGGCGCAGGGCAGACCAGTTACATCGCCGCAGCCAACGTTCTGCCCGTCGCCGGGCCGCTACCGGGCGCAATAGTCACTTCCTTCAGTCAACTCGCCCAAATTCCGGTCGTTGGCGCGCCTTTGCCTGCCAACCCCAATCCCGGCCCAGGTTACGGCGGTGGCAATGCTGCCACAGGAACGACCACGGGGTCGGCGACGACAGGCTCCGCCACGACAAGCACTGCAGCCACGGGAACGGCGAGCACCGGCACCGCTGCGGCAACCGGAACCGCTGCCGGCGCCAGCGCCTCGGGCGTCGCCGTCGGCACGATGGCGACCGCAGCGACCGCAGCCGGCGTTGCCGCCGCAGCCGCAGCCGCACTCGCCGCCGCAGCGTCCGGTGGCGAATCGCAGAACTCCGTGGCGACCACTTCGACCTCGACCAGCACGGCCACAAGCACCCAGTAGCGATCTCTCACCCGCAGCGCCAGCAGCCTGCGAGGACCGACACATAACAAAAAAGCCAACCGATATCGGTTGGCTTTTTTTACACTCAAACTGGAGCGGGCGATGGGAATCGAACCCACGGCACAAGCTTGGGAAGCTTGGGTATTACCATTATACGACGCCCGCGAAGCCGCTATTCTAAGTGCTCCGCGCCTAGGATTCAATCGGCTTGACGCGGCTCGCCGCCAGTTTCGCGCGCTGGCGCGCTTCGTCGGTCGTCGCCGCAGTAGCCACGGCAACGCCCATGCGGCGCTTCTTGAAACTTTCGGGCTTGCCGAACAGGCGCAGATCGGTCTCCGGCACGGCCAGCGCTTCGGCGACCCCAGCGAAGGCGATCGCCGTCGCGTCCACGCCGCCGTAGATCACCGCCGAAGCGCCCGGCGCGCGCAGCGAAACATCCACCGGCAAGCCGAGAATCGCGCGAGCATGCAATTCGAATTCGGAGAAACGCTGCGAGGCAAGCGTCACCAAGCCGGTGTCATGCGGCCGCGGGCTGACCTCGGAGAACCAGACCTGATCGCCGCGCACGAACAACTCGACCCCGAACAGACCGCGCCCGCCCAGGTTGGTCGTGACCGCCGCCGCGATTTCCCGCGCCTTCTCCAGCGCCGCCGGACTCATCGCCTGCGGTTGCCAGGATTCCACGTAATCGCCGCTGATCTGTAGATGACCGACCGGCTCGCAGAAATGGGTCTCGACCGCGCCGCTGGCACCGACGGCACGGACCGTCAGCAGGGTGATCTCGTATTCGAAATCGATAAAACCTTCGACGATGACGCGCCCGCGGCTCACCCGCCCGCCCTGCATGGCATAGTCCCACGCCTTGGCAACATCCTGCGGACCGCGCAGCAGCGACTGCCCCTTGCCCGAGGAGGACATCGTCGGCTTGACGAGACAAGGATAGCCGATACCGGCGTCGATCGCCGCCTGCAACTCATCCAGCGAACTGGCAAAGGCGTACGGCGAAGTCGGCATGCCCAGTTCCTCCGCCACCAGGCGGCGGATGCCTTCGCGATCCATGGTCAGGCGCGTCGCGCGCGCCGTCGGAATAACTTCGGCCAGGCCTTCGCGCTCGATCTCGAGCAGCAGATCGGTCGCGATCGCCTCGATTTCCGGCACCACGAGATGCGGCCGCTCCTGCTCGATGACCGCCCGCAAAGCGGCCGCATCGGTCATCGAAACGACATGCGACCGATGTGCGACCTGCATGCCAGGGGCATTGTCATAACGATCGACGGCAATGGTTTCGATACCCAGGCGTTGCAGCGCAATGATGACTTCCTTGCCGAGTTCGCCGGCACCCAACAGCATGACCCGGGTTGCCGAACGGGACAGTGGTGTCCCCAGCGCGGTGACAGGTTGAAGACGCGAGCCGATAGGAGTCGTAGCCATGGCAAGGTTCCAGATGACGGTGAACGAAGAAGGCGGATTTTACCAGCCCGGGACCAAGGCTGTCCGGTCACGCCGCCGTCTGGCGGAATATGCTCAGCGCAAATCGGCGACGAGTGCCTTCAAGCCATGTCCGCGCGCCGCAATCCGGACGCGCTCGCGGTATTGCCGCAACTTGTCGCGAGCCAATACCGCCGGGGGCTTTTCCGCAGCCACGCCGGCGCCAGGATGATAGACCGGCATCATTGGCCCGCCATGGGAGCGACGCCAATCGCCGATATGGATCAATCCTTGCGCGATGAGCGCCGCCAGATAGCCGCTGTTCTTGACGGTATTGATCGACAGACCTGAATACTGCGCGATCTCGCGGTAGGTCAGGGGGCCGAAATGGCCCAAGGTCTCGACGATGCGCACCATGCCAGGAGCATCACGATTGCTATCGTCGACACGCGGCCGCTTGACGTCTTCCTGATTGCCAAGACTGTACAGCGGCGTGGAAAAACGGCCATTGACCTGGCGCCAGCCGCTGATGAACAAGCATCCGCGGGCCTTGAGGGCCTTGATGTATCCTCCGCACGCCAGCGTCGTCATGCCGACAAAAGCCTCCGCCGAAATGTCGGACACCGACATATTCGGTTTCTTCTCGAGCACGCGCAAAATGCGCTGCATGGCCTGGCTGGTAACGGGATCGGGCGTTTTCATGCCGCTACGCTATCAGAGCTGATTGCGGCTGACAACCATCAGGCCTCGACCCGGCGCCGAAAACCGCCCAAAAGGACAAGAAACGGCGCGGAATCGGCCGACCCCGGTATAATCCGCCTCCGTGGAACACGATCATCTCTATCGAACAACGACATCCCGTCTTGCCCGCGTTTTGCAACGCTGGCGCGATCGCGCGCGCCACCTGCCGGCGCTCGAAGATATCCGCGGCATGGCCGTTCCGGCGGACGCCGTGACGATTCTGCCCGATCCGGTCGCCTTCCGCGAAACGCTTCTGGCGCAAATCGCCAAAGCGCGGAAGCGCATCCTGATCGCGGCCTTGTATCTGCAGGACGACGACGCTGGCCGGGAAATTCTGGCGGCGCTTTACGCCGCCCGCGCCGCACATCCCGAGATAGAAATCGCTGTCTTTGTCGACTGGCACCGTGCGCAACGCGGCCTGATCGGCAAGCAGAAATCCGACGGCAACGCCGCCCTGTACCGCGCCGAAGCCGAACGGTTCGGCCCGGGCGTCACCGTGTACGGCGTTCCGGTCCAGCGACGCGAACTGCTCGGCGTGCTCCACCTGAAAGGCTTCGTTTTCGACGAGACCGTGCTCTACAGCGGCGCCAGCCTCAACGACGTCTACCTGCAACGACACGGGCGTTACCGGCTCGACCGTTATCATCTGATCCAGCATCGCGAACTCGCCGACTGCATGGCGCGTTTGCTGACCGAGACGATTACCCCGCATCCGGCCGTGCACCCGCTGGAGCGGGCCGACACGCCGCCAACCGGGCGTTTGAAGCCGGCGATTGCCGACCTGCGGCGAACGCTGGCCGCGGCACGCTACCGATTCACCGCATCGGCGCCAAGCGACGCAGATGTGTGCATCACCCCCCTGGTGGGCTTGGGTCTTCGGCACAACGAGCTGAATCGCGTGCTCCTGCAACTGGTTCTGCAGGCGCGGAGCCAACTGACGCTCTTTACCCCGTACTTCAACCTCCCGGGCTCGCTGCAGCGCGCACTGCGCCGGGCAATCCGCGCGGGTTGCCGCATCACGATCGTGCTCGGCGACAAGACCGCCAACGATTTCTACATTCCCCCGAGCGAGCCGTTCAAGACGATCGGCGCGCTGCCCTATCTCTACGAAGCCAACCTGCGCCGTTTCTGCAAGCGTCATCAGCGCGCCATCGCGGCCGGTGTGCTCAACGTGCATATCTGGAAGGACGGCGACAACACCTTCCATCTGAAAGGCATGATCGCCGATGAAGAGCGCATCCTGCTGACCGGAAACAATCTCAATCCGCGCGCCTGGCGACTCGATCTGGAAAACGGCCTGCTGATCCACGACCCGCACCGCCTCCTGACGACGCAGCATCGGGCAGAACTCGACCGCATCCTCGTCAACACGGTCCGCCTCGCCCACTACGACGCACTCGAGACGGTCGACCACTACCCACCGCCGGTACAGCGCCTGATCCGGCGCCTGGCCCGCATCCGCGCCGACCGGCTGATCAACCAGATGTTATAGCGCCGTCATCGGCAGATAGACGCTGACGCGCAAACCGCCTTCCGGACGGTTCTCTGCCTTGATCTGGCCACCATAGTTTTCGACGATCTGGCGTGCGATCACGAGACCCAAGCCGTGACCGTTCACGCCGCTCGTCTGCGAGCCACGATAGAAAGGCTGAAAGATCTGCTCGGTTTCGCTGCTGAGGACGCCGGGACCGCGATCTTCCACTTGAACACACGCGGTTTCGCCCTGGACGCTCAAACACAGGCGGACCCACTTTCCGGCCGAAGCATGCGTCATCGCGTTGCGCAACAAGTTGTCGAAAACTCGGTGCAGCAACTCAGGATCGCCCATGACGCGTACCGCTGCCATGTCTTCACCCTCGAACTCGAGGTTGAAGCCCAACTGTGCCGCCTGCGGCTCGGCATCGGAAACGACATTGCCGAGCACCTCGGCAACAATGACCGGTTCGTCGATGCGTTCGACCATGCCCGCTTCGAGACGCGACAGTGTCAGCAGTTCGCTGATCAGTCGATCCATCCGCTCCGACTCGCGTTCCAGTCGCTGCAAGCAGTCTTCGAGCCGATCCGGCTGCTGGCGCGCAATGCCGATCACCGCCGTAAGTCGTGCCAGCGGTGCACGCAATTCATGCGACACGTCGTAAAGGAGGCGACGCTGGCCTTCCATGAGATGCGCCAGACGCGTCGCCATATGGTCGAACTCCTGGCACAACTCGGTCAGCTCGTCCTCGCGCCGCCCCATTGAAGCCGCGAGCCCGGGAGACAATTTTCCGCCACCGGCGGCGCGTAGCGCATCTTTCAGCCGCCGGATCGGGCGTGCCACATAGCTCGCCAGAAGAGCGGCGAACACCAGGCTGACGACCGCGCCAGCAAGAAGATGCTCAATCGGTAGTTTCGCCGGCCGCGGCAGGAACCCTGGCGGGTGTGGCTCACCTGGGCCACCGGGCGGCCCCGCAAAGGGCCCGCCCACCGGCCCGCCTTCGGGTGCCGGTCCTTGAAAACGGGATTCGTGTGGCGGTGGATGATCGAAGACATGGACGGGTTTGGTCGCCCAGATCGCGAGGCCGACACCGACCACGGCAAGCAACTGCGCCAGGAAAAAGAAACAAAGAAACTTCCAATAGAGACGACCGAGCCTGAAACGGGGCATATCCACCCTCCCGTCAATCGATCAGCAGCTGATAGCCCTTGCGCAGGACGGCCTGGATGCGCGGACGACCGTCGTTCAGCGGCGGCAATTTCCGCCGAATGCTGCTCAAGTGCACGTCGATACTCCGATCATAGCGCTGATGTGGGCGGCCGAGCCCTTGTTCCGACAGCGTATCCTTGCTGACCACCTGTCCGGCCCGCTGAATCAGCACCTCAAGCAGGTTGAATTCGGCATTGGTGAGATTGAGATCCTGCTCGCCCCAGGAGATTTTTCGCTGGGCCGATTTCAGAACGAGTTCGCCAACCCGGACCATATCGCTTTCGCCCGGCTTGCTCCCCTCGCTGGCGGCGAGCGTACGCCGCAGGATTGCCCGCAGGCGGGCGCTGAGTTCGCGGGGCGTGCAGGGCTTCGCCACATAGTCATCGGCGCCCAATTCCAACCCCTGGATGCGGCTCTCGTCGTCACCGCGCCCGGTCAGCATCAAGACCGGGATGCTGCTCTTGGCACGAATGCGCCGCAACACCTCGATGCCGCTGATCCCCGGCATCATGACATCGACAACTGCGATATCGGGCAGGGGACCGGAAAACAGCATCTGGATGGCCGTTTCACCGTCATTTGCCTGCGATACGCGAAAGCCATCGCTGCGCAGGTAAAAATTCAGAAGCGAGACCAGTTCGACATCGTCGTCGACCAGCAACACGTGGGGAGCATCAGGAAAATTCATGACGGAATGATAACCAAGTCGAGCCTTCATCGGGCGCCTGCTTTACGCGCATTTACGCCCCTTTGGAAAAACTTGCCGGACGACCGGCAAAACAATGCATGTATCAGATTATATTCGATTTTTATTCCACAAACCGGGCACAAACCCCGCCCTTTGCACAGCATCCGTGCCGTGTCGCCCAAGCCGTGCGGATGTCGCCGTCGATGACGCCAGAATTCTTAACACAGCTTTTCACTGTTTAACCCTTAAGCACCTTCGTTGACGGCTTTTCTGGCCGATATTTTGCCTATGACATATCGGACCGGCTGCCGCCGATTCCTTTTCATTTTTTCGAGGAGAATGCGATGAGTTCCATCAGCAGCATAGGCAATTACTACAACACCAGTAGCTACTACACGACCGGCAGTTCGAGCAGCACGAGTTCGAAGCGTCCGAGCAGCGATGAAATCGCCAGCGAGCTTTTTTCGGTACTCGATAGCTCTGGCAAGGGCTACATCGAGGAGAGCGATCTTGCATCGGCGCTGTCCAGCCTGAGTGGTACATCGAGTACGACATCAAGTTCGACCTCCAGCGCCAGTGACATTTTCTCGCAGCTCGATTCCAACGGCGACGGCAAGGTCACGGCATCGGAAATGTCGGCGAGTCTCACCAAACTCGCCGATCAGCTCGATACCCAGTTCAACCAATCGCGTATGCAGGACGCGACGGGCTCGATGCCGCCGCCGCCCCCGCCGACCAATGACACAGGCTTCACCCAGGACGAACTCGAGCAGCAGCTGTCCGAGATCAGCAGTAGCGGCAGTACCAGCGACAGCCAACGTGCCGATCTGATCAGCAACATCGTCAACAACTTCAGTGCGGCCGACACCAACGGCGACGGCAAGGTAACATTCGACGAAGCCATGTCCTACCAGCAATCGACAACGAGCGCGACATCTTCGTCGAGCAGCAGTTCGTCGTCGACGTCGACCAGTTCCGACTCGTCGAGCAAGGACTCGAGCACCAGCACGCAAACCACCGATGCGCAGATGTTCCGGCAGTTAATGGATCTCCTGCGTCTCTATGGCGATGGCACGAGTAGCAACAACACGCTAAGTTCGCTGAGTTCGCTGATTTCGACGTCGGCCTGATGGCACAGAACGACTCCGGCTCCCGCGCGCGAGCCGGAGCGGCGATTCTCGCTGCGCGCGAACACCGACTCAGGTGTTGGTGACGCCGCTGAGCACCTGACCGGCAGGCCCGGCCCTGGACGCCGATTCGCAGTGTCCGGTCTGGTCGTCGAAGAAGAAGTCGGGTTCGAATTCCGCCAGAAACGGCCCTTTCTCCAGACCACCGAGAAACATGGCCTCATCGACCGAAACGCCCCAGTCGATCAGCGTACGGATGGCGCGCTCGTGGGCTGGCGCGCTCCGCGCCGTTACAAGCGCTGTGCGCAAGCGGACCGGAACCGAAGGCCCGGTCGCGCCCTGCAGTCGTTGCAAGGCTTCGAGCAGCGGCTTGAACGGGCCAGGCGGAAGCGGACGTGCAACATGCGCCCGTTCATGGGCGTGAAAGCGCGCCAGTCCATCCTGCTGATAGATGCGCTCGGCTTCGTCTGAAAACAGAACGGCATCGCCGTCGAACGCAATCCGCAACTCATCGGCATGGCGCTCGGTATCGACGTGCGAATGCGCAAAAACCTGAGCGGCGGGAAATCCGGCTGCAAGTGCCTTGCGAACGTCATCGGCATTGGCCGACAGGAACAGATGCGCACCGAGCGGATCGAGAAAGCGGTACGGCGCCCGCCCGCGGGTGAAGACACCGCGACCAAGATCAAGCCCGTTCTCTTCTGCCGAACGGAATACTCGCAATCCCGAAACGGGGTCGTTGCGCGAAAGAATGACGATTTCAACGCGATGCACGCCGTCGGCATTGAACGCCAAGAGCTTCTTCGCCAGCGTAAAGGCCACGCCGGGCGGCGCCGGCCGGTCCAGCCGATCGGACTGCAACTGCATGTAAGCCCGGTCGTCCATTTCTTCGAATACGCGGTTTTCCTCCTCGAAATCGAAGAGTGCCCTCGACGACAGCGCAACGACAAGTTTGTTATCCAACGTCACCGGCATGCAAGACCTCCGTTACTCGATCGGGCCAAAGATTTTTCCCTGACCCCATTTTAGCCTCCTAGAGTTGCGTCGATGGCTATGCCATAATCGATTCGCGTATGCCAAATCTAAACAACGACAGCATCCGTCATGGAGGAGTTATGAACGTACGTCAACGGCCACTGGCCCAGCAACTCAGCATCGTCATCCTGCTGACCACCGTGTTCGTTTTCGCCGTTCTGGTCACCACGCTCTCCATTCTGTCAAATCGCGCCGCCATCGGCCAGGCCGAAACAGCCATTCAGGAACGCGTCAACGCCCTCGCCGCGGCCATCAGCGACAGTCTCGACAACGCCAAGGATACGGCTAAATCGGGCATGGATATCGCCCACAAGATGCTGCCCGGCAGTATCACGCTCTCCGACGAGAAAGCGCCGGCCGGCGACGTTGCCGCCGTACCAGTACTCAAATCCGGAGGCGTCACCCTCAACAACAATCTCGAACTGCTCGCCAAGATCCGCGACCTGTTGCACGCCGACCCCGCCGTCATGGTCAGGCTCGGTGACCAATTCGTCCGCGTCACCACTTTCCTGAAAAATCCCGCCGGCAAGTCGCAGGTCGGCGTCCCCCTGCCGGCAACGGGACCTGAAACGCGCGCCGTCAAGGACGGCAAGCTGTACAGCGGCCTCGTCAGCCGCGACGGCGTCTATTACGTCTCGCATTTCGAACCCATCATCATCGACAATACCACCGTCGGCGCGCTATCGATCCGTGTCAACGTCGATAATATCCTCAAGCGGGTCAAGGAAGGCATCCAATCGTTCCAGGTCGGGGAAACCGGTTACGCCTTCATCGTCGCACCCGGAAAAACCCTTGAAGACGCGGTCATCGTCGCCCACCGCGATCCGAAACTCGTTGGCAAGTCGGTCAAGGAACTGGCGAATCCGGCAATCACCGCCTTCGTCAAACTCATGATCGAAAAGCGAAGCGGAACGCTGCATTACGACTGGACCAGCGAAGACGGCAAATCCGGACGCAAGCTCGCCGCGCTTGCCGAACTCAAGGACTCCGGCTGGATCGTCGGTGCCGGCACCTGGGTCGATGAGTTCACTATCGAAGCCCGCAAGATACGCAACATCACGATCGGCATCCTCGTCGGCGCCGCGGCTTTGCTGGTCATTGTCGCAGCGTTTTACACCAACCGGCATCTGGCGCCCCTGTCGACGATGGCTGAGACGCTCACCGCCATGGGCGATGGCGATCTGCGCCGAAGCATTGCCCAGGCCGATCCGAACAGCCGGGATGAAACAGCCCAATTGGCAGTTGCACTACGGCGGATGCGGGACGGCCTGACCCAGATGATCGGACAGATCGGTGCCGCGACGACCGACATGACGGTCGCGGCGGAAGCGATGAACAGCACCGCGCAGAGCGTGATGGACGGATCGGAGCAGCAAAGTCAGTCCGCCGCGAGCCTGGCAGCCGCGGTTGAGGAAGTGTCAGTTTCGATCTCCCACGTTTCCACCAATGCCAGCGATGCCGAACGACTCGTGACCGAATCGGCGGTTGCCGCGCATCTTGGCAACCAGCGTGTCGGCGAAGTCGTCCGCGAGTTTACCGGTATCGAACGC
The DNA here is from genome assembly GCF_900099695.1 of Propionivibrio dicarboxylicus. Lineage (GTDB taxonomy): Bacteria > Pseudomonadota > Gammaproteobacteria > Burkholderiales > Rhodocyclaceae > Propionivibrio > Propionivibrio dicarboxylicus. Next base: position 535,646 of record NZ_FNCY01000001.1, on the reverse strand, counting down.
GATATCCGTGAAACAGCGACCGTCGTCCACCAACTCGGGGAACGGACCGCAAACATCACGCAGGTGGTCCAGATCATCAAGGAAATCGCCGACCAGACCAACCTCTTGGCACTCAATGCCGCGATTGAAGCCGCACGCGCCGGTGAATCCGGCCGTGGCTTTGCCGTGGTTGCCGACGAGGTACGCAAGCTTGCCGAACGGACCGCCGCATCCACCACGGAGATTTCAGGAACGATCGTCACCGTTCAGCAGGACTCGCAGGAAATCGTCACCCGTATCGGCAACCTCGCCCAGCGCATCACCGAAGGCGTCGGTGCCGCCCGTACCGCCGGGGACACCTTGAACGACATCGAAAGGGAAAGTCAGACCGCCGTCACCGCCGTCAAGGAAATCGCCAACAGCACCGGTGAACAAAGTGCAGCGACACACGATATTGCCCAGGGGGTCGAGAATATCGCGCGTATGGCTGAAGCCAACCGACAAGCCAGCGAACAAAACAGTGAAGGCGCCGAACACCTGCACCAACTGGCCGAAACGCTGAACCAAGCGGTCGTACGCTTCAGGATCTGAGGTATATCAGGAGACACCCACCGCATTCTGCGGTGGGTACGGCACGCGCTAAAAGTCGCGGTCGGCTTCCCAGAGGATGAAACCTTTTTCCTTGAACGTCCATTCCATCAGATGCACGAGTGGCGTCGCGCGCTGACACAAATGAACAGGCGGGACTTCAACCTTGACGCCGACCTCATCCAACTCATCGTCGGGATCGATCCCTTCCTCTCTCCGGCGGCATTCGGCCAAATGCAAGGCTTCCTTTTCCGCAGCGATCGCCTCCTTCAGTCGTGCGATCGCCTCCGGCAACTGCTCATGCATGAAAACGCCGCGCGCCGTACATTCCTTGCCGATAATCTCGTATAGCCGACGCAGGTGTTCGGCAAACATCACCATGTCGCCAGAAGTGCTTGACGTTAATCTCACCAACATGACCCGGCCTCTCTACACTCGTCTCTCTTAAGTCTCGATCTCTTTGATTTCATTCTAGCCGCTGGAAGCCAGCTTTGCGGGGTAGAATCCCCATTCATTGCCTTTCCATTGCGCCTTCATGCCAAGGGTCGGATGCGACCCGATGCTCATCTGTCATGTCCTGGTTAAGACTTTTCCTGCCCTTTGCCGGCGCCTATTTTCTCTCGTACCACTTCCGGACGATCAACGCGGTTGTCGGTCCGATCCTGAGCAACGAACTGTCCCTTGGTGCCGCCGATCTTGGCTTGCTGACGAGCACGTATTTTGTCGCATTCGGCGCCACCCAGCTTCCACTCGGCCTGCTGCTCGATCGTTACGGCGCGCGGAAAATCGAGGCTGTGCTGCTGCTGTTTGCCGCGGCCGGGTCGGCGGTTTTCGCTGCGTCGACCTCGATCGACGGGCTTGCACTCGGCCGGGCGCTCATCGGCCTCGGCGTTTCCGCCTGTCTAATGGCCTCGTTCAAGGCATTCTCGCAGTGGGTTGCGCCGGACAAGCTCGCCGCCATGACCGGATGGATCATGACCGCCGGAACCCTCGGCGCATTCGCCTCGACGGCGCCGCTCGATCTCGTTTTGTCTTGGCTGACCTGGCGCGAGGTCTTCTGGCTGCTCGCCGGCATCACCTTCCTCGTATCGGCCTGGGTATTCGTCAGCGTTCCCGAGAAGCAGAGCACGCAGAAGCCTGACTCGATGGCAATCCTGTGGGCCGGATTGCAGGAAATTCTGCGCAGCCCGCATTTTTGGCGGATCGCCCCGATCGGTTTTGCCCAGGTCGGCGGATTCATGGCGATTCAAAGCCTCTGGTCGAGTGCCTGGCTGATGCAGGTCAATGGCTTTTCGCGCTCGCAAGCCGCGGACCACCTCGCAGCGATGAGCATCGCCATGATCGTCGCCTATGTCCTCATCGGTCTGGTCTCGACCCGACTGGCCCGCCACGGGATCAGTCCGCGCATGCTGCTCGCCGGTGCGCTCGGATTCGCGCTGACGACCCTCATCGCAATCGTCGCCGAAGCGAGCGAACACCATTACGCGCTGTGGATCGTTTATGGTGCATTTTCGAGTTTCGGCACGCTGTCTTATTCGGTGCTGGCCAGCGACTTCCCGAACGCACTGTCAGGCCGCGTCAATACGACCTACAACCTCCTGAGTTTCGCCGGCGCCTTCGCCTTCCAGTGGGCCATGGGGCTGATCATCGATGGATTGCGTGCTACCGGCTACTCAAGCGCCAGCGCCCACCGCTACGCCTTCATCATGCTGATTGCCTGCCAGCTCGGCGCCTGGCTCTGGTTCCTCAGCGGTTTCCGGAAAGCCCGACGACAGCTTGGCTGACAGCAATAGCCGGCGGCAGCGACCGGACGGGCCACGCTTTAAAAACAAAACGGCCGGGCGGTGTCGCCCGGCCGTTTGTCTTCGATTCCGACACGCTCAGTGCTGGGTGTGGTGTTTCTTCCGCTTGATCGTCTTGAGCTGCGCAACGGCTTCCGCCAGTTCCGCCTCAGCCGCCGCGTAATTGATGTCGGCGGCGCGGTTCTTCAACGCTTCTTCGGCCCGCTTCTTCGCCTCGAAGGCCTTGGCTTCATCAAGATCGTGCGCGCGAATCGCCGTATCGGCAAGCAGCGTGATCAGATTCGGCTGGACCTCGAGAATCCCGCCCGACACGTAGACCAACTCATAATCGTCACGATCGGGAATCTTGAGTCGCACGGTTCCCGGCCGCAGACGCGTCAGCAGCGGCGTATGCCGGGGATAAATTCCGAGCTCCCCCGACTCGCCCGGAAAAACGGCGAAGTCGGTCTCACCCGAGAAAATCGATTCCTCGGCGCTGACTACATCGACATGTACTCTCAGTGGCATCTTTCATTCCCCTGCGCCAGGCGCCCTCCAAACGGAACGGCGCCCCGGCGCGCTCGATCTTAGAGGGTCTTGGCTTTCTCGAAGGCTTCTTCGATGCTGCCGACCATGTAGAAGGCCTGTTCGGGAATGCTGTCGCATTCACCGTCACAAATCATCTTGAAGCCCTTGATCGTATCCTTGAGCGACACATACTTGCCCGGCGAGTTGGTGAACACTTCGGCCACGTGGAAGGGCTGCGACAGGAAGCGCTGGATCTTCCGGGCGCGATACACGCTCAGCTTGTCTTCCGGCGAAAGCTCGTCCATACCGAGAATCGCGATGATGTCGCGCAGTTCCTTGTACTTCTGCAGCGTCATCTGGACCGCGCGCGCCACTTTATAGTGCTCTTCACCGACAACCTGAGGATCGAGCTGACGCGAGGTCGAGTCGAGCGGATCCACGGCCGGATAGATACCCAGCGCCGCAATGTCACGCGACAACACGACGGTCGAGTCCAAGTGAAGGAAGGTCGTCGCCGGCGACGGGTCGGTCAAGTCGTCCGCAGGCACATACACAGCCTGGATCGAGGTGATCGAGCCGACCTTGGTCGAGGTGATCCGTTCCTGCAAGCGGCCCATTTCCTCGGCCAGCGTCGGCTGATAACCCACGGCAGACGGCATTCGGCCGAGTAGCGCGGACACTTCGGTTCCGGCCAGCGTGTAACGGTAGATGTTATCGACAAAGAAGAGAATGTCGCGGCCATCGTCGCGGAAACGCTCGGCCATCGTCAGACCGGTCAGGGCCACGCGCAGACGGTTACCCGGCGGCTCGTTCATCTGACCGAAGACCATCGCCACCTTGTCGAGAACGTTCGAATCCTTCATCTCGTGATAGAAGTCGTTCCCTTCGCGCGTCCGCTCACCGACGCCGGCGAACACCGACAGACCGGAGTGCTGCTTGGCGATGTTGTTGATGAGTTCCATCATGTTGACGGTCTTGCCGACGCCAGCGCCGCCGAAGAGACCGACCTTGCCGCCCTTGGCAAACGGACAGACCAGATCGATAACCTTGATGCCCGTTTCGAGCAGCTCGACCGACGGCGACAGCTCGTCGAACTTAGGCGCCGGCTGGTGAATCGCGCGACGCTCTTCGGTTTTGATCGGACCCGCTTCGTCGATCGGACGACCGAGCACGTTCATGATGCGCCCGATCGTCGCCTCGCCGACCGGCACCGAAATCGGCTTGCCGGTATTGCTGACCTTCATGCCGCGACGCAAGCCATCGGAAGACCCCAGGGCAATCGTGCGCACCACGCCATCACCGAGTTGTTGCTGGACCTCAAACACCAGGTCGGCTTCGCAACCGGCGTGCTCCTCGGCCTTGTCGAGCGCGAGGGCATCGTAAACATTCGGTATTGCATCGCGCGGGAACTGAATGTCCACCACGGCGCCGATACACTGAACAATATTTCCTTGACTCATCGTCCTATCCTCAATCAATTAACCGGTTCGCAAGATCAGACGGCCGCAGCGCCGCTGACGATTTCCGAAAGCTCCTTGGTGATGGCCGCCTGGCGCGCCTTGTTGTACATCAGCTTAAGTTCGCCGATGACGTTCTTGGCGTTATCCGAGGCCGACTTCATCGCCACCATCCGCGCGCTCTGTTCGGAAGCCATGTTCTCGGCCACCGATTGATAGAGCAGCGCTTCGACGTAGCGGATCAGCAGGTTGTCGATCACCGATTTGGCATCGGGCTCATAGAGATAATCCCAGCGATTCTCGGTATTGCTGCCAACGAGATCGCCGGAAAGCGGCAGCAACTGCTCGATGACCGGCTCCTGCTTCATCGTATTGATGAAGCGGGTATAGGCGATGTAGACGACATCGACCTCGCCATTCACATAGGCATCGAGGAGCACTTTCGCCGGACCGATCAACTTCTCGAGATGCGGGGTATCGCCGAGTCCGGTCAGATGCGACACCAGATTCGCACCGGCACGCACCATGAAGCCGAAACCCTTGTTGCCGACTGCCGACACCTGCAGGGATTTGCCCTCGGCATCCCATTCCTTCATCTTGCTGAGCGCCAGACGCAGGACGTTGGTATTGAGACCGCCGCACAGCCCCTTGTCGGAGGTGACGACGATCAGGCCAACGCCCTTGACCTCGTCGCGCCGCTCGAGGAACGGATGCGCGTAGTCCGTCAGGGCGTGCGAAAGATTGCCCGCCACGCGCCGGATTTTCTCGCCATAGGGACGTGCCGCCCGCATCCGGTCCTGCGCCTTGCGCATTTTGGATGCGGCGACCATCTCCATCGCCTTGGTGATCTTGCGCGTGCTTTCGACGCTCTTGATCTTGTTGCGGATTTCCTTGCCGCTCGCCATGACGATATTCCCCCGTTCAGACCAGCGTGGCCTTGAACGCTTCGATCGCCTTGGTCAGCGCCTTCTCGGCTTCGCTGTCGAGTTCCTTCTTCTCCTCGATGGCATTGGCCAGAGCGGCATGCTGCTGCTTGATGTAGTTCTGCATCAAGCGTTCGATTTCGAGCGCCTTCTTGACCTCGACATCGTCAAAGAAGCCCTGGTTCACCGCGTGCAGCGTGATCGCCATTTCCGACACCGCCATCGGCGAGTACTGCGGCTGCTTCATCAGCTCGGTGACCATGCGGCCACGATCGAGCTGCTTGCGGGTCGCTTCGTCGAGATCGGAAGCAAACTGCGCAAACGCTGCCAGTTCGCGATATTGGGCAAGCGCCAGACGCACACCGCCGCCGAGCTTCTTGATGACTTTGGTCTGAGCCGCACCACCGACCCGCGACACCGAAATACCGGCATCGATGGCGGGACGCACGCCCGAATTGAACAGGTCGGTATCCAGGAAGATCTGGCCGTCGGTAATCGAAATGACGTTGGTCGGCACGAACGCGGACACGTCGCCGGCCTGCGTTTCGATGATCGGCAGCGCCGTCAGCGAACCCGTCTTGCCCTTGACCTCGCCATTAGTGAAACGCTCAACGAATTCCTCATTGACGCGCGCGGCCCGTTCGAGCAGGCGCGAGTGCAGGTAAAAGACGTCGCCCGGGTAGGCTTCGCGGCCCGGCGGACGGCGCAGCAGCAGCGACACCTGACGGTAGGCCCAGGCCTGCTTGGTCAGATCGTCATAAATGATCAGCGCATCCTGGCCGCGATCGCGGAAGTATTCGCCCATCGTGCAGCCGGCATACGGTGCGATGTACTGCAGCGCCGCCGATTCCGACGCCGTCGCCGCGACGATGATGGTGTATTCCATGGCACCATGCTCTTCGAGCCGGCGAACCACGTTGGCAACGGTCGAGGCCTTTTGCCCGATCGCCACGTAAATACAGATCAGGTCCTTGCCCTTCTGGTTGATTATCGTGTCAACCGCCACCGCCGTCTTGCCGGTCTGACGGTCGCCGATGATCAGTTCGCGCTGTCCGCGCCCGATCGGCACCATCGAGTCGATCGACTTCAGACCGGTCTGCACCGGCTGCGACACCGATTTCCGCCAGATCACGCCCGGCGCGACCTTTTCGATCTTGTCGCTCAGCTTGGCGTTGACCGGGCCCTTGCCGTCGATCGGCTGACCCAGCGAGTTGACGACCCGTCCGAGCAGTTCGGGGCCGACCGGCACTTCAAGAATACGGCCCGTCGAACGCACGATGTCGCCTTCGGAGATCTGCTCGTACTCGCCGAGCACGACCGCGCCGACGGAGTCGCGTTCGAGGTTGAGCGCCATGCCGAAGACGCCGCCGGGAAACTCCAGCATTTCGCCCTGCATCACATCGGCCAGACCGTGAATCCGGCAGATACCGTCGGTCACCGACACGACCGTGCCTTGTGTCCGGGTCTCCGAGCCCGTGTCCAGATTCTGAATCTTGCTCTTGATCAGTTCACTGATCTCGGAAGGATTCAATTGCATGCATTTCTCCTAGTTCTTGAGCGCTGCGGCCATTGCGTCGAGCTTGCCGCGAACGGAAGCGTCGAGAATCTGGTCGCCGACCGCGACCCGAACGCCACCGATCAGGCGCGCATCGACCCTGACACGAGCTTCGAGGCGCGTCGCAAAATGCGCTTCAAGCTCTTTCATCAGATTGTCCAGTTGTGCGTCGTCGAGAGGGAAAGCGCTGGTAATTTCCGCTTCCCGGATGCCCTCGTCGGCGCTCTTGAGTTGCTCGTAAATGTCCCGAATATCGGGCAAGACCGAAAGGCGCTCATTTTCCGCCAGCAATCCGACAAACTTCGCGAGATCCTGGTCTTTCTCTTCGCTAAAGAGCGAAATGAACAGTTCGGTCACTTGGCCCGCGGAAAACCTTGGATTGCCCACTATTTTGGCCATTTCCGGATCAACGACAATCGCGGACAGGCGCTCGAGGCGTTCCGACCAGACGGACTGCTTCCCGGTTTCCCGCGCCAGGCGAAACACTGCCTGCGCATAGGGGCGAGCGATGGTGACAGACTCGGCCATAGGGATCAGAGGTCCTGCTTGATCTGCGCCAGCAAATCGGCATGGGCCTTGGCATCGACTTCACGGCGCAGGATCTTCTCCGCACCGGCGATGGCCAGATCGGCCACACGCTCGCGTAGCGCTTCCCTGGCTCGCGCCGCTTCCTGCTCGATTTCCGCCTTGGCGCCGGCAATCACCTTGTCGGCCTCGATACGCGCCTGCGCCTTGGCTTCCTCGATGATCTGCTGCGACTGTTTCTCTGCCTGGACAAGAAGTTCGACAACCTTCTCCTTGCCCTCCCGGACCGTCTCCGCCGAGCGCTTGGATGCCAGCTCGAGGCTTTGCTTGCCTCGCTCCGCCGCTGCCAAACCCTCGGCAATCTTTGTCGCACGTTCGTCGAGCGCTTTCACGATGGGGGGCCATACGAATTTCATCGTAAACCACGCCAAGATGAAAAACACAACGAGCTGGGCGACCAGAGTTGCGTTCACATACACAGTGATCTTCCTCCGCTGAGGTGGATCGAAGCGTCGCTTACTTGACGACGAACGGGTTGGCGAAGGCAAACATCATGGCGATACCGACACCGATCAGGAACGCCGCGTCGATCAGACCGGCCAGCATGAACATCTTGGTCTGCAGCTCGTTCATCAACTCGGGCTGGCGGGCCGAGGCTTCGATGTACTTGCCACCCATCAGGCTGATGCCGATACACGCACCGATAGCACCCAGACCGATGATCAGACCGCAGGCCAGCGCCACATTGCCGAGAACAATTTCCATGACTACTCCTTCAGATTGATGAGTTACAGCGTTAACAATTGAACCAACAAAAACAAAAATCAGTGCCCTTCATGCGCCTGGCCGATATAGACCAATGTCAGCATCATGAAGATGAAAGCCTGCAGCACGACGATCAGGATGTGGAAGAGCGCCCAGAAGGTGCCCGCCACCACATGCCCGGCCCACATCAGCGAACCGCCGACGCCGCTCATGCTCGAGAAGCCCATGCCCATCAGCGCGATCAGCATGAACAGCAGTTCACCGGCATACATGTTGCCGAACAGACGCATGCCGTGCGACACCGTCTTGGCCAGGAATTCGATCATCTGCATCAGGAAGTTCGGCAGATAGAGCGCCGGATGATTGCCGAACGGCGCGGTGAAGAGTTCATGCACCCAGCCGCCCATGCCCTTGATCTTGATGTTGTACCAGAAGCAGAGCAGCAGCACCCCGATCGACATGCCAAGGGTGCCGTTCAGGTCGGCCGTCGGCACCACGCGCAGATAGGCGTGCTCGTTGCCGGTGGCGCCTTGCCAGAGCATTGGCAGCAAATCGACCGGCAGGAAGTCCATCGAGTTCATCAGGAAGACCCAGACGAACACCGTCAGCGCCAGCGGCGCGACGAATTTGCGCGACTCTTCGCTGTGGATGATCGAACGCGCCTGGCCGGCGACCATTTCGAGCAGGATCTCGACCGCCGCCTGCGCCCGTCCGGGCACCCCGGAAGTCACCCGGCGCGCCACCACCCACATCAGGAGCAGGCCGATGACGCCCATCGCCACCGAGAAGAAAAGGGTATCAAGGTTGATGACCGAGAAATCGACGACAGATGCCTGCGGATGCCCCGTGGTGTTGAGGTGCCCCAGATGGTGGACGATGTAGTCGCCCGCACTCGGAACATGAGCCGCCGCTTCGTGACCGGTTGTTGCCATATCAGGACTTTTTCCAGAAAGCCAAAAAACCCGCTTGCACTGCAAGCACCAAACCGCCCAGCAAGGAGAACCAATGCAGGTCGGCATAATTCTTGACGATCAACACCAGCAGCCCGACCGTCAGGGCCATCTTGATGAATTCACCAAGAAAGAAATTGACCGGGTACGAAGCCTTCGGACGCTGCGCGACCCTGCTCAGGCGCAACGCGAACAGAAAATTGGGGAGCACGCATACGAGACCGCCCAAACCTGCCGAAACCGCTCCATGAAACCCTGCCCATCCGCCCGCGACCGCAACCGCCACTCCGGTCGCCATCAACTGCAGAATGACCACTCTGAACAATTGTGCAACCCCAAAAAAAGAAGGCGGTCCTTGCCAGCCACCGGACCGATTGTTGTTTTTCGTTGTTTCAATGCGACTTTATATCACAGGCCGAGCGAATTGCACTATTTCGGATTTCCGACAATTGATGTCAATAATTCTCACTCTCAACTGTTTCGAATGCATTTCCCTCAACCCGCTTCTGCAATACAAGTTCAGCGCATCCGCTGCAGGATGCCGTCCAACTGGTCGAGATTGGAAAATTCAATCTGAATACGTCCGCCGCCAGCCTTGTTGGTACGTATCTCCACCGCTGCCCCGAAGACGTCGGACAGTTCATCCTGCAGACGCAACACGTCGCGATCCGGCTTGGCGGCCTCGGCCGCCTTATGCGGTTTGAGTGCCTGCTGGGCCAATCGCTCGGCCTCGCGGACCGACAGGCCCTTCTGCACGATGCGCTGCGCCAGCTGCACCTGCAAGGCGCCGGACAAGGGCAGCAAGGCGCGGGCATGACCCATGTCGAGCTCGCCGCTCATCAGCAGGTCCTGTACCGGCTGGACGAGCTGCAGCAAACGCAGGAGATTCGTCGCCGCCGGCCGCGAACGGCCGACCGCGTCGGCCGCCTGCTGGTGCGTCATCGAGAACTCGTCGATCAGACGTTGCAGACCTTGTGCTTCTTCAAGCGGATTCAGATTCTCGCGCTGGATGTTCTCGATCAGCGCCATGGCCAGGGCCGCCTCGTCCGGGATTTCCCGGATCAGCGTCGGCACCTCGGTCAAGCCGGCGATCTGCGCGGCACGCCAACGACGTTCGCCGGCGATGATCTCGTAACGTTCTTCGAGGCCCCCGAGCGGACGCACGAGAATCGGCTGCATCACCCCCTGGGAGCGGATCGACGCCGCCAAGGTTTCGAGCGAGGCACTGTCCATCCGCGTCCGCGGCTGGTATTTGCCGGGCTGCAACTGGCCAACCGGCAGCGACCGCTGCTGGTCGCGCCCACTGTTGTCATTGCCGGCAAGCAGCGCATCGAGGCCGCGGCCAAGACCTTTCATTTTCATTGTTCCACTCCTTGTTCCGCCGGCACGCGAACGACACCGTCACGCCGGTCGAGTAATTCCTGCGCCAGAGCCGAATAGGCCTGAGCACCGCGCGACTGCTTATCGAAGGCGATCACCGGCTTGCCGTAGGACGGCGCCTCGGCAAGACGAACGTTGCGCGGGATGATGGTGCGATAGACCTTGTTGCCGAAATGCTCGACAAGCTCTCCGGAAACCTGCTGCGTCAGCGTCGAACGCGGATCGAACATGGTGCGCAGCAGGCCTTCGATTTCGAGCCGGGGATTGAGGTGGGCACGCACCTTTTTGAGCGTCGCGACGAGGTCGGTCAGTCCCTCAAGCGCATAGTATTCACATTGCATCGGAATCATGACGGCGTCGGCCGCAGCCAAACCATTGACCGTCAGCATATTGAGCGCCGGCGGACAATCCATCAGGACGAAATCATATTCACCGAGCACCGGGGCGAGCGCGTCACGCAAGCGGTACTCGCGCCCATTCATGTCGATGAGATCGACTTCGGCGCCCGCCAGCTCGCGATTGGCCGGCAGCACATCGAAGCCGAAATCGGTCCTGATCCTCGCCTCGAGTACGGTCGATCGCCCGATCAGGATCTGATACACCGTCGGCAAGGCCTCGCGCTTGACGATGCCGCACCCGGTCGTGCCGTTGCCCTGCGGATCGAGGTCGATCATCAGCACGCGCTGATCCAGCGCCGCCAGACAGGCCGACAGATTGACCGCTGTCGTGGTCTTGCCGACGCCGCCTTTCTGGTTGGTCACCGCCAGTATTTTCGCCAACTCGTTTCTCCCCTGACTAATGCGCTGCCTTGCTCAGAACGACCAGATGCCGATCGCCATCGACCCCGGGCACGTCGAGCCGATGAACTGCGCCCACCTGCGCCGTCGCCGGCAGCCTGTCCAACTCGGCCTGCGGATGCACCCCTTTCATGGCCAGCCAGACGCCGCCCTCCACCAGGAGGTGCGCCGACAAGGTCACGAAATCGGCAAGTTCGGCAAAGGCACGCGATGTAATCGCAGTAAAGCCGCTCTCCGGATGATACTGTTCGACCCGTCCGGCGTGAACGGAAATATTCCGCAATCCCAGTTCTATGGCCGCCTGTTGCAGGAAAGCCGCCTTCTTCGTGTTGCTGTCGAGCAAGGTGACCGACAGATCGGGACGGGCGATCGCCAGCGGGATGCCCGGTGTGCCGCCGCCGCTACCGACGTCGAGCAGACGCCCGGCCGGAACGAAAGGCAGGATGGCGAGCGAATCGAGCAGATGATGGCTCACCGCCCGGTCCTGCTCGCGCAAGGCGGTCAGGCTGTAGGTGCGGTTCCATTTATAGAGCAGCGCCAGATACGCCAGCAAACGTTCCTGAGTGGCGACGTCCAACTCCAGACCCATCGCCGCGAGCCCTGCCGACAGTTGCTCCGCCTGGCTCATGCCTTCTCCCGGCCGGCGTCGAGCGCCTGGCGCTTGAGGTAGACCAGCAGGATCGAGATCGCCGCCGGCGTCATGCCCTGGATGCGCGAGGCCTGGCCGATCGTCTCGGGTTGGTGCCGCAAGAGTTTCTGGCGAATTTCGGCCGACAGCCCGCCGATGCTGTTGTAATCGATGCCGGCCGGCAGGCGGGTTTCTTCGTTGGCCTGGTTGCGCACGACTTCCTCGGCCTGACGATCGATGTAGCCCTGGTACTTGGCCTGGATCTCGATCTGCTCGACCACCAGCGGATCGCTGACGCCGGCGCTATCCTGCGTTTCACCGACGCCGAGCGCCATCAGATCGGCATACGCCACGTCGGGACGCCGCAGGAGTTCGTACAGCGTGTATTCATGTTCGATCGGCTTGCCGAGCACCTGCGTCACGGCCGCCATGTCGACCTTGTCCGGATGCACCCAGGTCGAGCGCAGCCGCTCCTGTTCGCGCGCGATCGCCTCACGCTTGGCGCAGAACGCCGCCCAACGGGCGTCGCCGACCAAGCCCAGCGCCCGTCCCTGCTCGGTCAGTCGCATGTCGGCGTTGTCCTCGCGCAGGCTCAGACGGTATTCGGCACGGCTCGTGAACATGCGGTAAGGTTCGGCAACGCCGCGCGTGATCAGATCGTCGACGAGCACGCCGAGATAAGCTTCGTCGCGCCGCGGCGACCAGCCGTCCTTTTCCTGCGCGAACAAAGCCGCATTGGCACCGGCGAGCAGACCTTGCGCCGCCGCCTCTTCATAGCCGGTCGTGCCGTTGATCTGGCCGGCGAAGAACAAACCGCGGATCGCCTTGGTTTCGAGTGTCGACGACAATCCGGTCGGATCGAAGTAGTCGTATTCGATGGCGTAGCCGGGCCGCAGGATATGACAATTCTCGAGTCCCCTCATCGAGCGCACCAGCGCCAGCTGCACGTCGAAAGGCAGGCTCGTCGAGATGCCGTTCGGATAGATTTCGTGCGTCGTCAGGCCTTCGGGTTCGAGGAAGATGTTGTGGCTGTTCTTGGTCGCGAAACGATGAATCTTGTCCTCGATCGACGGACAGTAGCGCGGCCCGACACCCTCGATGACGCCGGTATACATCGGCGAGCGGTCGAGACCGCTGCGGATGATCTCGTGCGTCCGCTCGTTGGTGCTCGTCACCCAGCACGGCATCTGGCGCGGATGCTGGCGCGCATCGCCGAGGAAGGAGAACACCGGCAAGGGATCGTCGGAATGCTGCTCGGTCATCACCGAGAAATCGATGGTTTTCCCGTCCAGGCGCGGCGGCGTACCGGTCTTGAGACGACCGGCCGGCAACTGCAGTTCGCGCAGGCGGGCGGCCAGCGAAATCGAGGGCATGTCGCCCATGCGTCCGCCCGTCGATTGCGACAGGCCGACGTGGATCTTGCCGTTGAGGAAGGTCCCGGCCGTCAGCACGACGGCGCGCGCCGAGAAGCGGATACCGTGCTGGGCCACTGCCCCGACGACCCGGTCGCCTTCGACGATCAGATCCTCGCACGACAGCGCGAACAGCGTGAGATTCGGCTGATTCTCGAGACGCCCCCGGATCGCTTGCCGATAGAGCACGCGATCGGCCTGCGCGCGCGTCGCTCGCACCGCTGGGCCCTTGGAGGAATTGAGGATGCGGAACTGGATGCCGGCCTCATCGGTCGCTGCCGCCATCGCACCGTCGAGCGCATCGACTTCCTTAACGAGATGCCCCTTGCCGATGCCGCCGATCGAGGGGTTGCAACTCATCGCACCGAGCGTGTCGAGGTTATGCGTCAGTAATAGCGTCTTCACGCCGATGCGGGCGCTGGCGAGCGCCGCCTCGGTGCCGGCATGGCCGCCACCGACCACGATCACATCGAAACGTTCAGGAAACTGCATGAGGAAATATCCAGCACAAGCAAATCGGGAGGGTTGCGGATTCTACGCCAATTCCATGAAAAATAACAGGTTTCCAGTATTACCAGGAAAAATTCCGAATGAATTCGGTGACATGCGTCAGATTGCAACGGTCATACCTGCTTGCCCGGAAGATCAGGCTCGCGTAAGGTGCGCGCTCATGGCCCAGCCGGATTCCTCCCTCACCGCAGATTTGCTCTTTTCACTGAGCAAGGACCTCGCCCGCATGCGGGTTCTGCTCGTCGATCGTCATATCGGCGCGCGCAACTCGATGCGCATCATCCTGTCGACGCTCGGCGTCAAGTCGATCCACGGCGCAGGAACGGCGGCGGAAGTCGTCCGCCAGGTCAAGGCCAATGACTTCGACATCATCCTCACCGACTATCACCTCGATGACGGCCGGGACGGTCAACAACTGCTTGAGGAACTGCGCCAACAGCATCTGATCGCGTCGTCGACGGTATTCATCGTCATTACCGCCGAACGCGGTTATCACAACGTCGTTTCCCTGGCCGAGCTCGCCCCCGACGATTATCTGATCAAGCCCTTCACCGCCGATCAGTTGCAGGGCCGCCTCGCCCGCGCCATTCACAAGAAGCGGCACTTCGCGCGGGTTCTCGAGGCGCTCGACCGCGGCGCCTACGCCAGCGCCCTGAACCATTGCGACACGCTGCTGGCGCAGAACACGCCTTTCGTTTTCGACTGCCTGCGCTTCAAGGGCGAAACGCTCAACACGCTGGGTCGCTACGACGATGCCAAGCAAATTTATCAGCGCGTGCTCGACACGCCGACGCCGCCGGCCTGGGCCCGCATGGGTATGGCGATCGCGTTGCGCGGTGAGGAGCAGCTCGAACAAGCGGAACTGCTCGCCACTGACCTGATCGAGGACTTTCCCGAGTTCCTCGCCGCCTACGACTTCGTCGCCAGCGTGCGCGAGGAAATGGGACGGCTCCCCGAAGCACAGTCCGTTCTGCAACAAGCCGCCGGCATTTCCCCCAACAATACGATCCGCCAGCGCCTGGTCGGTGACATCGCCGTCCGCAACCAGGACCTCGACACCGCCGAAGACGCCTATGGCCGGGTCCTCGATCGTCGCCAGGGATCGTCGCTGCGCAGCATCGACGACTACACCAATCTCTCGCGCGCAATGATCGACAACGAGCATGTCAGCGAGGCCAAAAAGGTGGTCGAGGACCTGCGCCGCGATTGGCGGGGCAGCAAACACGGCGAAATGGCCGCGCTGGTGATGGACAGCCTCTGCGCTCACAGCGAAGGCGCCGCCGATCGTGCCAAGGAGGCGCTCGACAAGGCCCTGACACTGCACGGAGAACTTCAGGGCGACGACAACCCGGCGCAGTTGTCGCAAAAAATCGTCGTCGACCTCGCCCACGCCTGCCTGGCGAACAACGAAACCGGCAAGGCCCAGGAGATTTTCTCCAAGGTCGCCACGGAAAACTACGAGGACCGCCACCTGATCGCCCGCATCGAGGACGTGTTCGCCAAGGCTGGCATGGCCGAAGCCGGACAGTCCCTGCTCGACAAGATCAGCCGCGAAATCGTCGACCTCAATAACCGCGGTGTGCTTGCCGCCCGCAGCGGCGATCTCGACACCTCGGTCAAGATGCTCATCGAAACGGCACAGCGCGTGCCAAACCTGCAGTTCCTCGTCAACGCCAGCAAAGCGATCTTCACACTGATCGAACAGCGCGGCTGGGTCAACGACTACGCCGATCTCGGCCTGCGCTTCATCGAACAGGCCCAGGCGAAGGAACCGCGCCATCCCAAGGTCATTTCGGCGCGCGAACTCTATCAGCGCGTCGCGCGCAAGTACGGGATCGATTCGGCCCCCGGCAGCGCACGCAGCGGCGCCGAGAAGACCGAAGGCTAAGCGTCTGCGCCGTCGGGAATCGCCGGCCGCACGGGTCAGACGGTGCCTTGCGCTTCTACGTACAAAGCATACAGGGAATGCGAACTGGCCATGTACAACCGGTTGTTCTTCGGCCCGCCAAAGCACAGGTTGGCGCAACGTTCCGGCAAGCGGATGAAACCGATCGGTTTGCCCTCCGACGTGAACACTTTGACGCCGTCGAGCGCTTCCGGCGCGCCCCGCAGTCGGTAGGCCCGACGCCCGCCACCGACCTCGGTCGGTTCCGCTTCGAGCGTGCCGTCGCTGCCCCAGCCACACCATAAATTACCGTCGCGATCGACCCGAAAGCCGTCTGGCGCGCCGTGGTCGGCGGCGTCGATCAGCTTCGTCTTGTTGCCCACCGTACCATCCAGGCGAACGTCATAAGACCAGATGCTGCGATTCGGCGTGCCTTTCCACTCGACCACGTAAAGCTTCTTCTCGTCCGGCGAGAATGCCAGCCCGTTCGGGTTGACGAGGTCGGAAATCACCGGGCTGAGCGTGCCGTCCGGCGCAATGCGGAAGACATGGGTGGCGACCTGTTCAGGCGTCGCCTTGAAACCTTCCCACTCACCACTGATGCCGAACAACGGATCGGAAAACCATACCGAGCCGTCCGATTTGACGACGACGTCATTGGGCGCGTTGAGCCGCTTTCCCTCGTAGCCGTCGGCCAGCACCGTGATACGGCCGTCGCGCTCGGTCCGCACCACGCGCCGCGTCAGCGAATGCTCGCAGGTGATCAACCGTCCCTGCCGGTCGCGCGTATTGCCATTGGAAAAGTTCGCCGGCTCGCGAAATACCGTGAAGCTGCCGTCCCGTTCGCTGTACCTCATGATGCGATTGTTCGGGATGTCGCTGACCAACAGGCACGCCTCGTCAGGCAGATAAACCGGCCCCTCGGCCCAGCGCATGCCGGTCGCCAGTCGCTCGAGCGAACTACTGTAGATCCGGTACTTGAGAAACACCGGATCGAGGATTTCGACGGCCGGATCGGGATAGCGCAGACTCGGCCTGAAATCGGTCCCGTCGCCGTCGCGTTCGCACGACATGGTCATCAGGTAATCGGCGCCGGATTGAACACGGCAAGCGAGTTGAACAGCCCCCACTGGTCGGCCCAGGTCTTCTTGCGCCCGCTCGCCACGTCAAGGATCAGGCGGAAGATTTCCCAACCGACATCTTCGATCGTCGCTTCGCCGGTGGCGATCGTACCGGCATCGACCTCCATCAGGTCGTGCCAGCGGGCGGCGAGATCGCGGCGCGTCGCCACCTTGATCACCGGCGCGGCTTCGAGTCCGTAGGGCGTGCCGCGCCCGGTCGTGAACACCTGCAGCGTCATGCCGGACGCAAGCTGCTGCGTGCCGCAGACGAAGTCGCTGGCCGGCGTCGCCGCGTAGATCAGGCCTTTCTGCGTCACCTTTTCGCCCGGCGCGATGACGCCGGAAATGGCGCTCTTGCCGGATTTTGCGATCGATCCCATCGCTTTCTCGACGATATTGGCGAGGCCACCCTTCTTGTTGCCCGGCGTCGTGTTGGCCGCCCGGTCGGTTTGCCCGAGCGCCAGGTAATTGTCATACCACGCCATCTCGCGCAGCAGCGCTTTGCCAACTTCCTCATTGACGCAGCGCGGCGTCAGGAGGTGGATCGCGTCGCGCACCTCGGTCACTTCCGAGAACATCACCGTCGCACCGGCCCGCACCAGCAGGTCGGCGGCATAACCGACTGCCGGATTGGCGGTCACGCCGGAGAAGGCGTCGCTGCCACCGCACTGCAATCCGACGATCAGGTCGGACGCCGGACAGGTTTCGCGCTTGCGCGCGTTGAGGCGGGCCAGATGCACTTCGGCCTGCTTCATGATGTTGTCGACCATCGACTGGAAGCCGGTAAATTTCTCGTCCTGCAGGCAGACGACGTCGTCGCTGACGACCTTGATAGGAATGCCGCCCTCATTGAGAAGCCGATCCGGCGGCAATTTTTCGCAACCGAGGCTGACGACAAAGACCTCGTTGCCGAAATTCGGATTCAGCGCCAGATTGTGAATCGTCCGGATCGGCACCACCGCCGCCGGCGCGTTGATCGCAACGCCGCAACCGTAGATGTGATTGAGCCCGACAATGCCATCGACATTGGGATATTTCGGCAGGAGCTCGGCCTTCATGCGTTTGACAACATAATCGACGACACCGGCGACACACTGCACGGTCGTCGTGATCGCCAGCATGTTCTTGGTGCCGACAGTGCCATCGGCATTGCGGTAGCCCTCGAAGGTGTAGCCGTCGAGCGGCGGCAACGGGGCCGGCACCTTGGTTGCCAGCGGCAGGGTTTCGAGTGGCGGCGCGACCGGCAGGCGCACCAGCGACTCCTCTATCCATGCCCCGCGCACAATCGGCTTCTCGGCGTAGCCGATGACTTCGCCATAGCGCAGAATCGGCGCGTCCTGCGCCAGATCGACGAGTGCCACCTTGTGTCCCTGCGGCACGTGCTCGCGCAAGGTCAGACCGTCTTCGAAGACGGTGCCGGCCGGCAAGCCGCCCGAGTTGACGACGATCGCGACGTTGTCGGTGTCATGCACCTTGATGTACAGCGGCTTGGCAGGCTTCTTCGCATTCATATCCGGTATTCCACTGGGGCTTACAGCATTTCCAAAGGGGTCGCACGCGTTGGCGGCGGGAAGAGGCGATCGAGCGCAGCCAGCACCGGCGCGTCGAGTTGGCACTGTAGTGCCGAAAAATTTTCTTCGAGGTGCGCGCGCGTCGATGCTTTCGGGATAGCGATCACACTGTCACGCTGCAACAGCCAGGCGAGCGCCAGCTGCGCCGGCTTCCACCCGCGCTCCCGCGCCAGATCGCAAAAGCCGCGATGTCGCAGCAGGCGCGCCTGTTCGATCGGCGAATATGCCATCACCGGAATCCGCCGTTCCTGACACCAGGGCAGCAAATCCCATTCGATGCCGCGCCGCGTCATGTTGTAGAGCACCTGATCGACCGCCAGTGCCTCGCCGCCGGTAACATCGCACCATTCATTCAGGTCATCGGCATCAAGATTGCTGACGCCAAAATGACGGATCTTGCCGGCCGCCTTCAGTGCCTCGAAAGCTTCGATCGTTTCCTCGAAGGGCACGCTGCCGCGCCAGTGCAGGAGATAGAGATCGAGACAGTCGACACCGAGCCGGCGCAAGCTGCGTTCACAGGCGGCCTGCGCCGCCTTGACGCCGGCATTGTGCGGATAAACCTTGCTGACCAGAAAAACCCGCTCGCGGCGACCGCGAATCGCCTCGCCGACGAGCTTTTCCGATTCTCCCTCGCCGTACATCTCGGCGGTGTCGATCAGCGTCATGCCGAGGTCGATGCCGTGCTGCAAGGTCGCAATTTCCTCGGCACGCCGCGCCCGGCTTTCGCCGATCATCCAGGTGCCCATGCCCAGCGCGGGCACCAACTCGCCCGCGGGCAGACTGACGTGTTTCATTGCTTGCATCCTTTCATCGCAGCGCGGCACCGTACGACCGGCCTCACTCCTTGAAGGTTTCCTCACGCTTCTTGCTGATCGCCGGCAACAGCACCACCACCATTGCCACCAGCGAGACGGCGAGCAGCGTCGCCGACAGCGGCCGCGTCACGAACACCGAGAAGTCGCCCGAGGACATCAACAGCGCACGGCGCAGGTGCTCCTCCATCATTGGACCGAGGATGAAGCCGAGCAGCATCGGTGCCGGCTCGCATTCAAGCTTGCTGAAGAGGTAACCGGCAAAGCCGAAGAAGGCCATCATGAAGACGTCCCACTCGGTATTGTTGATGCTGATGACGCCGATTGCGCAGAAAACGATGATGACCGGGAACATCAGGTGATACGGCGCCGTGATCAAGCGCACCCAGAGACCGATCATCGGCAGGTTGAGCACGATCAGGAAGAAGTTGCCGATCCACATCGACGCGATCAGGCCCCAGAACAGCGCCGGCTGCTCGGTCAGCACCGCCGGACCCGGCTGGATGCTGTGGATCATCATCGCACCGATCATGATCGCCATCGTCGGGTTGGACGGGATACCGAGCGTCAGCATCGGGATGAACGAAGTCTGCGAACCGGCGTTATTGGCCGATTCCGGACCGGCGACGCCTTCGATAGCGCCTTCGCCGAAGGGGATCGGATTCTTCGAGAGCTTCTTCTCGACGGCATACGACGCGAAGGACGACAGCACTGCACCGCCCCCCGGCAGGATGCCGAGGAAGGAGCCGACGACCGTGCCGCGCATGATCGGTGCCAGGATCTGCTTGAAGTCGGCCCAGGACAGACGCAAGCCCGACACCTTCTTGGCCATGACGTCGCGGGTTTCCTTCTTCTCGAGATTGTTGATGATCTCGCCGAGACCGTACATGCCCATCGCCAACACGACAAAATTGACGCCGTCGGCCAGCCAGGGCTGCCCGAAGGTGAAGCGCTCGGCACCGGAATTGACGTCGGTGCCGATGATGCCAAGCAACAAGCCGAGGAAAATCATGCCGAGCGCATGAAGCAGCGAGCCGTGCGCGAGGACGATCGAGACGACGAGACCGAGGACCAGCAGCGAGAAATATTCGGCCGGACCGAATTTCAGCGCCATGTCGGCCAGGGGAGGCGCAAACAACGCGATCAGGAAGGTGGCGATGGTGCCGGCGATGAAGGAACCGATCGCCGCCGTCGCCAAGGCCTTGCCGGCGTCACCGCGCTTGGCCATGGCATGGCCGTCGAGCGCAGTGATCACCGACGAGGCCTCACCCGGCAGATTGACGAGAATCGCCGTCGTCGAGCCGCCGTATTGCGCACCGTAGAAGATGCCGGCCAGCATGATCAGCGCGGTGACCGGCTGGAAGCTGAAGGTCACCGGCAACAACATCGCGATCGTCGCCACCGGACCGAGGCCGGGCAGGACGCCGATCAACGTGCCGAGGACGACGCCGACGAAACAGTAAAACAGGTTGGCCAGCGAAAAAGCGGTGCTGAAGCCAAGCGAGAGATTAGCCAGAATTTCCACAGAACCCCCTCACAGGCCGAGCCACGGGCCGAAGATGACAAAAGGCAGCCCAAGTCCCTTGACGAAGACGAGCGCACTGAACGCACTGGTGACGACGGCCAGGATCAAGGCCGTGCGCAGGCGGAATTTATCGCTCGCCCAGGCGCTGGCGACGACCAACAGGATCAGCGAGAGTGCAAGCCCAAGCCCGCGAACGAGCAACCCGAACAGCACGACGCTGCCGAGCACGAGAAAAATTTCCTTCCAGTAGAAGCGCTGAATCGCCTCGCCCGAATGCGTGAAGGAACGAATGATCGAAATGCTGCCGACCAGCACGAGCAAGCCGCCCAGTACCGTCGGAAAGTAACCGGGCCCCATGCGCACGCTGGACCCCATGTTATAGCCGCTGGCGATGACGATCGCCCCGATGCCGATCAGGGCGTACATCAACCCTGCGTAAAAGTCCTTCGGATGCTTGATGAATGATCCCATATGCATTTTCCCCTGCGTCCACCCTTTTCTGCGTTGCCAGCCGCTTTAACTGCATTGCGACACGTTTTACTGCCTCTCTCTGTCCGCGGCTGGAGCGGCGGCGATCACCGCCGCTCCAGCCGGGTTTGCTTTTTCATATTGGTGTTGCGAAGCCTTCTCCGGCTCAGTCGAGCGTGATCTTGCCGACCTCGATCACGGTCTTCCACTTGGCCAGTTCAGCGTTCAGGAAGCGCGAGAACTCTTCCGGCGTCGATGCGACGATTTCAAAGCCCGGGTCGGTCAGTTTCTTCGCCGTCTCCGGATCCTTGAGTGCAGCGACCATCGACTCATGCAGCTTGGCCTTGACGTCGGCCGGCAGCCCCTTCGGCGCGCCCAGGGCCTGCCAGGACGTCACCACCATATCGCGGTAGCCGAGTTCGACCATCGTCGGCACGTCGGGCAGCAGCGGCGAGCGCTTCTCGCTCGTCGTCGCCAGCGCGCGCAGCTTGCCGGCCTTGATGTGCTGGATCACGTTGTTGAGGTTCTGGAACGACACCTCGGCGTGGCCCGCCACGAGATCGGCGATCGCCGGGCCGCCGCCCTTGTAGGGCACGTGGATACCGGTGGTATTGGTAATCATCCAGAACAGCGCAATCGACAGGTGGTCCGACGAACCGGCGCCCGACGACGGGAAGCTCACCTTGCCGTTCTTCTGCTTGAGATAGGCGATCAGTTCCTTGACATCCTTGGCCGGCACGTTCGGATTGACGACGAGGATGTTGGGCGACTTGACGGCGACCATCAGGAGATCGAAGTCCTTGGCTGGATCATAGGCCAGGTTCTTCTGCAGGAAGGGATTAGCGGCCCAGACGCCGATCGAGGCGCAGAGGACGTTGTACCCATCCGGCGCAGCACGCTTGATTTGCGCGGCGCCGATGGCACCGGTCGCGCCCGGTTTGTTTTCGACGATGACCGGCTGGCCGAGCTTTTCGCTCATCTTCGGCGTCATGATGCGCGCCAGCATGTCGGTCGAGCCGCCCGGCGGGAACGGCACGGTAATCGTCACCGGCTTGTCCGGAAACGCGGCATGCGCTGCCGTAGCAACGAACGCACTGGCAAGCAGTGCCAGGATTGTTTTTTTCATGGTGAACCTCTCCTCCGTGGTTTATGAACTGTGTTGCAGGACGTCCGCGTTCAAGCACGGACGCCGGTTCGGGCTGGCGCGCCAGCAGTCATAAGATCAGCACCGCCCGGAAATCATTGACGTTGGTCAGCGTCGGCCCGGTCACGACCGCATCGCCCAACGCCCCAAAAAAGCCGTGTCCATCGTTATCGGCCAGCGCATCCTTCGGCCGGATACCCTTTTCCCAAGCACGGGCAAGCGAATCGGGCGCAAGAATGGCGCCGGCGATTTCTTCCTGCCCATCGACGCCGTCGGTATCCCCGGCGATCGCATGAACGTTCGGCAACCCGTCGAGGGCAACGCCGAGCGATAGCAAATATTCGACATTGCGACCGCCGCGACCGTTACCGCGCACCGTCACCGTCGTCTCGCCACCCGACAGCAGCACGCACGGCGGCTGGAAGGGCTGCTGGAAGCGCACGACCTGGCGCGCGATTCCGGCCATCACCTTGCCAACATCGCGGGCTTCGCCTTCGATCGCATCGCCGAGAATGTGCGCCGGAATGCCGGCCTGACGAGCCACGGCAGCAGCAGCTTCAAGCGCCATCATCGGCGTCGCGATGAAGTGGGTTTCGCTGCCGGCAAGGCGCGGATCGTCGGGCTTGATCGATTCGCCACGCCCGCTTGCCAGCGTTTCGAGCACCGCCGGCGGCAACTGTATGCCGTAACGGCGAACGATCGCCAGCGCGTCCTCGCACGAGGTCGGATCGCCGACCGTCGGACCGGAGGCGATATCGCAGGGTCCGTCGCCCGGCACATCGGAAATCAGCAGGGTCACTACCTTCGCCGGATGGCAGGCCGCCGCCAGGCGTCCGCCCTTGATTGCCGACAAATGGCGGCGCACGCAATTCATTTCGCTGATGCTGGCACCGGACTTGAGCAATTCGCGATTAACGGCCTGCTTGTCTTCGAGACTGATCCCCGGCAAGGGCAAGGGCATCAGGGCCGAACCGCCGCCCGAAATCAGGCAGAGCACGAGATCGTCAGGCGTCAGCCCCTCGACGAGATCGAGGATGCGCTGCGCCGCCTTCAACCCCGCCGCATCCGGCACCGGGTGGGCGGCCTCGACAATCTCGATCTTGCTGCAGGGCACGGCATAGCCGTACCGCGTCACCACCAGCCCGGAAAGCGATCCGAGATAGTGGTCTTCAAGGACGCGCGCCATCGCCGCCGAGGCCTTGCCGGCACCGATGACGATCAAGCGGCCGCGCGGCGGCGCCGGCAAATGGCGCGGAATGCCATGGTGCGGCTGAGCCGATTCGATCGCCGCCCGGAACATGTCCTCGAGCAATTGACGCGGATTGATTGCAGTACTCATTCGCCGATTCCGTCCCTGACAATGTTTGATGAATACCCTTCGTCACCGCCCCGGTGCGGCCGGCACGATGACGAAGTGATGACGCGATCAGGCTTTTTGCCCGATCTCGAAATTGGCCATCAGTTCGAGCGCGCGCACCATGCCCGAGTGATCCCAGGCGCTGCCGCCGTGCGCGGCGCAACTGTTGAAGAGCTCCTGCGCCGTTGCCGTGTTCGGCAGCGACAGGCCGAGTTTGCGCGCCGACGAGAGCGCCAGGTTGAGGTCCTTCTGGTGCAGTTCGATGCGGAAGCCCGGATTGAAGGTGCGCTTGACCATGCGGTCGCCGTGGATCTCGAGGATCTTCGACGAAGCGAAACCGCCCATCAGCGCCTCGCGCACCTTGGCCGGATCGGCACCCGCCTTGGCGGCGAAGAGCAGCGCTTCGGCGACTGCCTCGATGTTCAGCGCGACGATGATCTGATTGGCGACCTTGGCCGTCTGCCCGTCGCCGTTGCCACCGACCAGCGTGATGTTCTTGCCCATCAGGTCGAACAGCGGCTTGACCGTGTCGAAGCTCGCCTGGCTACCGCCGACCATGATCGACAGGGTGGCGTTCTTGGCGCCGACCTCGCCGCCGGATACCGGCGCATCGAGGTATTCGCAGCCGAGGGCGTTGATCTTCTTGGCAAACTCTTTGGTCTCGATCGGCGAGATCGAGCTCATATCGACGACGATCTTGCCGGCCGACAAGCCTTCGGCAATTCCGTTGGCATCGAAGAGGGCGGCGGCGACATGCGGCGTATCGGGCACCATCGTGATGATGATGTCGGCTTTCTGCGCGACTTCCTTACCGCAACTGCACGCCTTGCCACCGGCGTCGATCAGGGCCTGCGGGATGCTCGGAATGTTGAAGAGATAGACCTCGTGTCCCGCAGCAATCAGATGACCCGCCATCGGCGAACCCATGATCCCCAAACCGACAAAACCGATCTTGCTCATTTTTCACTTCTCCTGTTCAAAGGGTCGCAGCCTGAACTGCGTTAATAATGACATTGGTACCGACAATGCTCAAAGAAACTTGTCGCGCAAGGCTTGCGTGGCATTCCGGAAAACACCGAGATCGCTGCCGACGGCGACGAAGGTCGCGCCCATCTCGATATAACGGCGCGCATCCGCCTCGACCGGCGCCAGAATGCCGATCGGTTTGCCGTGCGCTTTGGCGCTGGCGCAGATCTTCTGCATCGCCGCCTGAACTTCCGGCTGCAGCGGATTGCCGAGGAAACCGAGCGAAGCCGAGAGGTCGGACGGGCCGATGAAGATGCCATCCACCCCCTCGACGGCGCAGATCTCGTCGATCGCATCGACGCCGACCTGATTTTCGATCTGCACCATCACCGTGATGTTGTCATTGACGATCTTGAGATAGTCCTTGACCGTGCCGTAGCGGTTATTCCGTTGCGATACCGACACACCGCGCACGCCCTGCGGCGGATAGCGCGTCGCGGCGACGGCAGCGCGCGCCTCCTCGGCCGACTGCACGAAGGGAATGAGAAAATTGTGGAAACCGGCGTCGAGCAGGCGCTTGATTTGCACCGTGTCGTTCCATTGCGGCCGGACCACCGGCGCGCTGCGGCTGTCCTTCAGGGCCATCAACTGCGGAATCAGGTTGATCGCGTCGTTCGGCGAATGTTCGGCATCGAGCAACAGCCAGTCGAAACCGGCGACACCGAGGACTTCGGTGGTGATATAGCTGCCCAGCGAACTCCAGCAACCAATCAACAGTTTGCCGGCCTTCAGGTCGCGGCGAAAGGTATTTGGAAAAGCGGAATACACCTGTTGTTCACTCATGATTTTTTTCCTTTTCTTTCCTCAGCGCACGAGACAGGGGCGCTTGTTGTCAAATTTCCAGCCCGGAATCAGGAACTGCATGGCCACCGCATCGTCGCGCGCGCCCAAGCCCATCGCCAGGTAGGCCTGATGCGCTTTTTCGACTTCGGCCATGTCGAGCTCCAAACCGAGGCCCGGCTTTTTGGGCACGCGGATCAGACCGTCCTTGATCTGATACGGCTCCTTGGTCAGACGCTGACCGTCCTGCCAGATCCAATGCGTGTCGATCGCCGTCACCTTGCCCGGCGCCGCCGCGCCGACATGCGTAAACATCGCCAGCGAGATGTCGAAGTGATTGTTCGAGTGCGATCCCCAGGTCAGCCCGAACATGTCGCACAGCTGCGCGACGCGAACCGAACCCTGCATCGTCCAGAAATGCGGGTCGGCGAGCGGGATATCGACCGATTGCAACTGGATCGAATGCGCCATCTGGCGCCAGTCGGTAGCGATCATGTTGGTCGCCGTCGGCAAGCCGGTGGCGCGGCGGAACTCGGCCATCACCTCGCGGCCGGAGAAGCCGGCTTCGGCGCCGGTCGGATCCTCGGCATAGGCGAGGATGCCATGCTTGTCGCGACACAGGCGAATCGCCTCGGCCAGCGACCAGGCGCCATTCGGATCAAGCGTGATGCGCGCCTGCGGGAAGCGTTCATGCAAGGCGATGATCGCCTCCATTTCCTCGTCGCCGGACAGCACGCCGCCCTTCAGCTTGAAATCGTTGAAGCCGTAGCGCGCGTGCGTCGCCTCGGCCAGGCGCACAATCGATTCGGCAGTGAGTGCTTCCTCGTTGCGCAGGCGGAACCAGGCGTCGTCCGCGTTTTCTTCGCTGCGATAGTTGAGATTCGTCTTCTTGCGGTCGCCGATGTAGAAGAGGTAGCCGAGGATTTCGACCGCCTCGCGTTGCATGCCCTCACCGAGCAATGCCGCCACCGGCACGTTCATGAACTGGCCAAGCAGATCGAGAAAGGCCGATTCGACCGCGGTCACCGCGTGGATCGTCGTGCGCAGGTCGAAGGTCTGGAGGCCACGGCCACCGACGTCGCGATCGGCAAACGCCGAACGCATGGCATTGAGAACATTGTTGTATTCGCCGAGCGTTTTGCCGATGATCAGGGAGCGTGCGTCCTCGATCGTCTGCCGGATTTTCTCGCCGCCCGGCACCTCGCCGAGACCGGTGTTGCCGGCGCTATCCTTGAGGATGACGATATTGCGCGTGAAAAACGGCCCATGCGCCCCCGACAGGTTGAGCTCCATGCTGTCCTGCCCGGCGACCGGAATGACCTGCAGATCCGTAACCTTCGGTGCGCCGCTGATAGTTTGCCCTGCTGAAACCAAGATGACCTCCGCGAATTTATTTATTCCCCAACCTGGAAGGACCGACGGGCCGCATTTCACACCCGTCTTGCGCCACTTCGTCATACGTCGTCGTACGTCGTATCATGGAGTATAAAGTGATGTAGAATATTTGCAATAGGCATCCCTCCCCTTTTTACTTCGCCCGCCATGAACAACGAAAAAACCGCCGTCCAGCCCCGCCGACGCCCCGTCAGCCTCGCGCAGGAAGTGATGAACGACCTGGCGGAACGGATTCGCTCCGGTCGTTATCGTCCCGGCGACAAGTTGCCGACGGAACCCGAACTGATGGTCGAACAGGGCGTCAGCCGAACCGTGGTGCGCGAGGCCATGTCACGGCTACAAGCGGCCGGACTCGTCGAGACCCGACATGGCGTCGGCACCTTCGCGCGGGCGCCTTCGGCGCCGAAGCTCGACCTGACCACCGTCGTCACCATCCGCGATGTGCTCGCCATGCTGGAACTGCGCATCAGCCTGGAAACCGAGGCGGCGGGGCTTGCCGCGCAACGGCGCACCGAAGAGCAGCTCGGCCTGATGCGTGAGGCGCTTGCCGCCTTCGAGCAAGGCGTCCGCAAAGGCGAACGCTCGATCGAGGCCGATTTCCAGTTCCACCTGCAGATTGCGCTGGCCACCCACAACAAGTATTTCGAGGAGTTCTACCGGCACCTCGGCCCGACGACCATCCCGCGCACACGCATCGACATTTCCAAGCTCTCGCTCGAACCGGGCCAGGACTACCTGCTGCGCACGAATCGCGAACACGAGGCGATCCTCGACGCGATCTACCGGCAGGACCCGCAGGCAGCGAGCGCCGCCATGCGCATGCACCTGACCAACAGCCGCGAACGACTCAAGCGCGCCAGCGAGAATTCCGCGCCGATCGACCTACCCGTACAGGACTGACGTCGTACGACCTAAAGGTTACCGGGAAGCTGCCGCTTCGAGAATTTTCCGTATCGGCGCCGGCAGCGCCGCGCTTGCCAAGGCCGACCAGGGACGCCAGAGCAATGGTTCCGGCAGCCTGCCCGACGGCGGCAGTGCCTCGACGCAACAGAACGACACATGCATGAGCAGGCGGAAATGCGTGAACGTATGGCGCAGATCCGGCAATGCCTGCTGCGAAACCAGGCGGTAACCGCAACGCGCGGCCAACGCTTCGGCACTATTCCAGCCGTCCTGCTCGGGCAGGCTGAGCAACCCACCCCAGATGCCGGTGGCGGGACGCTGTTCCAACAAGACGTTTTCGCCGTCGGACAGTAGCCACATCGTCGTTTCGCGCTCGGGCAGCGGCTTGCGCGGTCGCGCCTCCGGCAGTTCGTCGACACGCCCCTGCGCCAGCGCGCGGCAAGAAGCATTGAGCGGACAGGCGGCACAATCGGGCGTCGAGCGGACGCACAGGGTCGCGCCCAGATCCATCAAGCCCTGCGTATACGCCTCGATTCCGTCCCCCGGCAGCAAGGACTCGGCGAGCGCCCAGAGTGACCGCTCGATGGCCGGCGCGCCAGGAAAACCGGCGATGCCGAAATGCCGGGCGAATACACGCTTGACGTTGCCGTCGAGGATCGCCGCGCGCACGCCAAAGGCAAAAACGGCAATCGCCGCTGCCGTCGAGCGCCCGATTCCGGGCAAACTCGCCAACACCTCGGGATCTTGCGGAAATTGACCGTCATATCGCTCGACGACCGTTTGCGCGCAACGGTGCAGGTTACGCGCCCTAGCGTAGTAACCGAGTCCCGACCAGTTTTCGAGAACCGACTCGACCGGCACACGCGCCAAGGCGTCCACCGTCGGAAAACGCTCGATAAAACGCGCGAAATAGGGAATGACCGTCGATACCTGCGTCTGCTGCAGCATGATTTCGGACAGCCAGACGCGATAGGCATCGCGCGTCGACTGCCAGGGCAACTGATGGCGCCCGCAACGACGCTGCCAGTCGATCAGGCGGCGGGAGAACGAGGGATCGGCAGGAATCGTGGAAGAAACAGGCGAAGACACACTCATGGAACGGGTCGGCAAACAGGGCGGACGATCTTAGCACGCCCGCCCACGTTGCCGACCGGCGCCGGGAAAAGTCAGACACTCCCGGCGCCCGGCGACGCTGCCTAGCGCGCCTTGGCCGCCTGCGCGGCGTGCTCGCCGGCGATGCGACCTGAATTGACGGCAAAGCCGATCGTGCTGCCGGCCATCAGCAGGTCATAGCTGTCGCCGTACATGCCACCCGCATCGTTGCCGACGACATACAGTCCCGGCACCGGTACTTCCTGTTGATTGACCGCCTGCAGGTTCTCGTTGACCTTGACGCCGCCGAGCGTGCCGAGGGTCGTCGCCACGCTCTTGATCGCGTAGAACGGCGGCTTGCTCACGGCTTGCAGGAACTTGGCATCCTTGGCGAAATCGCGGTCATGACGCACGGCAACGTTCTCGTTGTAACGCGTGATCGTCTTCTTGAGCGCCTCGGCCGGCATGCCGGTCAGCTTGGCGAGTTCGTCGACCGAATTGGCCTTGAAGGCGATCCCGTTCTTCTGCCCACGCTGGAAATGCTCGTCGAATTTGTCGAGCTTGGCCGTCACCGGCACCATCACGCCAACGCCGACGTCAATGCCCTTGGTCTTCATGTAGTCCAGCGTATTCTGGTCGAAGACGACGAACATCGTACCGCCCTGTTTTTCAAGCGCGTTGCCGGCGAACGGCCACTGGAAGATGATGCCTTCATCGGCGAAACGCTCGCCGCGCGGGTTCAGCCACAGATGCGGCTGTTTGGCGGCGGCACCGGTGTGCGAGGTCGTCGATTCGCCGACCGGGCCCGGACGGTACGAGGCCACGACTTCGGTACCCTCCGCCGCTGCGCCGGCGGCCCATGCCATCTGGATGCCGTCGCCAGTTTTGCCGACGTTGGCGACCGGCATCGCATTCGGGAAGCGCACGTATTTCTCCAGCATTTCCTTGTTGTTGCCGAAGCCGCCGGTGGCGATGATGACCGATTTGGCGCGCAATTCGATCTTCTCGCCGTCCTTGCTCTTGGCCAGCACGCCGACGACCTTGCCGTTTTCCTTGATCAGGTCGGTCGCCGATGTTTCCGTCATGATCGGATAACCGAGCGCCGTGAATTTGTCCTGCAGCGTCTTGATCCAGCCGGCGCCGCGGCCGTGATAGATATGCCAGGTGTACAGACCGCCCGGATAATTGGAGGTCAGTTTTTCGAAGGTCACGCCGTTGGCTTTCAACCACTCGATCGAATCGGCGGACTTATCGACAAAGGCACGCACCAGCTTCGGATTGGCGCGCCAGTGGCTGTAGTCCATGATCAGCTTGAAGGCCTGGTCGGTCGTCAGGGTGTAGTTCATCTCGCGCTGCAAGGAACTCTCGACGGCAAAGATGCCTTCCGAGAACTGACCGGTACCGCCTGTGCGCGCCTGCTTTTCGAGCACGACGACCTTGGCGCCCTTCTCTGCGGCGGCATAGCTGGCGGCAGTACCGGCCGCCCCGGCGCCAATCACAACGACATCGGTATTGATCGTCTGGTCCGCCTGCGCGGCAATCGCCAGCGTCGACGCAACCACGGCGGCAAACGCCCTGACCCTGAGTTTCATAGCATGACTCCTGAAGTGAATAAGACTGAAAAGCTTTCGCATCCCAAGCGGGAAAAGGAGACCGGCCTGTTCTTTCTGGCCTTGTTCGTCGGTACCGGCACCTTGCGCTTCGGCAAATTGCAATACCCATGCCATGCTCATGGAAATCACTACATACCTGATTTTATGCATCTTTTAATCGACAACCGAGACAAAGGCATCTTCCAAAACGCATAAACTGCCATATTTGCCAGACGCACCGCCGTATTGGATAGAATACGGGCATAACTACCGCATAAGGCAGAACCAATGAGCGACCTCGACCCGGCCTTCTACCGTAGCGTCACTACCGCCATTTGCAGTTCGAGCGAAATCGGCAGTGCCTTGCATCGCGCCCTGCTTGCCCTGCGCGAAATGATGCCGATCGACCTGATGATCATCTGGGTTTACGACGACGCCCAGTCCGGCCTGCGTAAAATTGCCATGGCATCCGAGGACGGCGGACACGACAGCAACGAACTCATGCGACTGAATCCGGCGACGCGGGCAAAGCTGCTGCGCATGGACATCCCTCACACCGTCATCGAACGTACCGGCCTCAACCCGGTTGTCATGCGCATCGTGAACCACCCGGACGCCGACCCGGTCGCGCGCAGCATGAAGAAATACTTCATGCCACAGGACTATTCGTCGATGGTCATGTATCTCGACAGCGACGGCAAACGCATCGGCACCCTCTTCGTTCGCGCCGAAGGGACGCAACGCTACGAGGCTGCCCACGCGCAGTTGCTCGCCCAGTTTCTCGAGCCCTTCACGCTGGCTGCCGCCAACGCGCTGCACCGCGAAGAGATGATCAAGCACCGCAACGCGCTGGCCGGAGACCAGGCGCATGCCCGACAAAGCGCCGGCAATGCCTCGGGCGATCGCATCATCGGCAGCGAGTACGGTCTGAAAAACGTCATCGACATGGCGCGGCAAGTGGCGACAATGACGAGCCCGGTACTGCTACGCGGCGAAACCGGTACTGGCAAGGACATGATCGCCACCGCCATCCACCGCCTGTCGGC
This sequence comes from Propionivibrio dicarboxylicus, assembly GCF_900099695.1. Lineage (GTDB taxonomy): Bacteria > Pseudomonadota > Gammaproteobacteria > Burkholderiales > Rhodocyclaceae > Propionivibrio > Propionivibrio dicarboxylicus. The sequence continues at coordinate 504,151 of NZ_FNCY01000001.1, read as the reverse complement.
CTTTCGCGACGGTCCCTTCGTCAAGGTCAATTGCGGCGCCATCCCCGAGGCGTTGATCGATGCCGAACTTTTCGGCCACGAAAAGGGCGCGTTCACCGGCGCCTTTTACCAGAAGCTCGGATTTTTCGAACGCGCCGACAAGGGCACGATCTTTCTCGACGAAATCGGCGAACTGCCGCCGCCGGTGCAGGTCCGCCTGCTGCGCGTGCTGCAGTTCAAGGAAATCCAGCGCGTCGGCGGTAGCGACCCGATCCGCGTCAATATCCGCGTCATCGCGGCGACGCACCGCGACCTCGAACAAATGGTGGCGGCAAAGCAATTTCGCGAAGACCTGTGGTTCCGTCTCAACGTCTTCCCGATCTTCATTCCGCCGCTGCGCCAGCGCACGGAGGACATCCCCGAACTCGTCAGCCACATGGTGACGAAGAAGAGCCGCGAGCTCAACCTGCCAGGCACGCCGCTGATCGCGTCGTCGGCAATGAAACGCCTGGCCGAATACGACTGGCCCGGCAACGTCCGCGAACTTGAAAACATCATCGAGCGGGCACTGATTCTTTCCCGCGGCAAGATAATCGGCATCGATGCCCTCTTCCCCGGCGATGCGCCGCGCGCGACCGTCCCGCGACCGGCCGCCGACGCGATCCAGCCGCTCGACAGCCTGTTGCGCGAGCACATCGTCAGCGCACTCGGCCACTGCGACGGCAAGGTGCAGGGACGCGGCGGCGCAGCCGAAGCGCTGGACATGAATCCCAGCACCCTGCGCAACCTGATGAAACGCCTCGCCATTCCCTACGGCCGCAAGGCTGGAACGGAATTCCGGCGCAGCGCCTGACCACCCCGGCGAGCACCGGAACACAGTATTCTTGAACTTCCACGGCGACAGCCACTCATAGTCAGCCGAACATTCGAATCGCATTTTCGCTGCCACAGACAGCGAGTTTGCGCGATACTAATCATCGGTCTCACTCGAAGAGGAACTCCATGTCCGACAACAAGAACCCGTCACGAACCATTTTTCTGGGCGCTGTCGCCGTCGGCGTGCTGCTGACCGTGGTGGTCTGGCCGCTCTCGATGCTGGGCAAGGGCGGCGTCTCTCCTGCCGATGCCGACGAAGCCGAACTGCGGATCCAGCCGGTTGCCCGCGTCGAGATGCAGAAGGCGGAGAGCGTCAAATCGGACGGCAAGCCGCGCAGCGGCGAAGCGATCTACGCCAGCGTCTGCAAGGCCTGCCACGAAGCCGGTGTCGCCGGCGCACCGAAGACCGGCGACAAGGCCGCCTGGGCGCCGCGACTGGCCACCGGCATGGCGGCGCTGCTGAAATCGGCGACCAACGGCAAGAACGCCATGCCCGCACGCGGTGGTGCGCCCGATCTCAGCGACGACGAACTCAAGGCCGCCGTCACCTATCTGACCGGAAAAGCCAAATAGGCGCTTCGCTACCGATCCCCGGACAATAAAAGGGGCGCCGCACAGGCGCCCCTTTCACATTGCGCCACCTGAGCGGTGGCGCTGTTTTGCGTTGATTACTTCGTTGCGGCCGGCGCTGCCGACGTTGCGGGCGTGGCCGGTGTTGCCGGCGTCGCCGGTGCGGCAGGCTTTTCAGCCTTGGCCGCCTTGTGATGCTTGACCTTGGCCTTCGCTTCGGCCTTCACCGCCGGCTTGGCTGCGGCTGCCGGAGCTGCGGGGGTCGCGGCGACGGCCGGCTTGGCCGCCTCGGCAGCTTGCGCCGGAGCTGCAGCAGGCGCCTGAGCAAAAGCCATCGAACCGAACGTCGCAGCAATGACAACAGCAAGAATTTTCTTGAGCATGATCAATCTCCAATGAGTGAGTTGTGCAACTCGGTCGGTTCGATGCACCGTGCAATCTGTTCCGGCCTTGCTAGCAGTAACGCCTGAAGATTCACCGCGGATGTCAGCGCTTGGGTAACGTCGGGTAACGCCGTGTGACGGGGCCTGTGCCCCGTCGAACGATCGGATCAAAGCGGTTGCGGCACGCTCACGCCGTACTTGGCCGCTTTCGCCGTCAGCGCTTCGAGCACCGCGGGCGAGACGTCGACACCGTTCAACTCGGCCTCGCGCATGCGCTTCTGCGCCATTTCGCCCGGCAAACGGACGGGTTTGGCCGGATCGATCGGCGCATTGGCGTGGCAGCGGTCGATCGTGTAATCGGCCTGGCGGAGAAAATCGGCACGGCCACCGAAAGCCGCCGGATCCATCACCTGCAGGAAAACGCCGGCGCCCCAGCGCTTTTCCGCGTCCGGCCGTCCGAAGCCGGCCAGGCCATGGGTGAGCATCTCGACCATCAACGACAGACCGAAGCCCTTGTGGCCGTACTCGAGCCCGCCGAGCGGCAGCAGCGTGCCACCGACACCGGGATCGATGACATGAGGATCGGTCGTCGGCGTGCCTTTGGCATCCATCAGCCAGGGATGCTCGAACTGGACGTTGGCCGCCCCCTTCTGCTTGGTCATGCCGACCGTGGTGATCGAGGTGCTGACGTCGACCCACACCGCCTGCTCGCTTCCCGGATAGCCGATCGCGATCGGGTTCGGCGTAAAGATCGGTTCCGTGCCGCCATACGGTGCGATGAAGCCCGAGGCCGGGTCTGATGACGCAAGCATGACAACGAGACCGCGGTCGGTGACCTGCTTGATCAGCGCCGCCAGGCAGGCGATATGGTGACTGCGACGAATGACGCCGGTGACGACGCCGTGTTCGCCAACCCGGTCGCAGGCCTGCGTCAGGGCCGTCGATACCAGCCACGGTCCGGGCAGGTAACGGCCATCCCAGACGAAGACGGCACCGCTGTCGCGTATCACCTCCGGCTCGCCCGCCGTCGTCATCAGCCCTTTCTCGATCTGGTCGAGATACTGCGGACACAGCGCCATGCCGTGCGTGCGCTGGCCGACCATGTCGCCGGTTACCAGCACGGTCGTCACCGCCTCAGCCTTGTCGGCTTCGAGGCCGGCCGCGACGAAAAGCGAGGTCGACAATTGCTTGAGGGATTCGATGCTGTAGTGCTGCGTTGCCATTCATGCCTCCGGTATATTAAGAGCCTGTTTCGGTAGGGATCGTGGGCCGCGAGCCCTACCGAAATAGGCTCTAGATGCGAATCGCGAACCCGGCATTCTACGGCATCTGCCATACCAGACGCCGGGTTTCTCGTATATTCCGGCCCCTAGGGGGTGTCACAATCTAGCGGTTGATTGTGAACACTCCCTAGCCAGCCTTCCCGGCCAGCATGGCACGCATCGCCGCAAGACGTGCGGCACCGGTCGCCTTGTCGGGTGGTGCATCGACCTTGCCGCCGGAGAAGCGCAGGTCCTCGCCCATTTCGGCGATAAAGCGCGAGGGCTCGCAGGGAAAGAAGTCGCGCCCCTGTTTGCGGCGTTCGGCATAGGTCACATGCAGCGAGCGCTGGGCGCGGGTGATGCCGACATACATCAGGCGGCGCTCTTCCTCGAGCTTGACCGGATCGAGCGATTCACGGTGTGGCAACACGCCCTCCTCGACGCCGATCAGGAAGACGTGCTTGAACTCCAGTCCTTTCGAGGCGTGCAGCGTCGATAGCTGGACGGCATCGGGCGCATCGGCATCCTCGCGTTTTTCGAGCATGTTGATGAGCGCGATCATCTGCGTCAGTTCGATCAGGTTCTTGTTGTCCTCTTCGCCACGTCGCGCCAGCCAGCTGACGAGTTCCTGCACGCTCTCCCAGCGCGTCATCGCCACCTTGCGCTCTTCCTCGCTCATCAGCCAGGCTTCGTAACCGATGGCGCCGAGCAGGTCGTTCATCACCGTCCCGGCCGGCTCCCGTTGGGCCCGATATTCGATGCGATTGATGAATTCGCAGAAGTCGACCAGCGGACCGAGCTGGCGCGCCTGCACGCGACGAGCGAAGCCTTCCTCGAAGGCGGCGGCAAAGAGCGAGATGTGACGCTCGCCGGCGTAGGTCCCGAGCGCCTCGAGCGTCGAACTGCCGACGCCGCGTTTCGGCGTCGTCACCGCCCGGATGAAGGCCGGATCGTCGTCGTTGTTGGCGAGCAAGCGCAGATACGCGGTGATGTCCTTGATTTCGGCCTTGTCGAAGAACGACTGCCCGCCCGACAGCAGATACGGTACGCGCTGGTCGCGCAGATGCTGCTCGATGATGCGCGCCTGGAAGTTGCCACGATAGAGGATGGCGTAATCGGAAAACTTGCCGCGATGCTCGAAGCGATGCGCCTGCAGCTTCATCGCCACATGCTCGGCTTCCTTTTCGCTGTCGCGGCAGACCGTCACCGAGATCGCTTCGCCGTGACCCAGGTCCGACCAGAGCTTCTTGTCGAACAGTTTTTCATTGTGCGAGATGACCGCATTGGCAGCCTTGAGGATGCGCACCGTCGAACGATAGTTCTGTTCGAGCTTGATCAGTTTGAGGTTCGGGTAATCGCGCGGCAGGCCGCGCAGGTTCTCGATGTCGGCGCCGCGCCAGCCGTAGATCGCCTGGTCGTCGTCGCCGACCGCTGTGAAGGCCGCGCGCGGCCCGGCGATCTGCTTGAGCAGGCGATACTGGCAGGCGTTGGTGTCCTGGTATTCATCGACCAGCAGGTAGCGCAACCGGTTCTGCCACTTGTCGAGCACCTCGGGATAGCTGTCGAAGAGCAGCACCGGCAGCACGATCAGGTCGTCGAAATCGACCGCCTGGTAGGCTTTCAGCGTCGCCGCGTAGCTGGCGTAGGCTTGCGCCGCCAATTTCTCGATCTCGCTCTCGGCATTGGCGAGCGCGGCGTCGGGCTGGATCAGCCCGTTCTTCCAGTTGGAGATCAGCGTCTGCAATCGGCGGATCGTCGCCTTGTCGGCGCTGCCCGAGAGGTCGGAAAGGATGGCGAAGCAGTCGTTCGAATCGAAGATCGAAAAGCGCGGCTTGTAGCCCAGCACTTTCGCCTCCTCGCGCAAAATGCGCATGCCGAGCGAGTGAAAGGTCGAGATCGTCAGCCCGTCAGGCTTGCCGTCGAGCAGTTGCGCGACGCGCTCCTGCATTTCCTTGGCAGCCTTGTTGGTGAAGGTGATCGCCGCGATATTCGAGGGCGAGAAACCGCATTCCTGGATCAGGTAGGCGATCTTCTGCGTGATCACGCGGGTCTTGCCCGAGCCGGCGCCGGCAAGCACCAGCAAGGGACCGTCGAGATAACGAATGGCTTCGCGTTGAGGGGGATTGAGAACAGCGGACATCGGATTGCAATGACAAACAGTTGAAACGGCGGCGGCCCGGACGAAGCCGGGCGCCGGCTACCAAAAGAACGGCGTCAGCAGAGCCGCCAGCAGCAGCCCTGCAATTGCCAGCAACAGGCGATTCTGGCGGCGCTGGGTGGCGTTGAGTTCGGCCAGCAGCGGCGCCAGATCGCTCGCCGGCGCCTGCGCCAGCGCCTGATGGACGAGGCGCGGCAGTTGCGGCAGGGTCCGCGCCCAGGTTGGCGCCTCCTGCTTGACCGTGCGCAGCAGGGATCGCCAGCCGAGCTGTTCGTTCATCCAGCGCTCAAGGAAAGGTTTGGCGGTGTCCCAGAGATCGAGGTCGGGATCGAGCTGACGGCCCAGTCCTTCGATATTGAGCAGCGTTTTTTGCAGCATGACGAGTTGCGGCTGGACCTCGACATTGAAACGCCGCGAAGTCTGGAACAGGCGCATGAGCACGCGACCGAACGAAATCTCGCGCAAGGGCCGGTCGAAGATCGGCTCGCAGACGGCGCGGATCGCCGCTTCGAACTCGTCGGCACGCGTTTCCGGCGGCGCCCAGCCGGCCTCGATATGCGCCTCGGCGACACGCCGGTAATCGCGCCGGAAAAAGGCGAGGAAGTTCTGCGCGAGATAGTTCTTGTCACGCTCGCTGAGCGTGCCGACGATGCCGAAATCGAGCGCGATGTATTTGCCCCGGTGCTGCGTGTCGATCGCCACGAAGATGTTGCCCGGATGCATGTCGGCGTGAAAAAAGCCGTCGCGAAAAACCTGCGTGAAGAAGATCTCGACGCCGGCGCGCGACAGCGCCTTGAGGTCGACACCGGCGTCGACCAGCATGTCCTTCTGACTGATCGGCAGACCGCGCATGCGCTCCATGACCATGACGCCGGTCGTGCAGAAATCCCAATGGATTTCGGGTACCAGCAGCAGCGTCGAGCCAGCGAAATTACGGCGCAGCTGCGACGCATTGGCCGCCTCGCGCATGAGATCGAGCTCGTCGTAGAGATATTTGGCGAACTCGGCCACCACTTCGCGCGGCTTGAGGCGCCGGCCGTCGGCCCACAGCGATTCAAGCAGCGCGGCGGCCGAATCGAGCAGCGCCAGATCGTGCGCAATGGTCTTTTCCATGTCGGGCCGGAGAATCTTGACGGCGACTTCATGACCGCCATCTTCCGGCTTGAGACGGGCGAAATGCACCTGTGCCACCGACGCGCTCGCCACCGGCACCTCGTCGAACTCGGCAAACACCGCACTGGCCGGACGGCCATAGGCCGCCTCGATCTGGGCGTGGACGAGCAGCGGCGCGAACGGCGGTACCCGGTCCTGCAGCTTGGCGAGTTCGTCGGCGATATCGAGCGGCAGCAGATCCCGACGCGTCGACAACACCTGCCCGAACTTGACGAAGATCGGCCCCAGCGACTCCAGCGCCTGACGCAGGCGTACCGCGCGCGGCTCGCTCAGATGCGCATGCCCGCCGAAGCGCAGCAGACGCGACAAGGCCGCGAGGCGCCCGCTCGGCTCGTGCTCGAGAATCATGTCGTCGATGCCGTAACGGCGGACGATTCCCAGGATTTTGGCAAGACGAAAGGCGCGCATCGGACAGTCGGAAAGTGCAAAAGCGTGAGTGTATCCCGAATCGCCCGTGACGCTGCCATCAAAGCGCGCCCGCGCCCCCCTCGCAGCCGCTAAGATAGCGCCAGACGGATGTCATGAATCGATGCCGTCGCCATTGCTTTTAATTCCGGCTTTATCTATATTGCTGCATCGAGTTAGCATCGTTTCACCACCATTCCGAAACACCATAACAAGGAGGGCTTCAGCATGGTCTCAACGAAGCGTTGTATCGGCTTTCTCATCGGTCTGGGTCTGAGCGGCCTGGCCGTGGCTCAACAGCCCGTCGTCCTGCGCTGGGGCGACGTCGTCGCCGGCGGCCATCCGCAGGTCGTCATGATCGATCGCGTCGCCGCCGAAGTGAAGGCCAAGACCAACGGCCGGGTCGATATCCAGGGCTTCCCCGGCGGCCAGATGGGCAGTTCGCGCGACATGATCGAAGCGGTCGCCAACGGCACCCAGCAGCTGATCACCGAAGGCGCCGCCAATTTCGGCGCCTGGATTCCGTCAATCTCGGTCACCGAAGCGCCCTTCATCTGGCGGAGTCCCGCGCACCTGATCAAGGCGATGAACGGCCCCTTGCTCGACAAATACAACGAGCAGCTGATCAAGGCGCGCGGCATGCGCATCCTCGGCGCAGTCTATTACGGCACCCGTCATCTCACCACCTCCGACCGCGCCATCAAGACGGTCGCCGACGCCAAGGGGTTGAAGGTCCGCGTTCCGGAAAACGACGTGTTCAAGGCGATGGCGGAAAGCTGGGGCGCCAAGCCGACGCCGATGAACTTCAATGAACTCTACCTCGCGCTGAAGACCGGCACGGTCGATGCCCAGGAAAATCCGCTGCCGACGATCAAGTCCGGCAAGTTCAACGAGGTCCAGAAGTACATCATTCTCACCGGCCACGTGCTGACGCCGCGTCTCGTCGTCGTCAACGAAGCCGCCTGGCAGAAGATCCCGGCCGCCGACCGCAAAATCGTCGAAGAGGCGCTAAAGACACATATGGCCTGGGCCGACGACCAGATCCAGAAGCAGGAAACGGCGCTGATCGATGAGTTCAAGGCCGCTGGTGTGACGATCCTCCAGCCTGATGTGGAAGCCTTCCGCAAGGCCACGCTCGCCGTCGTGCCGCCCAAGTTCGAAGCCAAGTGGGGCAAAGGGACCTTCGAAAGCATCCTGAACATGAAGTAAGCACGCCCGGCCGCCTCGGACGGAGACCGCCGCCTCGGCGCCTCCGCCCGGTGGCGGCCCGCGCACGCACATCACACGGCAACACCGCAGGGAGGTTGAATGTCATCAGGAAGTTTCTCGCGTGCCGCGCTCAAGCTGCTGCACGTCACCGGGATCGTGCTGTTCATCGGCATGGTGTCCCTGGTACTGGCGCAGGTCGTCGCCCGCAAATTCTTCGAGCCGCTCGTGTGGAGCGAGGAACTGGCGCGCTATGTCTTCATCTGGGTCGCCTTCATCGGCTGGGTCATCGCCACGCATAACCAGTCGCACATCCGCATTTCGCTGATCACCGACCGTGCCGGTCCGCGCCTCAAGCTCGCGCTCGGCCTGTTTGCCAACCTGTCGGTGACGGTGTTCGCGCTGATCTTCGTCGTCAAGGGCATCAAGCTCGTCGAGAACAACCTCGACATCGAGACGATCACGCTGTTCTTCGATTTCTGGCTGGTCTACGCCATCATCCCGGTCTCCGCCATCGCTGCCATCGTCGTGCTGATCGCCGACACCATCGCGCTCCTGCGCGGACATCATGCCGAGAAGGAGATCGTGCTATGACCAGCGTCATGCTCATCATCCTCGCCGTCTGGTTCGTCGCGCTCTTTTCCGGCGCGCCGATCTATGTGCTGATGGCCCTTGCCGGTGCCGCCTTCGCCTACGTCACCGACATCAACCTGATCGTCATCCCGCAGAAATTCACCAAGGCCGCCGACAGTTTCCCGCTGCTCGCCGCGCCGATGTACATCCTGATGGGCAGCCTGATGAATTCGTCGGGTGTCACCGAGCGCATCTTCCGCTTCGCCACCGTCTGCGTCGGCTGGTGGAAAGGCGGCCTCTGCCACGCCAACATCCTCGGCAGCGTCATCTTCGCCGGCATGAGCGGCTCGGCGGTGGCCGACGCCGGCGGTATCGGCGTCATCGAGATCAAGGCCATGCGCGACGCCGGCTACGATGGCGAAACCGCCGCCGCGATCACCGCCGCGTCGGCGACCATCGGTCCGATCATCCCGCCCTCGCTACCGATGATCATCTACGGCGTCTCGGCCGAGACCTCGATCGGCAACCTCTTCCTTGGTGGCGTCATCCCGGGCCTGCTGATGGCTGTGGCGCTGATGGTGATGGTGCGCGCCCTGGCCATCCGCAAGAACCTGCCGAGCGCACCGGTGCCCGGGCGCCAGGAAATCTGGGACGCCTTCGTCGGCGCCTTCCCGGCGCTGATGTGTCCGGTCGTGCTGTTCGGCGGCATGATGACCGGCTTCTTCACGCCGACCGAGTCGGCCGGGGTCGCGGCCTTCTACGCCTTGCTCGTCGGCTTTTATTATCGCGACATCGATATCCGTCAGATTCCTCGCATCGTGCTCGAAACCGTCGAGACGACCGGCGTGCTGATGGCGCTGGTCATGAGTGCTTCCTTGCTTGGCTACGCCCTGTCGATGTCGCGCCTGCCGCAGGAATTCGGCGGCTGGCTGACCGGCACGGTCAACTCCCAGATCGCCTACCTGCTGATGGTCAATGTGTTGTTACTGATCGTCGGCTGTTTCATGGAAGCGATCTCAGCGATGCTGATTCTGATCCCGATCCTGGTGCCGCCGGCCATGGCGCTCGGCATCGACCCGACGCAGTTCGGCCTCGTCGTTGTGCTCAACCTGATGATCGGCACGATCACGCCGCCAGTCGGCATCGTGTTGTTTATCACCGCCCGCGTTGCCGACCTGCCCTTCGACAAGGTCTGCAAAGCATCGCTGCCTTTCCTCTGGCCGCTGGTCGGCGTGCTGGTTGGTATTACCTTCATTCCGTCACTGACGACCTGGCTGCCGGCATTGTTCAAGTAGCTATCGAAGTATCAAGAAAGGCGGCCGGCAGGTCGCCTTTTTCTTTTCCGCGGTGGACAAGTCCGGCGCCGAGCGGCACCATTCCAGACTTTCGATTCCTTCGCCGGAGAATTTCGCATGCTCGGTCCGTTCGTTAACAGTGCCGCCCTCTTCGTCGGCGGCGCGCTCGGCGCCGCGCTCGGCAAGGTTGTCCCACACCGCGTCAAGGAAGCGCTGCCAATGACCTGCGGCATCCTCGCGGTCAGCATCGGTACCGTCCTGATCCACAAGGTGCACGCCTTTCCTGCCGTCACCCTCGCACTCCTCGGCGGTTCGCTCATCGGCGAACTGCTTTATCTCGAGCGAGGTCTCGAACTAAGCGTCGGCTGGATGCGCAGTCAATTCGCCCGCTTTTCACCGGCCCGCCCAAGCGCGCCGGTTAACGACAAATTCATCACCAAGTTCGTCAGCATCCTGGTGCTGTTCTGCGCCAGCGGCATGGGTATTTTCGGCGCCATGCGCGAGGGCATGACCGGAAATTCGGAAATCCTGCTCGCCAAAGCCGTCCTCGACTTCTTCACCGCCTTGATTTTCGCCACCGATCTCGGCTTCTCCATCGCCATCGTCGCCCTACCCCAGCTGATGATTCAGGGTGGTCTGTTCCTCGGTGCCCGGCTGTTGATTCCGATGACGACGCCGGAAATGCTCGCCGATTTTTCGGCCTGTGGCGGCATCGTGCTGCTTGCGACCGGACTCCGTATCTGCGGCATCAAGGTCTTTCCGATCGTCAACATGCTACCCGCCCTGTTGCTGATCATGCCGGTCTCGGCCGGGTGGACGCTGCTTTTTTCCTGACCCGATCGCCATGTTTCTCGCCTTCAAGTTGCTGATCACACCGCTGCTGATCGGCTCGGTGACACTTGCGGGTCGCCGCTGGGGCGGTGTTGTCAGCGGTTTCCTGATTGGCTTGCCGCTGACCTCCGGCCCGATTTCCTTCATCCTTGCACTCGAATACGGCGTCCCCTTCGCCGCACAATCGGCTGTCGGCAACCTCGCCGGACAGATCTCGAACTGCATTTTCTGCCTGAGCTACATCGCCCTCGCGCGGCGCAGCGCCTGGCCGCTCAGTTCGGCCGGCGCGATCGCCGCCTTCTTCGCCTCGACCTTCCTGCTCAATCTGCTTACCTGGCAGCTGTGGTCGGCACTGGCCGTGCTGGTGGTCGTCATCGTCATTGCCGCACGTCTCGTCAAGCCACACCCATTGCCGCCCGGTCGCCTGGTACCGCCCTGGTGGGACCTGCCCGGACGCATCCTCAGCGCCACCGTCCTCGTCGTGCTGCTGACGACGATCGCCGATGCGCTCGGTCCCCAACTGAGCGGCCTGATTTCTCCCTTCCCGGCGTTCAGCGTCATCTTCGCCTCCTTCACGCACTTGCAACAAGGGCCGAAGAGCGCGTCCAACCTGTTGCGCGGCGTCATCGTCGGCTCCGGCGGCTATGCGAGCTTTTTCGTCGTGGTGGCAGCCCTGTTGCCCAGCCTCGGCATCGGGCTGACCTACCTGCTCGCATGCGCCGCCGCCATCGCCGTCGGCGCGCTCGTGTTCTTCAGTACGCGCCGCACCGGCGCGACAGCATAGACGCGCAAGCGAACTATTTACCCGCTGGCGCCGGCACGTAGTCGGGTGGCGGCGAGGCGGGCGGCGCATGCGGCGGCGGTGGCGGAATTGCCGCCCCCGATGCCGTCGTCGCCGGCGCCTGTTCCATCAGGCTGCGCGCCATCGACGCGGGAACCGGCACCCGATGTCCGCCAGCATACATGCACTGGATATAGGCGTTGTCGTAGCGCGTCTGAGCGTCATAACCGTAGCTGCGACCCGCATCGGCCCCTGAAGCGCTACCGACCAGCAAACCGGCGCCGGCGCCGATGCCAGCCCCCTGCTGACCGCCGATCGCCGCCCCGGCCACCGCGCCGACGGCGGTACCGATCGCCGCATTGCGGACCGAGGGATCGCGGCCCATGCCTTCAATTTGCTGCGCGGCATATTGCCGGCATTGAAAGTCGCTCGCCCGGAAATCGTTGAGATTCTTGCCGGTCCCCGGCAGAACGAGAACGCTGGGACCGCTCGGTATTGTCGCGCAACCGCCGGCCAGTACTGCCAGGCCGATCACGCCTACCCACTTGGCTTTCATCCTATGCTCCTGCTCGTCATTGTGCCGGCGGCTCGGGCAAGACCTTCATCCAGCCGCCGGGACATTCATTGACATACGGGTAATACGCACGCGTCGCCGCGCAGTAGTACCAGACATTGTTCGCCGCGCCGGGTGCTGCGGTGGTTACCGGCGGCGGCGTCTGTTCGATATACACCGGCGGCGTCCGTTCGACGACGATCGGCGCGTAGGGCGGATAGTAATAATACGGCCGCGGATAATACGCCGGTCCCCACATCGGTCCCACCACCACGGAGACATGCCCGCGATGATGACCGCGCGCCCAGGCGGCGTCGATGCCGACCGAAGCCAGCAAGGCCAGGGCCACCATGACGTGTAAAAAACTTCTCGATTTCATTGACGACTCCTTCCGCGCAAAAACTCGCGTTCCGGAGAGCGTAACGCTTTTGGGGTGGAAATGGTTGATCGGCGGTGGGCAAGCGCCCCGCCTCCTGCGTCGCAAACGCCGACGCCAGGTTAAGCAGGTCTGTCCAAGGCATCGTATAATCAACCTCTTGCCTATTTCTCACTCTGTGCCTTGTCAATGACTCAGGATATCAAGACCCATCTTTCCGAACTGATGCGCACGGCGCTCGCCAGCGTCGCGCCCGATCAAGCCGGTACTGCCATCGTTCTCGAACGCCCGAAGCAAGCATCGCACGGCGATTTCGCCTGCAATCTCGCCATGCAGCTGGCCCGCGCAATGAAGCGCAATCCGCGCGAACTCGCCCAGTTGCTGCTGTCCGAAATTCCGGCTTCGCCCTTTGTCGAGAAAACCGAGATCGCTGGCGCCGGCTTCATCAACTTCCACCTGCGTTCGAACGCCAAGCTGGAAGTCGTGCGCGCCATCCTGGCCCAGGGTGAAACTTTCGGCCGATCGACGCTGGGCGGCAAGAAGAAGGTCCAGATCGAATTCGTCTCGGCCAACCCGACCGGCCCGTTGCACGTCGGCCACGGCCGCGGCGCCGCCTACGGCGCCAGCCTGTCGAGCCTGCTGGCCTACGCCGGCTGGGACGTCACACGCGAGTACTACGTCAATGACGCCGGCCGGCAGATGGATATCCTCGCGCTCTCGGGCTGGCTCCGCTACCTCGAACAGCTGGGCGAAACCGTTCCCTTCCCGCCGAACGCCTATCAGGGCGACTACGTCCGCGAGATGGCGCGCGAAATGACGATCGCGCACGGCAAGAAATTCCTGCGCAGCGCCGCCGCCGTACTTGAAGGCACACCCGGACTGCCCGATGCGCAGCGCGGCGACGACGAAGCCAAGCAACAGCGCGAGAGCCACCTCGACGCGCTGATCGTCACCGCCAAGCAGTTGCTCGGCGGTGACTGGAGCTACGTCCATAGCCACGTCCTCAACGAACAGCTCGAGGATTGCCGCAACGACCTCGAGGAGTTCGGCGTGCATTTCGACGTCTGGTTCTCGGAAAAGTCGCTGTTCGACACCGGCCTCGTCGAACGCTGCGTCGCCCGTCTCGAAGCTGCCGGCCACGTCTATCTGCAGAACGGCGCCAAGTGGTTCCGTTCGACCGATTTCGGTGACGAGAAGGACCGCGTCGTACAGCGCGACAACGGCCTCTTCACGTATTTCGCCTCGGACATCGCCTACCACCTCAACAAGTACGAACGCGGCTTCGAGCGCATCATCAACATCTGGGGCGCCGACCACCACGGCTACATCCCGCGCGTCAAGGGCTCGCTGACGGCGCTCGGCCTCGACCCCGACGTCCTCGACGTGGCGCTGGTGCAGTTCGCCGTGCTCTACCGCAACGGGCAGAAGGCTTCGATGTCCACCCGCTCGGGCGAATTCGTCACCCTGCGCACCCTGCGTGACGACGTCGGCAACGACGCCTGCCGCTTCTTCTACGTGCTGCGCAAATCCGACCAGCATCTCGATTTCGACCTGGATCTCGCCAAGAGCCAGACCAACGAAAACCCGGTGTTCTACATCCAGTACGCCCACGCTCGTGTCTGTTCGGTGCTCGCGCAATGGGACGGCGATGAAGCGGCGATGGCCGGTGCCGACCTGTCGCGCCTCGACAGCCCGTACGAACTGGCGCTGGCCGCCAAGCTCGGCGAGTTCCCGGAAGTCATCGAAGCCGCTGCGCGCGACCTCTCGCCGCATCTTGTCGCGTTCTACCTGAAGGACCTCGCCGCCGCGTTCCACAGCTACTACAATGCCGAGCGCATGTTGGTGGACGACGCTGCCCTCAAGGATGCTCGCGTCGCGCTGGCATTGTCGGTCCGTCAGGTCATCCGCAACGGACTTGGCATCCTGGGCGTCAGCTGCCCGCAATCGATGTAATCGGAACCTGTTGAAGTGGCACGAGGCCCCGAATGAAAGCGCATACCCGTTCCTCCCGTTCGCCAAACCGGACCTCCGGCGGCAATACCCTGCTCGGCCTGTTTGTCGGACTGGTCATCGGCGTGCTTACCGCCGCGGGCGTCGTCTGGTACATCTTCAAGACGCCGGCACCGTTCTCCAACAAGTACCAAGCGCCGGCAACCGCATCGGCCGCCAATCCGGCAGCGCCGCCGGCTGCGGGCGGCAGTGTGCCGGCACAAGTGCCAATGGCACTGCCGGGCAAGCCGGGCGACCCGATCCCGCAGGCCGGCGACAAGCCGCGCTTCGATTTCTACAAGATCCTGCCCGGCAACGCCGACGCGGTTCCCGATCCGAAGGCGGCGGCGAAGACGCCCGACGGAAAAACACGGAACGAAAAGGACGCTTTGCTTGCCGAACCCGTCTATCTGCAGACCGGCTCGTACCAGAACGCCGGCGATGCGGATAACCAGAAGGCCCGACTGGCGATGATGGGCGCCGAAGCAACGATCCACCAGGTCATGCTGCAGGACAAGGTCTGGTACCGCGTCCGTCTCGGACCGTTCCGCAAGATGGACGAAGTCACCAGCTTGCGCTCGGAACTCGCCAAACAGGGCATTGAAGCCAACGTCGTCAAAAAGGACTGATTCATGAAACACCTCGTACAAGGCTGGCTGGCCGCTCTGGCCCTGGCGCTTTTCGCTTTCGCATTGCCGGCGCAGGCCCAACTCGCGGTCGGCCGCGATTACGTCGTCATCACCCCCCCCTTGACCAGCGATACGCCGGCCAAGATCGAGGTCATCGAGTTCTTCTCGTATGCCTGTCCGCACTGCAAGGACCTGCACCCCTACTTCGACCGCTGGTCGACCAAGCTACCGTCGGACGTCGTCGTGCGCCGCATCCCGGTCGGTTTCAACCAACCGTACTACCAGTTGATGGGGCGTTTCTACTACGCGCTCGAAGCACTCGGGGAATTGTCGCGGCTCGATAGCGCAGTGTTCAGCGCCATCCATGACAAGGGCTTGAAACTCGTCGATGAGAAAAGCCTGACCGAATGGGTTGTTGCTCAGGGCGTCGATGCCAAGAAATTCTATGATGCCTTCAATGCCTTCGGCGTCGTCAGCAAGGCCAAGCGCGCCGACCAGATCGCCCAGGCAGCCCACATCAGTGGCGTGCCGGCGCTCGTGGTGGATGGCACCTACCTGGTGACGGGCAATGAAATCAAGACGCTGCCCGATCTTCTCGTGCTCACCGACAAGGTCATCGACAAGCGCCGCCTCGAACGCAGCAGCAAGAAGAAGTAAGCGCATGCCGATCGCGTCAGCGCGTCGCGTTTTC
This sequence comes from Propionivibrio dicarboxylicus, assembly GCF_900099695.1. GTDB lineage: Bacteria > Pseudomonadota > Gammaproteobacteria > Burkholderiales > Rhodocyclaceae > Propionivibrio > Propionivibrio dicarboxylicus. The sequence goes on along the minus strand of NZ_FNCY01000001.1, from coordinate 488,421 downwards.
ATCACCGGCGCCTCGTCCGGCATCGGCAACGCCTTGGCCCGGTACTACGCCGCCCAGGGTGCTGTGCTCGGTCTCGCGGCGCGGCGCGCCGACGAATTGCAGGCCCAAGCCGAAATATTGCAGGGCCTTGGCGCTGCCGGGGTCGCCTGTTTCCCGCTCGATGTCGCCGACAGCGCGGCCTTGCGCCAGGCCGCCGGTGATTTCGTCGCGGCTTACGGCGCGCCGGACATCGTCATCGCCAACGCCGGTGTTTCCTCCGGCACGCTGACCGAATGCGCCGAGGATCTCGCCGCGATCAAGCGCATCTTCGACATCAACGTCTTCGGCATGGCGGCGACGTTCTCGCCCTTCATCGCACCGATGCAGCAGTCGGTCAAAGAAGGCCGTGCCTGCCGCCTGGTCGGCATCGCCTCGGTCGCCGGCATCCGCGGCTTGCCGGGCGCCGAAGCCTATAGCGCGTCCAAGGCGGCGGTCGCCATCTATCTCGAAAGCCTGCGCCTTGAAATGCGCGCCTCGGGCATCAAGGTCGTCACCATCGCGCCGGGCTACATCGCGACGCCGATGACCGCGATCAATCCCTATCGCATGCCCTTCCTGCTTCCGGCCGACGAAGCGGCCCGCCGCTTTGCGCGTGTCATCGATCAGGGCTGCAGCTATGCGGTCATTCCCTGGCAGATGGGAGTCGTCGCCAAAGGCCTGCGCCTGCTGCCGAACTGGCTTTACGACCGGCTGTTCGCCAACGCTCCACGCAAGCCCAAGATTCTCTGACGTCTCTAGCGCTCAGCCGCGTCGCCCGGCGTTGGCTAGAACCCACAGCAAACCGCCGGCACCCAGCGAACCGAAGGCAACGATCCAGGCAAAAGAATTGTCGCTGCCACCGGCCACGTCGAGCATCGCGCCGAAGGCCAGCGGCGCAATGAAGGCGGCGCCAAACCCGGAGAGCGAATACAAGGCCATCGCCGCACCACGTTGTGCCGGTGGCGTCGCCTGCACCAACCCGGCGGTCAGCGCCGCCGAATCGACCATGGCAGAGACGAAATAGACGATCAGCACCGTCAGCAGCAACCACCACGGCCAGGCCGCCGCCACCCCGGCAACCCAGCACAGCAGCCCGGAAGCCATCATCGCCCAACCGATCCAGCGGACACGTCCGAATTTCCCGGCGGCCTCATTACCGAGGATGCTGGCCGGCAAGCCGAACAGATTGATCAGCGCCGCGGCCTCGGTCGGCGACAGGACCGGCGCAACGACCTTGTTCAGGGCGTAGGCGAAGACGACAAAGGCCACCATCCAGGAGCGCAAACCAAAGAGTTCCCAGCAGTGACAGACGTAGCCGAGGATGAAGCGGCGCGAATCGCGGTTCGCCAGCACTGTACCGAAGCGCGGAAACCAGGGCGCCTGCTCGCCCGCCCTTCGCGCCATCGGCAGCAAGCCAACCCACATCGCCAGTGCCGCGACGAGCGGCCCGAAGGCCAGCAGGTGCATGCTCGTCCGCCAACTCATCGCGGTCGTCAGCCAGCCGGCCGACAAGAGCGAAAGACTTGTGCCAATACCGAACGCGGCGGTGTAGAAAGAAATGTAACGTGACTGCCGCTCGCCCTCGACCCGGTCGGTCAAGGCCTTGAGACCCGGCATATAGGTACCGGCCAAACCGGCGCCGGTGAGCGCCTGGAAGAATGCGCCGGAAGCGACGTCGTGCGCGAACAGGGCGAAACCGGTCGTTCCCGCAAATCCGAGCAGACAGGCGGCGACGAACACGCCGCGCGCATCGAGACGGTCGGTAATCCCCGATAGAAAGGGCACGGCCAGCATATAGCCGAAGAAGAACGCGCCGCCGACGAAGCCCGACTGCGCCCCCGTCATCGACCATTCGCCACGCAAGACCGGCAGATACGCCGCATAGGCGGCGAAGCCGGTCATGCTCAACACCTCGGACAGGCAGATCAGGGCGACGATAGCGCCGTGGGTCGTCAATTTTTTCATGATGTGTTTCAAACGTTCCTGCGCGCCCGATTGGCGGCCGGCGAAATGCCAGCCATTGCGGGACGAGACTTTACATGGACAGATATAATCAGACTACCGATAAAAATAGACCGTATCCGATAGAAAAACTCACCATTGGCCAAGCGACACCTCCCCCCACTCAACGCGCTACGCATCTTCGAAACCGCCGCCCGGGCACGCAGCCTGAGCGAAGCGGCGCGCGAACTCGGACTGACGCACGGTGCCGTCAGTCGGCAGATTCAATTGCTGGAAGACTGGCTCGGGCAGCCTTTGTTCCAGAAACACGGACAACGAAGCGTCGCGACCGACCACGCCCGCGCTTTTGCCGCCGAAATCAGCGCCGCCTTTGACCGCATCGGCGATGCCGCCATCCGCTTCGGGAAAACGCCGCACACCCGCGTACTCCGCATCAACGCCCAAACGACCTTCGCCGTACGTTGGCTAATTCCTCGCCTGCAAGGCTTCCACGAGAAACATCCGGACATCGAAATCGCCGTCGCCACTTCGAACACCGGCGACGCCGCGCAGGGCCAGCGCGTCGATGTCCTGATCCGGCGCGAACCGCTCGATCGGCCGGAATGGCGCCATTTCGACGCGCTTCCGCTGTTCGAGGAACAGTTGAGGCTGGTCGCCGCGCCCGATTTTGTCGCCCGAACCGGCCTGAACCAACTCGATGATCTGCGCCAGGTCAGCTTCGTCACCTCGGAAACTCGCGTCGGCGAATGGGAGCGCTGGCTCGAAGCCCTCGGCATCGCCGATCTGCGCCCGGCCCGCTTTCGCCGTTTCGACCACTACCACGTCGCGGTACAAGCGGTCATCGACGGACTCGGCGTCGGCATCGGCGGATTTCCGACACTGGGCAACGAACTGGCGCAGGGACGGCTCGTCACGCCCTTTCCCGGATCGGCCAAGGGCGCAACCTACGTCGCCCTGGTCCCCAAGGATGCCGACAAAACACAGGCGCTGCAATGCTTTCTCGCCTGGCTCCAAGCAGAAGGCGCCGCTACCGGAACCGCGTGATCGGGCGGCTTGCTGCGACCGCCAGACCAATCCGATTTATCGCCAAAAATCATGCGCTTTGCCCAAGCGGCCGGTATACTCCCGCCTTGGACTTTTGGAAACCTCCATGCTGCAACAGAAACTTCCTGAACTCGTCTGTCCGGCCGGCAGCCTGCCTGCCCTCAAGGCCGCGATCGACCATGGTGCCGATACGGTGTATTTCGGCTACAAGAACGACACCAACGCGCGTAACTTTGCCGGCCTCAACTTCGACCAGAAGGCGATGGTCGAAGGCATCCAATACGCCCATGCCCGCGGCCGGCAGGTGCTGATGGCGATCAACACCTTCCCGCAACCCGGACGTGAAACCGACTGGCACCGCGCCGTCGATGGCGCCGCCGATCTCGGCGTCGACGCCGTCATCCTCGCCGACGTCGGTCTGCTCGATTACGCCAGCAAGCGGCACCCCTCGCTGCGCCTGCACCTGTCCGTGCAGGGATCGGCGACCAGCTACGAAGCCGTCAATTTCGCCCACCGCGAATTTGGCATCCGGCGTGCCGTGCTGCCGCGCGTGCTGACGCTCGCGCAGGTCGAACTCGTCATCAAGAACACGCCGATCGAGATCGAGGTCTTCGGTTTCGGTAGCCTGTGTGTGATGAACGAAGGCCGGTGCTGGCTCTCGTCCTACGCCACCGGCGAATCGCCGAACACGGTCGGCGCCTGTTCGCCGGCCAAGTTCGTCAAGTGGGAAAAAGCGCCCGGACAAATGAATACCCGCCTCAACGGCATCCTGATCGACCGGCACAACGACAAGGAGCCGGCCGGCTATCCGACGCTGTGCAAAGGCCGCTTCGAAGTCAATGGATCGACCTATTACGCGCTCGAAGAGCCGACCAGCCTTAACGTCCTCGAAATGCTGCCCGAAATCGTCAAGATCGGCGTTTCCGCGATCAAGGTCGAAGGCCGCCAGCGTAGCCCGGCCTATGTCGCGCAAGTCACCCGCACGCTGCGGGCCGCGCTCGACGAACTCGGCCGCGATATCGATCACTTCAAGGTCAAGCCCGCCTGGCAAGCCGAACTCGGCAAGGTCGCCGAAGGCACGCAGATCACGCTTGGCGCCTACAACCGTCCGTGGAGATAAGCCAATGAAACTCTCGCTCGGACCCCTGTTGTATTTCTGGCCCAAGGACAAGGTGCTCGATTTCTACGCCGAGATGGCGGAGATCGCGGCCCTCGACATTCTTTACGTCGGCGAAGTCGTCTGCTCGCGCCGCCAACAACTGCGCACGGCCGACTGGCTGGCGCTGGCGCGCAAACTGACCGATGCCGGCAAGGAAGTGGTCGTCTCGGCCCAGGCGCTGCTCGAATCGGAAAGCGACCTCAAGGCGCTGCGCCGACTGATCGACGAAGCCGGTTGCAAAGTCGAGGCCAACGACCTCGGCGCCGTCAATGTCGCCGCCGGCCGTCCCTTCGTCGCCGGGCCGCACCTCAACATCTACAACGCCGCGACGCTGGCGACCTTCCAGCGCTACGGCCTCACCCGCTGGGTGCCGCCGCTCGAAGGCTCGCGCACGCTGATCGAGGCGCTGCACAAAAGTCGCCCGCAAGGCGTCGAAACCGAGGTCTTCGCGTACGGCAAACTGCCGCTGGCCTTCTCGGCGCGCTGTTTCACCGCCCGCCATTACGGTCTCAACAAGGACGACTGCCAGTTCAAGTGCATGGAGCATCCGGAAGCCATCACCCTGAAAACCCGTGAAGGACAACCCTTCCTGGCAATCAACGGCATCCAGACGATGTCGGCGCAGACCTACAACTTGCTCGCCGAGATCCCCGACATGCAGGCGATCGGTATCGATATCGCCCGCATCAGCCCACAGCCCGCGCATACCGCCGAGATCGTCGCCGCCTTCGACGCGGCACGCCGGGGTGACAAATCCGTTTCGCTTAAGCGAGAATGGGCACCCGAAGGCTTCGTCGATGGCTACTGGTTCGGCGAAGCCGGCATCGCCGCCCGGCACCAGGCTGCGCTGACCGAATTGCAAGGAGCATGAGCATGTTTGAAAACCGCTTCAAGTCGCTGACCATTCCGCGTTTCACACTGCCGGGCTTCGTTGCCACGGTCGGCAACAAGCTGCCGCAATGGCCGCACGCACTGGCACTGACCGCCGGACTCAACGCCGTAGTCAAGATGAAACTGCTGGCCGAGGACAGCCTGAACCTGCTCGAAGGCCGGACTTTCCTGATCGACGTCCTCGACACCGGCGGCCGCGCCGCCTTCACCTTCCGCAACAGCCTGTTCCGCCCGCTGTTCACGGCGCCCGAAACGCCCGACCTCGCCTTCCGCGCCAATCTGTCGGCGTTTCTGCAACTGGCGGCACGGCAGGAAGATCCCGACACGCTGTTCTTCAACCGTGAATTGTCGATCGAGGGTGACACCGAGCTCGGACTGATCGTCAAGAACATGCTTGACGCGATGGAGTGGCCGAGTTTTCCCAGCATGCCGGCGTTCCGCCACTAGGATGACGCAGCGCCGAGCACCAGGCTGAATTCCAATCGGATCGATCGACCTGGCGCGACCTTTGCGCGCCTCAGCGCATTCCCTCAGTTTTTCCCCTTCGACAGCAAATCCTTGAGATTGGCAAAGGGTTGCGCGCTCGCGCGGATCTTCGGCGACTTGCCATCGACAACGCCGGCCTGGCGGGCCGCGTCGGCGTCCAACTCGCGCGCGTGCTCGTTGTCGTGACAGTAAAGACACAGCAATTCCCAGTTGCTGCCATCCTTCGGATTGTTGTCGTGGTTGTGGTCGCGGTGATGAACCGTCAGTTGCTGCAGGTTGTCGCGCGTGAATTCGCGGGCGCAGCGGCCGCAAATCCAGGGATACAGTTTCAGCGCCTGTTCGCGATAGCCGGCTTCGCGCTGCTGGCGCTGGCGCAGCGTCTCGGCGATCATCCTGTCAGTGTGTGCTCGCTTTTCTTCCGGGCTCATGGGTGTCTCCTGAACGAGCCGCGATTGTACGATGCTACGCGCGGCATGGGATAATCACCCTTTAACGCATTGCGCCCCCGACGGCGCTCCCGGCCATGTCCTCCGCCTCTCCATTGTTGTACCTCAAGCTGTTACTTGTCGCATTTTTCTGGGGCGGTACCTGGATCGCCGGACGCCTGGCTGTCGCCGAGGCGCCACCGCTGACCGTCGCGAGTTGGCGTTTTCTGCTGGCGGCACTGATGCTCGGTGCGCTGCTGCTCAAACGTGAAGGCATTCCGCGCTGGCGCGCCGCCGAATGGCTGGGACTCGGCATTCTTGGCTTGACCGGCGTGTTCCTCTACAACCTCTGCTTTCTCAATGCATTGACCGCGGTCGAAGCCGGACGCGGCGCCCTTGTCGTCGCTTTCATTCCAGCCTTGATCGCACTCGCCGACTGGCTCCTGTTCCGCGTACCGATGTCCGGTCGCCGCGCGCTCGGCGTTCTCCTGGCCATGAGCGGCTGCCTGCTCGTGGTCACGCAGGGCGACCCCGGCCGACTTTTCGCCAAGGGCGGACTCGGACGTGGCGAATGGATGCTGCTCGGCACCGCACTCTCCTGGACGGCCTATACGCTAGCCAGCCGTCGCTATTCCGAACATCTCAGCCCGCTGGCGCTGGCTTTCGGCGGCTGCCTCTGCGGCTGGGTCATGCTGACGGTGGCCGCCCTGGCCGAAGGCAGCCTGTTCGCGCTCGGCCACATGTCCTGGGTCGGTACCAGCAGTATCGTCTTCCTCGGCGTCTTCGGAACCGCCATCGCCTTTACCTGGTATTCGGAGGGCATCAACCGGATCGGCAGCACACGCGCCGCCGCGTTCATCAATCTGGTACCAGTGTTCGCCGTGCTGCTCGGCGCCCTGCTCCTCGACGAGCGACTCGGTTCCCGCGTGCTCGCCGGTGGCGCCTGTGTGATTGCCGGCGTCCTGCTGACCAGCCAATTCAAGTTTTCGTTCCGTTCGACCGCCAAGGGCGGTTAGAATCAACGTCTGATTTGCCATGCTTGCCATGGCTCAGCCTTGAATTGTCCGCGGAGGAGATTCATGTATCAATCGATCATTACCGAAATCGATGACGGCGTCGGCATCCTGACCCTGAACCGGCCGACGCGGCACAACGCGCTCGACGAGACGCTGATCAACGAGATCACGGCCGGCCTGCAGGACCTTGAAACCAATCCGCGTGTCCATCTCGTCGTTCTCTCCTCGGTCGGCAAGAGTTTCTGCGCCGGCGCCGACATCAGTTGGCTCAAACGCGAGACCAGCAACACGCTCGAGGAAAACCTGCGCGATGCCCGCAATCTCGGGCGTTTGATGACGACGCTGAACAACCTCCGCAAACCGACGATCGGACGTATTCAGGGCCCAACCTTCGGCAGCGGCGTCGGCCTCGTCGCCTGCTGCGACATCGCCATCGCCACCTACGACGCCCAGTTCGCGCTCAGCGACGTCAAGCTCGGCATCATCCCGGCGGTCGTCAGCCCCTTCATCATGGCCGCCGTCGGCGAGCGTTTCGTTCGTCGTTACACGCTTTCCGCCGAACGCTTTTCCGCCGCCGAAGCCTATCGGATCGGTCTTGTCCATGAGGTCGTGCCGGACGAAACCGAACTCGACCAGGCACTGATCGAAATCGTCGATAGCCTGCTGAAGAACGGTCCGCAGGCCATGGCAGAATGCAAGTCTTTGGTGCGGGACCTGTCGGCGCGTCCGATCGACGACGACATCATTGAAGAAGCAGCTCAGCGAATGGCGCGCGTGCGCTCCAGCGCCGAGGGGCGTGAAGGACTCACGGCTTTTATTGAAAAGCGCAAACCGAACTGGATCGCCTGAAAAGGGTCCAAAGGTTTCCCGTGAAACCTGGACTCTTTGCCGATGACTTCCCGATCGATGCGCAACACCGTTCCTTCTCCCTGCACCGACCGCTGCTCGCTTGATCCGCAAACCGAGGTATGTCGCGGTTGCGGGCGCCACCTTGACGAGATCAGCGCCTGGGCGACCGCCACTGAAGCCGAACGCCTGGAAATTGTCGCCCGCGCGCAGGAGCGCAGAAAGGCGCTGTCATGACCGAGGACTGGCGGGAAGACCCCTATCAGTGCGTTGGCATCTGTCAACCCGGACCGGATCGTTTGTGTCGGGGTTGCGGGCGCCCGTGGGATGAGCCCACCGACGTCAATACCCCACTCCCGCAAACGCCGACAACAGCAGCCGAGCACGAACGGCAGCAATAAAGCTATCCGGTAACCGGCTGCAACATTTCCTCGACCAGCGCTACCCAGTAGCGAATGCCGATCGGCAGGATATCGTCGTTGAAATCGTAGTGCGGGTTATGTAGCGTGCAGGCGCCGGCACCACCGTCGCCATCGGCACCGTTACCGAGCCACACATAGCATCCGGGCTTTTCACGCAACATGTAGGCAAAATCTTCCGCGCCCATCGACGGCAATTCGCCGGTTCGGACGTTGTCCTCGCCGACCACCCGCGCCGCGACCTTCTGGCAGATCACCGCTTCGTCAGGATAATTGATCGTCGGCGGATAGCGTTGATCGAAACGCACCGACAGGGTCGCACCAAAGGTCTTGCCGACGCCGCCGCACAACGCTTCCATGCTGCGTTCGATGCGTTGCTGGATCTCCGGTCGGAAGCTGCGGATCGTGCCGCGCAGGAAGACCTCGTCGGGAATGACGTTAAAGGCTTCGCCACCATGAATCTGCGTGACGCTGACCACCGCCGGATCGCAGGGATGGATTTCGCGCGAGACGATCGTTTGCAAGGCCAGAACCATATGACTTGCCGCCACCACCGCGTCGATGCCCTGATGCGGCATGCCGGCGTGACACCCTTTACCGCGAACGCAGATTTCGAAACAGCAGGTGCCCGCCATGACCGGACCGGGCATGACCGCCATTTCGCCGACGGGAATACCCGGCCAGTTATGCAGACCGAACACCGCATCCATCGGAAACTGATCGAACAAGCCGTCCTTGACCATCACCAAGGCACCGCCTTCGGATTCCTCGGCCGGCTGGAAAATGAAATGCACGGTGCCGTCAAAATCGATGGCATCCCGATGCTGACTCAGATAACGCGCCGCGCCCAGGAGCATCGCCGTATGGCCGTCGTGACCGCAGGCGTGCATGCACCCGGCGTGCGTCGAACGATGCGCAAAGTCGTTCTTCTCGGCCACCGGCAGCGCATCCATGTCGGCACGCAAGCCGATCGCACGCGCACTGCTTCCTTTCCGCAGCACGCCGACAACCCCCGTTCCCGCCAGACCACGATGCACATCAAGGCCGCACGCGGAAAGTTCGCGCGCGACAAGATCGGCAGTACGGTGCTCGTTGAACGACAACTCGGGGTGGGCATGCAGATCGCGGCGGATGGCCACGATATCGGAAAGGAAAGTCAGGTCTTGCTGGCTCATGGTAAGGACCGAGAATGCAGAGCAGTTAGTGTAGTCCAGGCCGGCTTGCCCGTACACGGAGGCTTCCGCTATGCTGACGCCCATGCACATCGTCATCATCAGCGGCCTGTCCGGATCGGGGAAGTCGATCGCCCTCAACATGCTCGAGGACGCTGCCTACTATTGCGTGGACAATCTGCCCTCGCCTTTGTTGCAGTCGCTCGTCGACCATCTCTCAGGCCAGGGCTGCGAACGCCTCGCGGTTGCCATCGACAGTCGCGGCGGCGACAGCATCGCCACCTTGCCGCAACAACTCAAGCGCTTGCGGGAAGAGCGACACGACCTGCATTTCCTCTTCCTCGACGCCAAGAGCGACACCCTGCTCAAGCGCTATTCAGAAACCCGGCGGCGTCACCCGCTCGCCAGCAGTACCTCGACGCTAGCTGAGGCGATTGCCGAAGAACGACAGCGACTGGCGAGCCTGTCAAACCTCGGACACCACATCGATACTAGCGAACTCAAGCCCAACGCCCTGCGCGAGTGGGTGCGACAGTTCGTCCTGCTCGACGCCGGCCCGACGCTGACGCTGTTGTTCGAATCCTTCGGCTTCAAACACGGCGTGCCACTCGACGCCGAACTCGTCTTCGACGTCCGTTGCCTGCCCAACCCGCACTACGAACCGGCGCTCCGCCCCCTCACCGGTCGCGACGACGCGGTGGTCGCTTTTCTCGAGGCTGCCCCCGAAGTCTGTCGCATGCGCGAGGACATCGCCGGTTTCGTCGATCGCTGGCTGCCCTGCTACATCCGTGACAACCGCAGCTACCTGACGGTCGGCATCGGCTGCACCGGCGGGCAGCACCGTTCGGTATATTTCGCTGAGTGGCTGGCCCGGCATTTCAAGGACAAGGCGCACGTCCTCGTCCGTCACCGGGAATTGGCGCCCTCGTCTTCGCTCCCCCAATGAACTGGTTGCGGCTATTCCGTCCCGGCGACTGGCTGCTCGCCCTGTTGTCCGTGCTTGTCTGTGTCGCGACCATTCCCTTTGCCTGGCAACACGGCAACGGCGAGCGCGCCATCGTTCGTCGCGGCGGCGACGTCGTCGCCGAACTCGACCTGTCGCGCAATCAACGCATCGACGTCATCGGACCGATCGGCACCACCGTCGTCGCGGTCGATCAAGGCCGCGTCCGGGTCGCTTCCGATCCCGGCAGCCATCAATACTGCGTTCGCCAGGGATGGTTGAAGCGCGCCGGCGAAATTGCCATTTGCGCCCCCAACCAGGTCAGCGTCCAGGTCGAAGGACGAAACAAAGCCTATGACTCGCTCAGTTACTAACCTGACCACCACCCCGGAAGATCACCGCATCGCCCGGCTGGCCGCCGCGGCGATCGGGCTCTCACTCGTCGACGCGGCGATCCCAATGCCGCTACCGGGTATCAAGCCGGGACTCGCCAACATCGTCACGCTGATCGTCATCGCCCGGCACGGCTGGGGCGCGGCGGTCTGGGTTTGCTTGTTGCGCGTCATTGCCGGCGGACTGCTGCTCGGGCAATTTCTCTCGCCGGGCTTTTTCATGAGCCTGACCGGCGCCCTCTGCAGCCTGGCCGTGCTGGCCATCGCCTCACGCCTGCCCAAGCGCTGGTTCGGCCCGATCAGCTGGAGTCTCGCCGCCTCGTTCGCCCATATCGGCGGACAACTGCTGCTCGCCCGTCTCTGGCTGATTCCACATGACGGTCTGTACTACCTCGTCCCATTCTTCACCGCGGCGGCGACGGTCTTCGGTATCATCAACGGTCTGATCGCTGCCCGTCTCATTGCCGAACATCCCTCTTTCTCGACTCAGGACCCCCATGGCTAAAACAGTCTGTCTTGCCTTCACCGGCGCGTCCGGAATGCCTTACGGCCTGCGTCTGCTCGACTGTCTCCTGCAGCAAGGCTGTCGCGTCCAACTCTTGTACTCACAAGTCGCGCAAATTGTCGCCCGCCAGGAAATGGCACTCGAACTCCCGGCGCGTCCGAAGGAGGCGCAAGCGTTCCTGCGCGAACGCTTCGCTTCGGCACCCGGAACGCTTGAGGTTTTCGGCCGCGAGGAATGGTTCGCCCCGGTCGCCAGCGGCTCCAATCCGCCCGATGCGATGATCGTCTGTCCCTGCACTATGGGAACGCTCGCCGCCATCGCGCAAGGTCTCGCCAGCAACCTCATCGAACGGGCCGCTGACGTTGCGCTGAAGGAAGGTCGCCGCCTGATTTTGGTTCCCCGTGAAACACCGCTGTCGGTCATCCACCTCGAAAACATGCTGCGCCTCGCCCGGGCCGGTGCGGTGATCCTGCCGCCGGCGCCCGGCTTCTATCATCATCCGGAATCGATCGACGATCTCGTCGATTTTGTCGTCGCACGCGTCCTTGATCAGATTGGTGTCACTCACACACTGATGGCGCGCTGGGGTGCCGAATCAGAAGCCGACAGTCAAGACAATCGTTGAATACAGAACCCCGTCATGTACTTTTTTTGCATTGTTCTCAACCTCGTCAGCGCCTTGTCAATAAGCGCTCACTTTCTCCGAACAGGCCATTTGGCAATCGCTATTCTCTGCCTGCTACTTCCCTTGTTATTTTTCCACAGGCAACGCCGCAGCCTCTGGGGCTTACAGGTTTATGCCTATCTGGCCGCAGTTATGTGGCTGTACACCGGTGCGCAAATCGTCGCCATGCGCCTCTCGGCCGGGCAAGCTTGGGCCAAGGCTGCCGCGATCATCGGTGTCGTTTCGCTGCTGGCGGTTCTCGCCGGCGCCTTGCTCAACCACTCGACGCTGCGCGACCGTTATCCGCGATCGAAGCCGCGTTCAGGCCGCTGAATTCCGGCCTGGCCGCACCTTAGTCATCCGCCGAGGTATCGGTCTTGCGCGCCTTTTTGTCGGGCAGCGACGGCGTCGGACGACGCCCGTCGATCAGATGGCGAATGCCCATGATCGGATGATGCCGTAGCATCCGGGGTCCGGCCCAGCGCATGACCACCCGGACCTGTTCGCGTCGCGACGCGGCATAGCAATGAACCAGGCACTTGTTGCAGGTTGGCTTGGCGTCGCCGAAGGGACAACGTTGCAGACGCCGTTCGGCATAGTCGAGCAAATCGCTGCAGGCGCTGCAGAGGGCGTCTTGCGTATCGTGGTGCGCCCGGCAATAGAGACGGAGCATCGCCGCAATCGTCTTTAGTTCGCGCGCACGCCGGATGAAGCGCTTGTCTGTCCTGAAGCCGCTCATGCAAAGGTGTCCCAGGCGAATTTCAAGATCAAGGCGCTGACGACACCCAGAAACACGCGACGCACGAAACCGCTGCCGTGTCTCAACGCAAGATGGGCGCCGAGGAAGGAACCGAGCACATTGGCGGTCGCCATCACCACCGCTGCCGCCGGCAGGTAAAAACCATTGGGCAGAAAATACCCGATCGCCGCGACGTTGGTCGCAATATTCACCACTTTGGCCGCCGCCGACGCATGCAGAAAATCAAAGCCGAAAAAGCGAATGAACAGAAAAATCAGAAAGCTACCGGCCCCAGGACCGAAAAATCCATCGTAAAAACCGATTGCTGCACCCAGCAGCAAGGCATAGAAAAACTCCCGCACACCGCCATGCTGCGGACGGTGAACTGAGCCAAAGTCTTTGCGCCAGAAGGTATAGATCGCCGAAGCGATCAACAGGATAAGGATCATCGGGCGCAAGAGATCGCGCGGCAACCAGGCGACTGACATGGCCCCGATGTAAGAAAAAACAAAGGCGGCGGCCGCCGCCGACAGGGTCGCCCGCCAAGGCATATTGACACGGCGTATATAGCGATATGCGGCGTTCGATGTGCCAAAGACGCTGGCGATCTTGTTCGTTCCGAACAGCGTGGCTGGCACTTCCTTGGGCAATATCGAAAACAGCGCCGGCAACTGGATCAAACCTCCGCCCCCAACAACCGCATCGATAAATCCGGCAAACAGCGCGGCAATTCCCAGCATTGCCAGCGGCAAGGTTTCGATCATTCCCTATTTTCCGATACAGAAGCGGCCAAAAATCTCGCCGAGCAGATCGTCGGCGGTAAATTCGCCGGTTATTGAAGACAGCGCGCGCTGCGCCAGGCGCAGTTCTTCGGCGAACAGTTCGAGTTGCGGTAGTTGCGCACGGGCCATGCCGATATGATTTCCGGTGTCGGCCAAGGCCCTTAGATGGCGCTCACGGGCGATGAAGACGTCCTCGGCCGGATGCCATCCGGCGATCCGCAACAATTCATCTCGCAACAAACCAATGCCCTCGCCCGTCTTGGCCGAAAGCCGAATCTCGACGCCATCCCGCGTTTGCGAGCGTGCCACCGGGCAACCCGCCAAATCCGCCTTGTTGCACACGGTAATGCGCACAATCCCAGGCGCCAACCGGGCGATGATCTCAGCATCGGCTGGCGTCACGCCAACCCGGGCATCGACCAGCAGCAATACAACATCGGCGCGCTCGATCTCGCGCCAGGTCCGCTCAATCCCGATCCGCTCAACCTCGTCATTGGTCTCGCGCAAGCCGGCGGTGTCAATGACGTGCAGCGGAATCCCTTCAATTTGCAAACTACCCCGGACGACATCGCGAGTGGTTCCGGCGATTGGCGTGACGATTGCCAGTTCGTCACCGGCCAAACGGTTCAAGAGGCTCGATTTGCCGACATTTGGCTGCCCGACGATCACTACATGCAGGCCGCTTTGCAACAAGCGTCCTTGGTGCGCCCGATCACGCACGCTGGCCAATCGGGCCTGCAAGCGATCGAGACGTCCGAAGGCATCGGCCGCTTCGAGAAAATCGATTTCCTCATCGGGAAAATCCAGCGTGGCCTCGGTCAGTGCCCGCAACTCGGTCAACTGATCGAGGAGAAAATGAATCTCACGGGAAAAATCGCCGTGTAGCGAGCGGACTGCACTGCGCGCGGCCGCAACCGTGGATGCATCGATCAGATCGGCAACGGCTTCGGCCTGTGCCAGATCCAGCTTGCCGTTGAGAAAGGCACGGCGGGTGAATTCCCCCGGTTCCGCAAGCCTGGCACCAAGATCCAGGCAGCGCGACAACAACAGTTGCAGCACCATCGGGCCACCGTGGCCATGTAACTCGATGACGTCTTCACCGGTGAAGGAATACGGCGCCGGAAAATACAGGATCAGGCCGGTATCGAGCAGGCTGTCGTCAGCTGCGAGGAAATCGACCAGCGTCGCCACGCGCGGCACCGGTAATTTTCCACACAGTGCTTGGGCATAGGCGCCGATAGTGCGCCCGGAGAGTCTGACGATCCCCACCCCGCCCCGCCCGGAGGCGGTGGCGATGGCGGCGATCGTTTCGCTTGGGACCGCTCGGTCAGGCTTTGGCGTCGTTGGCGGCTTTTCCACCACTTTCGATCATCCGCGTGATCTGCCATTGCTGGGCAATGGAAAGGATGTTGTTAACCACCCAGTACAGCACGAGACCCGCCGGGAAGAAGAGGAACATCGCACCGAAAATGATCGGCATCAGCAACATCACCTTGGCCTGGATAGGATCGGGCGGCGTCGGATTCAGCTTGGTCTGGATGAACATGGTGATAACCATGATGATCGGCAGAACAAAATACGGATCCTTCGACGACAAATCATGAATCCAGAGCGTCCAAGGCGCATCACGCATTTCCACGGCCCCCAGAAGCGCCCAATACAAGGCGATGAAGACCGGGATCTGGATGACGATCGGCAAACAGCCACCCAGCGGATTGATTTTCTCGCTCTTGTAGAGATTCATCATCTCGGTGTTGAGTTTCTGCTTGTCATCGCCATAACGCTCCTTGAGCGCATTCAGGCGCGGCGTAACAGCCTTCATCTTGGCCATCGACTTGTAGCTCGCCGCCGACAGCGGGAAGAACAGCAATTTGATGAAAATCGTCAGGATGATGATGGCCCAGCCCCAGTTACCCACCAGCTTGTGGATAACTTCCAGACACCAGAAGATCGGTGCGGCGACGATCGTCAGCCAACCGTAATCCACCACCAGCGGCAGACCCTTGGCACCAATGCCGCCTTCGGCCACAGGTTTTGCAAGCTGATCGAGCGTCGACTGGATTTGCGGACCGGCGAACAGGGAAACCGACTGGCTCGCCTTCGCACCGGTCGCCACAGGCGGAATAGGAACGATCAAACCGGCAGTAACGACGCTGGTTCCGTCAAGCTTGCGTACAAAGAATTCACGCGGCAGCTTTTCCTCGGGAACCCAGGCCGACACGAAATAGTGCTGAACCATGGCCATCCAGCCGTTATCAGCCTTTTCGACGAACTTCGCCTTGCCCTTCTCGATATCCTTGAACTCGACCTTCTGGAATTTTTCCTGCTCGGTATAAAGCGCCGGACCGGTAAAGGTGCTGACCGTGCTGCTCTCGCCTTCCGGCGTTTCCGTATCGCGCTGCAGCTGGAAATACGCATGCGGGGCCAAATCCTTGCCGCTACCGTTCTCGATTTCGTGCGTCACGCCGATCAGATAGCTGCCGCGGGTAAAGGTGTAGATTTTCGCGACCTTGATACCGCCAGTGACAGATTCAAGCCGCAATTGCAGGGTTTTGTCGTCGGCACCGAGTTCACGGGCGCCCTTAACGGCAGTAAATCGCGTCTTGTGATTCGGCAATCCGTCCCCGATCAGGCCGCTTTGCGCCAGATACTGGTGCTTTGCCTCAAACAGCGAAAACGGCTTGTCCTTGTCGGTGACCGACTTGTACTTGCTCAGGTCCAACCCGACAATATCGCCGCCAAGCGTCGAAATTGAAGCGGTAAAGAGATCCGTCTTGATTGTGACGACATCGGCTTTCGCGTCAGCTGGCGTCACCGCCGCGACAGCGGCCGTTTGTCCGGGCACAACAGCCTTCGCGGCTGTCGTCGATGTTGGTGCTGGAACCGAGCCACTGGCAGGGGCCGCAGCAACTTGGGTCTGAGCCGGAACGGGTGGCTGATTGTATTTTTGCCAGGCATCCCAAAGCATGACCAGCGAGAACGAGAATATCAGCAGTAGAACCAGGCGCTTATTGTCCATGAACGGCCTATGTCAGTAATCAGGGGACGGGATCAACACCACCCGGATTCCACGGGTGGCAACGGGAAAGACGTGCAATTCCAAGGCGCATACCTTTTAGGGCGCCATACTTCTGAACTGCTTCCGCAGCATATTCGGAGCAACTCGGATAAAAACGGCACCGCTGCCCGAGCATCGGGCTGATGGCATACTGATAAAAGCGAATCATCGCCAACAGCAAGGATCTCATGGCGTCACCGTCGAGTTGTGCTCATCTTGTCGAACAAGCTCTGCATTTCCTCGGCCAAAGCGCGTCGATCGAGCTCGGCCGGTCGTGTGGCAAGACGCAATACAAGATCTCTCTGGACCAGTCGGCTTCGGATCAGGCGAAAGCTTTCCCGAGCCAATCGGCGAATTAGATTTCGATCTACCGAACGCCGCAACAAACGCTTCGCGACAACCAGCCCCAATCGAGGACCTGTCTGTTCGCTCTCTGTTTGAGGCCGGTAATGTAGCAGGAAATGCCGGCTTTTGACTGCTTTCCGAAAACCAAAAACGGATGAAAATTCATCCGTTTTTATCAGTCGATAGTGCCTTGGAAACGTAGCTCGTGTCACGGGCATTTGCCCTTGACCGGATAACCGTCGAATCAGACAGCCAGACGATGCCGGCCTTTGGCGCGACGAGCACGAATTACGGCGCGACCTCCACGGGTGGCCATGCGGACGAGAAAGCCATGGGTGCGTTTACGGCGGACGACGGACGGTTGGTAGGTACGTTTCATGATCAAACCTTCAGGGATTGTTACAAGGTTACAAAGTAAACGCGCAATTAGACATGCTTAGCTTGTTGTTTGTCAAGCTTAAATTTGTGAATTAGCTGTGGATAACTTCTCCCCATCGGGGTAAAATCCTTCCTCCATGGGAGTCCATGGCTTAATCCGCGCTGAACGATCGCAGTCAGTATTGGTGTATCGATTACCGCGATTCTTTTTCATTCTCTGCCTCGCCAGAAATAAAGTTTATATCCTTCTCCCGCAATGAGCAGCTTTTGGACATCCTGTTTGGCCCAGTTCGAACAAGAACTCCCGCCACAACAATTCAACACCTGGATTCGCCCGCTTCGGTTAATCGGAGAAGACGATCCCGCCAATGGCTTGCATCTGATCGCACCCAACGGCTTCATTCTCAAATGGGTCAAGGAGCGCTATCTCGCCCGGATCGAAGAGCTGGGCCAGGTATTTTTTTCCGAACCAGTATCCGTATCGCTGTCGTTGGCGGATCGCGCAAGCTCCGCCGTAACGCCGACAAAGCAATTGCCGTTGCCGCCCCCGGTTCAAGCACCTGCGGCACCGGTTGGATTACCGCCAGCGACGATCGAACGGCCGCTCGACAAGACACGCTCTCCTTACGAAAAGACCCGACTGATTCCCGGATTTACCTTTGACAACCTCATCGTCGGCAAAGCGAACGACCTTGCCCGAGCCGCCTCAATGCAGGTCGCGCTGAATCCCGGCGGCCTTGCTTACAACCCGATGTTCATTTACGGCGGCGCCGGGCTCGGTAAGACGCACTTGATTCACGCCATCGGCAACCACATCCTCAAGCAGAATCCGGATACGGTCGTTCGCTACGTTCACGCTGAAGACTATTATTCGGACGTCGTTCGCGCTTATCAAACAAAGTCCTTCGACGTCTTCAAACGCTATTACCGCTCGCTCGATGTGCTGCTGTTGGATGACGTTCAGTTCTTCAACGGAAAAAATCGTACGCAAGAGGAATTTTTCTTTGTTTTCAATGCATTGATTGAGGCAAAGAAGCAAATCGTCATCAGTTGCGACACCTATCCAAAAGATATTTCGGGACTCGAGGATCGACTGATCACTCGATTCGACTGGGGTTTGACGGTGCAGATTGAACCGCCTGAGATCGAAATGCGGGTAGCGATCCTCAAGAAGAAGGCAGAAGCGGAAAGCGTTCAACTGGACGATGAAGTCGCCTTTTACATTGCCAAGCATCTTCGCTCCAACGTCCGAGAACTCGAAGGCGCACTCAAGAAGGTGCTCGCTTATGCCGCGTTCCACGGACGTCGCATTGACCTCGATCTTGCCAAGGAGTCTCTCAAGGACGTCGTTGGCGCGGTCAACCGGCAAATCACCGTCGAAAATATCCAAAAGACCGTCGCCGACTATTACAAGATCAAGGTTGCTGATCTCTTCTCGAGCAAACGGACCCGCCAGGTGGTCCGCCCAAGACAAGTAGCCATGTGGCTCTCCAAGAATCTGACCTCGCAGAGCTATCCGGCAATCGGAGAATCCTTCGGCGGTCGCGACCACACGACGGTGTTGCATGCGGTAAGAACGATTGAAGCGTTGCGCGCGAAAGACAACGAGCTAAATCACGACGTCCACGTGCTGCTACAGGTGTTAAAAGGATAGCAATGTTGATGACCGGTGTAATTTCATGTGGATAATATGTTGGAAATTACCTTGTTTTTGTGAAGTGCCATTTTTATTCAAAGTTATCCACAGCGACATACAGAGTTTCTTCAACGCCGATTTTTTATTGTAAGTAACTGAATTAAAAATATATTTTTTTGTTATTCACAGAGTTGGCCTTGAGTTTATCTTTATAGGATTTATATATATGCTTCTTATTAAAACCCAACGTGACATGCTGTTGTCGCCGCTACAGTCGGTGTCCGGAATCGTTGAGAAGCGACATACTTTGCCGATTCTCTCCAATGTGTTACTGGAGAAGAAGGGCGACCAACTGACTTTCCTGGCGACAGATATTGAAATACAGATCACGACGACGAGTAGCGGTGCCATTGGCGAAGGTGACGGTGCAGTCACGGTTGGCGCTCGCAAATTGCAGGACATTCTGCGTTCCCTACCGGAAGGAACGGAAATCAGTTTGAATCTGGATGAAAAGCGTCTTCAGGTAAAGGCCGGGAAGAGTCGCTTCAGTTTACAGACCCTGCCAGCAGAAGATTTTCCTAAAATGGCACTGGCCGACGGAAATCTCCGCAAAATTACTGTAACGCAGAAGCAATTCCGTCATTTGCTTGGACAGACGCAGTTTTCAATGGCTGCGCAAGATGTGCGTTATTACTTGAATGGACTTTTGTTGATGGTCGACGGCACAGATTTTCGTGCCGTGGCGACTGATGGTCATCGACTGGCATTTGCCAGCATGTCGCTGACGCTGAGCGACGAATCACCGTTGCCGAAGCAAGAATTCATTCTGCCGAGAAAGACGGTGCTCGAATTGAATCGTCTGCTGGATGATAGTGAAGAGCCGTTGTCGATTGAGTTGGGCAGCAATCAAATCAAGTTCCAGTTTGGGCAAATCAATCTGGTATCGAAGTTGATTGACGGAAAATTCCCTGATTACGAACGTGTGATTCCGTCAACACTCAAGAACGTGGTGAGTCTTAATCGGGCGGCGCTGTTGCAAGCAATGGTCCGTGCGGCCATTCTGACGAATGAGAAATTCCGCGGTGTTCGGTTAGTGTTGTCCTCCGGTGTGTTGAAGATCATGGCAGCCAATGCAGAACAGGAAGAAGCGCAGGAAGAAATC
This sequence comes from Propionivibrio dicarboxylicus, assembly GCF_900099695.1. GTDB lineage: Bacteria > Pseudomonadota > Gammaproteobacteria > Burkholderiales > Rhodocyclaceae > Propionivibrio > Propionivibrio dicarboxylicus. Next base: position 468,379 of record NZ_FNCY01000001.1, on the reverse strand, counting down.
GAGGTCAGTTTTGACGGCGATCCGATCGACGTCGGGTTTAACGTCGGTTATCTCCTTGATGTGTTGAATAATACGTCCTCGGAATTGATTGAGTGGGGATTCAACGACGCTAATTCGAGTGCATTGATTCGCATCCCCGGTAACGACTGTTTCAAGTATGTCGTGATGCCGATGCGGATATAGACAAAGGTATTAAGGAAGTAGCAGTAGATGTTTCACGTGAAACTGGAATTGGAATCGGAATGATAGAAACGAATGACGCAGCCGCTTACGACGAATCAAGCATTCAGCAACTAGAAGGTTTGGAAGCGGTCCGCAAGCGGCCCGGAATGTACATCGGCGATACCTCGGATGGTACCGGTTTGCATCACATGGTTTTCGAAGTGGTGGATAACGCAATCGACGAAGCACTCGCCGGTCACTGCGACGATATTGTGATCACCATTCATGCCGATAACTCCATTTCAGTGACCGATAACGGTCGGGGTATTCCTACTGGCATCAAATTCGATGACAAGAATGAACCCAAGCGCTCCGCCGCAGAAATTGTGATGTGCGTGCTACACGCTGGTGGTAAGTTCAATCAAAACTCCTACAAGGTTTCCGGCGGTCTGCACGGTGTTGGCGTTTCCTGTGTAAATGCTTTGTCGAAATGGTTGCGCTTGACCATTCGCCGTGACGGCAAGAAATATCAGTTGGAATTCCGGCGAGGCAGTGTTGCCGATCGGTTGATCGAAGTACAGAACGGCGTCGAGGTATCGCCGCTACGTACCGTCGGTAATACCGAACGACGTGGAACCGAAGTTCACTTTATGGCGGACGAAGAGATCTTCGGCCATGTTGAATTTCATTACGAAGTGATCGCCAAGCGCTTGCGTGAACTTTCCTTCCTGAATAACGGCGTGAAAATTCGCTTGGTCGATCAGCGCACCGGAAAGGAAGAGGATTTCGCTTTCCTTGGAGGCGTCAAGGGCTTTGTCGAATACATCAACCGATCGAAGGCCGTGCTACACCCGTCGGTTTTCTGCGCAGCGGGAGAATCGCAACTTCCGACGGGCGGAGTTATCGGTGTCGAAGTGGCGATGCAGTGGAACGATACGTACGCCGAGCAAGTACTGTGCTTTACGAATAATATTCCGCAGTCCGACGGCGGAACGCACTTGACCGGCTTACGGGCGGCAATGACGCGTGTTATCAACAAGTACATTGAAGTCAATGAAATTGCCAAGAAGGCTAAGGTCGATATCTCTGGCGACGATATGCGCGAAGGTCTCGCGTGTGTCTTGTCGGTAAAGATGCCGGATCCGAAGTTCGCGTCGCAAACCAAGATGAAACTGGTTTCGTCAGAGGCGCGTCCTGCGGTTGAAGAAGTTGTGGCGCAGAAGCTTGCCGAATTCTTGGAGGAAAATCCGTCCGACGCCAGAGTCATTACAGGCAAGATTGTCGAAGCTGCGCGCGCGCGTGATGCCGCGCGAAAGGCGCGCGAGATGACGCGCCGGAAAGGATTGCTTGACGGTGTCGGACTTCCCGGCAAGCTGGCGGACTGCCAGGAGAAAGATCCAGCCTTGTGTGAGTTGTATCTGGTCGAGGGTGATTCCGCCGGTGGTTCCGCCAAGCAAGGGCGCGATCGTAAGTTTCAAGCCATTCTTCCGCTTAAAGGAAAAATTCTCAACGTCGAAAAGGCCCGATTCGACAAGCTGATTTCGTCTCAGGAAATCGCAACATTGATCACTGCTTTGGGGACCGGAATCGGGAAGGACGAGTACAAGCCCGAAAAACTTCGGTATCACCGTTTGATTATCATGACTGACGCTGACGTCGACGGTGCGCACATCCGAACGCTGTTGTTGACTTTCTTCTACCGGCAAATGCCCGAATTGGTGGAAGGCGGGCATATTTATATTGCGCAACCGCCGCTTTATAAAGTTAGGCACGGAAAGACAGAGACGTACATCAAGGACGATCAAGCCTTGAATCAATACCTCCTGAGAATGGCACTCGATGAAGCGGTACTCGTACCGAAGGTCGGTGCTGCCGAAATCCGTGGTGTAGCTCTGGAAGAGTTGGCACGCGAATATTTGTTATCGCAGGCCGTCATTAATCGCTTGGCGCATTTAATAGATCCAGATGTTTTGCATGCCCTGATTGACGCCAATCTTGAACTTGATCTTTCAAATGAAACACTTGCGACGTCAAGCGCACAGTCGCTGATGGCTGTGATCGATGCGAAGGCTGGGTTGAATGTCTTCGCGCGCTATGACAGCGCCCAAGAAAGATGGCAGTTGCGCATCGAGAAAATGCATCATGGCAATCTTAAGGTCGGCGTGATCGATGAAGATTTGTTGGTCAGCGGCGACTACGTTCAGTTACGTAAGACAGCGCAGTTGTTGGCGGGATTGTATGGTTCGGGTGGCTACGTGCTTAGAGGCGAAAAGAAGCAGTTGGTAAGTAGCTTTGCGGAAACGATGCGCTGGCTTTTGTCCGAAGTGGAACGCGGAATCAGTAAGCAGCGTTACAAGGGCCTGGGTGAAATGAATCCAGAGCAGTTGTGGGAAACGACAATGGATCCGAAAGTGCGCCGTCTCCTTCGGGTTCAGATCGAGGACGCCATTTCCGCCGATGATATTTTCACAATGCTTATGGGAGAGCTCGTTGAGCCGCGTCGTAATTTCATCGAAACAAATGCGCTCGCTGCGCGGAACATCGACGTTTAAGAACGACGCCGGGCACTTTGGTTATGGCGTGTTGAGGTGAGTGCAAGGGTAAAGCGGGTAATGCGACTCGATCAGCTTCTGCAGTCGCAGGGCTTTGGGTCGCGGAATGAATGCCGTCGGATGATTGAATGCGGTCGGGTTAGTGTCGGGGATGCTGGAATCATTCGGGATCCCGACACCGAGATCGTCCTTGAACGCGCGCGATTCGTTATTGACGGCGTTGAGTTCATTTACCAGCGGCATGTCTATATCGTGCTTAACAAACCCGCCGATTTCGAGTGTTCGCATCGGCCTGAGCGCTACCCCAGTGTCTTTAGTCTCTTACCGCCAGATCTTGTTCGACGAGGGGTTCAAGCGGTCGGTCGCCTGGACTCGGATACAACGGGACTGCTACTGCTCTCAGACGACGGTCAATTTATTCATGCACTTAGCTCGCCCAAAAAGGCTGTTCCGAAGTGTTATGAGGTGATCGCGCGCCATAGCGTTCCTGATACCCAGTTGGAGCAACTGGAGGCTGGCGTGGTACTCCGTGACGATCCGCAACCCGCTAAGGCGATCTCTTGCGAACGCGTGAGCGAAACCATCGTACGGATGTCCGTTACAGAAGGGCGCTATCATCTAGTTAAGCGGATGATTGCAGCAACCGGGAATCGTGTTGAGCAACTTCGGCGCGTTGCAATTGGCGGTTTCCAACTCCCCTCCTCTTTAGCTCCGGGTGAGTGGCGGTGGTTAGAGTCCGATGAATTGCAGTTGCTTGGCTGGAAGGCTTCGGAATGAGCATTCCTGGTTGCGGATAGGCTTGATCAACGAGGATATGGTAATGCAAAACATTTTGATGATCGTTCAAGCGGCGGCCTACGGTAATGAGCGGATGTTGGGCGCCTTGCGTCTCAGTACGGCACTGGTGGCACAAGAAAGTACGACGGTTGAGTTGCGCGTGTTCTTAATGTCCGATGCGGTCACTGTCGCCCTTCCAGGACAAGCGGCGGCTGAGGCCGGTGGCGGCCTGCAGGCGATGCTCGAGGATCTGCTGCGCAAAGGCGTGTCAGTGTGTCTGTGTCGTACTTGTGCTGCCACGCGCGGCATCAGCGAAGCGCGCCTGATCCCCGGAGTCCGGATTTCGACGCTTCCGGAATTGGCCGAATGGACGCTTCAAGCCGATAAGGTACTGACGTTCTAATTTCATCGTGCTCCAGCGCGTCTCCGGGCGGTTGTGTTCCACGTGAAACAAAAAAAGAGGCTGGGGATACCAGCCTCGATAGCGCGCATTGATCGTAATCAGGATTTCTTGGCCGGCTTTCCCGCCGCCGCAGCCTTTGGTTTGGGTTCCCGCTTTTCAAATTCAAACCCAACTTTTCCGTCGGAACCCCGTACCAGGAACGCCGAGAATTTCCTTCGCGTGCGTGCGGACACGAACTCTTTAAGTAAATCCGTCCGCCCGGTTGTCAGTAGCTTTCGCATCTGCTCAGGTTCAACTGTTTGTTGCAAAATAACTTTTCCAGAGCGGAAATCGCAGGATTTTGCGGCACCAACGGATTTTTCACAGACATACGCAAGGCCGTGTTCAAACACCTGAGCCCCGCATTTCGGACACACGCCCAAACTGGTTTGAGCTGAAAAATCGACATCTTCCTGCCCTTCTCCATCCGAACCTGTGTTTTGCCCAAAATCGAATTCAGCGGCGTTATCCGCGTTGAGACGGATGATCGCATTGAACGGGCGCCCCATCTTGTTACGAAAACCGGTTAACGGGCCCACCATGCGCGTGGAGATCAGCGTCTCGATTTCTTCTGCCTCAAACTGCCTGCCCGCGACAATTTTCCACAGAGAGAAATCACAGGATTGGCATTGGAATTTCTTGTACGTCTCCTTGATCTTGCCCTTGCACTTGGGGCAGGGAGACTGCAATTCGCCAAAATCCCCCGGAATCGTATCACTGTCATAACTCTTTGCACGTTCCACGATGAGTTGCGTCATCGCGGCGATTTCCTTCATGAACGCTTCGCGCGACATCTCGCCCCGCTCCATGCGTGCGAGCTTGTATTCCCATTCGCCGGTTAGTTCGGGCGCTGTCAGTTCAGGGATGCCGAGCCCGTTGAGCAATGTCATCAAGGAAAAAGCCTTGGCGGTTGGAATCAACTCCCGGCCTTCCCTGTGGATATATTGCTCATTCAAAAGGTTTTCAATAATTTGCGCGCGCGTCGCCGGCGTGCCCAAGCCCCGCCCCGCCATTGCGGCCTTCAATTCTTCGTCATCAACCATCTTCCCTGCGCCTTCCATCGCGGACAGCAGGGTTGCTTCGCTGTAGCGTGCGGGAGGACGCGTCTCATTACGATTGAGTTTAACCGGATCGGTGCATACCGATTCTTTGGGTGCAACCGGGACAAGATTTCCTTCATCGCCTTCCTGACTTTCTCGCCCGTAGACCGCAAGCCAACCGGGGAAAACCAGAACTTTGCCTTCTGTCTTGAAGGGTTCACCTTCGACGCGCGTGATGCGTGTGGTCAGCATGTATTCTGCAGCCGGATAGAAAACGGCCAAGAAGCGTTTGACCACAAGGTCGTACAGTTTCTGTTCTGGCTCGGAAAGATGCTTCGGCGCCTGCAGCGTCGGAATAATGGCGAAGTGATCCGAGATCTTTGCGTTGTTGAAAATCCGCTTATTCGGCATCACCCAACTACGTGCGAGGATTTGGTGAGCGAAAGGTGAATAGCGTGCAAGCAAGGCTTCGTCGCTTCCTTTGCCGATACCCTCACCGGTGAGCATCGACAAAGTACTCTTGACCGTGCCCAGGTAATCTTCAGGCAGCGCGCGCGCATCGGTACGCGGATATGTCAGCACCTTATGCTTTTCGTACAGCGCTTGTGCCAGGCCAAGGGTTGATTTGGCCGAGAAGCCGAAACGGGCATTCGCATCACGCTGGAGGCTGGTCAGGTCGTACAGCAAAGGAGATAGCTGCGTCGAGGGTTTGGCCTCTTCGGTAACGCAGCCAAGTTTTCCCTGGCACTTTTCGACCAGTTGCTGTGCGCGTGCCTCTTCCCAAAGTCGCTCGGCCCGTGCGTGTTCGTCTTCCGCTTTGCCTTTGAATTGTTCGTCGAACCATTTACCCGAATACTGGCCATTAACGCCAGTGAAGGTCGCTTCGACTTCCCAGAAGGTACGTGCCTTGAAGCGACGAATTTTGTCTTCGCGATCGACCATCAGGGCCAGGGTCGGCGTTTGCACGCGACCGACCGTCGTGAGATGGAATCCGCCGGTCTTGGAGTTGAACGCAGTCATTGCGCGGGTGCCGTTGATTCCGACCAGCCAGTCGGATTCCGAGCGGCATACCGCCGCATCCGCTAACCCCTGCAATTCGATACCAGGCCGAAGATTGGCAAAACCGTCGCGTATCGCCTGTTGGGTCATCGATTGCAACCAGAGGCGCTCGACCGGTTTGCTCGACTTGGCGTGCAGAGCGATGTAATTGAAAATCAATTCACCTTCTCGTCCCGCGTCGCAGGCATTGACAAGACTGGTGACGTCTTTGCGCTTGATGAGCCGCGTCAGTAATTTCAACCGGGACTCAGTCTTTTCGATCGGCTTCAGATCGAAGTTTGGCGGGATGACGGGCAGATGCGCAAAGGACCATTTCCCACGCTTTACTTCGAATTCTTCCGGACACGCCAGTTCAACCAGATGCCCGATCGCAGAGCAAAGCACGGCGTTTTCGCTCTCGAAGTAGTCGTCATGCTTGGTGAACCCGCCCAGCGCCCTCGCGATATCGTTCGCCACTGAGGGCTTTTCGGCAATAATCAGCTTTTTGCTCATGGAATCGGGACGTCCGGAAAATTAGAATATGTTTTTGGCATTAACGCGCTGGCGTACTTGCCGTGCATGATAAGAGCGGATCGTGACGCTTGGCAAGCATGCCACACCCGCAGAAATCGGTTATTGCGCGCAGAGTCTCTGAACGAACCCGCCGGGAAGACACGATAACCGTCCTTCAAGTTCCAATTGCAGCAGGCGTGTTGAAAGTGTGTCGATAGGCAGTTGCGTGCGAGCAGCGAGGGTGTCGATGCTACAGGGATCGAAACCAAGATGTTCGAGAACGGTATCAGACTGTACTGGATGGTTCTGCGGTGTGTCAGTCAAAGCGGGACCAACAGGCGTGTCGTAGTTGAGTTCATCGAGGATATCCTGAACGGTTTCGACAAGTTTTGCACCCTGCTTGATCAAGGCATGGGATCCTCTTGATAGCGGCGAGTGAATCGACCCGGGAATGGCGAAGACTTCTCTTCCCTGTTCCGCGGCAAGTCTGGCGGTGATGAGCGAGCCGCTATCGACGGCAGCTTCGACCACCAAAGTTCCCAGCGACAGCCCGGAGATCAATCGGTTGCGCCTTGGGAAATTTCCGGCGATTGCGGGTGTGCCAAGTGGAAATTCAGACACGATGCAGCCTCGTCTGACGATTTCCCGGGCCAAATCACGATGCGCCGCCGGATAAATCCGATCAATGCCTGTACCGATGACGGCAATGGTATCGCCCTCTGTTTCAAGCACGCCCCGGTGAGCGGCCGCATCGATCCCGTGAGCGAGACCGCTGACAACGGCTAAACCCGATTGCGCGAGCGCCGCAGCAAACCGACTCGCATTGGCAGCGCCCTGTGGCGTCGGATTACGACTACCGACGACAGATATTGCTGCTCTTCTGAGCAATTCAACGCGGCCATTTACATAAAGCACTGTTGGCGGGTCGGGAATTTCCAGCAATGCAGCCGGGTATTCGGGGGAACCGAGTGTGACAATGGCATGGTCGGATTCCGACCCCCAGGCGAGCGCTGCTTGTATTGCTGAGGTTGTATCGGTTTCGAGCAAGCGCCGGGCTCTTTCCGGGCCGATGGTGTTGGCAAGCGCGCCAGGATCGGCGGAAAAAATCTTATCCGGCCCGCCAAAGGCGCGTAGCAACCGCCGTTGTGTTTCCCCGCCGATACCAGGGACGTGGGTTAGACGAAGCCAGCCGGCAAGAGCGAGGTCCGGCACCATTCTATGGCGTGCGGACGAAATCATTGACGTTGACGGTGCCTTCCGATTGCAGGATCAGTGCATAGGCGATCCGCGAAAAGCTTCGGAAAACGAAAGCGAGACCAATCTGTTCGCGGGGAATCGGGATGGCATAGGCGCGATCCTTTTCATCCCTCCCGGCCATTGTCCGATTGCGTTCCACCACCAGAACATGCCCGACTTCCAGTCCGTCCCGATCACCACGACTGAGAGAGATGATCGATCCTCGGCCAGCTGAGCCGACGCCACCATAAATTGAGATCACCCGAGCTTCGATCGCGCGATCCGGACGGTGTGGAATGTAATCGACAAGTACTGGAGTCGACGCCGGAACCAAGCGGTCTCCGCGACCGATTTCCTGTTTCACGGTTTGAATTTCGAACGTCGCCGGCGTACCGGCGCGGATCTGTTTGGCGGTACCTAGATGAAAGGCCTCATAGCCCAGAATTTCCTTGGGGCTCTCCGGATCATAGAGCGGACGGCCATTTCGGTAGACCTGCCAAAGCGCAATCTCCGGCGGGGCGTTTTCGACATAGGCGAGATCGCCGTTGCCTAGAAATACGCGATCCTGTTGCGTCGCGACGATGCGGGCGGCATGTTCGAGTTCGCCGGCTTCAACGACAAGCGGTGCCGAGATGAAGGGTTCGATGGCGTTTGGCGGGATCGGTGGAATCGCGGGCGTTAGCCGGGTGGCGTGAATGGCGGGTTGCAGCTTGACCGTTTCGAGACGTAGGTAAGGCGTTCCATCGCTATCACGTTCAAGAACAATGACATCGCCGGGATGGATGCGGCCAGGGTTACGCACCTGTTCGCGATTCATGCGCCAAAGCTCGGGCCAGCGCCATGGATCCTTGAGAAATCGCGCGGCAATCCCCCATAACGTATCGCCGCTCGTGACCACATACCGGTTTGGCGCCGACTCGGCGAGAACGCCGGGCGTGTCCTGTGCATACCCGCAGACGGCGGCCAATGCCAGAACAAGCGCGGATAAAATGCGTGTCATCGTGGTATCCTCATGCGACCCGGACAGCAGGATCGGCGTCCCGTCGAAACCTTAGCAATTCCTGAAACGACGGGAATCCGGCAGCGAGGCGAGCGCGATTCTCCCTGACTTTCCGACCGATTCTGCACGTAATCATTTTTTCGATCAAGCAATTTTATGGCGCTTCTACCCATTCTCCGTTTCCCCGATCCGCGCCTGAAAAAAGTGGCCGCTCGGGTTGATGTCGTCAATGACAGCATCCGTCAACTCGCGCGGGACATGGCGGAAACCATGTACGAAGCGCCGGGTATTGGCCTTGCGGCGACACAGGTCGATGTTCACAAGCGTGTCATCGTCATCGACGTTTCGGAAACTCGCGACCAACTACTGGTCCTGATCAATCCCGAACTTGTTGAGGCCGACGGTGAGCAGGTCGGCGAGGAAGGCTGCCTCTCGGTGCCAGGCATTTACGACAAGGTGCTGCGGGCTGAGCGGGTTAAGGTCGCTTATCTCGATCTCGACGGACAAAGTCAAATCGTCGAGGCCGATGGCCTCTTGGCGGTTTGCCTGCAGCACGAAATGGATCATCTGCAGGGCAAGGTGTTCGTTGAGCATCTCTCGGCGCTGAAGCAAATGCGCATCAAGAACAAGCTTTCCAAACAGGCGCGGATTACGGCATGAAATTGATTTTTGCGGGAACGCCGGTGTTTGCCGCCCAGGCGTTGGAAGCACTGATTGCCGCTGGGCATGAATTGGTGTTAGTGCTTACTCAGCCGGATCGTCCCGCTGGCAGAGGGTTGAGCTTGCAGCCTTCGGCAGTCAAACAGGTGGCGCAGGCGCACGGAATTGAGGTTTTTCAGCCCAACTCCTTGCGTGATACCGAGTCACAGGCGCGCGTGAGCGCCGTCGGTGCCGATCTGATGGTGGTTGCCGCGTATGGCCTGATTCTGCCGCAAGCGGTGCTCGACATGCCCCGCCTTGGCTGCGTCAATATACATGCCTCCTTGCTACCCCGCTGGCGGGGAGCTGCGCCGATCCAGCGTGCGATTCTCGCCGGCGACCGCGAGACGGGTGTCTGCATCATGCAAATGGAAGCGGGCTTGGATACCGGTCCGGTGTTGCTATCCGAAGCCTTGACGATCGAAGACGAAGACACCAGCGCGAGTTTGCACGATCGCCTGGCGGATCTCGGTGCACGCCTGATCGTCGATGCAGTCGCTTCCCTGCCCTTGTCGCCTCGTCCTCAACCCGAGGTTGGGATCACCTACGCGGCCAAGATCGAAAAACGCGAGGCAGCGCTCGACTGGCACCAACCGGCGGAAGCGTTGGATCGCCATATCCGTGCTTTCAACCCATTTCCCGGTGCCGTAGCGAGTCTGAACGGACAACCCGTCAAAGTGTGGCGAGCGTATCGCGTCGCTGGGCAGGGGACGCCAGGCGAGATTTTGGCTGTCGGCAAGGACGGCATCAGCGTTGCCTGCGGCGACGGTGTCCTGTGTTTGCTCGAGGTGCAGAAGGCCGGTGGCAAGCGGATGAGTGCGGCGCAATTCGCCGCTGGCGGAACGATTTTGGCAGGTGCATCCTTCGATTTGACGCCTGCCACTTGAAGTAATCACCTTCTTTCCCCATCTAGGTCAAGGCGCGGTGCAAGCCGTGATTCCTTGTGACATTCGGAGAGCATGACGATGTTCAACTGGCTCAAAACTTCCCTGCTGATGGCCGCGATCGTGGCCTTGTTCGGCCTTATCGGCTCGTATCTGGGCGGACCTTCCGGCATGATGCTGGCGCTCCTGCTCGGCGGCGTGATGAATGTGTTTGCCTATTGGTTTTCTGACAAAATGGTTTTGCGCATGTACAACGCGCAGGAGGTCGATGAGGCGTCGGCGCCCCAGTTCTATGCAATGGTTCGGGAGCTTGCTGGCCGCGCCGGACTGCCCATGCCCCGGGTGTATCTGATCGACGAACCGCAGCCGAACGCCTTTGCCACGGGCCGCAATCCCGAGCATGCCGCCGTCGCCGCGACGACCGGGATTCTGCAAATGCTGTCGGCGCGCGAAATTCGCGGCGTGATGGCGCACGAACTGGCGCATGTCCGCCATCGTGACATCCTGCTATCGACGATTTCGGCGACGATGGCCGGTGCGATTTCCTCACTGGCCAATTTCGCGATGTTTTTCGGTGGGCGCGATTCGGACGGCCGACCGGTCAATCCGGTGGCCGGCATCCTGCTTGCGATCCTGGCGCCGCTTGCTGCTACCCTGATCCAGATGGCCATTTCACGCGCCCGCGAATTCGAGGCGGATCGCGGCGGCGCAGAAATCTGCGGGGATCCCAATGCCCTTGCCGACGCTCTGACCAAGATCGACGCTTATGCTCGCGGCATTCCGATGGTGACGGCGGAAGAGCATCCGGCTACGGCGCAGATGATGATCATGAACCCCTTGTCTGGCGAAGGCCTCGCCGGCTTGTTCAGTACGCATCCAGCCACCGAGGAGCGGGTTGCGCGCTTGCGCGAGATGGCCGGCGGACGTCGTTACTGAGGTATTGCAATCCCGGGGCCGTCGAGCAGACGGTTGAGCAATCGGCCGAGCCGATAGCCGGCCTGGGTGATGCGCCGCTCGGCAATGGCACGGCTGCGCTCGCGAAAATCGTCGTCAATGACCGCAATGTCGTCGTTTGACGCGGGATAAGCATTCGCCTGGGCCGCTCGCCAGCTTTCGTCGAGCCATTGCGGAGCGGGTGCTTCCGCGTCCATGGCTGATTGCGGGTGATGCGCGATCAGGTTGTCGATGGCCGTGTCGAGCGCGTTGCCGTGCAATTTGCGCGGACCGCCCAGATCGTCCCAATAACTGTGCAGGCTGATCGGGGATTTTCGCGCGCCTGCCGGGTCGCGAACGCGGAATTGTGTCCCGAACCCGTCCCATTCACCGTTTGTGTCGAGCCGCAGACTTACGTGCAAAGGTTGGTGAGCGTCGCCGACCAGATGAATCAGCCAAGGAAGTGCGTAGGTTCGCGTTGCGGCATTCGCGGTTTGGTATTCGAAATACGAGCATTGGGTGGCGATGGCAGTGCCCAGATTCTCGCTTGTCGTGTTTGGCGAAAGTTGTCCTGCTGGCGCATCCAGAGGGCGCGCCAGCGTGTGCCAACTGGTGTGACGTTCCATGTCGGGAAAGCCGGCCAGAAGCGGGGTCGGCGCCTCGGTGGCCTGTGTGAAAAAGCGCGGATCGTGGCGGATTTCGTCAGGCCAGGTGGATGCGGCGATGAACGTCTGCCGTGCATCCGGCGTTTCTCCCCCAGGCGCTTGCCAGCGTGTTCGATCGGGATGCGCGTCGAGCAGACGCGCGGCTTCTTGCCGGGCCGACGGGGTCATCACCGTCCATGCGATACCGGCAATCAGCCGATGTCCCGTCGCGTTCCAACTCCATGCCGTCGCACTTGAACCGGCGAGCGCGGCAAGAATGAGTCCTTGGGCGAACGTCCTAACGATCAAGCGTGATGTCTTCCAGCGACGCCGGATCTTCGATCGGTTCGAGGTGCGTCAGGACCGTTGATTGAGGAAGCACGTCGCGAATCTCGGCTTCGAGGCGTTCGACATATTCATGGCCTTTCTGAATGGTCCAGCGCCCCGGCACGAGAATGTGGACCTCGACGAAACGCCGGTTGCCCGATTCACGTGTCCGCAAGGCGTGGTAGTCGATACCGTCGGTGCAATGGCGCTCGAGAACGGCGACGACGGCAGCGTGTTCGTCGGAAGCCAGGGAGATGTCCATCAGCCCATGAACCGCTCTCGACACCAGACGATATCCGGTCCAGACGATGTTGGCGGCGACGAGCAATGCGATGACCGGGTCCAGCCACAACCACCCAGTAAAGGATACGGCGCCGACGGCCAGGATGACGCCGATCGATGTCCAGACGTCGGTGAGGAGATGGTGGGCGTCCGCCTCCAAGGTGAGCGAGCGATACTTTTTTCCGGCCGACAACAGGATCAGCGCTGTGACCAGGTTGAGGACGGAGGCGACGCAGGAGACGACGAGACCGACGCCGACCCGCTCCAAAGGATGCGGATCGACCAGGCGTTCGCAGGCCGTTGCCGCGATGGCGAGTGCAGCGAACAGGATGAGGATGCCTTCGAATCCAGCGGAAAAGTACTCAGCCTTGCCGTGGCCGTAAGCATGGCGTTCGTCGGCTGGTTGTTCGGCGAGCGAGATCATGGCCAGCGCCATCATCGCGCCAGCGAGGTTGACGATCGATTCGAGCGCGTCGGAGAGCAGACCGATCGAACCGGTGACGCGCCAGGCGGCGCCCTTGAGCAGAATGGTGGCGACTGCCGTGGCGATGGAGAGCCACGCGTAACGTTTGATGGAAGTGGTGTTCATCACGGAATTATGAGGCTTTCGCTGCCGGCCTGCCAGCGTCGGCATGCTACACTTTCGGCTTAATAGTCCGCCTGGGGCGAGATTGTGTCCTTGTCGACAAAAAAATTGCGTGTCATAAAAAGGAAGGGTCCGGAAGCGGCCGATGGCGAGCACCCAGTTGTGGTGCCTGCCGCGTTGGCGCCCGATTCGCTCGGCTGGAGCCTGCTCTTGGCGGCTCGTTTGCTGGCCAGGGTGGATGGCGGGCAAAGCCTGACCGAAGCGCTTGTCCTGCTTGAGGGGCAAATACCCGCGGCGCGTGCAGCGGCCCTGGATGTGGTGTACGGAAGTCTGCGCCAGTTTGGGCGGCTGGAATTTCTCCTTGGGCGCCTGATGACCAAGCCTTTGTCCCATCGGGAAACCGATGGCTTGCTGCGCGCGGCGCTGTATCGGCTCGAGAGCCGTCCGGAGGCAGTGCATACCGTGGTCGATCAGGCGGTGAAGGCGTCCGGAGAACTCGCAAGCGGCGTCTTCAAGGGCCTGGTCAATGGTGTCCTGAGGAGTTATCTGCGCCAGTGCGAGTCCCTGCTGTCGGCTCTGGCGAATGACGAGGTGGCGCGTTACCAGCATCCGCGTTGGTGGCTTGAGCGTTTGCGTCGAGGCTACCCGCAGCAATGGGAAGAGATCGTCGCGGCCGACAACGCGCCGCCACCGATGAGCTTGCGTGTCAATCGTCGCAAGGGCACCGTGGCCGACTATCTCGAATCGCTGGCGTCGGCGTCGATGTCGGCGCAAGCGGTGGGTGATTGGGGCGTTCGCCTCGAGCATCCGGTTCCGGTCGATGCCTTGCCCGGGTTTTTCGAGGGGCGAGTCTCCGTTCAGGATCTCGGGGCGCAGCGTGCGGCGGCGCTACTGGCGCCGGCAAACGGGATGCGGGTGCTTGATGCGTGTGCGGCGCCCGGTGGCAAAACAGCCCATTTGCTCGAATCCGCGGATATTGATCTGCTTGCGCTTGACGTCGATGCGGCGCGTGCTCGCCGGATCGGCGATACGTTGCGTCGCTTGGAATTGACCGCCAAGCTAGCCGTTGGCGATGCCGCACAACCCGCCGATTGGTGGGATGGGCAGGTGTTCGACGCGATTTTGGCCGATGTCCCCTGCTCCGCTTCCGGCGTTGTCCGGCGTCATCCCGACATCAAATCCTTGCGCCGGGAAAGTGACATTCGCAAATTTGCACGGACGCAGGCCTTGATTCTCGACGCGCTCTGGCCGCTGCTGAAGCCGGGCGGCAGGATGGTCTATGCGACTTGTTCCGTGTTTGCCGAGGAAAATGCCGGACAGATCGATGCCTTCCTGGTCCGAGAGTCCGGCGCCAGAAGAATTTCGCAAGAGCAGTGGCTGCCGTGTGCCGCCAGCGACGGGTTCTACTATGCGGTGCTGGAAAAGATCGCTTAGCGCATTCGTCGCAGCCTTCTGTGCATGGTTGCTCTGCTTCGGCGTCGCGCAGGCGGCGGATATCAGCCTGCGCAACCCACAATTGGAATTGACCGATGACGGTTATGCCTTGTCGGCCGATTTCAACATCAATTTCAACACGCGCCTTGAAGAGGTCATCAGCAAAGGGGTTGTGCTCTATTTCGTCATCGATTTCGAACTCACGCGCTCGCGTTGGTACTGGTTCGACGAAGTGGTCCTTCGTCGCAACCGCACGATCCAGTTGTCCTACCACGCATTGACCCGTCAGTACCGGCTTTCGACCGGGTCACTGCATCAAGGCTACGCCACGCTCGATGAGGCGCTCCGTGTCATGGCCCGGGTGCGCTATTGGCCTGTCATAGACAAGGGAGAGGTTCGTAGTGACAAGGCATATCAGGCAGCCGTGCGCATGCGGTTGGATCTTTCGCAAATGCCGAAGACATTCCAGGTGAGTGCACTGTCAAGTCGCGATTGGAGTCTCAATTCCGACTGGGTCCGCTGGGGCTTCATGCCGGCCGAACTTGCGTCGCTTGCGGGAGACGCGAAGTGAAACTGTTGATCATTATTGCCGCATCGCTCGGCAGTATCCTGCTGTTCCTCCTGGCCTCGGCCAGCGCCAATACCGCCCTGTTCGCCCGGCATTATCCCTGGCTTCTTGGCCTCAATGCAGTTGTCGCGCTGTCGCTCTTCGTACTGATCGTCTGGCAGGTGCGCGATCTCTGGCAAGAGCATCATGCCCGTGTGTTCGGATCAAGACTCAAGCTGCGTCTGATGATCATGTTCGGCATGATGGCTGTTCTTCCCGGTGTGCTGATTTATGGCGTGTCCGTTCAGTTCGTCACCAAGAGTATCGAAACCTGGTTTGACGTGCGCGTTGAAAAAGCCCTCGAATCCGGCCTCAACCTCGGGCGGGAAGCGCTCGATTCCTTGCGCGCCGATCTGACCGAAAAGGGCAAGAACATGGCGATCGAGCTCGGCGAAACGACCGATCCGCAGCCGCGCCTGGTGCTTGGCCGATTGCGCGATCAGGTCGCAGTTCAATCGGCCGCGCTCTATGCCTCGAACGGACAACTACTGGCGACGGCGACCAGCGAACTGTCGGCGCCGCCTCCCGTCCAGCCGGCGATCGAGCTGATTGCCCGCATTCGTGCCGGACGCACTTACAGTGAGATCGATGCGTCCAACGGTGACGAGCTGATCCTGCGCGCCTATGTTCCTGTCATGCCGTCGGTGTTTGGAGCCGAGACGCGTATTCTGCAACTGACCCAGGCAGTGCCTTCCGGTTTGGCCGCCAATGCCGAACGGGTGCAGGAGGTTTATCGCGATTACCAGGAACTGTCACTCGGCCGCGAGGGCTTGACGCGCATTTATGCGATGACGCTGACGCTGACGGTGCTGCTCGCTTTATTCACGGCGATCGCTACCGCGTTCTTTCTGGCACGACGTCTTTCGGCGCCGCTGTCGATCCTGGCCGAAGGGACGCAAGCGGTAGCTTCCGGCGACTTCACGCCGCGCCAGGCGATCTACAGCCGCGATGAACTGGGCGTGCTCACCCAGTCGTTCAACCAGATGACGCGGCAGTTGAATGAGGCGCGACGGGACACCGAGCGCCATCGTATCGAGGTTGAATCGGCGCGCTCCTACCTCGAGTCGATTCTCGCCAATCTTTCGGCGGGGGTTCTCGTCTTCGACGCCAATTTCCTGTTGCGCACCGCCAACCAGGGCGCGCAGACAATTCTTGACGACAGCCTGGATGACTTGTTCGGAGCGCCGGTCGATACCTGGCCTCGTCAGCAAGTGCTGGGCCAGGCGATTCATGAAGCGTTTTCTGCGCACGGCCGTAAGGAATGGCAGACGCAGATTGAATTGAATCGTCCTGCGGGCATGCCGCAAATTCTGCACTTGCGCGGTACGCAATTGCCGGAGGACAGCTATGGCGGTTTCGTCGTTGTTTTCGACGACGTGACGCGTCTTGTTGCGGCACAACGTAGCGCAGCCTGGGGCGAAGTGGCGCGGCGACTGGCGCATGAAATCAAAAATCCGTTAACACCGATCCAGCTGTCGGCAGAACGCTTGCAGCTGAAGCTCGCAGGAAAACTGCAGAGCGGCGATGCCGAGATGTTCAACCGGTCCACGCAAACCATCATCAATCAGGTTCAAGCAATGAAGCGCATGGTCAATGAGTTTTCCGACTATGCCCGTCTGCCGCCGCCGGAACGCAAGGCGCTCGACCTCAACGCACTGATTCGCGAAGTTCTCGGCTTGTACGAGACGTCTTCGGCGCATATCACCCTGTCGCTGGATAGTGATCTGCCGCCGGTGTTTGGCGACGCGTCGCAACTGCGTCAGATTATCCATAACTTGTTGAGAAATGCCGAAGATGCTCAGGAAAACCGGGAGCATCAGGAAATCGGTGTACTAACCCGCAAGAACGACGGCATGGTCGAAATGACAGTAAATGATTGCGGAACCGGCTTCCCACCGGAGATAATGGCGCGCGTTTTCGAACCGTATGTCACGACGAAGGCTCGGGGGACCGGTTTAGGCTTGGCGATCGTCAAGAAGATTGTTGACGAGCACGATGGCCAAATCAGGATCAGCAATCGTCAACCGACGGGAGCGGAAGTGTCGATCCGGTTGCCGCAGGCGCCGTCGCCGGAGACGTCAGAAGAAAACATGATGCAAATTGCAGAGAATTGAACTATGGCGCAAATATTGGTCGTCGATGACGAAATGGGCATTCGCGAGCTACTCTCGGAGATTCTTGCCGATGAGGGGCATAGCGTCATGTTGGCCGAGAACGCTGCCGCGGCACGTCGGTCGCGGGCGGAAAAGCGGCCCGACCTTGTCTTGCTCGACATCTGGATGCCCGATACTGATGGCATTTCCCTGTTGAAGGAATGGTCTGCTGCCGGGCTGCTGACGATGCCGGTGGTGATGATGTCAGGTCATGGCACGATCGATTCGGCCGTCGAGGCGACGCGCGTTGGCGCCGTCGATTTCCTCGAAAAGCCGATCGCCTTGCAGAAACTTCTGGCGACCGTCAAGAAAGCGCTCAAACACGACGTCTCGCCGCACAAGCCGCCGCTGACTCTCGATGCGTTTTCGCGCTCACCGCTGCTGAAGGATCTCAAGAAGCGGCTGGAACAGGCCGCCGCCAAGACTTCGGTGCTGCTGCTGAAAAGCGCGTCGGGCAACATCGCCGAGATTTGTGCCCGGACACTGCACACACCGAAGACGCCCTGGCTCGATCTTTCGGTGTCGAGCGCGCCGCTGACTCAGGAGATGCTGGAAAATTCGGCGGGCGGCATTCTGTTCGTGTCCGATCTTGCCTTGCTCGGCAAGCTGCAGCAGAAGAATCTGAGTTTCGCCCTGGAGCGCCTGGAAAAATACCATGTGCAACTGATCGCAGCGACCTCGCGGCCGTTATCGACGCTGGTCGAGACGGGCTGGGATCCGGCTTTGGTGGCCCGGCTCGGCGAGGTGTGGGTGGCCCTGCCGCTCATTTCCGGACATGCCGACGACGTCCCTGAAATCGCAACCTTGGTGCTTGCTCATCTGGTCGAGCGCAATGAGGTGCCGGCGCGCAGTTTTTCGAGCAGTGCCCTCAATGCCCTGCGCTTGCATCGCTGGCAGGGTGAATGGGTCGAGTTGCTGGCCGCAGTGAAAAATCTGGCGCTGGCGGCGCTTGATGAGGAAATCGGACAGGAGGACGTCGACAACCTGTTGCGTCGCGACCAGCCCGACACGGCCACACCGCCGCCTGCCCTGCCCTTGTTCGATCAGCCATTGCGGGAAGCGCGTGAAGCGTTCGAACGTCTCTACTTCGAGCATCACCTCAGGCTTGAGCGCGGCAACATGACGCGGGTGGCCGAGCGTACCGGGCTTGAACGCACGCATCTCTACCGCAAGCTGAAGCAACTGGGGCTGACGCTGGGACGACGGGGCGAAGACGCCGAACAATGAAGCGCGGATGTTCCCGTGCTTTCTGATATGAGCCATTTTTCGTGATTGGGCCGACCTGCGATGACGCGACCACGTAACGACAATTTTCTCCGCGCGCTGCTGCGCGAGCCGACCGATTACACGCCGCTCTGGCTGATGCGCCAGGCCGGTCGTTATTTGCCCGAGTACTGCCAGACGCGCAAGCGTGCCGGTAGCTTCCTGTCCTTGTGCAAAAGTCCTGCGCTGGCCTGCGAGGTGACGCTGCAGCCGCTCGCGCGCTATGAACTCGATGCGGCGATCCTGTTTTCCGACATTCTCACCATTCCCGATGCGATGGGCTTGGGCCTCGCGTTCAGCGAGGGCGAGGGACCGAAATTTGAGCGCCCGCTGCGCGAAGAGTGGGCGATCCGCGACTTGGCTGTTCCGGATCCTTACGACCACCTGCGCTATGTCATCGATGCGGTGGCGGAAATTCGTCGCGCGCTCGGCAATAGTGTGCCGCTGATCGGTTTTTCCGGAAGTCCCTATACCCTCGCCTGCTACATGATCGAAGGCGGGTCGAGCACTGACTTCCGTCATCTCAAGAGCATGCTGTACGCGCGCCCGGATCTTCTGCACCACATTCTTGGTGTCACGGCCAAGGCGGTCACGGCTTATCTGAACGCGCAGGTCGAGGCGGGGGCGCAAGCCCTGATGATTTTTGACTCCTGGGGCGGCAGTCTGTCCCACGCGGCGTATCGGGAATTTTCACTCGCCTATATCCGGCAGATCGTCGATGGTTTGGTGCGGGAGAAGGATGGCGAGCGCATCCCCGTGATCGTCTTCACGAAGGGAGGCGGTCTTTGGTTGGAGGATATCGCGGCGTCTGGCTGTGATGCGGTCGGACTCGACTGGACCATCGATCTTGGTGAAGCTCGTCGTCGCATCGGCGATCGCGTGGCCTTGCAGGGTAATCTCGATCCGGCGGTGTTGTTCGCCTCGCCAGATGTCGTGGCGAACGAGGCGCGTAAAGTGCTCGACAGCTTCGGTGCGGGCAACACCGGGCATGTGTTCAATCTCGGTCATGGCATTTCCCAGTACACACCGCCAGAAAGTGTGACGGCGCTGGTGGAGGCTGTGCACGGTTATCGGCGTGGAATGCGCTGAGTACGCTCCGATTTATGCACAGAGATGGGGCGCATGTCAGCGTCCGCGAGCAAGTTCTTTCTATATCAGAGGCTTGTTTGTAACGTGCTGATTTTATGTTGTTTTTTGTTTTTGTCCGCAAGGAGTCGCGGCCATGAAACCCTTGTGCAATAAGGATCTCGGGCGGTTTTCCTGAAACAACCCACAGAGTTTTCCACAGATGTTGTGCACAACCAGAAATGCCAATCCGGTGAGTGGTTTACGCCGGCTTTGAAGATTTTGTACGAGGAAAACGCGGCAAGTGGCCGCTCCCGAGAAAACGCATGCAGCTTGTCCGAGTCGCCCTTGATGTTCCGCTGGATCGGTGTTTCGACTACCGCGTTCCGGAGGGCGTTTCGCTGACGGCGGCCGATGTCGGCGTGCGCGTACGTGTTCCTTTTGGACTCAAGTCGCGGATCGGCATCGTTGTGGATCTGCCTGCCGCCAGTGATGTCGGCGACTCGCAACTCAAGGCGCTCGAAGAGGTCCTGCGCGATACCCCACCGTTGCCGCCGGATTGGTTTCAGCTGTGCCAGTTCTGTGCGCGCTACTATCAGGTGCCGCTCGGGGAAGTCATGCTGTCGACCTTGCCCGCCGGCTTGCGCCGGATCGATCCGCCGAAGGCGCGCACGCCGCGTCGGACAGCGTCTGCCGTTGAGACGACTACACCGCCGGCGCTGACCGACGAACAGGCAGCCGCCTTGGCGGCAATCTCCGCTGATCCGGGGTTCAGTGCGTATCTCTTGCACGGCGTTACCGGCAGCGGCAAGACCGAAGTCTATCTGCGGCTCGTCGAACGCGTGCTGGCTGCGGGGCGCCAGGTCCTGTTGATGGTGCCCGAAATCAATCTAACGCCGCAACTCGAAGCGCGTGTCTCTGCCCGCTTCCCCGATGCCCAACTGGTCAGTTTGCACAGCGAACTGACCGAAGCGGCGCGCACGCGGCATTGGCGTGCCGCCTTCGAAGGCAGTGCGCGCATTGTCCTTGGCACCCGCCTGGCTGTCTTCACCCCGATGCCCGAACTTGGGCTGATCGTGGTCGATGAGGAGCACGACGCCTCGTTCAAGCAACAGGACGGCATGCGTTATTCAGCGCGCGACGTGGCCGTGTTTCGTGCCCGCGACCGGGATATTCCGATCGTTCTCGGCTCCGCTACACCTTCGCTGGAAAGTTGGGCCAATGCCACTGACACCCGCACCCCGGCGCGCTACCGGCTTATCAGCCTGACCGAACGCGCGGTGCAGAGCGCCCGCTTGCCGGCGGTCCAACGCGTCGATACGCGTCTTGAGAAGTTGCAGGACGGGTTGAGTGACCGACTGCTCAAAGCGATCAGCGAGCGCCTGGCGCGACGCGAGCAGAGTCTGGTGTTCCTCAATCGCCGTGGCTATGCGCCCGTACTGACCTGTACCGCCTGCGGCTGGATTTCGCATTGTCGCCGCTGCGCCGCCAATCTTGTCCTGCATCTCGCCGACGGACGTTTGCGCTGCCATCACTGCGGTTTTGAGATTCGTGTGCCGAAGGCTTGTCCGACCTGTGGCAATCAGGACATCCTGCCTTTCGGGCGGGGAACGCAACGCCTGGAGGAAGTGCTTAGCGAACGCTTCCCGTATGCGCGTATCCTGCGCGTCGATCGGGATTCGGCAAAGAGTCGCAAGCAATGGGAAGCGCTGGTCGAGCGCATTCGCGGGGATGAGGTAGACATTCTGGTCGGCACGCAGATGCTGGCCAAGGGACATGATTTTCCCAAGCTCACGTTGGTGGGCGTACTCGGCGCTGATGCGGCGCTGTTTGCCGCCGACTGGCGGGCGCCCGAACGCTTATTCGCGCAACTCATGCAGGTGGCGGGACGGGCGGGACGGGCGGAATTACCGGGTGAGGTGCTGATCCAGACGCAATATCCCGAGCATCCGCTCTATGCTGCACTGGTCCGCCATGATTATGCGGCGTTCGCCAATGCGCAGCTGAAGGAGCGCGAACAGGCCGGCTTTCCGCCCTACACCTTTCAGGCGATGCTGCGCGCCGAGGCGCCGCAGATGGCCGATGCGATCGCCTATCTCGCTTCGGCGCTCGCCTGGGACGGTGCCGCAGAGCATCCTGAAGTGATGCTCTACGATCCGGTGCCGATGCGGCTTGCCCGGCGGGCGAACATGGAACGCGCGCAATTACTGATCGAATCGCCGTCGCGGCGCGCCCTGCAGGTCTTTCTTACTGCCTGGCGCGACCATCTTGCGGCGATCAAGGCGCCATCCCGTCTGCGTTGGCATCTTGAGGTTGACCCCTACGAATTCTGAGCGACTGCCGTAGCGTGTCAGTCCGTTGCCGGGCTGACGCAATTCGGGCACGTCCGACCTGTCCGGTGCGACATCGCCGGTGCGGTGCTGACGACGATCTCGCGCAACGCGATCGAAAAATCGCGTTGATGGGCGATCAGTCGGGCCAGTGACCCGTGCATCTGAGCCGTGGCGGAGTGGTAGGCGAGCAGTGCCTGCGTGAATTTTTCGACCGAGGCATTGAGGTTCGGGCGGCGTTGGCGCATGACGGACTCCTGAGTTGGAACGGTCTCAGGTTAGCGTCTGCGGATGACGGATTTATTGAAGCAGGATGACAGCGCCGATGGCGTTGGTATCGCCTAAGGATTGCGGCGCGCTGTCAGCGATTCGACACGTCGGTTGAGGCGTTCGGTGGCATCGGCAACTTGGCCGACATCGCGCGCGAATGCGGCGAATTCGAAGCGTTGCACGATCAGCGGCTTCTCTAGCGAAAAGTATTCGGCGAGGTTTTGCGCGAACGCCTGCGCTTGTCGCTGATGCCACGCGATGAAGCGGGCTGCGCCCTTGGCCAGTCGCCGTGCTGCCACGTCGCCGAGGACCGGCGCCAGATCGTCCTCGATTTCCCAGCGCAAATGGCGCAGGACAAAACCAATGGTCTCAGCCAGATCCGCGGCCCCGTTGAGGCGGGTGGCAGCGATCAGCGCCTCGCGGTCACCGCCTGATTGCCACAGCGCTTCGGGCGGGAGGATGAGTTCGACGGCCGGGACGTTGCTGGTGTCGGCCTCCGTCAAAGTACCGTCCGGACGGATGACCAGATTCGCGGTGACCGGGCCGCAGATGAGGCGGAGCCCTTGGCCGGCGAAGGGTTGAAGTCGTTTGCGCGCCCAGGCTTCGCCAGCGAGCAGATGGTTGGCGAAGCCGAGGGCGGTGCGAATCAGCATCGGTCAGGCGAGTTGTTGAATACCGGCGACGACCCAGCCGCGGCTGCCGTCGACCGATTTGCTCAGGTTCCAGATCTCGTCGAAGGGGGCTGCCGCGGCGTTGGTGGACTCGCGGATCATGCCGGTGAAGCGGACGCTGGCGATATGCTGGTGGCCTTCGGTGACGACTTCGAGCAGTTCGGCGTTGAGCGTCACGACATCGGTCTGTTGCGGTGCGCTGCCACGCTCGTCCATCTCAAGCTTGATTCCGGCGTAGATCTCCGGCGCGACGAATTCGCGAATGTCGTCAATGTTCTTCGCATCGTTGGCGGCTTGCAGACGGACGAAGTTGAGCTTGGCGACACGCAGGAAGCCGTCGACGTCAAAACCTTCCGGGATACGCGAAACCGGGGTAGCGGCGCCACTGGTCGCGACTCCGGCGGGAGGTGCTTCGGACGGCACCGGGCCACCGTTGCCCATCCCGGCATATTGCAGGGGTTCCGATGCCGGTTGCGCATTGCGCCGGAACAGCAGCTTGAAGACGAAGACCGCCGCCATGGCGAGCAGCGCCATCATCAGGAAGTTGGCAAAGCCGGCGCCGAGGCCGAAGTGCGAGAGCAAGGCACCGAGGCCGAGGCCGGCGGCCAGGCCAGCGATCGGGCCGAGCCAGCTGCGCTTCGGTTGTGCGGCAGGCGCCGGGGCTGCCGTTGGCGCCGGCGACACCGGTGCCGGCGCGGCTTGCTGCGTCGGGGAGACGGGGCGCGGCGTGACGGCCTGTCGTTGCATTCCGATCGAGCGACCGCCACCAAGACGGGCCGCTTCGGCGTCGCCGACGCTCATACTGAGGGCGGCAACTGCGACGAACAAGATTGCGAAAAACTTCTTCATAGGTTTCTCCTCTTAGAATTTGAAACCACGGTGGAGGGCGACGACGCCCAGGGTCAGGTTGAAATAGTCGACTTTTTCAAGACCGGCCGCTTCCATCATTGATTTCAGCGTGTCTTGGTCGGGGTGCATGCGAATCGATTCGGCAAGATAGCGGTAGCTGTCCTCGTCCTCGGTGACCCATTTGCCGATGCGCGGGATGACCTTGAACGAATAGAAGTCGTAGGCGGGTGCCAGCGGTTTCCAGACGCGCGAGAACTCCAGCACCAGCAGACGGCCGCCCGGGCGCAGTACGCGATACATCTCGGCGAGGGCGCGGTCTTTGTGCGTCATGTTGCGCAGCCCGAAAGCGACGGTGACGCAATCGAAGTAGTTGCTCGGAAATGGCAGCTTCTCGGCGTCGCATTGCGCCACGGGCAGCATGACGCCCTTGTCGCACAGCCGGTCGCGGCCATGCGTGAGCATGGCGTTGTTGATGTCGGTGAGCCAGACCTGGCCGGTCTTGCCGACTTTGCGCGCGAAGGCCAGCGAAAGATCGCCGGTGCCGCCGGCCACGTCGAGCACGCGCGAACCTTCGCGCACGCCGCTGCGGTCGATCGTGAACGTCTTCCAGAGCCGGTGCAGGCCGCCCGACATCAGGTCGTTCATGATGTCGTAGCGGTTGGCAACCGAGTCGAAAACCTGGGCGACGCGCCCGGCTTTCTCGGCTTCAGCGACTTGTTCGTAGCCGAAATGGGTGTTTTGGGTCATGGCGATTAGATGAGGGCCGAATGGCGGAAATCAAGCCTTGGCACCGCCGCATTTGGCGACGGGCTTGGCGGGAGGCGGCGGACACTGGGCCGGATCACGGCTGGCGCCGGCAGCGGCAAGCCGGTCGAGATAGTCTTGCCAGAGCGCGTCGCGACGCAGACAGAAGTCGTGGAGGATATCCCAGGAATAGAGGCCGCTGTCGTGTCCGTCGGAGAAAGTGGGTCGAATCGCGTAATTGCCGACGGGTTCGAGACCGACGATCTCGACGTCCTGTTTGCCAACTTGCAATACCTCCTGGCCGGGGCCGTGGCCCCGCACTTCCGCCGACGGCGAGAGCACGCGCAGGAACTCGTAGCTCAGTTCGTAGCGGACGCCGTCGAAGACGATGTCCATGCGGCGGGATTTCTGGTTCAGCGTTATTTCGCTCGGGATCGGGGTATCGGGACGCAGGCCGGCCATGACGATTCTTCAGAAAAATGACGCGCTATCATAGCGCAAGAAGCGTCGCACTCCGTTGCCGGTGTGCGACGCGATGGTGAGGGAGTGTACGCGAGCGTGCGAGGTCCGTTTCCGCCTAGAGAAGCACGCGCTCGATACCGCCCTGCTGTGCCTGGCGCAGATAGTTCTCCATCCAGTGCTCGCCAAGCCGCAGGCGCGCCAGTTCGACGACCATGAACTCGGCTTGTGTGCCGGCATCGTCCTCGTAACGCGACAGACCCTGCAGGCAGGAAGGACAGGAGGTCAGCATTTTCAGCGGACCGGCGAAGCCGTCGGTTCTCAATGCGGCGGCGCCCTGCTCGATCTCTTCCTGTTTGCGGAAGCGGACCTGCGTGGAGACGTCGGGGCGCGTCACGGCAAGCGTTCCGGATTCGCCGCAGCAGCGGTCGGAGAGCGTTACCGGCTGCCCCATCAGCGCGTTCGCGGCTTTGATGCCGGTCGTCGTGCGCATCGGCGCGTGGCAGGGCTCGTGGTAGAGGTAGCGCGCCCCCGAGTTGCCGTCGAGTTTGACGCCCTTCATCAGGAGATATTCGTGGATGTCGAGCAGCCTGCAGCCGGGGAAAATTTTCTCGAACTGGTATTTGAGCAGCTGATCCATGCAGGTGCCGCAGGACACGATCACCGTGTTGATGTCGAGGTAGTTGAGCGTGTTGGCGACGCGGTGGAAGAGCACGCGGTTGTCCGTGGTGATCTTCTGTCCCTGGTCGGCCTCACCAGCGGCGATCTGGGGATAGCCGCAACAGAGATAGCCCGGCGGCAGCACTGTCTGCGCGCCGATTTCGTACAGCAGCGCCTGGGTCGCCAGACCGACCGGTGAGAACAGGCGTTCGGCACCGCAACCGGGGAAATAGAAGACGGCGTCGCCGTCGTAATCGGCGGCACCGACTTTACGCGGGTCACGGATGACCGGCACGATCTTGTCGTCCTCGATGTCGAGCAGTGCCCGCGCCGTGCGTTTCGGCAGACCGGCCGGCATCGGCTTGTTGAGGAAGTGGATGACTTGCGTGCGCAGTGGCGGCTGGCCAACGGTTGCCGGTGGCAGCGCGGTCTGGTGCTGGAACAGGCCGAGCGGTTTGAGCAGGCGGTGCGCGAAGCGCTGGGCCGCGTAGCCCCAATCGACCATCAGCGTGCGCGTCAGGCGGATCGACGCGGCGTCCTTCATCGTCAGGAAGGCCATTGCTGCGGCCTTGGCCGGAACGAACTTTTTCTTGCCCTGCTCGCGCAGGAAATTGCGCATGCGGATCGAGACGTCGCCGAAGTCGATGTCGACCGGGCACGGTTTCACGCACTTGTGGCAGATCGTGCAATGGTCGGCGACGTCGTTGAATTCCTCGAAGTGGCGCAACGAGATGCCGCGTCGCGTTTGCTCTTCGTAGAGGAAGGCCTCGATCAGCAACGAGGCGGCGAGGATCTTGTTACGCGGCGAATAGAGCAGCGTCGCGCGCGGCACGTGCGTCGAGCAGACCGGCTTGCACTTGCCGCAGCGCAGGCAGTCCTTGACCATCGTCGCGATCGTGCCGATCTCGGATTGCTCCATGATCAGCGACTCGGTGCCGAGCAGCGAGAACGACGGCGTGTAGGCGCGCGACAGATCGGCGCCGTGCATCAGCTTGCCGCGGTTGAAGTGGCCGTCCGGGTCGATGCGCTGCTTGTAGGCGCGGAAGGGAGCGAGCTCCTCGTCGCTGAGGAATTCCAGCTTGGTAATGCCGATGCCATGTTCACCGGAAACGACACCGTCGAGCGCCCGGGCGAGCGCCATGATGCGAGCGACGGCGGCATTGGCCGTCTGCAGCATGGCATAGTCATCGGAATTGACGGGAATGTTGGTATGCACGTTGCCGTCGCCGGCGTGCATGTGCAGCGCGACGAAGACGCGGCTGCGGCGATTTTCGCGCTGGAGTCCGTCGATGCGTTCGAGCAGACGGCTGAACAGCTTGCCTTCGAAGATGGCTTCCAACTGCGGCTTGAGTTCGGTCTTCCAGGAGACGCGCAGCGAGTAATCCTGTAAGCGATGGAACAAGCGCGGGGCCGGCGCACGGTTGGTCAATGCCGTGGTAATGATGCCGTAGCGTTCGAACTGGCTCTCGGCATCGGTCAGTGGCAGGTCAAGACTGTCGAGCAGCCACTGCCAGCGCTCGCGTACGCCGGCAATCGCGTCAAGCGCCGCCTGCCGCTTGTCGCCAAGCAGCACGGTGTTGTCGAGGTTGGCGTCACCTTGGTGCAGCGGCAGGTCGTCGGCTTCGCCCTGCAGGAATTGCGTCAGGGCATCGCACAGCGCCAGCTTGTTGCGGATCGACAATTCGATGTTGATCCGCTCGACGCCGTCGCAGTACTCGCCCATGCGCGGCAGCGGTATGACAACGTCCTCGTTGAGTTTGAAGGCGTTGGTGTGGCGCGAGATAGCGGCAGTGCGGGATCGGTCGAGCCAGAATTTCTTGCGCGTGTCGGCATCGATGGCAATGAAGCCCTCGGCCGAACGCAGGTTGCACATGCGTACAACTTCAGAAGCTGCAGCCATCACGGCGGCTTCGTCGTGACCGACGATATCGCCGAGCAACACCATTTTCGGCCGGCCATGGCGCTTTGCCTTGGTGGCGTAGCCGATCGCCTTGACGTAGCGTTCGTCGAGGTGTTCGAGGCCGGCGAGTTGAACGCCGGCGCCATGACCGGCGCCGCCCGGCTTGAAATAGTCGGTGATCTCGACGATGGCCGGCACCGCTTCGCGCACCTGACCGAAAAACTCGAGACAGACGGTGCGCGTGACCGGAGGCATCGTGTGGAGTACCCAGCGCGCGGCGACGATCAGGCCATCGGTCCCCTCTTTCTGGACGCCGGGCAGGCCGGACAGGAATTTGTCGGTGACGTCCTTGCCGAGACCGGTCTTGCGGAAGCTCGCGCCGGGAATGTCGAGTAGTTCGGGTTCGCCGCGAAGAGTGACACCGTCATCGGCAAAACGGCGGATCTCGAAACGGACCCAGGGCTGGTCATGGATCTTGCCGAAATTGTGGCCGATGCGCGTGATTTCCATCCAGTGGCCGTCGACGTCGACCATGCGCCACCAGGCGAGGTTGTCGAGCGCAGTGCCCCAGAGGACGGCCTTTTTCCCGCCGGCGTTCATCGCGATGTTGCCGCCGACGCAGGACGCGTTGGCCGAGGTCGGGTCGACGGCGAAAACGACGCCGGCAGCGGCGGCGGCCTCGGCGACGCGGTCGGTGACCGCGCCGGCGCCGGTGCGCACGGTCGCATACGTTTGCGTGCAACCGGGGAGTTGCAGCATTTCGACTGGATCGATGCGTGTCAGCTTTTCGGTGTTGATGACCACTGAATTCGGTGTCAGCGGTACGGCGCTGCCGGTGTAGCCGGTGCCGCCCCCGCGCGGGATGATGGTCAGCCCGAGTTCGATGCAGCCCCGAACCAGCGCGGCGACCTCTTCTTCACGATCCGGGTAGAGCACGACGAAGGGGTATTCAACGCGCCAGTCGGTGGCGTCTGTCACGTGGGTGACGCGGGCCATGCCGTCGAAGGCGATGTTGTCTCGCCGCGTATGCGGCAAAAGCGTCTTGAGGACACGGGCGCGCAGCCGGGCGGTTTCTTCGAAGTGGCGCTCGAACACGTCGACCGCTTGGCTCGCTGCCTGGCACAGGGCGAGTACGGCGTCGTTGCCTTGCCGACGCTTGTCGATTTCGTTCAGGCGATGGCGCAGTGCGGCGACCAGCGCGTCACGCCGCTCACGGCTGGTGAGCAGATCGTCCTCAAGATAGGGATTACGCTGCACGACCCAGATGTCGCCGAGCACTTCGTAGAGCATTCGCGCCGATCGTCCGGTGACCCGTTGTGCGCGCAACTGATCGAGGATTGCCCAGTTGTCCGGACCGAGCAGTCGTATGACGATTTCCCGGTCGGAAAACGAGGTGTAGTTGTAGGGAATTTCCCTTAGGCGAGCGTTCATGGCGAATCAGGAGCCGACATCAAACAGTGATTTTAGCCCAGAAGCGTGGCGCTCCCCAGTCTCGCCCGGTGGCGCCTGTCGTTGGTCTGCGTTGCGCGTCCTGTGGAGGGCCCCCCCTTCGCATGACGCACGCCTTGCAGCCGTTCCGGCTCAGGGCGCAACGCAATCCAGCGGTTGATTGCGAACACCCCGTTGATATCGCGTCATTGAATCGGAGTGTTTACAAAGAAAAGAACAAGAAATGTGCGGAATAGTTCGCAGATTTCAGACGAATATTATGGAAATATATACGCCGAATTTGACGCCGGTACGTCTGGCCTTCACTCAC
This sequence comes from Propionivibrio dicarboxylicus, assembly GCF_900099695.1. Taxonomy (GTDB): domain Bacteria; phylum Pseudomonadota; class Gammaproteobacteria; order Burkholderiales; family Rhodocyclaceae; genus Propionivibrio; species Propionivibrio dicarboxylicus. Next base: position 439,100 of record NZ_FNCY01000001.1, on the reverse strand, counting down.
TCAATCGGTTGAGGCGTCAGAATCAACGAGTGTTTGTCCCGCATTGTGGTTCGGCAGCTTAGCCATATTTCAAGGAAGCGGCGTTTTCACAATGTTGTCGAGAAGTCGCATGCGAGGGCTCCTTCATGCAGCGATTCATGATTGTCGACGATAGCTTGGCGGTTCGATCGATCATACGCCGAGCCATCACTTCCTGCGGCTACGCCGGAGAGGCCATTCATGCCGTATCGAGCGGTATGGAGGCCCTGTCTGCGGTCAATACGTTCCGGCCCGATCTGATTATTACCGATTGGCATATGCCGGGGTTGTCGGGCTTGGATTTCGTTCGTACGCTGCGCCGCGAGGGGCATGAAAGTGTCAAGGTCGGGATGGTAACCGCTGAAACCTCCGAGGCTTGTATGGTCGACGCGCGAAAGAACGGTATTGAGTTCATTCTGCACAAGCCATTCCGGGATGACGACCTGATGGCTCTGATCGTCAAATCGGTCGGTCATCCCGTTTCGGGTCGGGCGGGAGCACGGACAGCCCCTACGTCTGAGGTGGCTGCGATCGTTACGCTGGACGATGTGACGCGTTTGGTTAAGGCGGCCTTGCCGACACGGGAGTTTTCCCTGAAAAAGGTGGACGCAATTCACCCGGAATATCTGTCGGCGAAAGTTCTGGTCGGGTCGTACGCGAGAGTCGGAAAAAAATCGGTTGATGCCTTGTGCATTATGGATATGCCGTGCTTAACCCTGATGGCGGGGGCGAAGAAGGGCGGCGATGTCACGCTGGTGCAGGCAGCGTTATCAACCGAGGCGATGCGCGATGAGGTCTTGAGACCGGTCAGTCGTTTTCTCGAGAACGTCGCACCTCTATTTTCCTTGCGCGACAAGAAGCCATTGGTGTTGATTCGCTCGAACCTTGTCGAGCTCGACAAGGGGGGGCTGAAAAAGGCCTTGTTGTGCAATGTTGGCCTGCAAGTGTATGAGCTTGGCGTCCCGGGGGGCGGGCCTGGGCGTTTCGTTTTTCTCCAGTTGGTTTCCTGAGGACGCGCGATTGCCCGAATGGGTGCTTTTCTGGGGGCAAATGCTGATCACTACCGACAGGAATCAGCTAGCCGTAATCGTCGTGACGCTGGCGGCGGTGGCCATTACCGTGTATTCGGTGATGGCGTTTGGCAGAATTGCCCGATGTATCGAAGAAGGATACGCCCGGCAGGCTGAATTGGCCGCTGATTTGAGAGGCACAGAGGCCGTGCTCAACGCAAATTGCAGTCGCTTGGCGTCGGCAGTCGAGCGTTTGGAAAAAACGCAGAAAGATATCGAGGCCGGGCCGAAACAATCGGCCGGCAATAACCAGGATCCGGTGTCGGGGCTTTCGTCGTTCAGTCGCGTCGAGCTTGCTCGCTTGCTCGCGCAAAACACGGCGCTCGAGGCCTCCTTGAATGAAGCACAAAACAAGTTGAGAGCGAGCGACAAGCTGATTATCGAACTGCGTCGCCAGAAACTTGCGGCGGAAGAGGCCGAAGCGGTACTAGCGCGACTGCATGCGCAGAACCAGCGCCTGCTCACAAATTTACGCGATACGCGTCGTCGCTTGCGGGAGGCCGAGCAGAAATCCGAACCCGGTGGCGCTTTGCCAGTTGAGGGCGAGGCGTGTTCGGGAGAGCAGGAACGAACGCAGACGCATGAGCGCGTTGCGGAAAATCTGGCGCTGCGCGGACGTATCAAGGTGCTCGAGCTTGAAAGCAACCAGATGCGGGCGAAAATCGACGAGCGAGAAGAAGAATTGGCGCGTACCTTGCGTGAGAAAACCTTGATCGAGGAACGCTTTGTACAACGGGAGTTGTCCGAAGAATAGCGTCCTGGAAGGCACTTCGTGCGGAGGTTCCCGAAAGTCCGCTTCGGAGTGACGCGCCGGCAAGGATTTTCGGCTTCAGTCCCGTCGCGTCAGTCGTCGAGAATCCTGCGAACTACCATTGCATCGCGATGGCGATCAGCCAATACCGAGCGAACTTTCCGATCGCCATGAAAACGGCGCAGGGGCCGGCGCGCAGTCGCAACCAGCCGGCGGCGACACAGAGCGCATCGCCGATGATGGGTGTCCACGCGAGCAGCAGGATCGGTGCCCCCCAGGTGCTGACGCGTTCCTGCTGTGTCAGTGACTCGATCTTCTGCCATTTTGGCAGCCAGCGTCCGCACGCATAGGAGGTCATGCCACCGAGCGTATTGCCGAGGGTAGCGAGGAGCAAGGCCGGCCAGAGCTGCTCGGGGTGCAGCCTGAGCATGCCCGCCAGCACCAGTTCGGAACCGCCCGGAAGCAGCGTCGCGGCGAGAAAACTCGAGGCGAACAGACCCCACAGCCCGGCTTCGGCGCTGATGTTCAGCCAGTCCATGGGCAGGCTGCTAGAATCATGGGTCTTTCCGCTCGATCTGTGGTTTCCATGACTCCCGATTATCTCGAAAAAATCCTCAACGCGCAGGTTTACGACGTGGCGGTCGAATCCCCGCTTGATTTGGCACCCAATCTCTCGGCGCGTATCGGCAACACGCTGCTGATCAAGCGCGAGGATATGCAGCCGGTGTTCTCGTTCAAGTTGCGCGGCGCCTACAACAAGCTGGCCAGTCTGTCGTCCGAGCGGCTCAAGCGCGGTGTCATTTGCGCGTCGGCAGGCAACCATGCCCAGGGCGTGGCTTTGTCGGCGGCGAAGATCGGGTGTCGGGCGGTAATCGTCATGCCGACGACGACGCCGGCGATCAAGGTCGATGCGGTGCGTAGTCGCGGCGGCGAAGTGGTGCTGCACGGCGATTCCTTCGATGCCGCGTATGCCCATGCCAAGGAACTGGAAAAGCAGGAGAAGCTGACCTTTGTGCATCCTTTCGACGATCCCGACGTGATCGCCGGTCAGGGCACCATCGGCATGGAGATTCTGCGTCAGCATGGCAAGCCGATTCATGCCGTCTTCTGCGCCATCGGCGGCGGTGGTCTGATCGCCGGTGTAGCCGCCTACATCAAGCGCCTGCGTCCCGATATCCGCGTCATCGGTGTCGAAACGCATGATGCCGACGCCATGAAGCAATCACTGGCGGCGGGTAAGCGGGTACGCCTCGATCAGGTCGGCCTCTTTGCCGACGGGACTGCGGTGAAGTATGTCGGCGAAGAGACTTTCCGGCTCTGCCAGCAGTACGTCGATGAAGTCGTCCTGGTCGATACCGATGCTATTTGTGCGGCGATCAAGGATGTTTTCGAGGACACCCGTTCGATTCTCGAACCCTCGGGCGCGCTGGCCATTGCCGGCGCCAAGGCCTATGCGGCGGCGCATCGCCTGAAGGACAAGACGCTGGTGGCGGTGGCCTCCGGCGCCAACATGAATTTCGACCGCCTGCGTTTCGTCGCCGAACGTGCCGAGGTCGGCGAGCAGCGCGAAGCGGTGCTGGCAGTGACCTTGCCGGAAAAACCCGGCAGCTACAAGAAGTTCCTCTCGTTGATCGGTGCCCGCAACATCACCGAGTTCAACTACCGCTACAACGATCCCGACTCGGCCCATGTCTTCGTCGGCATCCAGGTGGCATCGCGTGCCGAGTCGCTCAAGCTGGTCGAGCAGTTGCGCAAGCACGGGTATGCGACACTCGATCTTACCGACGACGAAATGGCCAAGCTGCATATCCGGCATCTGGTCGGCGGCCACGCGCCGCAGGTCGATAACGAGATTCTTTACCGCTTCGAGTTCCCGGAGCGGCCGGGTGCCTTGATGCACTTCCTGTCGCAGATGAGCGCCGGCTGGAACATCAGCCTGTTCCACTACCGCAACCACGGCGCCGATACGGGGCGGGTCCTGGTCGGCATGCAGGTGCCGCCAGGCGACATGAAGGCTTTCCGCGCCTTCCTCAAGGACCTTGGGTACGCGCACTGGAACGAAACCGAGAATCCGGCGTGCCACCTGTTTCTCGGGCAATAGGACCGGAAACAGGTCCGGAATCGTGCCGACGCCACGGTCATGACGGCGTCGGATTGAATGGAATGAGGAGCGTTCAATGTCACTGAAGATCGCCAGCAATGTCACCGAACTGATCGGCAATACGCCGCTGGTCCGGCTGAACCGGATCGCCGCCGGGATCGACGGCACGATCGCCGTCAAACTCGAATTCTTCAATCCCGCGCACAGCGTCAAGGACCGCATCGCTGCGGCGATGCTCGATATAGCCGTCGCCGCTGGAAAGATCGGCCCTGACACCGTCGTGCTCGAACCGACCTCCGGCAACACCGGCATCGGCCTGGCGATGGTCTGCGCCGCGCGAGGGATCCGGTGCTGTTTCGTCATGCCCGAAACGATGAGCCGCGAGCGCCGTCTCCTGCTCAAGGCCTATGGCGCCGAACTGGTGCTGACGCCGGGGTCCGAGGGCATGGCCGGGGCCATCCGGCGGGCCGACGAAATGGCAGCGGCCGATCCGCGCTATTTCATTCCGCAGCAGTTTGAAAATCCTGCGAATCCGGCCATCCATCGGGCGACGACGGCCGAGGAAATCTGGCGCGATACCGACGGGCAGGTGGATATTTTTGTTGCCGGTGTCGGTACCGGTGGCACCTTGACCGGTGTCGGCGAGGTCCTCAAGGCGCGCAAGCCGGCGGTACGCGTGGTTGCCGTCGAGCCGGATGCCTCGGCGGTACTGTCGGGGGGCGAAAAGGGGCCGCATCCGATCCAGGGTATCGGCGCCGGTTTCGTGCCGGCGGTGCTGAACGTGTCGATTTTCGACGAGGTGGTACGGGTCAAGGCCGACGACGCGTTCGCGACGGCGCGCCGCATGGCGACCGAGGAAGGCATCCTCGTCGGGATTTCATCGGGCGCCGCCGTCTGGGCGGCGCTGCAGGTCGCCGGACGGGCCGAAAACGCCGGCAAATTGACGGTGGTGATGATTCCGTCGTTCGGCGAACGCTATCTGTCGACGGCCTTGTTTGCCAATTTGCAGGTGTGAGCGCCCGGCGGTGCACGCGTTCCTTTTGTCTTCAGCGCCGGTTTCATGCTTATATCGCGCTTTTGCTTTTTTTGTCGTTGATGGATGACTGTGTTTGATTTTGACCGCGTGATTGATCGTCGCCACGGCGACTCGCTCAAATGGAATCGCTACGGCGATCGGGATGTCCTGCCCTTGTGGGTGGCCGACATGGATTTTGCCGCGCCGCCGCCGGTGCTTGAGGCGCTGCAGCAACGCGTGGCGCATGGCGTGCTCGGCTACGCGAAGCCGGGACACGGTCTCGTCGAGGCGGCACTGGAACATCTGGCCGGTCATTACGCCTGGTCGGTCGATCCTGCCTGGATCGTCTGGCTGCCGGGGGTGGTGACGGGCTTGAGTCTGGCCTGTCGCGCCGTCGAGGGGGACGTGCTGACGGCCACGCCGGTCTATCCGCCGTTCCTGTCCGTACCCGGTGCGTCGGGACGCCCGCTGGTGACGGTGCCGCTGCAATTGGCGAATGGTCGCTGGGGCTGGGATTTTGCCGCGATGGAGGCGGCCTTGACGCCGTCCTCGCGGCTCTTGCTGCTCTGCCACCCGCACAATCCGGTCGGCCGCGTCTGGGATGTTGCCGAGCTTGCCGCGCTCGCCGAGTTCTGCGAGCGCCACGATCTCTTCGTCTGTTCCGACGAGATCCATTGTGATCTGATCCTCGATGAGGACTACCGCCATCAGCCGCTGGCATTGGCTCAACCGGGATTGGCGGCGCGCTGCATCACGTTGATGGCGCCGTCGAAGACCTACAACATTCCCGGCCTCGCCTGCGCTTTCGCCGTCATCGCCGATCCCGCCTTGCGTCGCCGTTTTACCGACGCCATGCGCGGTATCGTTCCTGACGTCAATGTGCTCGGCCTCGCTGGAGCTGAAGCCGCCTTCCGTCATGGCGAGCCGTGGCGCCGGGAAGTGCTCGCCGTCCTGCGCCGCAATCGCGACCGCGTGCAAGCTGCCGTGGACGCGATGCCGGGCTTGTCGATGACGCCGGTCGAAGCGACGTATCTTGCCTGGATCGATGCGCGCGGGCTGGGGCTTGCCGACCCGGCGCTGCATTTCGAGCAGGCCGGTGTCGGTCTGTCGAGCGGTGTCGATTTCGGCAATCCCGGCTGGGTTCGCTTGAATTTCGCCTGTCCCGCCTCGACGCTCGATCTGGCGCTCGAACGAATGCGTGGCGCCTGCGCCTGTTCGGCGTGAAGCAGGTGGAGCGGCGCTCGGTTTCGACGATTTGGCGCCGGACTGCAGTGCTGGTGGTGGGCTTGGGGCTGGTCGGCGGGACCTGGGTGGCGTCGGCGCTCGATCTTTTCTCGGCGGAATGGGATGTCCGGATCGCATCGATGCCGATGGCCTTGAATCCGCCCTGGGGGGCGATCGCCGCGCTGTTGCTGGCGAGTGCCCTGGCTTTTTATCTGCGCCGCCTGCGCTTGAATAATGCCGATGCCAAGGCGCTGACCATCCGCGAGGACCTCGAAAGACATCGCCGTATCGAGGACTGGGCCAGCAAGCTGTTCCAGGCGCTCGACCAGAATCCCGCGACGATTTTCATTACAGATGCCGAGGGACGTTTCGAGTACGTCAACGACAGCTTTTCGCAGACGACCGGGTATGTCCGGGAAAAAGTGCTGGGGCAGACGATGGCCTTGCTGTCGCCGTCAGACGATGCATCGGCACCTTATGCCGCCATGTGGGCCGCAGCGCGTCGTGGCGAAGTCTGGAAAGGCGAGGCGCAGACGCGGCGAAGCGATGGGACGCTGTTTTGGGAGCGCGTGCTTTTTTCGCCGCTCAAGGATCGTGACGGACACATCACCCATTTCGTCGCGATCAAGGAGGATATTTCCGAACTTCGATCGGTGATGTCGCGCTTGCAGGAAAGCGAAGGTCGTTTCCGCGCGGCGACGGCTGCGATGGTCGAGGGATTGGTCGTCATTGGTGCCGACGGGCGCATTCTCTTCGCCAATCCGGCGGCCGAAGCGTTCCTGGCGTGTCCGCCCGGTGGGCTTGTCGACGTGCGTGCCGCCGAAGTCCGCATTGATCGCTTGCGTGAGGACGGTACGCTGTATGCGCCGGAGGACTATCCGTTGACGCGATCCCTGCGCGACCAGTGCGAGCTGCGTGGCTTGGTGTTCGGTCTGCGCGACGCACAGGGCGATGTGCGCTGGCTCGAATTCAATTCCTCGCTGTTGCGGATGGAAGCGGACGGCGCGCCGGGACTGGTCGCGACTTTCACCGACATTACGGAACGGCGCAAGACCGAAGCGCAGTTGCGTCTGGCGTTCGAGGCGATCCGCCAGAGCGGCGAAGGCATCCTGATGACCGATGCGCGCCACATCATCCTGTCGGTCAACCCGGCGTTCGAAGTCAAGACCGGCTACGCCGCCGACGAGGTGCTTGGCAAGACGCCGGCATTCCTCGCCTCGGGCCGCAACGATGCCGATTTCTATCGTGAGATGCAGGCGCGCATCGAGGAGACCGGGGCCTGGCAGGGCGAAATCTGGAATCAGCGCAAGAACGGCGAAGCCTATCCGGAATGGCTCAATGTTTCCGGCGTCCGCGACAACGACGGACCGCCCGGCAATTACGTCTACATTTATTCGGACATGACCGAGCGGGTCGAGGCGCAACAGCGTATCGAAATGTTGGCGCATCACGATCCCCTGACCGGTCTGCCCAATCGCGTGCTCCTGCGCGACCGCGTCGAGCAGGCGATGGCCCAGGCGAACCGCTTGCAGAGCCGCGTTGCGCTGATGTTTCTCGATCTCGATCGTTTCAAGACGATCAACGATTCGCTCGGTCATCCGGTCGGCGACGAGTTGCTCAAGGAAGCGGTCAATCGGCTCAAACGCTGTGTGCGCGAGTCAGACACGATCAGTCGCCAGGGCGGCGACGAATTCATGATCGTGCTCAACGACGTGCGCGACGGCGATGCCGTCTCACGCGTCGCCGAACAGATCCAGCAGCAGATGCGTGAACCCGTCGATATCGAAGGACACCGGCTCAGTACCTCGTTCTCGATCGGCGTTTCGATCTTTCCCGATGACGGACAGGACTTCGATACCCTGCTCAAGAAGGCCGACACGGCGATGTATCACGCCAAGGAGGCCGGTCGCAACGGCCACCGGTTCTTCACCGAACAGATGAATCGCCGCGTCGTCGAGCACCTGACGATGGAGACGCAGCTGCGCCGGGCGCTGGAGAACAACGAGTTCGTGCTGCATTACCAGCCACAGATGGATCTCGGCGAGGGCACGATCGTCGGTGTCGAGGCCTTGATTCGCTGGAACAGCCGCGAGCATGGACTGGTGTCGCCGGCCCGTTTCATTCCGGTGGCCGAGGAGTCGGGGTTGATCGTGCCGATCGGCGCCTGGGTGTTGCGCGAGGCCTGCCGCCAGGCGCGCGAATGGCAAGTCGCCGGCATCGATCCCTTTGTCATGGCAGTCAACCTGTCGGCGGTGCAATTCCGTCATCATGACCTGATCAACAGCGTCATCAATGCCTTGGTGCTGTCCGATCTCGATTCGCAGTGGCTGGAACTCGAACTGACCGAATCGATCCTGATCCAGGATGCCGAGGCGACGCTCGAGGCGATTCGCCGGCTCAAGTCACTCGGCATAAAGCTGTCGGTCGACGATTTCGGCACCGGCTATTCCAGCCTTACCTATCTCAAGCGTTTTTCGGTCGACAAGCTGAAAATCGACCAGTCCTTCGTGCGCGACCTGGCACGCGATCCGGAAGACGCGGCGATCGTTCGGGCGATCATTCAGATGGCGCACAGCCTGCGCTTGCGGACCATCGCCGAGGGCGTCGAAACCGAGGAGCTGGCGAGTCTCCTGCGCGTTTTCCACTGCGACGAGATCCAGGGCTACTGGCTGGCCAGGCCGATGCCGGCGCGCGAAATGGAGGATTTCCTGCGCTCGCATCAGACGCGCAGTGTCGCCGGTCGGCAGGGCGTGCTGCTCTAGCGACGCCCGATCCGCGTCAGAAGCGGTTGGCCTGGATGTAGTCCTTGCCGCCGGTCAGGTAGTCGACGAGGTTGGTGACGGCGCGTACCGCCTGGCGCTCGACGCTTTCGGCCGTGCGGCTGCCGATGTGTGGCGTGATCAGGATCGAATCGACCGACAGGAACGGATGATCGGTGGCGATCGGCTCTTCGTCGAGTACGTCGGTGGCATAGCCGGCGAGCTGGCCGCTGCGGCAGGCTGCGACGATGTCGGTTTCGACGACGAGTCCACCGCGCGCCGTGTTGATCAGCGTTGCGCCCGGTTTCATCGTCGCCAGGGTGCGCGCGTTGATGAAGCCGCGCGTCGCGTCGGAAAGCCCCATGTGCAGCGAGACGGTATCGGCGACGGGCAGCACGGCATCGGCGCTGTCGGCGCGGACGATGTCATATTGACGGGCGAACTCTTCCGGCCAGTGCGGGCTATAGGCGACGCAGCGCATGTCGAAAGCGCGGGCACGCTTGACGACTTCCTGCCCGATACGACCGAGGCCGAGAATGCCGAGCGTCTTGCCGGCCAGTTCGTGTCCGGTCTTGCGTGTCCAGCGTCCATTCTTGACGGCATTGGCATGGCCGACGAAATCCTTGGCGAGTGCGATCATCAGACCGATGGCATGTTCGGCGACGGTGGTGTGGTTGACGCCGGGGGTGTAGAGCACGGGAATTCTGCGCGTGGTGGCATGGGCGACATCGATCGAGTCCAGACCAATGCCATATTTGGCGATGACCTTGAGCGAATCGCCGGCGGCGTCAATGACGGCGCGGGTGATGCGGTCGTCGCCGTTGAGGAGTCCGTCGAAGGGGCCGTGTTCGGCGAGCAGCGCAAGCATCTGCCCTTCGTTGAGCGGTCCGCGCGCGCGGACGACGTCGAAACCGCTGCGGTCGAGCAGCGCGTGGTGGGCGCCGGGCGTGTCCTGGAAGCTGGTAGTAGTGAGCAGGATTTTCATGGTGATGGTCGGGGCGATTTTGGGTCAATGCTATACTCATCGTACCATGCGGCGTCGATGCCGCCGTGCTACCGGACCGGAATGCAGTACCAGGCGATGGCTTGTCGGAACGTAGCCGTATTACAGTGAGTCACAGAGGGTCAGATAAGGGACGCAGCAATGCAGATGGCTTGCCCGATCGTTTATATCATCGACGACGACGACATTATTCTCTGGATGTTCCAGGAATTCCTGCAGGGCATCGGCGCGGAGATCCGTACCTTTTCGTCGGCGCGTCAGTTTCTCGATGCTTATCGTCCCGGCCCCCATGAATGCCTCGTCTGCGACCTGCGCATGCCGGAAATGGGCGGGTTGGAGGTGCAACGCCTGTTGCTCGAAAGCGGCAGTCACCTGCCGATCATCCTGGTCTCGGGCTATCCCGAAGTGCATTCGGCGGTCGAGGCAATCAAGAAAGGCGCCTTCGATTTTCTCGAGAAGCCGGTCAACGGTGGCTTGCTCGTCGAGAAGGTGCAGAGCGCGCTGGCGCGTTGCCGCCAGATGCATGCCGAAAAGCTGGTGCGGCAGACGCGCGAGGCCCGCCTGGCCTTGCTGACGCCGAAGGAACGCCAGATCGCCGAACTCGTCGTCGACGGGAAATCGAGCCCGAAAATCGCCGAGGCGCTCGACATCAGCGTGCGCACGGTCGAGAACCACCGCGCCCGGCTGATGGAAAAGTTGCACGTCGAATCGACGATCGAACTCGTCAAACTGTTTCTCTGACGCGACGCCTGTCGCGCCCGGCGTGGGTAGTTTCCCCCTTCCCGTCTGAGTAGTTCCACTCTCCCGCATCCCCTTGTCCAGGAGAACAATCCCGGGCCATAAAGCAGCGAAAGAAACAGGGCGGGAAAACAGTCATTCCGATCGTCATGAGCCGCGACGAAACGTCGGCGACGAAACGTCGGCGACGACGGTCGTTATCAGCCGGATGCATTTTTCGTTCTCCTTTCGCGTCGTTTTAGCAGGTTGCCGGATTGTCCGGCGGCCGGGTTTTCGAACCATTACTCCCTCTGAAAGGACGAACGATGCAAGCACGAGTCTCCAAACGGACCTTCCTCTCCCTCGCTCTCGCGACGGCGCTCGCCTGCGCCTTCGGCTCGGCCAATGCTGCCGACATCAAGGAGCGCACCGCCAAGTTCCCGATCGTCAATCCGATCGACCACCCGCAAGGCCTCGGCGCGCAGAAGTTCGTCGAAGTCGTCGAGAAGAAGAGCGGCGGCAAGATCAAGATCAAGATCCACGCCAGCGGCGCGCTCGGCGGCGAGCAGCAGGTCGCGGCGGCGATGCAGGGCGGTACGGTCGAAATCTCGATGATGTCGCCGGCACAGCTCGTCGGCACGATCAAGGAATTCGTCGTGCTCGATTTCCCCTTCGTTTTCGCCAACGAAAAGCAAGCCGACGCCGTGCTCGACGGCCCGTTCGGCAAGAAGCTGATGGACCTCATGCCGGCCAAGGGCTGGGTCGGTCTCGGCTTCATGGAGCAAGGCTATCGCAGCATCAGCAACAGCAAGCGGCCGATCAACAAGCTCGAGGATATCAAGGGCCTCAAGCTGCGCACGATCCTGAACCCGCTCTACGTCGACATGCTCAATGCGCTTGGCGCCAATGCCGTGCCGATGCCTTTCCCCGAGGTCTATACGGCGCTTGAAACGAAGACCATCGACGGTCAGGAAAACCCCGAGACTTCGGTCGATGCAAGCAAGCTCTACGAAGTCCAGAAGTACTTCAGCGCCGACCGCCACATCTACAACCCGCAGATGCTGATGGTCAGCAAGAAGTTCTGGGACAGCCTGTCGGCCGACGAGAAGAAGATCTTCGAAGAGGCGCTGGTCGAAGCGCGTGACGTGCAGCGCAAGGCCGCCCGTGCGATGACCGAGAAGTCGCGCAAGGTGCTGATCGAGCATGGCATGCAGCTCAACGAAATCGCGCCGGCAGAAATCGCCCGCATGAAGGAAGTCGTCAAGCCGGTGACCGAGAAGTATGCCGCCCAGCTTGATCCGGCGCTGGTCAAGGCCTTCTACGCCGAACTCGACAAGGTCAAGAACCTGAAGTAATCCCCGTCACGGGGTTGGCGGTTCCGGCTTCGTGCCCGGAACCGCCCCGCAATGCCGGCTTCGCAGCGTCATGCGCACATTCCAGCGGCCGGCTGTTTCCTGCAAGAAAATTTCCCGAGCATAGCGATGAAAGCAATCGAGAAAGTCGTGATGCACACCATGAACACGATTATCGTGGTGTGTCTGGCGCTGATGGCCATCATGGTCTTCAGCAACGTGATCCTGCGTTTCGTGTTCAATTCCGGTTTCACCATGACGGAAGAATTGGCACGCTTTGTCTTCCTGTGGCTGATCTTCATCGGTTCGGTCGTGGCCATGAAGGAAGGCGCCCACCTCGGCGTCGATTCGCTGGTCTCCCGCCTGCCGCGCGCCGGCAAGATCTTCTGCGCTGTCGCCAGCAATGCCATCATCCTGTGGCTGTGCTACCTGTTCTTCGTCGGCAGCTGGGTCCAGACCGTCGTCGGCATGGGGACCAAGATGCCCGCCTCTGGAATTCCCATGTCATTCCACTACGGCACCGGCCTGGTGATGAGCGTCGGCGTCGGCATCATCGTTCTCGGCAACACCTGGCGGGTGATCACCGGCAAGGCGTCGGATGCCGATCTGATCCAGGTCAAGGAATCCGAGGATTCCGTCGAGGAAGCCCATTGCGATGCGGATACGTCCGCGCCGAAAGGCAAATGAATCGCGCCGCATCGACGGCTGATAAGAACTGAACCGGAGTAATTCACATGGTAGTCACCGTATTCCTGATCTCGCTGCTCGGCGCCATGGCGCTCGGTATGCCGATCGCCTTCGCCCTGATGACCTGCGGCCTCGCGTTGATGCTGCACATGGACATGTTCGACGCGCAACTGATCGCCCAGAACACCATCGACGGCGCCGACAATTTCGTGCTGATGGCGGTCCCCTTCTTCATGTTGGCCGGCGAGTTCATGACCGCCGGCGGTTTGTCGCGGCGCATCGTCAATCTGGCGCTGGCACTCGTCGGTCATATTCGTGGCGGCCTCGGTTATGTCGCCATCGTTGCGGCGATCATCATGGCCAGCTTGTCGGGTTCCGCCGCGGCCGATACCGCTGCCGTCGGCGCCCTGCTCCTGCCGATGATGCGTGACGCCGGTTACAACGTGCCGCGTTCGGCCGGCCTCATCGCGTCGAGCGGCATCATCGCACCGATGATTCCGCCGAGTATTCCATTCGTCATGTTCGGCGTCGTCGCGCAGTTGTCGATCACCAAGCTGTTCATGGCCGGTATCGTGCCGGGCCTGATGATGGGCATCAGCATCGGTCTCGCCTGGCTGTGGGTGATCCGCAAGGACAAGCTCGAACCGGCGCCGCGCAAGAGCGCTGCCGAAGTCTGGAAGGCCGTGATCGACGGCATCTGGGCGCTGATCATGCCGGCGATCATCCTTGGCGGTCTCAAGACCGGCGTGTTCACGCCGACCGAGGCAGGTGTCGTGGCTGCGTTCTACGCGCTCTTCGTCGGCATGTTCATCTACAAGGAAATCAAGTTCTCGCAGCTTTATCAGCTGCTCCTCAATGCCGGCAAGATCACCGCGGTCGTCATGCTGCTTGTCGGCGCGGCGATGGTGTCGTCATGGCTGATTACGGTCGCCGACCTGCCCGGCCAGCTCGCCGCGATGCTTGAGCCGTTCATGGGCAACAAGATCATGCTGATGGTCATCGTCATGTTGCTGGTCGTCGTCGTCGGTACGGCGATGGACCTGACCCCGACGATCCTGATCCTGACGCCAGTGCTGATGCCGGTGATCAAGCAGGCAGGGATCGACCCGATCTATTTCGGCGTCATTTTCATCATGAACAACGCCATTGGTCTGATCACGCCGCCGGTCGGTACGACGCTCAATGTCATCTGCGGTGTCGGCAAGGTCAAGATGGACGACGTCATCGTCGGCGTCATGCCCTTCATGATTGCCGAACTGATCGTGCTGACGCTGCTGACGCTGTTCCCGTCCCTGGTGCTGGTGCCGATGCGCTGGTTCCTGTAGTAGCGAAGGTTTTGTTAGTTGCTTGTCTTATCCACCTGGAGAAACTCATGAAAATGAAATTGGCAGGATTGGTATCGGCAGTATCGTTGGCTGTGTGCGTTGCCGCACCCGTGCAGGCGAAAGAGGAAGCGATGACCCTGCGCCTCGGCTTCGAAGTGTCGCTCGACAGCCCGCAGGGCGTTGGCGCCAAGGAAATGGCGCGCGTCGCCAGCGAGATGTCGAAAGGCAAGATCAACATCGAGCTCTATCCGGAGCAGAAGCTTGGCACCGGTCCGCAGATGATCGAGATGGTCAAGAAGGGCGAACTCGATGTCTTCCAGGGCGGCGCCGGCATGTTCTCGTCGATGGAAGGCCGTTTCAATGTCTTTGACATTCCCTATCTGTTTGATTCCGTCAATCAGGCGTACAAGGTCCTCGACAGCAAGTTCGGTCGCGAAATGCTGGCGACGCTCGAGCCGCACGGGCTCAAGGGCATGTCGTTCTGGGAGAACGGCATCCGCGTCGTCACCAACAACGTCCGTCCGATCACCAAGCCGGAAGATCTCGTCGGTCTCAAGATGCGCGTGATGCCGGCGAACGCGGTGCATGTGACCTTGTGGAAGCACCTCGGCACCGAGCCGACGCCGCTGCCCTTCGGCGAAATCTACGGCAAGTTGAAGAGCGGCGAACTCGACGGACAGGAACACCCGATCGCGCCGATCTACGCCGGCAAGTTCTACGAAGTGCAGAAGTACCTGTCGCTGACCAATCACATGTACGGCCCGCTGATCCAGATCATGAATCTGGAGAAGTTCAAGTCCATGCCGAAGAAGACGCAGACGATCCTGATGAAGGCGTCGTATGCCGGTGCCGTGGCGATGCGTAAGTTCTCGAACGACAACGCCGCCAAGTTCCTTGAGGACATGAAACAGAAGGGCGTCATCGTCAACGACGTCGACACCAAGCCGTTCCGCGAGAAGGCCCGTCCGATCATCGAGCAGCAATTCGTCGAGAAGAATGGCGACGCCTGGCTGAAGAAGATCAACACGATGCTCGGCAAGAAGTAAGACGCCAAAAGCCCGGATCGAACGGCAGCCGGCGCCCCTTCGGGTCGGCTGCCGTTTTTCACGTGCATCGCCGGCGTTTCGCCGTGAATATCATGGCGTCGACATAGTACGATAGCGATTCCATTCCTCTCTCACCGGGTTCCGTTTCACGCCTTTTCGTCATGAACGTATCGCGCAAGGATTTCCGTCGTCGCATGCTGCTGGCCGTCGTCGCCGTGGCTCTGCTCGTCGCGGCGGGCGTGGCGGTGCTGCGCGTCATCGGCAACGAATACCGCCAGAATTTCGGCAATCACATCCTCAGCAATCTCGAAACGATGGATCGCGTGCTCGGCTTGCTCGAGCAGGACTCGGCGCATCGCGTCAAGCTGATCATCGACGAGCCGCGTCATCGCGTGTTGGCGACCGGCCTGATCGCGCGTCCCCACGATCAGGCGCTGCAGCTGCGTTTCCGTGAATGGATCACGCCGCTCTACAGGAGTCGTGGCTTTGAGGATTACGCGCTGATTTCGGCCGATGGCAAACGCATCATTGCCGCCGGAACGCCCGAGTTGGTCGGCAGGGAGCCCCTCGTGTCCACGCAGGATACGCTGCGCCGCGCCGAACTCTTGGGCGCCGCGATGACGCCGCCGACCGCCGGTCGTTTCCCGGCCGCAGGTGTCGACATCGAGAATCCGAATGTCATGGCATTCCAGCTGTCTTGCGTGCGCATCGACCGCGGGTTGCATCTGCTAGGCTTTCTCTGTCTGAGCGAAAATCCGCTTTTGCGTCTTTATCAATTGCTTCGCGCCGGGCGTCCCGGGCAGACCGGTGAGGCGTATGCGATCGACGCGAGCGGTCAGATCCTGTCGCCGATCCGCTTCGAGCGCCGTTTGCCGACGCCCTTGAATGCCGAGACGGGCTGGAGCCTGTTCCGTCTTTCGGCTCGGGCACGGGGGCCGATATTGCCGAGCGACGAGGCCCCTGCCCTGCCGCTGACCGAGGTGGTCGAGCGTTTGTTGCGGCATGATTCGCTGCATACCGGCCTGGTCGAAAATTACACCGATTACCTTGGGCGTCAGGTTGTCGGTGCCGGACGCTGGTTGCCCAATACGGCGATGGGCATCGTCATCGAAGTCGATATGGACGAAGCATTCCGGTCGTATCGCTTCGCGCGCAATGCGCTGATCGCGCTGATCGGACTCGGCGTCCTGCTGATCGTCGCCTTGACCACCATCGACTTGCGTTCGCGTTTCTCGCTCGCGCGCAGCGAGCAGCAGATGGCGGCGTTCCGCGATCATATTCCGGCGGAATTGCACATGAAGAGCGCGGCGGGGCGCTACTTGATGGCGAATCCGGTCTACGAAGCGTCGTTCCGGCAGGAGCCCGGTTATGTTCTTGGCAAAACCGATGCGGAACTCTACCCGCCGGGAGAGGCGCGTGAGCGCGAGACGGAGCATGACGAAGTCGTGCGCACCGGCCAGCCGGTACATCACATCCATACCAAGAAGCTCGACGATGGCGGCGAAGCGACCTACAGCATCGTTCGTTTCCCGGTGCTCGGTGTTGATGACGCTGTCGTTGCGGTCGGTACCGTCGGTCTCAACATCACCGAGCAGATCCGCACCCAGCGCGAACTCGAGGAATTGACGCGTACGCTTGAGGACAAGGTCGCCAAGCGTACCGTCCAGCTTGCCGCAGCGCGTGACCTTGCCGAGGCCGCAAGCCGTGCCAAGGCCGAGTTCCTCGCCAACATGAGCCATGAAATCCGGACGCCGCTCAATGCCATCATCGGCATGAGCCATTTGGCCGCACACATCAACACGGCGCCGCGCGTCGCGCATTACATCGGTCGCATCCAGTCGTCGAGCCGGCACCTGCTGGCCGTCGTCAATGACATTCTCGATCTGTCGAAAATCGAGGCCGGAAAACTCATGATCGACGTCAGCGAGTTCATCCTCGAGAACATGCTCGGCCACGTCGCCGGGCTCGTGTTCGAACGCGCCGATGCCAAAGGCCTGGAACTGATCATCGACATCGCACCGGATCTGCCCAAGCGTCTGGTCGGCGATTCGATCCGCATCAGCCAGATTCTCATCAACTTCGCCAATAACGCGGTCAAGTTCACCGATGCCGGAGAAATCGTGCTGCGCGTGCGTGCGACCGGCGATGACAACGGGAAAGTGCGCGTGCGCTTCGAAGTTGAGGACACCGGCATTGGAATAGCGGCCGACAAGCTGTCCTTGCTCTTCTCGCCGTTCCAGCAGGTCGATGGGTCGATGTCGCGGCGATTCGAAGGTACCGGGCTGGGGCTCGCGATCAGCCGGAATCTCGCCGAACTGATGGGCGGCATGGTCGGTGTGCGTTCGGTACCCGGCCGAGGCAGCGTGTTTTCGCTCCAGCTGGCGCTGAGCGTCGCCGATCCGGTGGCTCCGGATGTTGCGCCCCTGCCGACGTTGGCGCCCCATCGCTTGTTGGTGGTTGATGACAATGTCGCCGCCGGGCGTCATCTGCTGGGGTTGCTTCAAGCCTTGGGTTTGCGCGCCGACTTCGCGCCGACGTGTGACGAGGCCTTGGCGGTGTTGAAAGCAGCGGAAGACGCAGCCGATGGCTATGACGCGGTGTTTGTCGATGGACGGTCGGTCGCTACCGACAGCGCGCGTCTGCTCGTGACTTTGTCCGGGCGTGATGCGCCGCGGCCGCGTATCGTGCTGATGACGCCGGGTGTGCAAGAGTCGTCGGCTGAGCTCGATCGCGAGGGCGTCGATGCCTCGCTGAGCAAGCCGGTCATGCCGTCGGAATTGCTGGACACGGTCTTGCGGCTATTCGATCCCGAGCGCGCCCGTCAGGTTGAAGCCGCGGCGGCGTACAGCGATTGGGAGTGTCTGGCGGGTCGCGCCGTACTGCTCGTCGAGGATAATCCGATCAACCAGGAAGTCGTCCAGGGCCTGCTGGAAATGGTCGGCGTGCGCGTCACCATCGCTAACAACGGGCTCGAGGCAATCGAATTTCTGGAACATCAGCCCTTCGATCTGGTCCTGATGGATGTCCATCTGCCTGTCATGGACGGCTTCGAGGCGACCGCGGCGATTCGCCGGCGTGCACGTTTCGCTGCTCTGCCGATCGTCGCGCTGACGGCCAACGCGCTCGAAGGCGATCGCGAACGCTGTCTGGCCGCTGGCATGAACGATTACATCGCCAAACCGATCGATCCGGAGCAAATGTTCCCGACCTTGATCCGGCACCTGCTGAATGTCGGAGGGCTGCCGGATGCGTCGGTCGAGCATCGTGCGGCGGCAGGAGGGTCGCCGGCTGCGCTGGCGCCGACAGCGGAAGGAGAAAGAATCGCCGCGATCGCCGGGATTTCGGGACTCAATGTCACTCAGGCGGTCAGCCGGATGATGGGTCGCCAGGATCTCTATGTCCGGCTGGTGAGCCGTATGGCGGTTGAGCGCGGCGATCGGCCGGCCGAAATCCTTCGGGCCTGGGCGCGCGGCGAGATCGAGACGACGACGGCATTGGTGCATGAGGCCAAGTCCCTGCTCGGCGCGCTCGGTGCCGATCTGCTCCAGGCGCAATGCGTCGATTTGCAGCGCGCGCTGCGCGCCGGAGAAACGCCAGCCGACGAAGTCCTGCACTTTGCGACGGCATACGAGAAACTGCTGCAGCAATTGGCGCGCGCGGTATTGCCCGTGGTGGACTAAGCGCCGCTTATCGTACCGGGGGGAAAGAAAAGACGCCGGTTTCGGTGACCACGGCATCGAGCCGCATGTCGTGCGCTGCCGGGAAGATCGTGTCGACGCGGGCGAGGTCGAAACCAATGCCGATGGCAAGCGGGCGGGGATGCAACAGCGCCAGCGTGCGGTCGAAAAAGCCGCCGCCGTAACCGAGCCGGAATCCTTCGCGGTCGAAGGCATTGATCGGGATAAGTAGCACTTGGGGCTTTGCCATCTCGCCAGCCACCGGCGTTGGGATGCCGTAACGGTCGGGTTGCAGCGCTTCGCCCGGTTGCCAGCGGCGAAAGGCGAGTGGCCGGTCCGGCGCTTCGACGACGGGCAGCAGTGCCATGAAGCCGGGTTGCGCCGCGGCCGTCCAGCGCGCGATCAGCGGACGCAGGTCGGGCTCGTTGCGAATCGGCCAGCAAAAGGCGACGCGTTGCGAAACCAGCTCGGGGTAGGCCTGTTCGAGGCCTGCGCATACCGCTGCCGAGCGTGCCTCGTGTTGTTCTGGCGCCAGCGCTTCGCGTGCTGACAAGACCTGTGCGCGCAGGGTGCGCCGGGCGATCCGGGTGTCGCCGACGTCATTTTCCGGGGAGATTTCCAGTCGGGTCTGTCCCTGCATGTGGTATGCTCGAAGACCGTGTTTACGGGTTGTCCAGCTTATCATGAAGTTCCGCACCGCGCTTTCCCTTGCCTGTCTGTTGTTGTCCTCCGTCCTTGCCGTTCGTGTCGACGCCGCCCCCGACGACCGTTTCCTTGCCGCGCGTGATGCCGTCAAGGCCGGCGACAAGGCGAAACTGGAACGGATCGCCCCCGAACTCCAGGGCTACGAACTCGAAGCCTACGTCGATTACTGGCGGCTGGTGACCGATCTTGGCAACGCCGATCCGGACGCCATCCGGGCTTTTCTGCAGCGCAACGACAAGAGTTATATCGCCGACAAACTGCGCGGCGACTGGTTGCGCCAGCTTGGCAAGCGGCAGCAGTGGGCCGACTTCGACGCCGAATATCCGGCCTTGGCGCAGCCCGACCAGGAACTGCTCTGTTACGCGTTACAAAGCCGGCGACTGCGCGGTGACGCAAGCATGCTCGACGAGGCGCAGCCGCTGTGGCTGAGCCTGATCGAGCCGCCGGAAGGCTGTTATCCGGTGTTGGAGGCGCTGATCCTCGAGAAACGGGTGCTGGCCGATGATGTCTGGGCGCGTGTCCGGCGGCAGTTCGAAGCGAACCGTCTGGCTGCTGCGCGTTACAGCATGAACTATCTGCCGCCGAGCCAGACGCCCGACGCCAAGCTGGCCGTCGCCGTCAGCGACGCACCGATGCCATGGCTGGCGCGCTTGTCGACATCGGCCTTGAATCAGCGCATGAATCGGGAACTGGCGGCGCTGGCGATCAGTCGCATTGCGCGTAACGATCCGCGCATGGCAGCCGAGCAACTCGAGCGGTTCGAAAAACATCTGCACGCGAGTGAGCGCGGCTGGGCCTGGGGGCAAATCGGCTGGCAGGCGGCACAACGGCATATGGACGAAGCGCTGGGCTGGTTCCGCAAGGCCGGCGATGTGCCGCTGTCCGAGGAAGTCAGCCAGTGGAAAGTGCGCGCCGCCTTGCGCGCCCAGGACTGGGGAACGGTGCGTGCTGCGATCGAGGCGATGCCCCCTGCCCTCGCCGGCCAGCCGGCCTGGGTCTATTGGCTCGGGCGCGCGTATCGCGCCGGCGGCCGCGTCGAGGATGCCAACGCGCTGTTTGCGAAGATTTCCGGGCAACCCAATTTTTACGGCAACCTGGCCGACGACGAACTCGGCCGGGCGATTACGGTGCCGCCCAAGGCGAGTCCGCCGACGCGCGACGAAATGGCCCGTGTCGGCGAACTTTCCGGGATTCGCCGGGGGCTTGCCCTCCTGCGCCTCAACATGCGCGTGGAAGGCGTACGCGAATGGAGTTGGGGGCTGCGCGGACTCAATGACCGGGAATTGCTGGCGGCGGCGGAAATCGCGCGGCGTGCCGATGTCTATGACCGTGCCATTGCGGCGGCCGACCGTACGAAGAACGAGCACGATTATTCGCTCCGCTATCTCTCGCCGTTCAGCGAACAGGTGCGGCCGGCGGCGCGCAACCAGTCGCTCGACGACGCCTGGGTGTATGGGCTGATGCGCCAGGAGAGCCGCTTCGTCACCAATGCCCGGTCGACGGTGGGTGCGTCGGGCTTGATGCAGCTGATGCCGGCGACGGCCCGTTGGGTCGCCAAGAAGATCGGATTGGCCGACTATCACCACGGCAAGGTCAATGACACCGAGACCAATGTCCTGCTTGGCACCAGCTATATGCGGCTCGTCATGGAGGATCTCGACAATCATCCGGTGCTGGCCTCGGCCGCCTATAACGCCGGGCCGGGCCGGGCGCGCAAGTGGCGTGCCGACCGACCGCTCGAAGGCGCGGTGTATGCCGAGACGATTCCGTTCAACGAGACGCGCGACTACGTCAAGAAGGTCATGAGCAACGCCGTGTATTACTCGGCGCTGTTCGAGAATCGGCCGCAATCGATCAAGAGCCGGCTCGGCACCGTTGCGCCGCGTGTGAGCGCCGAACTGAGGAATCCCGACCTGCCGTAGATGTCTAACCGTCTCGTCGATGCGCGTGTTCGGGACGGGAGTGAAACGATGGGACAGAAAACGGTATTGCTGATCGGCGGGAGTGGTTTCGTCGGTGCCAGCGTGATCGAGTGCCTGGCGCAGCGCGGGGTTCGCGTCGTCGCACCGACGCGCCGTAAGCCACCGCGGCAGGCGGCGCCGACGCTCGACTGGATCGAGACGGACGTCAATGCCGACGGGGTACTGGCGTCGCTGATGCCCGGGGTCGATGCGGTCATCAATCTTGTCGGCATTCTCCATGATCGTGACGGCAGCGCGCCCTTCGGCCGCCGCTTTCGTGCCGCCCATGTCGATCTGCCGCGCGCGATTGCCGCGGCGATGCGCGTGGCCGGTGTACGCCGCCTGATTCATGTCAGTGCGCTACGCGCGATGGACGCTGCGCCGTCGGCGTATCTGCGCTCGAAAGCAGCCGGTGAGGCCGTGCTGCGCGCCGCCGAAGGCATCGATGTGACGGTTTTCAGGCCATCGGTCATTTTCGGTGCTGGGGATGCCTTCCTCAATCTGTTTGCCCAGTTGTTGCGGGTTTTTCCGGTGTTGCCGCTGGCTGGCGCGTCGGCGCGCTTTCAGCCGGTCTTTGTCGGCGACGTGGCGCGCGTGCTTGTCGATGCGCTCGATCGGCCGGAAACGGTCGGGCAGGTTTATGAACTTGGCGGCCCGGGCGTCTATACGCTGGGCGCGCTGGTCGAGTATGTCGCGGCCTGTCGCGGTGTGCGTCGTTTGATCGTGCCCTTGCCGATGCCGGTCGCCTATTTGCAGGCGGCGTTGCTGGGATGCTTGCCACAACCGCCGATGACCATCGACAATCTGCGCTCGATGACGCTCGACAACGTCTGCGATGGTCGGCATGATTATCCGGATTGGCGACCGGCCGCGCTTGAGGCGGTCGTCCCCGCTTATCTGTCGTGAAGGACCGAAGCGTGTTTCGAGTGATCGTTCAAATTTAATGGGGGAAACGATGAAGCTGGTGATCGGCGATCGCAATTATTCGTCATGGAGCTTGCGCCCGTGGCTGGTACTCAAGCAGATGGGGCTGTCTTTCGAGGAAATTCCGATCCGTCTGCGCGAAGCGGGGACCAAGGCGGAAATCCTGAAATACTCGCCATCGGGCAAAGTGCCGTGTCTGATCGATGGTGAAATCGTTGTCTGGGATTCGCTGGCGATTTGCGAATACCTGGCCGAGAAGAAGCCGTCCCTGTGGCCGGCGGACGCCAAGGCGCGTGCCGAGGCGCGCGCGATCAGCGCCGAAATGCATTCGGGCTTCATGGCCTTGCGTCACGACATGCCGATGGAGGTGCACGCCTACAAGCCGCATGACGGCCGTACCGCCACTGCAGAAGCCGACATCGCCCGCATCGTCTCGATCTGGCAAAGCTGCCGCAAACGCTTTGGACAGGGCGGGCCGTTCCTGTTCGGCGAGTTTTCTGTTGCCGACGCGATGTTTGCACCCGTGGCGTGGCGCTTCCTGACCTATGCCGTTTCGCTGCCGCCCGAGGCGCGTGCCTGGGTCGATATGATGGCGGCTTTGCCGGCGATGCAGGCCTGGCGTGCCGGCGCCATCGCCGAAGCGGCGGAATGACGATTTGTCGTCGGTAATGCGCATCTACAAGGTCGGCGGCGCGGTCCGCGACGCGCTGCTCGGCCTGCCTGTGCAGGATCGCGATTATGTCGTCGTCGGTGCGACGCCGGAGGCGATGCGGGCGCAGGGTTTTAAACCGGTCGGCCGTGATTTTCCCGTCTTCCTGCATCCGCAGACGCACGAGGAATACGCGCTGGCACGCACCGAGCGGAAGAGCGGGCACGGCTATGCCGGCTTCGTCTTCCATGCGGCGCCCGATGTCACGCTCGAAGAGGATCTGGCGCGCCGGGACCTGACGATCAATGCGATCGCCGAGGCCGACGATGGCACGCTCGTCGATCCTTTTGGCGGCATCGCCGATATCGAGGCCCGGGTGCTGCGCCATGTTGGGCCGGCCTTCGTCGAGGATCCTGTGCGCATCCTGCGTCTGGCGCGCTTTGCCGCCCGCTTCGTCGATTTCCGGATTGCGCCGGAGACGGCGGCGCTGATGCGCCAGATGGTCGATGCCGGCGAGGTCGATCACCTCGTCGCCGAACGTGTCTGGCAGGAACTGGCGCGCGGTCTGATGGAGAAGAAGCCGTCGCGGATGATCGAGGTGCTGCGGCAGTGCGGCGCCCTCGCCCGCCTGCTGCCCGAACTCGATCGGCTGTTCGGTGTGCCGCAACGCGCTGACTACCATCCGGAAATCGATACCGGCGTGCATGTGATGATGGCGCTCGACTGTGCTGCCGCCGAGGAGCGCGAGTTACCGGTGCGCTTTGCCGTGTTGATGCACGACCTTGGCAAGGGCACGACGCCGGCGGCCGATCTGCCACGTCATCCCGGTCATGAAACGCGTGGGGTCGAACTCGTCGAGGCCGTCTGCGCGCGTCTGCGCGTGCCGACCGAGTGCCGTGACCTGGCGCGTCTGGTCACGCGTTATCACGGCGACATCCGTCGCGGTCGCGAATTGCGGGCGGCGACCGTGGTGCGTTTGCTCGAACGCAGCGACGCCTTGCGGCGGCCCCAGCGTTTCGAACAGCTTCTGCAGGCCTGCGATTGCGATTTCCATGGCCGTCTCGGCTGGGAAGACAAGCCGGTCGAGGAGCCGGATTTCTTCCGCCAGGCACTGGCGGCCGTCCGTAGCGTCGATGCCGGCGCCATCGCCCGCGCCTGCGACAGTCCCGGCAAGATTCCCGAACGTGTTAACGCGGCGCGTGTCGCTGCGGTCAGTGAGGCGACCGGGCGATCCTGATGCCCGTCAGAGCGTTTCGCTGCGGTCGCCGACGGCGAAACCGATGAGGAGCTCGTCGATGCCCTTGCCGAGCGCGACGACCTTGAAGAGTTCGCCCATTTCCGCCGGCGACAGCAGCTTCTGCAGGGCTTGCGAGCGCGCCACGCGCTCGCGCGGTGTGCTCTCGCCGGCCCGTTCGAACCACTCGCCGATGCCGCAGTTAACGAGAAAGTTTTCCTGCAGGGTGTAGCCGAGGAAATCGAGGCCGGCGTTGAAACCTGCTTCGACGATGGCGGTGAAATCGACGTGCGCGGTGATGTCCTGCAGACCCGGAAGGAAGAACGGATCGTCGTGGGCGCGGTGGCGATAGTGGCACATCAGTGTGCCGGCGCTGCGCTGCGGGTGATAGTACTCGTGGCGCGGGAAACCGTAGTCGATCAGAACAAGAGCGCCACGACCGAGAATGTCGCCCCAGCCGTGGGTCCAGTCGGCGGCAGCCAGTCCGATTTCGCTGACATAACCGGGCGGAATAGCGGTTTCGGCGGCGAGATGTCGGGCCGCGTCAGCCAGGCGGCCGGTCGCCGGACGGTCGCACCAGACGAAGCGATCCTGCTCCCAGGCGACGCCGCGTTCGAGGATCTCAGACTCTTCCCAGCGCACGAGCTGTACCGGGAGTGCGTCGAGCAGTTCGTTGGCCAGCACCAGTCCGTCGAAGCACTCAGGCAGGCGGTCGAGCCAGACGACGCGTTCGACGAGATGCGGTAGTTCGCGCGTCAGCGTGTCGCGTTGCCGGGCACGGAGTTCGCCGGACAGGTCGAGAATCGCGTAACGCTCGGGGAGTGTACCCTTGCGTTCAAGTGCGCGTAACAGATCGGCGGCGAGCCGGCCGGAACCGGCCCCGACCTCGAGGATCATCGCCGCGCTCAATGCCATGACCTGGGCCGCCTGATTGGCCAGCGTCTCACCGAATGCCGGCGAGATTTCAGGGGCGGTGATGAAGTCGCCGGCGGCGCCGAATTTATGCGCACCGCCGGAGTAGTAACCCATGCCAGGCGCGTAAAGCGCGCGCGCCATGAAACGGTCGAAGCCGATCCATCCGCCAGCGGCGGCGATCTCATCGGCGATCTGGCGGACGAGCGCATCGCTGAAGGCGAGCGCATCGGCGGAGGGTGCCGGCAGCGCCGGGCCGCGATCGCTGCCGATCATAGTGTGACCTCGGTCAGGCTGCCGAATTCGAACGGGAGTTGTGTCCAGACTTCAGCCGGCAGCTGTCGCCAGTGCCCGACCAGAACGCGCAGGACACCGGCGTGAGCGACGATAGCGATGTTTGGCAAGGTCTGCTGTTCGAGCCAATCGGCAAAGTCGAGGACACGTCGCTGCAGATCGGCGACCGACTCGCCGTTGGGGGGCATGTAGTTCAGGACATCGGCCGCCCAGGCGTCGAGGGCCGATCGGTCGATCGCATCCCAGCCCTGCCCTTCCCAGTCGCCGAAATGGATTTCACAGAGACGCGCGTCGATCCGGACGTTCGGGTCGAGCGCCTCGGCCAGACCGCGGGCACGGCGTAGCGGACTGCTGATGACGGGCGTGCCGGGCGGCAGCGCCGGGCGAAGCCGCTCGGCGATCGGCACCGGATCGTCGCATTCGACGTCCAGCTGGCCGTAGCAGATGCCGGCGGGGATCGTCGGACGCGGATGGCGGATCAGGAAAACCTGCACAACAGGCCCCCGTAGAAGGCGATTTCGGCCAGTTGCTGCGTCGCGCCGAGGCAATCGCCGGTATAGCCGCCGATGCGGGTCTTGAACAGGCGCGCCAGCCAAGCGGTGGCGAGCAGCGCGGCGATGACGGCGGTGAACGCTTGGGTCGGCGGCAGTCCGCCGAGCGGCACCAGCGCGGCGAAGCCGGCGCAGAATATGCCAAAAGCACCGAGGCGGTTGTCGAAGGGCTTGGCCTTGCCCTGATCGCGCACGTAGTCCATCGTCGCCAGGATCAGCGTTGCGCAAAGCCGCGAGAAGGCATGGCCGGCGATCAGCGTGATCGGGATCAGTGCCGTGTCGATTTCGACCAGCGCGATAAAGCGCATCAGCAGCATCAGCGTGACGGCGACGACGCCGAAGCTGCCGACGCGCGAATCCTTCATGATGTCGAGGATACGTTGCTTGTCCCAGCCGCCGCCGAAGCCATCGACCATGTCGCCCCAACCGTCTTCGTGAATGGCGCCGGTGAAATAGACGATGGCGGCGATGGCGGCGAGCACGGCCAGGGTTTTCGGCCAGAACAGCATGCAGAAGGCGAAGACTGCGGCGCCGAGGGCGCCGACGACGGCGCCGGCGAGCGGGAAATAGCGGATCGATTTTTGCAGCGCGAAGCCGCTGTGGCCGAGCGCACCGGGCAAGGGAAGTCGCGTGAAAAAGCGGAGGGCGCCGGCCAGGGTTTCGAGTTCGGAACGGAATGACATGAGGGGCGGAAAGCGTGGGGTCGAGGATGGGCGAAGCGGCTTCGGGCGTCGCCGGGAAGACGCGGAAAAGTCGTCCGGCATGACGCGAATCGCAATTCTGCGCGCCATTATAGACCGAGGAATCTCATGCTAAGCTTGGCGGATGAAAGAACTGATCCTGGGAGGGGCGCGTTCCGGAAAAAGCGCCTATGCAGAACAACGGGCCGTCGATAGCGGCCTGCATGTCGTCTATGTGGCGACGGCGCAGGTGCTCGACGGCGAGATGGAACGTCGGGTTGCCGTGCATCGCGCGCGCCGGCCGGCCGATTGGGGCCTCGTAGAATCGCCACTGAAACTGGCGGAGACGCTCGAGCAGCACGCCCGTCCGGACACCTGTCTGCTTGTCGATTGTCTGACGCTTTGGCTGACCAACACCCTGTTCGCCGGTGAGGCCGCGCGTCAGGCCGAGGCGGGCGAGGCGCCGACCTGTCCGCTCTTCGCCGCTGAAACCGATGCCCTGATCGCGGTGTTGCCGCGCCTGCCGGGGCGGGTCATCATGGTGTCGAACGAGGTGGGTTGCGGCATCGTGCCGATGAATGCTGTATCGCGCTTGTTTGCCGACGAACAGGGCCGCCTCAACCAGCGCGTCGCTGCGGTGTGCGATTCGGTTTCGCTGGTGGCGGCCGGTCTGCCGCTACGACTCAAGGGCGTGTGAGCGTCGCACCCCGTCGATAGAGATACCGAGACTGTCGCGGCGTTGGCTCAGCGCCGCATTTCCGCCAGCGGCGCGTCGGGAAAACCGGCGAAGAAACGGGCGCGCAGGGATTCGATGTCCTTGTCCTTCATGCCGACAAGGCGGGCGTTGAAGGCGCGCGGGTCGGGGGTGTAGAGCAGGTAGGCCTGGGTCTCGTTGATCATCATTTCTTCGTTGTCGGGGTTGTAGCTGCTGCCCGACAGGAATTTCCGGAAAGCGTTGCGCTGGCCGTCGTTCAACACGTTGCGCCAGAAGTGGCGGCAATAGTTGGCGTAGAGCGGATTGGTGTAGTACTCGGCGTGACTGATCTCGTGCATGAGGATCGTCGTCCGCGCCTGTACGGATACCGGCGGACTGGTGCGATCACTGGCTTGCGGGATCGAGAGAATGACCGCCTGCGGTTTGAGCGCCTGGAAGAAGCCATTGCGCTCCACCATCCAGCGCGATTCGATGAGCATTTTCCGCAAGGCGATCTCTTCGGCGTTCAGTCGGATGCCGCCCATGTCGGCGAGATTGAAGAAGACGACGAGTTCGGACACGAGAAAATCGTTGCCGTAGGCGAAGGTTGCGTCGCTCTTGCCGACCGAGCGAATGAATTGTGCAAGCTCGTCGTTGTTGAGCACGCGCGACCGCGGTGCGCCGATGCGTTCGACCAGCGCGACGACACGGTTGAACATCCGCCCCTGCTCCTGCAAGTTTGGGAAATCGATGATGCGGATCAGCGCGCGTGGACCGTAATCGAAGAGCGTCACCTGATCGGCACGTTGGTTGAGAATGGCGGCGTAATCGGCTGCCTGGCTCGATGGCAACGCGTAAGGACTAGCGTCCTGCGCATGAACGACCGGCGACAGCAACAGCGCTGCGACGAGGCATAGTTGGGCAAGGCCGCGGGCAAAGTGCTGGGTCATGGCCTACGGTAAGCGTCCATGCTGAAGCGGTGTGCCCGTTCCAGGTTGTAGGTGGTGTTGTCGCGATTGCTCGGGTGCGAGGGCTGGTTGAAGCCGGGGCGCGTATTGACAGGAGGGTAGGCGGGCATCAGTCCGTAGCCATAACCATAGCCATACGGCGAGGCGTACAGGGTCGGCGTCGTGCCGGGATTGGCGTAGGTGCCGGTGGTGTAAAGTTCCTGGCCGAACGCGTGCGCGCGTGTCAGGGCGTAGGTGGCGTTGTCGCGATTACTGGGGTGCGCGGGCACGTTGACGCCGGGCCGGTAGGCGACCGGGGGATAGGCGATGTAGGGGCCGCCGGGGCGCATCAGTAAAGGCGCCGGCATGACGAAATACGGCGATGGCGGGAGGATGGCCTGGTCGCGTGCATAGGCGGTCGCGAAGACGACGGAGCGCATGCGCGGATGCGCGTACATGAACTCGGCGTCGGCGGAGGTTGCTGTCCCATTGGCGAGCAGGATGATTTCAGCGCCTGCCGGCGCACCGAGAAGCAGCAAGCCGGTCAGCGCCGCGAGGCGCGTCATTTGTGGGGCGCGACGAAGGAAATGTTTGCGGTTCATTTTCCGCCTCCTATCTCGTTCACGCTGACCGAGCCGCCGTTGCGCTGAATCGAATACACCTTGCCGGTACGGGGCGAGGTATATCGGGTCGCGTTGGCGGGAACGTCCTTGCCGTCGATCGTGACGCGTCCGTTGATGACCGTCACGCCTTCGATGTTGGCGTCATCGGCGATGTGGCCGACGACGACGCTGGCTTCGTTCTTGCCGCGCCCTCCCGCGAAGGCACCGGCTTGTACGCTGACCTGCCCGTCGCGCTGGATGACGACGCCTTGTCCTGGCGTACTGACGCTGACTTGTGCGAACGCCAAGCTTGTACAGAACAGGCTGCCCAGGGGGATGATCCAGCGTTTCGGGGATCTTTTCATGGCACGACCTCGCAGTGAACTCACTTCTTGCAGTTCACGTTAACGGCGGAGTTACCCCGTTCGTTGACCGATGTGTTGCGATCAACCACGGTCTTGTCGCCGATGGCACCTACCGTGATCGAGACGT
This sequence comes from Propionivibrio dicarboxylicus, assembly GCF_900099695.1. GTDB lineage: Bacteria > Pseudomonadota > Gammaproteobacteria > Burkholderiales > Rhodocyclaceae > Propionivibrio > Propionivibrio dicarboxylicus. The sequence goes on along the minus strand of NZ_FNCY01000001.1, from coordinate 409,710 downwards.
CGCCGCAGGCGCGGTTGTTTGCCGCGTTGTTGCCCGGCACATACGCCGCGGCGCGTTGCCGGGATTTGTCGGCGTCGCTTTGCGGGGCGTTGCGCAAGATGATGGTGGTTTTTTCATCGCTGGGCGGCGCACCGCCCGAGCGCAGATATTCCTGTGCATCCTGACCGAGCCGTTGCGCCTGGCTGCCGCTGTCGACGAAACCGTCTTCGATAACTACCGGAGCCTTCTTGCCGTCGACTCGGTTACGTGCGGAAGCCGCCGAACGGCTGGCCTCCTTTTCCGTCCGGGTCTGCGTTCCGGATGGCTGAATGATGATCTCGCCAGCCTGCGCAAGCGACATCAGGAGCGCTGCCGAAATGGCTACTGTCCGAAGGGTCACGGCAGCCTCCTGTCATTCTCCGACGACTACTGAATGGTGATGTCGAGCTTGGCTTCCGCGACCGAAGGATTCGATGCACGGAAAGCTTTACCGATTTCATCCATCGAACCGACCTTCAGCGGCGTCAGGTCCGCTGCCTTGAGGGCCGCCGGCAAGGCCAGGTCGCGATTGCTGCCGTAACAGACGATCTGCTCCTTCCCCGGTCTGTCGAACTTGATCTGGAAGGGCGAATTTTCCGGCGGCAGCGAGATCGCCACATTGCTCTTCATGAACGGATCGGGACTGAAACGATTCGGGTGGATGCGGGCGATCGTTCCGGAGATATCGCGGTAATAGCAGTACAGCACACCATCGCCGCTCATCTGAACCCGTGCCTTCAACAACTCACGCACACGGTAGGTTGGGCGATTGCCGCGATCGCTGTCGAGCTTCACGGTCAGCGGTCCTTGCTGGCTATCCGGCCGCGGTGTGGCGGCGATTGTGGTGGGCTTGGCGGTAGGATCTTCAACGATCGGTTGGTCGGCATCGAGCAGCGCGTAATACAGATCGAAGTTGATCCGTCCGTCGGCGACAAGCTGGTTCTCGGCCTGGTAACGTCCGATGGCGCTCGACAACTCGCGTGAAGTGGCTCCGTTGATCGGGCCATTGTAGTAATTCATGCCACCGAGCTTGCGTTGCACGAGCTTGACGCGGTCTGTCGGTGTCATTGCGTCATACCAGTCGCGCGCCTGCTGGAGCATCACCGGATTGGTCTTGTCGATTTCGAGGCACTTCCAATACGGAACGCCGGTCAGCTTGCCGACGACCTCGATCATGCCGAGTTCGACCAGCGCGCGTACGCCGGAACCGAGTCCTTCGGCTTTGTTGAGCGACATGTTGAATGAGAATCCGACTTGCCCGATCTTGCCGCCCGCTTCCTTGGAATTGCCGGCGCGCGTAATGACCAGTGAGTTACTAGCGTTCATGCCCGGCATGATCATGCGGGTCGTGGTTTCGCCGATGTTCATGTCCATCGAAACGACCGATGACACCTGGTCCTTGCTCAGACCAAGGTCGAGCCAGGGAAGGGCGATGCCGCCACCGCGTTGCGAGTCGATGGCGTTTTCATCGAGCTGGGTGATGGCGCCGCGGATGTAGTAGTTCGGCAGTTTGTGCTGGAAGGCGCCTGCTGCCTGCATGTCCTGGAATAGCGCCAGCAGGTCGTTGCGTTCGGTGTCATAGTCGATGAAGGAAAGCGCCTTGCTCTTGACCGACATGCGCGATGCCGCGCTGATCAACATTTCCTTCGTTCCCGCCATGACTTTTCCGGTGGAGTCCGGGATGCCGGCCGTGGTGATGACAATATCCCGCTTGCCGTACGCCAGCATCAGATCGTCCATGCAGCGCAGCGCCGGGGTGAAATTCGTGACCGTCTTTGCTACCGGGGTCTTGACTGCTGTCGCAACGGTTGCCGTTTCCGGCTTTGGCGGGTCGGCCACGCACGCGGCCAACGCACTGGTGAGGCTTAACGCAGCGATGACGAGACGGGATTTTTCATATGCGCGGACCATAATGAATTCCTTGGAAAAAGTACGCTGCGTTTTTGTTGGACCATTTAATACATCATAGTCGGAATTTCTGGAAACCATGCATTGCCGGGACTATCCTGACACATGTCAACCGGCGAAATCAAGGCGCGTTAAAGTGACATGATTGCTTGTTGAGTGGGAACGCGGCGTCTATACTTGACGGCGCTTCTGGCGCTAAAGTCGGACTCGACACGGGGGAGGCCATGATAATAAGTAATTTATGTGTTGCGGCTGCTTTGGGCGTCTTCATCGCAGCGAGTGCCTCTGCGCAAACGCAAGGCGGGGCCGTGCGCGGCAATACCAACATCAACGTCAACGCCGAAAACATCAATACGATCGCAGCGGGCAGCAACAACGTTGCGCGCACCAGCATCGGCAGCGTCAAGAGCGGGGCGAAGGGCGGCGGCAACGTGTCGGTCGATGTCAAGAACGTATCGAATGTCGTCACCGGTCATGGTCGCAAGGGGTGCATCAATATCGGCGTAAAAGGCGCTGATCCCGAATGCAAATAGGGAGGAACTGGCGATGAAATTTTTTATGCGAACCGTGTTGATACTCTCCGTTTTTTCCCTGGCGGGCTTTGTCACGCAGGCTTCTGCCGATATCAATAAAGGCACGCATCTTCAGACATCGGGACAAAGCAAGGTCAATAAGGCGCTTGCCCGCGGCTATATGCAAAGTGGTAATACCGATGGATATTCGCGCATGCAGCAGCAGAGCCAGGTGAATATTGGCAGCAAGAAAGCCGGTACCTGTAATATGAATATTGGATCGACCCAGCCCGGAGACAAAAACTCGAAGGATGTCATCGTGACTTCGAAGGAGATCATCAATGTATGCAAATAAACTGATCACGGCCGCGTTGTTGCTTGCCTTCGGTTTAGCGACCGGCAGCGCTGTCGCCGCCGACGTCAAGGTGTATGACAAGGCGCCCAGTGTCGAGGAATTGCAACGGCAATTGACGGGTAGCGACGAAGGGGCGCCTCGGTCAAAGCCGAGGACACGTGCCATCGTTTTCGGCGATGCGGCACCAGCGCCGCAAGAAGCTGCGCCGCCGCAAGCTGCGCCCGCACCGGCGCCAGCGCCGCAAGCCCAAGCGCCGCGGCCACAACAGACACAGTCGCAAGGGCAGGCGCAGGCCGCCCGTCCGCAGCCGCAGCAGCAGTCCGTTCAGGTTGGTACGAATGCGATTGCCTTCCCGATCAACTTTCGTGTGAACAGTTCAGACATCATGCCGGAATCGATCCCGTTCCTTGAGTCGATCGCCGGTTTGATGCAGAAAGATCCGGGCGTTCGCTTGATGGTTGAGGGGCATACCGACAGTTCGGGCAGTTCGGCACGAAACAATTCGCTGTCGCGTGAGCGGGCGTATTCGGTGGTCAATTATCTGATTGATCACTATCGCATCGATCCAACTCGTCTTATGCCGGTTGGCAAAGGATTCAGCGAGCCGCTGGAAGGGTTGGATGCATCGAATCCGAAGAACCGGAGAGTGCAGTTCCGCATTATCGGTTAAGCGGTGTTTTGGCAGCACCCCCGAAGCGAGGGTTCGCGCGGGGTAATTGTTCACCTTCTTTATAAGGGGTCTCTATCATGCGTAAATCACTTTTCATTATCGCTACGATGGCTGCTTCAACGCTGGCTTTCGCCCAGGCAGGTGTCCAGGCTACGCCGGGAAGTGTTCAGGCGACTTCCGGAGGCGTGAATATTCAGGGCAATACCAATATCAAGGCGAGTGCCGAGAACGTGAATGCGGTCGCGGTCGGCCAGGGCAACACGGCCAAGAATGCGGTCGGCGCGATCAAGGGCGGCACCAACATCAAGGGCAACACCAACATCAATGCCAGTGCCAAGAATGTGAACGCCGTTGCCGTCGGCAAGGGCAACACGGCCACCAACGATGTCGGCGTGATCGGCGGCAAGTAAGCGTCCCATTTAGCGGAAAAGCCCAGAGGGTGTTCAGGCCCTTTGGGCTTTTTCGTCTGAGTGCGTCAACCGACGCACGACCGCGACGCGATCCTCTGGAGGGCGCATGAAAACTTATCTCGCGTGTTCATTAGTCTTGGTGGCCCTGGCGGTGCAGGCTCAGCCGGCGAACGAAGTCGTGCAGCGCTCGAGCAGTCCGACGGGGTTGCAGATCCGCGATGCTGGCGCAGCAACCGGCGGCGAATTGGGCGGCAAGGCCGGCGTGGCTTCCTTCGCCGATGAAAAGGATGCGGCTGCTTCGCAACAGGTCGGCAGTAGCGCCGTTCAGATTCAGGGCAATACCAGCGTCAAGGCCAATGCCAGGAACATGAATACGAGCGCACAGGGATTGGGTAACGCAGCGCGTAACGAGGTTGGCGCGATCGGTAAATAAGCAGGCAGCGTCGGGCGGCCGTCCGATGAAAAAAGGCCGCCGTCATCGACGGGCGGCCTGATGGATCGGATGCCATTGGTCTACTTGAAGATGATCACCTCTTCACGGCGACCGCCGCTCTCACGCGGTGGCATGCCACCGTCGCGATCGCCGGTATCGGCATAAATTCCGCTGAGTTGTTCTTCCATTTGGCGGCTGACGTCTTCGCCCAGGCTCTTCGATACTTCCGAGATCACCTTGCCTCGGCTCAGGACGACGCGCCCTCCCCGACTGGACAGCAATTTGACATCCTGCCCGGTTCCCATCGCGCTGAAGGAAGAGCTAACCTTGAAGGTCTTGGTGCTGATCAGGCTGAATTCGCCGACGAGTTCAAGGCTCAGGGTGTGCGAGACGGTGTTGGTGTTGTCGATGGGATTGGCTTCCTGACGAAACTCGATACTGCTGACGGTACCGAAGAGTACATAGTCGGCACCGGGGAACATGCCTTGCTTGATGCGCCCGACGATGTCATAAAGCTTCTCGTTGTTGCGCGCCGTAAAGGGCTTGCCCTGGACGAGTTCGAAGCGCCCGGTGCGCAGGATGCCGCCTTTGATGTCGGCGGTGAATTTGCGCAGTTCGCCGATTTCGATGTAGCTGTAGGTGCCTTCGTTCGAGTAATAGCTGCTCTCCGACTGGGCGTTGAGCGAACCGCTGCTGCGGCGCGAATAGCCGGCGTCGGATTCGCGTTCGCTTTCCCTGCCGGAGGCGCGCAGCGAAGAGCGCTCGGAGGCCGAGACGGTCTTGAAGTATTCGCTGACGCGCTCCTCATAGGCGAGATCGGTGACAGCGACCTTGGGCGGCGGTGCCGCCAGGGCGCCGCCGTTGATCATCGCGCAGAGCGCGCCGAGCGCGAAAAGGCGAGTAAGTCGGCGAGTGATTTGCATGAGCTGTCCTTCTTGCAAATGGAATGACGATCAGCGCCGCGCGGTCTTGCGGATATCCTTTTCGTCAGACCACTCGACAATCCCTGATTCAATTTCGATCAGGCGCAGGTTCATCTTGTAGTACACGTCCTTGATGTCGCTGCCGCGTTTGACGATCGAGGAAATGCTGCCATCCAGGCGAAATTTTGCGCCCTGCATGCGCCCGACGCGCACCGACTTCGATTTGTCATAAAGGCCCGACTGCGACTGCCGGCGAAGTTCGTCGACCTGGTTCTGCATGTTGTCGGCTTCGATGACATAGCGGACGCCGTTCTTTTGCAGTTGCGTCAGAACAGTGTCGGTAATCAGCTTCGTGTCGAAGTATTCGCTGGTCTTATTCTGCACCGGCGAAGCCATCATCAGGCCGCGCTTCTTGATCAGATCCTGAATGACAGGGTGCTGGATCAGTGACTGTGTCATTTTTTCCGAAATCATCTGGATGTCGGTGGAGCCGAGATCGGTTGTGACCGTCTCGACAGCCTTGGAGTCACCGTAGCTGACACCGCTCGATCCCGTTGTCGGCGATGTCGTCTGGCATCCTGCCAGGGCGAGCATGAGTAGTCCGGTTAGCAATGGGATGCCGCGGCTCGAACGAAGCGTTGCGTTCATGAACAAGTCTCCTTTGTTGATGATGGTGATGATGCCGGACCAAGCAGTTCTCTCCCTGTACTCCTGTCAGTATAGCGAGTCGTCGTTATGCTACTGGCCTCGATTGTTCGGGCTTTGCAGGATCAGGCGGAAGTCGGTGGCCTTGAACGTGGGCGACACGACGTTTATGGTTTGCTTTTGAGCGCCATAAACGATCAGCGGCTTCCAGGGTTCTTCGTCCCACACGGCGAAACCGTCCTGATCGAGCCATTTGAAGCGATAGTAGAGTTGCTGGTTGCTGTCGCTTGTGTTGGAGATTTCGGCCTGGATGCGCAGCAGGTTGTCGCGTTTGACGGCGCGCAGGTCGGTGACCTTGAGGTAGGTCATTCTGCCCTGCTCCTCGATCTTACTAGCGATGGTCGGTGCAGCGCTCGGTGCGGCCATGGCGACCTGTTGCGGTGCATAGGCCGGGGCGGCGGTCGCTTCGCTGCTGCGTGTCACGGCTTGCTGTGCGGCGGGTGCCTGGCTGAGCGCGGTGATCCGGCGGTTGGCGAGACCAGCGAATTGTCCGCTCGGGTATTTGCCGAGGTAGTCCTTGAAATCGTCCGGATTCTTGCTGTCCTTGATGCTGTCCCAGAAGGACAGTTCGAGGGCGCGCGGATCGACCGTCTGCATGACGGCAGGCGCTGCACCGCCGGAAGCCATTGCCATCTGCGTCGGTGCCGAAACGAAATAGAAGTCGCCGTCGGATTGATCGTAATAGGCCGGGTCCTGGTCGTGGCTGACGCTCCTCGCCTTCTGTTTGACGATCGACCGTGTTTGTCGGATGGCCTCGACTGCGCTGATGCCGGGTTTTGAAATCAACGGCAGGAATTCGCGGGTGAACAGTCCGTTCGGGTTGCGATCCTTGTCGTCGAGGGCGTCGAGCGCTTCCTGATTGGCGCCGGCCGAATAGAGCACCGTCTGGCCGCTGGGCGAACTCGTCATCGCCAGGCCGCGGGTTGCGCCGATCGAGCGTCCGGCTTTGCGCGGAAGCGGGTTGTTGCGACACGCGTCAAGCACGAGCAGCGTGTACTTGGCCTTGGCATCGGCGAGTTTGTCCTGCAGTCGCGGAATGCTGACCGCCTGGTCGGCGACGTCGGCCGGATCCTTCGGTGGATCCATGTCTACCGGGATCAGGTAGTTCTGATTGTCGATTTGAACGCCGTGTCCGGCATAGAAGAAAACGCCGACGCCGCCGCCGGAAACCTTTTGCACGAACTCGTTGATGGCTTGGTTCATTTTCTTCTGGCCAATGTTGTTGAAGGCGTCGACTTCGAAGCCGACCTTCTTGAGTTCGGCGGCGATGGCGTTGGCATCGTTGGTCGCCTTCTCGAGTTTGGGCAGGTTTTGATAGGCGTTATTGCCGATAACGAGCGCCACCCGCCGTTCGGCAGCGAGAAGTTGTCCGGAAAGACCCAGCAAGCAGCAAAGAATGATGAGTATGCGTTTCATGAGCGTCTCCTGATGGGCTTGCCCTATTCGGCCTTCTTGGCCGGGCGTCGCGGTGCCGGACGTTTGGCGGCCGGGGCTTTGGCAGGGGGTTCTGGTTCTTCGGCGATGGCAATGGCGCCGGGGGTGTTCGGTTGTCCAACGTAGACGGTTCCACCGGTCAGGCGGATCGGGATAATCGTGAAGCGGTTGCCGATGTCGACGTCCTTACGGAAAGTGCCGCTTCCGGTTTGAAATTCGATCGATTGAGTACCGACGGGCAAGGTGGCGCGAGCGACTGAGATCCGCTCGGGGAGCATTCGCCAGCTGCGATCGTCGGCTTGTTCGCTGACCACACTGACGGCCGTGGTCAGCAGTCCGGTGACGGCGCCGGCCTTGTTGGCCTGCTCCTGGGCGACGGATTTCAGAACGGCGCGAATGACCGTACGCAGCACAATGCCGGGCATTTGATCCTTGAGCTGGCGTCTGGCCATGACATCCAGATTAGCCAGTGTTTCCACCGGGATCTGTCGCTTTCCGGCATTGATCGCATTCGGGACAAAACCTTTGTATTCGGATTTGACCAGCGGGAATGACAGTGGCGTGGCAATCAGCCCTTTCTTGCCGGTCGGGATCGGAATCGGCACGGTGATCGATTTCCAGGCCGGGGCGAAGCCCGATTCGATGATGAACAGCACGTCCGATTCTTTCGGGCCGGGCTTGCGGCGTCCTATCTCGCGCAGTCCGGCCTGGGTGATGCGCAAATTCGGCGCCAGTTGCAGGGCGTTGCGATAGCCGGGTTCGGCCATTGACGGTTCGCCGGTGACTTCAAAGAAATAGCCGGCGAGGTAATGCGAGAGCGCGTTCTGGTAGCCGTTCTTGAGTCCCGTGACTTCGGGTGCATCAAGTTCAGCCATGGGATAACCCTTCATGTCCTTGACCGTGATGCCGACGTCCTGCTGTTTGGCGTCTTCCTGCAGTTTGTCGTATTCCTTCTCCCGGAAGCTTTCGATCAGCTTTTCGCGCTCGACCGTTTTTTTCATCTCGATGCGCGCGAGATCGTAACTGCCTTGCATGATGTGGCTGAGCATCAGCTTCGTCGACAGCATTACTTTTTCAAAGTCCTGGCCGTCATAACGCCGGGTCTTGTCGTTGATCAGGTAACTGCCGATGTCGCCGAGCACCTTGTTGGCGTCGGACTTGACCGCATCCTCCCAGTCGCGGATGAATTCATCGGCTTTGAGCCAGGAGTCCTTGCTGGCGGGATAGCTGCTGTCGAGCGCGAGCAACTCCCCCTTTTCGAGGTAATAGAGGAGATCCTTGTCCTTGACGAGGACGCCGGGTTCATTGTTTTTCTCAAGCAGGTCGAAGGCCTTCTTGACCGAGCCGCCTTGCACGAGTTGCACCGTTTCCCGCAGCTCGCTGTCGTACTGGCGCATCGGATTTCCCGCACAGCCGCCCAGAAGAACGGTCCCTGCGACGACGAACAGCCCGAATCCCCTCGTGCCCATGTCCTGATCCCCTCGCGTTTTCCGTGTTACGCAAACGGAATGTATTTGTAATCATTCTCCTACATTTTAGTCTGCGTCGCATGGCAATTGATGCCAAATGCACGTCAACTGTGCACGTCCTCCGGGCACGCCTGTCCGTGATGCGTTCGCGGGTACAATACGGTTTGAATCGGTAGGGAAACTGAAATCAAGGATCGCTGTTTATGACAGGTCATCTTTATATCGTCGCCGCGCCATCCGGGGCCGGGAAAACCACGTTGGTTCGACTGCTACTGGAAAACGATCCCGATATCTGCCTGTCCGTGTCGACGACGACCCGGCTGCCCCGGCCGGGGGAGCAGGACGGGCGGGAATACCATTTTGTCGACGTGCCGATTTTCCTGGAGCATATCGGCGAAGGGGCGTTCCTCGAATGGGCCGAGGTGCACGGAAATTATTACGGTACGTCGAAGCAGTGGATTGCCGAACAGATGGAGGCGGGGCGCGATGTTCTGCTCGAAATCGACTGGCAAGGCGCGCAACAGGTGCGCAAAGCCTTTCCGGCTGCGATCGGGGTGTTCATTCTGCCGCCCTCGCTGGTGACTTTGCAGGAGCGTTTGTCAGGACGGGGAACCGATTCGGCGGAGACCATCGCTCGCCGGATGGCGGCCGCGCGCGACGAGATGAGGCATGTGGATGAGTTCGACTATGTTATCATCAACGACGACCTGCACCAGGCGCTGGCGAATCTCCAGTCGGTGATTTTCGCCTCCCGTCTGCAGTACGAAAGCCAGCGGCAGCGACATTCGGCGCTATTTGCCGCACTTCTCCGATAACCACCAGGATTCATCATGGCCAGAATTACCGTTGACGATTGTATTCACAGCATCCCGAACCGTTTCCAGATGACATTGGCAGCGACCTACCGTGCCCGTCAGATCACGTCGGGCGCGTCGCCGATGGTCGATGTCGATCGCGACAAACCGACGGTGATCGCACTGCGCGAGCTGGCCCAGGGGTTGTATGGGCTGGAAGTGCTCAATCGCGGACAGGCCTGATTATCGCCGGGCGGCGTGGTGAATCCGTATGTGTGCCGATGTGACCGGAAGTGATTCTGACGATCATGCCGTTCCCCCTGCCAGGCCGCCGCTCCCCGGGCATCAAATAGACGATCCGGCGTTCCGGGTTTTTCTCGATTCGCTGGCGTATCTTGAGCCGGATGAAATCCGGCAAGTTGTGGACGCCTACCTGTTCAGCGAGGAAGCACATCGAGGCCAGACCCGTCTTTCGGGTGAGCCCTATGTGACGCATCCGCTCGCTGTTGCCGGTGCGCTGGCCGAATGGCGGATGGATGTCCAGGCGATCATCGCCGCCCTGCTTCATGACGTGATGGAGGATACGGCGGTCTCGAAAGCCGAGATCGCCGCGCATTTCGGCAAACAGGTAGCCGATCTGGTCGATGGGCTGTCAAAACTGGAAAAAATCGAATTCCAGTCGTATCAGGACGCCCAGGCCGAAAATTTCCGCAAGATGCTGATGGCCATGGCGCGCGATTTGCGCATCGTGCTGATCAAGCTCGCGGATCGCTTGCATAACCTGCAGACAATGGCGCCCTTGCGGCCGGAAAAGCGCCGCCGGATTGCCCATGAAACGCTGGAGATTTACGCGCCGATTGCGACCCGGCTCGGTCTCAACAACATCTCGCGGCAGTTGCAGGATCTGTCGTTCAAGCAGATTCACCCGACGCGCTTCAACGTACTGACCAAGGCGGTCAAGGCCGTGCGCGGCAATCGGCGCGAGTTGCTGTCGAAAATCCTCGACGGCATACGCGGCAAGTTGCAGGAAGCGCATATCGAGGCGGGCGTCTTCGGGCGTGAAAAGAGCCTCTATTCGATCTATCACAAGATGGTCGAGAAGCATCTGAGCTTCTCGCAGGTGCTCGATATCTACGGGTTCCGGATTATCGTCCGTGACATCCCTACCTGTTACCTAGCGCTGGGTGCGCTGCACAGCCTGTACAAGCCGGTTCCGGGAAAATTCAAGGATTACATCGCGATTCCCAAAGGGAACGGCTATCAGTCGCTGCATACGACGTTGATCGGTCCCTATGGCACGCCGGTGGAGATCCAGATCCGCACGCAGAGCATGCATCATGTCGCGGAAGACGGCATCGCGTCGCACTGGCTCTACAAGGATAGCGAGGAAAGCGGCGCCGAACTGCAGGTCAAGACGCACAAGTGGCTGCAGTCGCTGCTCGAATTGCAGAGTTCGTCGGGCGATTCCTCCGAGTTCCTCGAGCACGTCAAGGTCGATCTCTTTCCCGACGAAGTGTATGTGTTCACGCCCAAAGGCAAGATTCTGGCGTTGCCGCGTGGCGCGACCGTGGTCGATTTCGCTTATGCCGTTCACACCGATGTCGGTCATCGCTGCGTCGCCGCGCATATCGATCACGAGCTCATTCCGCTGTCGGCCGAGCTCGCCAACGGTAATCAGGTCGAGATCATCACGGCGCCGCATGCCAATCCCAATCCGGCTTGGCTCGGTTATGTCAAGACGAGCCGGGCCCGCAGCAAGATTCGCCAGTTCTTGAAGCTGCAACAACAGGAAAGCGCCAGCGCCCTTGGTGAAAACATGCTCGAGCAGGAGTTGCGGGCCTTGGGTGTCGTCCCCTCTGAGATTCCGGCGGCGGTTTGGGATCATGTGGTTCGCGACGCCGGCAAGAAATCCCGGCGCGATATTTTTGCCGACATCGGCCAAGGGCGCAGCCTCGCCGTCGTCTACGCCAGACGCCTGGTCGAGCACGAGGAGGTGCAGCAAGGCAGCGAGCGGGAGGCGATTCCTCTGGTAATTCGCGGAACGGAAGGCGTCGCCATTCAGTTGGCCACCTGTTGCTGCCCGATTCCGGGCGACCCGATCATCGGTTTGCTCAAGGAAGGCCAGGGGCTGCGGATTCATACGCATGCCTGCCGTTCGGTGCGCCGGTCGCGCAGCATCGAGCCCAACAGCTGGATTCATGTCGATTGGGCGCCCGATCCGGGGCTGATGTTCGACGTGCGAATCAAGGTAATGATCCGCAACACGCGTGGCGCGCTGGGGCGTGTCGCCACGGGAATTTCCCAGTCTGGCTCGAATATCCGCCAAGTCACCATGTCCGGAGAGAATCCCGGGCTGACGTCGGACCTGCATTTCCTCATCCAGGTTTCGGATCGACCGCATCTTGCCAAGCTGATGCGCCATTTGCGTCGCGTCCCGGATGTCATCCGGATCATCAGGGAACAGGAGTAGCGCGTGATTGCCGCGACCGCCGACGCCAGCGCAAGGGGTGCGGTCGGTTTTCGGCGAGCGGGGGTTGCCGGCAGCACCGTCGGCACCGTAGGGTGTCTCGTTACTACGACCTTGCACTAAGCCATGCTTTTCGATACTCACTGTCATCTGGATGCGCCCGAGTTTGATCGGGATCGTCCTGCAGTGGTGGCCGCGGCGCGCGACGCGGGCGTTGACCGGATGCTGGTTCCTGCCGTTGCCATCGCCAATTTCGCGGCGGTCCGCAGCTGTTGCGAGCGCTATGCGGGTTGCCGCCCGGCCTATGGCATCCATCCACTCTACGTTGGATCTTCTGACGAGGCTGATCTCCGGGCGTTACGCCGGTATTTACAGGCTGAAATCGATGGCGTGCTCTCGCCGGTGGCGATCGGGGAAATCGGACTGGATTTTTTTGAGGCGGCGGGCAATGTCGATCGGCAGGCGCATTTTATGCGCGAGCAACTGCGTATCGCCGCCGATTTCGACCTGCCGGTCGTTCTGCATGTCCGCCGCGCTGTGGAAGCCGTGCTCGGGCAACTGCGTGCGATACCGGTGCGCGGCGGGATTGCACACGCATTCAATGGCAGCCGCGAGCAGGCGGAGCACTTCATCAAACTCGGATTCTGCCTGGGGTTTGGCGGTGCCATGACCTATTCCGGATCAACCCGCATTCGCCGGTTGGCGGCGACCTTGCCGATCGAATCGATAGTCCTGGAGACTGACGCGCCGGATATCGCTCCCGCCTGGCTTGGTGGGGATAGCGGCCGTGCGCGCAATACGCCGGATCAGCTTCTGCGCATTGCCGCGGTGCTGGCCGAGTTACGGGAGATGCCGGTCGCGGATATCATCGAAGCGACCGCCCGAAATGCGTGCCGTTGCCTGTATATGACAGAGTGATTGGTCGGTGACGGTTGGGCGAGAGGCGTTTTGAGCGCATTCGCGGACGACTACATGGTTGAGTAGTCGTCCCTATGGCATTGAACGGGAAAGGGTTTTTAAGCACGGGCTCGCGTCGGAGGCCGGGTTCGCGCGATTTGACGGAGGGGGGCTGTTGTCGGCGGTACAATTAAGCGCCATAATTTCAAGTGGTTTTACATAAACGGCCGCCCGTTTTCGGGACGGTCAGTAGGCGCTGGTCGTAGCAAAATTCGCGTTTCGCGAGAAAGGATTAAGCGTGAATATTTATAAGGCAGACGTTGTTATCGTAGGGGGAGGGGGGTCTGGTTTGCGCGCAGCAATCGCCGTGGCGCAGTCTGATCCTTCACTGAAGATCGCACTGGTATCGAAGGTCTATCCGATGCGCAGCCATACCGTTTCGGCGGAAGGCGGCGCGGCCGGCGTCAAGCGTGATGACGACAATTATGATCTTCATTTCCACGACACCGTTGGCGGTGGCGACTGGCTGTGCGAGCAGGATGTCGTCGAGTATTTCGTTCAGCAGGCCCCGATCGAGCTGACCCAGCTCGAGCATTGGGGATGCCCGTGGAGCCGCACCCCCGAAGGCAAGGTCAATGTCCGTCCCTTCGGCGGCATGAAGATCGAGCGGACGTGGTTCGCTGCGGACAAGTCCGGATTCCACATTCTCCACACCTTGTTCCAGACATCGATCCAGTTTCCCTCGATCAAGCGTTTCGACGAGCATTTCTGCGTCGACATTCTGGAAGAAGATGGTCGTTGCCAGGGCATCGTCGCCGTGGAAATGGCCACCGGTGAATTCACGATGATTCAAGGTAAGTCGGTGATCGTCGCTACCGGCGGTGCCGGCCGTATCTTCCGCGAGAGCACGCTGGGCGGTATCGTTACCGGCGACACGCAAGGCGCGGTGTTCCGCCATGGCGTGGCCCTGCGCGACATGGAGTTCGTGCAGTATCACCCGACCTGCATGCCGATCACCGGTCTGCTGTTTACCGAAGCGTGCCGCGGTGAAGGCGGCTACCTGGTCAACAAGGACGGTTACCGTTATCTGCAGGACTACGGTCTCGGACCGATCGGCGACAAGCCGAAGAACAAGTACATGGAACTCGGCCCGCGCGACCGCCTGAGCCAGTCGTTCTACTTCGAAATGCAGAAGGGCCGCGTCTTCGAAGATCCGGTGCTCGGCAAGCACGTCCATCTCGATCTGCGCCATCTCGGCAAGGAGCGTCTGCACGAGCGTCTGCCGCTGATCTGCGAAATGGCCGAAACCTTCCTCGGTATCGATCCGGCGACGCAACCGATCCCGGTGCGTCCGGCGGTGCACTACACGATGGGCGGTATCGCCACCGACAACAAGTGCGAAACGACGCTGCGCGGCCTCTACGCGATCGGCGAATGCTCGAACGTCGGTCTGCACGGCGCGAACCGTTTGGGCTCGAACTCGCTGACCGAACTCGTCGTGTTCGGCAAGCTGGCCGGCGACGAAGCCGCCAAGACGGCCAAGTCGGTTGGCTTCGGCAACACCGACAGCCTGCACAAGCAGGCCGAAGCGATCGAGAAGCGTGTTACCGCATTCAAGGCGCAGACCGGCGGCAAGGAGCGGGTCGCCACTATCCGCAAGGAAATGGTGCAGACCATGGAAGACGGCTGCGGCATTTATCGCGTCCATGACACCATGCAGACGACCTGCGACAAGCTGGCCGAACTGCGTGAGCGCTTCAAGAACGTCGAACTCGACGACAAGTCGAGCGTGTGGAACACCGATTGGCTGACGGCCATCGAGCTCGATTATCAGCTCGACGTGGCTCAGGCTATCGCGTATTCGGCAATCAACCGCAAGGAATCCCGTGGCGCGCATCAACGTCTCGACGGGTACGAGCAGCGTGACGACGTGAACTTCCTCAAGCACTCCGACGCGTTCTATGTGCAGGGTGCTCTGCCCCGCATCCAGTACGCCGATGTGAAGATCACCAAGTCCCAACCGGCCGCTCGCGTCTATGGTGCGGCGGGTGAAAAAGCCGACGCGGAAAGGAAAGCCTCCCATGTCTGAACAGAAATTCATTGAAATCGAAGTGTTGCGCTACAAGCCGGAGAGCGATGAAGCGCCGCATTCGGAGGTCTATAAGGTGCCCTTCACCGACGATATGTCGGTGTTGCAGGGCGCCCAGTACATTAAGGACAACTTCGACGGTTCGCTGACCTATCGCTGGTCGTGCCGGATGGCCATCTGCGGTAGCTGCGGCATGATGATCAATGGTGTGCCGAAGCTTTCCTGCGAGACCTTCATCCGCGATTACTACCCGAACCGCATCACGATCGAGGCGCTTGCGCATTTCCCGATCGAGAAGGATCTGGTGGTCGATCTTTCCGGTTTCATCGAGAAGCTCGAAAGCGTCCAGCCGTACATCATTCCGGCCGAGAAGCGTTCGCTCGATCAAGGTGAATACATCCAGACGCCGGCGCAGGTCCAGGACTACATGCAGTTCACTTCGTGCATCAACTGCACGCTGTGCTATGCCGCATGTCCGCAATTCGGTCTGAATCCCGACTTCATCGGTCCGGGCGCGATGGCGTTGCTGCATCGCTACAACATGGACTCGCGTGACGGCGGCGCCGAGCAGCGGATGGAACTGGTGGCGTCGGAAGAAGGCGTCTTCAATTGCAGCGCAGTCGGTTACTGCTCCGAAGTCTGTCCGAAGCACGTCGATCCGGCCAACGCCGTCAATATCAACAAGACCAATGCAGCGAAGGATTACTTCCTGCGCTTCCTGTCGCCGAAAGGGGGTGCCAAGTGAGCAAGCGTAAACCTTATGTCCGGTCGATGGATGGGTGGTGGAAGAAAAACCCGTTCTTTGTCGAATATGTGATCCATGAGAGCACTGCGCTGTTCGTGCTGGCGTATGCGGTGACGCTGCTGGTCGGGCTGATCCGTCTCGGTCAGGGTGAGGCGGCTTGGAATGGCTGGCTGGCCGCACTGCAAAGTCCGGGCGCCTTGGTCTTCCACCTGGCGCTGCTGGTGGCGATCGCTTACCACGCTTATACGTGGTTCAAGATCATGCCGATCACCCTGCCGCCGATCCGGGTTGGCGGCGAGAAACTGTCGCCCTGCGCGATCATCACCGGCGGTCTGGTTGCCGCCGCGGTCGCGAGTCTCGGACTCATCGTTCTGGTTTGGAGGATTGCCGCATGAAAACTCGTAAGCGTTCGAATGCCCCGATTTTCTGGGGCCTCTTTGGGGCTGGCGGCATGCTGTCGGCGTTGTTCGGGCCGGCCCTGGTGTTCATCACCGGTCTGGCTGTGCCGCTGGGCCTGCTGTTGCCGCAAGGGACGATGAGCTATCCGAAGATGCTTGCCTTCGCCCAGAACTTCATCGGCAAAGGCTTCATCTTCGCCGTGATCGCCCTGTTCATGTGGCATGCCGTGCACCGGATCTACCATTCGCTGCATGAATTCGGCATCCACGCCGGTATGGGCGCCAAGCTCCTGTGCTATGGCTCGGCCTTTGTCGGGACGGTGATTTCGGCCGTCGTGTTGCTGGGAGTTGGGTTCTGATCTGAGGATATTCCTCGAATCAGCCAACGGGCGCGTGAGCGCCCGTTTTCTTTTTAGGCGGCAAAAATACTTTTGTACGTCAAAAACAACATTTGTATAGAATAGCGTTTTGGATTCGGTTGGCCTCATCGCCTGCCGTGTTGATCATTGTCTGATTCGATTTCGTTGACGCCAAGAGAAATGCCGAAGAACCGTGATGAACCCGTCATTCAAGGCGGGGAGCAACTGCGTGCGCGCATAGCCTGGTATTACTACGTGGCCGGCCTGACTCAGCAGGAGATTTCCGATCGTCTCGGGATTGCTCGCGCACGGGTGAACAAGATCGCCGGACAATTGCGCGAGGACGGCTCGGTGGTTGTCGATATCCGCTTGCCGCTGGCGGGGTGTGTCCAGCTCGAAGAGCAGTTGCGCGATCTGTACGGGCTCAAGTGCGTGTCTGTCGTGCCTTCGGTCGATGACGATGAACAGCAGCGTCGGATGATCGGCGACGCGGCCGGCGTGATGCTGGATACGCTGATTGAGGATGATCAGTGCTTTGCCGTTGGCTGGGGGCGGACGCTGAGCGCGAGCATCAAACGTTTGCGTTCGCGATCGCTCAAGGGCAGCGCAGTCGTCTCGCTGATGGGCGGGCTGATGCGCGCTTCCGAAACGAACTCCTTTGACGTGTCGACTGAACTTGCCAGAACTTTGGGCTCCGAGTGCTATTTTGTGACGGCGCCGGTGTACTGTCCGAGCATCGAGAGCCGCGAGATTTTGTTGACCCATAGCGGCGTCAATGAAGTCATGGCGCGCGCCCGTAAGTCGAATTTGGCGATCGTTTCCTGCGGCGATCTGACGCCGGGAACGAAGATGACCTCGCTGAGTTCGATCGGCAGTGTGCGCGATCGTCTACCCGAGTTGAAGCGAATGGGCGCCATCGGCGAAATTCTCGGTACCTTCCTCGATGCCGACGGTCGGCCGGTCGATCACATGCTCAACCAGTGCGTGATTGCGCTGCCGCCTCAGGATCTCAAATCGATTCCGCACAGCATCCTGATTTCCGGCGGGGTTTACAAGGCGAACATCATCCAGGCGATCCTGACGGCCGGGTATGTCAACTGCCTGGTCACCGACGAGGCGGTTGCCCAACGGCTGGTCGCGCAGCGGAAGTAAGCGAACACTCTTCTCGCTTGGCCGCCCGGTATTTCGAGCCTGAAGCTAACCGAGTTTCAGATGGCGTCCTTGACACGGTCCCAGGTCCGTGTCAAATGATCGACGAGCGCCGCTGACAGTCTCGGGCCGTCGCGGGCCTCAAGCGCGGCAATCATTTCTTCGTGATCGGCGACGGCGCCCGACCAGGTGTCGTCGTTTTGGTCGCCGAGATAGCGGATACGTCGCATTTTCGATTGCAGGATGTCATGCACCATCGCCAGCGAGGCATTGCCCGCCAGCACGATCAGTGCCGAGTGAATCTGCTGGTTTTTCTTGAAGTACTGCAGACGGTCGCCGGAGCGGTAGAAAGCCAGCATTTCGTCATGCAGCGTCCGGACGGCACCGATCTGCGCATCGCTGGCGTTCTGGCAGGTCAGGGTGCCCGCCAAATGTTCCAGTGAACTGAGCACCTCAAGCATGTCACGAACATCCTTCGCCGTCAGCACACAGACCATTGCGCCGCGTCCCGGCACAAGTTCGACCAGCCCTTCCATGGCCAGCACCTTGAGCGCTTCGCGTAGCGGCGTGCGGGAAACGCCGAGTTGCTGACCGAGTTGCCCTTCATTGATGCGGGTGCCGGGTAGCAGTACGCCCTCAATGATCATGTCGCGTAGCCGGGAGACAACAACGCTATGCAAGGTCGGCCGATCGATCGGGGTGATGGCACCGTCGGCCAGGTCGGAATCGAGGCTTGGAATGGCGGCGTCTTGAGTGTTCATGCGAATTTCCTGCGAGGGTTGGTGCGCTTCGATAGGAGCGAACGATACCACGGACGTCAAAAAATTTTTCTTTGAACGTGTTGCATTCTGAATTCAGAATACATGATAATGGATCAAACATCAAAGCGTTTGGATGTGGATCGACCCGAGTTCACCCCAAGGAGGCTCTACCGTGAATCTTTCACTTCCCACTATCGCCCTGGCCATGGGCGATCCCGCCGGCATCAGTCCGGAACTGACCGCCAAGTTGCTGGCGAACGACGAGGTCAGGGCGGCAGCCCAGATCGTTGTTTTCGGCGATCGGCGCATCCTGGCCGAGGGCGCACGCATCGCCGGCGTCACGCTGGATATTGCCGTGGTTTCGCCCGAGGTGGCCTATGACGCGTCGCCGCGTCCGGTGCTGATCGATCTCGGCCATCTGGCGCTCGAGACGGTCAAACGCGGTGAAGCGACGCCGGAAGGGGGCGCCTTCGCACTCGAGAATTTCCGCCGTGCGCTGCTCATGGCAAAGGAAGGCAAGGCCGATGCGGTGTGCTTCACACCTTTCAACAAGAAGGCCATGCGCTACGTCTATCCCAAGTACGACGACGAAATCCGCTATGCAGCCGAGATCACCGGATTTACCGGGCCCGCGCGCGAGTTCAACGTGCTGGACTCGTTGTGGAATTGCCGCGTTACTTCACATATCCCGCTCTCCCAGGTGGCCTCGTCCTTGACGGCCGAGGGCATCGTCGCGGAGTTGGATCTTGCCGACCGGTGCATGCGTGAGTCTGGGCTGGCGAACCCGCGCATTGCCGTTGCCGGATTGAACCCGCACGCCGGTGATGGTGGCAACTTTGGTCGCGAGGAGATCGATATCATTGAACCGGCAGTGAAACTGGCGGTGAGCAAGGGCTACAATGCTTCGGGACCGTACCCGGCGGACACGGTCTATGTGCGGGCGCGGAATGGCGAGTTCGACGGCGTCCTGACCATGTATCACGATCAAGGCCAGATCGCCATGAAGCTGATGGGCTTCGATCGCGGCGTCACGATGATGGGCGGGTTTCCCTTCCCGATTTGCACGCCGGCCCATGGCACTGCTTACGACATCGCCGGGCGCGGTATCGCCAATCTCGGCGCCAGCAAGGCTGCATTGTTGTTGGCGGCGCGCATGGCGGCGAGAAATCGGGCTGCAAAGAATACATAACAAGAACAGAGTTGCATCAGGGGTTGCATAAACGTTGTTTTCATCACGTTTCAATTCGCACACGAGGAGTCAAACAATGTTCAAGACAGGAATGATCGCCACCTTGCTGGCTACCGCATTCTGTGCCGCTGGCGCACACGCCGCATGGACGCCCGACAAGCCCGTAGAGTTTGTCGTGACCAGCGGCGCCGGTGGTGGCACCGATATTTTCACCCGGACGATTCAGTCGATCATCGTCAAAAACAAGTTGATGGATGCGCCGATCGTCGTCGTCAACAAGGGAGGCGGTGCTGGCAGCGAAGGCTACGTCTATGGCGCGAGCGAACAGAGTAACCCGTACCGCGTGACTTTCGGCACCAACAACGAATATCTGCTGCCACTGGTCGCCAAGATGGGTTACGCGACCGAAAGCTTCACGCCGGTCGCGGCGATGGCGCTCGATGAATTCCTGATCTGGGTCAATGCCAAGTCGCCGTACAAGGACGCCAAGGGCTTCATCGAGGCAGCCAAGAAGGGTGACGGCCTGCGCATGGGCGGTTCGCAGTCGAAGGATACCGATCAGACGCTGGTCAGCATCGTCAGCGATGCGACCGGCGCCAAGTTCAACTACATCCCCTTCAAGAGCGGCGGCGAGGCGGCGATTCAACTGGCGGGTGGCCACATTGATTCGAATGTGAATAACCCGAACGAAAATATCGGCCAGTGGAAGGCCAACATGATCCGTCCGCTCTGCGTCTTCAGCCCGAAGCGCATGATGGCGGGTCCGAAGGTGACCAAGGAGATGAGTTGGTCCGACATCCCGACCTGCAAGGAAAGCGGGATTCCGGTCGAGACCTACCAGATGCCGCGCACGATCTGGCTGGCGGCCGGTGTTTCGCCGGACGTGGTCGCGTTCTATTCCAGCGTGATGGACAAGGTGCGTCAGACGTCGGAATGGAAAGCGTACATCGAGAAGACTTCCCAGACCGAAACCTTCATGGCGGGTGAGGATCTGCGCAAGTACATCACGCAGGACACGGCCCGGGCGTACGGCGTCTTCAAGCGCGAAGGCTGGCTGGCGAAGTAATCATTCGGGATCGCCGGGGAGCGGCGCGGGGCGCCGCTCCAATTGAAACACTCAAGGAGTTGGACTATGCGAACCACGTCCGGGGTGCTGCTATCCCGTTTCGCCATGGAAATCGCGACCGCGCTGGTGACCGCGTCAATCGGCGCCGTCGTCTGTTTCGGATCGCTGGAGTTCGGCACCGGATGGGGCGATGCCGGTCCCCAGCCGGGTTATTTCCCGTTTTACGTCGGCTTGATCCTGATCTTCGCCAGCGGCGTCAATCTGGCGATGGCGCTTGTTCATCACCGCGAGCGGCTGGAAGCCTTCCTGACGACCGAACAGGCGCATCGTGTCACCGCCTTCTTCGGTCCCATGTTCTTGTTTGTGTTGGTGTCCTCGTTCCTCGGGGTCTATGTCGGCATGATCCTGTACTTGTTCTGCGTGATGGTGTTCCAGGGGCACTATCCGGTCCATAAGGCGCTTGCTGTGGCTTTGTCCGCTGCCGTCGCCAACTATTTCCTCTTCGAAGTGTGGTTCCAGGTTCCCTTGCTCAAGGGGCCGCTCGAAGCGATGCTCGGCATTCACTGAGTGCATTGATCCGGGAACAAAGCGCACACCGCAATAAATCATTCTGGGGAGTTTGCGTTGGACAATTTCAGTAACTTGCTCGACGGCTTTTCGATTGCGTTTTCGCTCTTCCACCTGGCGCTGATGGCCGTCGGCGTCTTGCTGGGTATTCTGGTCGGGGTGTTGCCCGGGCTCGGGGCGCCGAACGGCGTGTCCTTGCTGTTGCCGCTGACCTTCACGATGGACCCGGTGTCGGCCATCATTCTGCTTACCAGTATGTACTGGGGCGCCCTGTTCGGCGGGTCGACGACCTCGATCCTGTTCAATATTCCGGGCGAGCCTTCTTCGGTGGCGACGACCTTCGACGGCTATCCGATGGCGCAGCAGGGACATGCGACGCACGCCCTGACGCTGGCCTTCATGTCGGCGGGGTCCGGTGCGATGTTCGGCGTTGTGGTCATCACGCTCTTGTCGGGATGGGTCACCGAGTTTGCGTTGCAGTTCAGTTCGCCCGAGTACTTTGCCGTCTTCCTGCTGACTTTTGCCAGCTTCATCGGCATGGGCAGCGGTTCGGCCTGGAAGGCAGTCGTCTCGATGATGCTCGGCTTCGCTTGCGCGACGGTCGGCATGGATGGCATTTCCGGCAACATGCGTCTGACATTCGGCTTCTCGGAACTCGTCAAGGGCATCAGTTTCCTGGTGGCGGTCATCGGCCTCTTCGGTCTGGGCGAGCTCATGCAGACGATGGAAGAGGGACTGCGTTTCGACGGTATCCATGCGCGCATCCGCATTCGCGATGTGTTCAAGGCGGTTGCTTCGATGCCGGGACACTGGCTGACGCTGTTGCGGAGCGCCGTCATCGGTTGCTGGATGGGCATCACGCCGGGCGGGCCGACGGCCGCATCGTTCATGAGCTACGGTCTGGCCAAGCGTTTCTCGCGCAACAAGGACAATTTCGGCAAGGGCGAGCCCGCTGGGGTGGTGGCGCCGGAGACTGCCGATCACTCGGCCGGAACCTGCGCGATCCTGCCGATGTTGGCGCTGGGCGTACCGGGGTCGGCAACGGCAGCGGTAATGATGGGGGGGTTGATGATCTGGGGCCTGACGCCCGGACCGATGCTGTTTATCGAACGGCCGGATTTTGTCTGGGGCACGATCGCCAGCATGTATCTGGGCAACGTCATGGCCGTGGTCCTGGTGTTGGCGACGGTGCCGATGTTTGCTGCGATCCTGCGCATTCCGTTCTCGATCATCGGTCCGCTGATCGTTGTCGTCTGTTTCATCGGCGCCTACACGATCAGTGGTTCGCGGCTCGACCTGTGGCTGGCCCTGCCCTTCGGCGTGTTGGGTTACGTGTTCAAGAAACTCGGTTATCCGATCGCGCCAATGGTGCTGGCCATGGTCTTGGGGGACAAGGCGGAGGATGCCTTCCGCCAGTCGATGATGATGTCCAAGGGGTCGCTCAGCATCTTCTGGACCAATTCGCCGCTGGTGGCGACGATCATGGTGCTGGCGGTGTTGCTGCTGTCCTGGCCGCTGGTCAGTGCCGTGCTGAAGCGCTTCCGCAAGGTGGCCTGACGATTTCCAACTGCAATAAAAAGGCCCTCGCCGCGGCGAGGGCCTTTTACTTTCTGGCTGGCAGTCTTACTTCCGAAGGACGCCGGTGACCGCTTCTTCCACCTTGGCGGCAGTGATGCCCAGGTATTCGAAGACCTGCGCGGCGGGGCCGCATTCGCCAAAGCGGTCGATCCCGACGACGGCACCTTCAAGACCGACATAGCGGTACCAGCCCGTCGTCGAGCCGGCTTCGACGGCGACGCGCGGAATGCCGCGCGGCAGCACGCTGTCGCGGTAGGCGGCGTCCTGTTGGTCGAAGACGAAGTTCGACGGCATCGAGACGACGCGAACCGGAATGCCCTTGTCGGCGAGCGCCTGCTGTGCGGCGACGGCCAGCGACACTTCCGAACCGGTGGCGATAATCACCGCCTTCGGTGTGCCGGCGCAGTCCTTGAGCACGTAGCCACCCTTGCGGATGGCGGCGACTTGGGCAGCGTCGCGCGCGTTATGCGCGAGATTCTGGCGGGTGAGGATCAGCGCCGTCGGCGTCTGGCGGTGTTCGACCGCGATCTGCCAGGCGACGAAGGCTTCGACGCTGTCGCAGGGACGCCAGACATCGAGGTTCGGGATCATGCGCAGCGTTGCCGTCTGCTCGATCGGTTGGTGCGTCGGGCCGTCTTCGCCGACACCGACCGAGTCGTGCGTGAACACGTAGATCGGGTTGATCTTCATCAGCGATGCCATACGGATGGCGTTGCGGGCGTATTCCGAGAACATCAGGAAAGTGCCGCCGAAGGGGCGGAAACCGCCGTGCAGGCAGAGACCGTTCATGATCGCTGCCATGCCGAATTCACGCACGCCGTAGTGCAGGTAGTTGCCGCCTTGGGCGATGGTTTCGGGCTTGATTTCGCGGCAGCCCTTCCACATTGTCAGGTTCGACGGTGCGAGGTCGGCCGATCCGCCGACGAATTCCGGCATCAGCGCGGCGAGTGCCTGGATGGCGTTCTGCGAGGATTTGCGCGTGGCGATGACTTCGCCCTTCTCGGCGACAGCCTGGAGCGCCTCGGTGGCTTTGGTGGCGTAATCGGCAGCGAGATCGCCGGCCATGCGGCGCTCGAACTCGGCGGCGAGTTCCGGGAAAGCCTGACGATAGGCGGCGAATTTGGCCGTCCAGGCCGATTGCAGCTGGGCGCCGGCAGACCGTGCATCCCAGGCGGCGCGCACGTCGGCGGCAATTTCGAAGGGCTCGGCAGTGATGCCGAGCGCGGCACGGGTGGCGGCGACTTCGTCCTTGCCGAGGGGGGCGCCGTGCACGTCGTGGGTGCCGGCCTTGTTCGGCGAGCCCTTGCCGATGACGGTCTTGCAGCAGATCAGCGTCGGCTTGTCGCTCTGCGCCTTGGCGGCGGCGATGGCGCGGTCGACGGCGTCGACGTCGTGGCCGTCGACATTGCGGATGACATTCCAGCCGTAGGCTTCGAAGCGCTTCGGCGTGTCGTCGCCGAACCAGCCTTCGACGTGGCCATCGATCGAGATGCCGTTGTCGTCATAGAGGGCGATCAGCTTGGACAGCTTCCAGACACCCGCCAGCGAGCAGACTTCGTGCGAGATGCCTTCCATCAGGCAGCCGTCGCCGAGGAAGGTGTAGGTGTAGTGGTCGACGATGGCGTGACCATCCTTGTTGAACTCGGCGGCGAGCAATTTTTCCGCCAGCGCCATGCCGACGGCGTTGCCGATGCCCTGGCCGAGCGGTCCGGTGGTCGTTTCGACGCCCGCCGTGTGGCCGACTTCGGGGTGGCCCGGGGTCTTGCTGTGCAGTTGGCGGAATTTCTTCAGCTCGTCGAGCGGGAGGTCGTAGCCGGTGAGGTGCAGCAACGAGTAGATCAGCATCGAGCCGTGGCCGTTCGAGAGCACGAAACGGTCGCGATTGGCCCACTTGGGATCGGTCGGGTTGTGCTTGAGATGGCGGTTCCACAGTGCGACGGCGATTTCGGCCATGCCCATCGGGGCGCCGGGGTGTCCGGAGTTGGCGGCCTGGACGCCGTCCATTGCCAGAATGCGGATCGCATTGGCCAGAGAAGTCGGTGTTGCCATGAGAGTGCTCCTGAATTGGTGAGTGGCAGTGCGCACAAGAAAGCCGGCCGGGGCAGCTGCCCCGGCCGGATTGAGAGTTTGCTAGCCGATCTTGAAGGCCAGCGAGTCGGCGCCGCTATTGAGTGCGACGGTGATGGGTTGCTGCAGGGCGGTCGGGCCCCAGATCTGACGCGGTCCGGGAGAAGCGAAGCAGTCGTCTTCCGACCAGGTGGCACGATGCGCGACGAAATACTGCATGGCCGGTGCACCGGTCTTGACCAACGCTTTCTCGATGACGAATTCGTCGTGGCCGTGACGGCGTTCGATATTGAGCAGGCCCGGCAACGGAATTGCCTTGGGTACGCCGCCGCTCGTCAGTGCGGTGATCGTCGCCATGTAGCCGGTGCGGCCGTCGAGGATCAGCGACCCGGCGGTGAGGCCGAGGTTGTAGGTATAGGCGGCATCGAACAGGGTCGGCGCGCCGCAGCGCCCTTCGTAGCCGAAGAAGTGGTTCATTGTCGCAAACGGCACCTTGGCGTCCATGGCCTTGAGCGCGCGCTTGGTCATGTCGATCAGCAGTTGCTCGGTCGGGATCAGCGACACCTGCAGGTTGCCGTGCGAATCCCGCTCGGCCAGCAGCATGTCGACGATGTAGCCGGGCAGCGAGGTGAAGAGCGCGGCGCTGTCAGCCGACAGAAGCTCGGCGACGAAGGCCGGACGCTCGGCTTTCTCGAGCTTCTCGAAGGCGGCAGCCTGTTGCGCCAGCACATCGTTCAGTTCGGCGATCAGAGCGCCCATTTCGGGGATGAATTCAACCACGCCTTCGGGGATCACGACGACGCCATGATGAATGCCCTTCGCGGCGCGCTTGACCACGGCCTGGGCGATGTCGTTGGCGATCGAGCTCAGCGATTGCTTCTTCTCGGCGATTTCTTCGGAGATCAGCGTGATCGCCGGTTGCGTTTGCAGACCGACCTCGAGCGTGACGTGCGAGGCCGAGCGGCCCATCAGCTTGATGAAATGCCAGTATTTCAACGAGGAACGCGTGTCCTGCAGGATGTTACCGACCATTTCGGCGTAGATCTTGGTGGCCGTGTCGAAACCGAAGGAGATCGGCAGCAAATCGCCGATCTGCAGATCGCCGTCGATGGTTTTCGGCACGCCGATGACCTGGACGCCCGAGCCGTCGGGCTTGATGCCGGTATAGAGGTATTCGGCAAGGACGGCGGCGTTGGTGTTCGAGTCGTCGCCACCAATGACGACGATGGCATCGAGATTGTGCTTGATGCAGGTTTCCTTGACCTGGGCGAATTGCTCGGGCGTCTTGATCTTGGTGCGGTCGGTGCCAAGGAAATCGAAACCGCCGGTATTGATGATGTTATTGACGTCGGCGTCGGTGATCTCGAAAAGGTTGCCCTTGAGCAGGCCTTTCGGGCCCGGCTTCACGCCGAACAGCGTATTGCCGTTACCGAGCACGCGCTTGATGCCGCAGACGACGTTATGGCCGCCGGAGGCCGGGCCGCCGGAGAACAGCACGGCGACGCGCTTGCCCTGCGCGACCTTGGGGTTGGCGCCGACACCTTCGAGCACCTTGTTACCGGAGGCCTTGACGGTATTCGGGAAGGACTCGGCAACCTTGGCACTGTCCTTGGTGCCCAGAGTTTGCGCGGTGTCCTTGAACTGAATGGCGGTCGGTTGGGTCGACGATTCGAACACGCTGCAGACGGGGAGGGGAAGCTGGCGCACGGCCTGTTCGAAAATGGAGTTGTGTGCGGCGATTCCCTGAAATTTCGCGATAGGTGAGTTCATAGCTTCGAATGATGGGATAGGAAAAAAACAGGAGACATCATGAACCGGGGGCGCTTCGCTGAAACATCATGCTAATGTACATTTGTTCATTTCAAAATACAAATGAAATATGATTTTGCGGTATTCCGGGTTCCGGACGAATGAAAAGAGGCGCAAAATCGAATTTTATCCTTTTATCCATCAGGCACGAGGAACGTAAATGGCTGGAAGTTTGCTCGAACAACTTAAGACGATGACGGTCGTGGTCGCCGATACCGGCGATATCCAGGCGATCGAGGCGTTCACGCCGCGCGATGCGACGACCAATCCGTCGCTGATCACGGCAGCGGCACAGATGCCGCAATACCAGGGCATCGTCGACGAAACACTGATGCAGGCGCGGCGCGATTGCGGTGCTGTCGCAGAAGCGGCTCAGGTCGTGTCCTTGGCCTTCGACCGGTTGGCGGTCGCCTTTGGCCTCAAGATCCTTCAGATCATCCCGGGACGCGTATCGACCGAGGTCGATGCGCGCCTGTCCTTCGATGTCGACGGGACGATTGCCAAGGGGCGCCAGTTGATTGCCCAGTATGAAGCCGCCGGCGTTTCGCGCGAGCGTGTGCTGATCAAGATCGCGTCGACCTGGGAAGGCATCCAGGCGGCGGCCGTGCTGGAAAAGGAAGGCATTCACTGTAATCTGACGCTGCTCTTCGGGATGCACCAGGCAGTGGCCTGTGCCGAGGCCGGTGTGACGCTGATTTCGCCGTTTGTCGGCCGCATTCTCGACTGGTACAAGAAGGATTCCGGCCGCGCGAGCTATGCGCCGCATGAAGATCCCGGTGTCGTTTCCGTCACGCAAATTTATAACTACTACAAGAAGTTCGGCTATCAAACCGAAGTGATGGGCGCAAGCTTCCGTAACGTCGATGAGATTACCGAACTGGCGGGCTGCGATCTACTGACGATCGGGCCGTCGCTATTGAAGGAACTGCAGGCCACGCAGGGCGAATTGCCGCTTAAGTTGGACGCCAAGGTGGCGAAGACGGTCGCAATCGAACGCATTCCGATGGATCAGGCGATTTTCGCGAAGATGCATGTCGCTGACCGCATGGCTGACGAGAAATTGGCAGAAGGCATCGCCGGTTTCACTCAGGCGCTTGAAACGCTGGAAGCTCTCCTGGCCAACCGGCTCAAGACGCTGGAAGCTTGAGATTTTTAGGGGCCGGCGAATGCCGGCCCGTCCGGAAGTGCAGGCAGGAAAACCGGCCTTCATCGCGTGTCATCGCCGCTACTCGCCCGAGTAGCGTGGGGCTGGAACTACTCTGGTAGGTAGTTCCAGCGTTTTCTTTCCTCTCTATGATTGCGTCCGCTCAGGCGAGGCGCAACAACTCTGTTGAGAGCAAGACAGACCTCGCGTTCCGGGTGCCGTTCGTGATCAGCCGGGGGGCTGTTTTTTCTTCTTTGCTCGTGGATTGGCCAGGACGCTGGCGCAGCAGGGGCTCATGCCGTGCGCCACACTCGAATTGCTGGAGCAGACATTCATGGTTTCGACACACTCCGCCGACACGGTCGGCAGCCTGGGGCTATCTTTGCGGGGCTACGACCTGCTAGACAACCCGCTGTACAACGAGGGAACGGCCTTTACGCAGGAGGAACGCGACGGCTTCGGTTTGAACGGACTGTTGCCGCCGCACGTCTTTTCGATCGATGAACAGATCAAACGGCGGATGGACGCGTTGCGTGCGTTGCCGACCGATTTTGATCGGCACGTTTTCATGCGCGAACTGCAGGATACGAACGAGACGCTGTATTACGCCTTGCTGACGCGCAACATCGAAGAGCTTCTGCCGATCATCTACACGCCTTCGGTCGGCCTTGGCTGTCAACGTTTCAGTCGTATCTACAAACGTCCGCGCGGCCTCTTTTTGAGTCTGCCGCACAAGGATCGTCTCGACGAAATCTTCGCCAATCCCCGCTTCGACACCGTCGAGTGCATCGTTGTCACCGACGGCGAGCGCATCCTCGGACTCGGTGATCTCGGTGCCGGCGGCATGGGGATACCGATCGGCAAGCTCGCCATCTATTCGGCGGCCGGCGGCATCAATCCGGCGACGACACTGCCCATCACTCTGGATGTCGGTACCAACAATGCCATCCTGCTCGAGGACCCGATGTATATCGGTCTGCATCAACGGCGTACCACCGGGCAGGCGTACGACGACTTCATCGAAGCGTTTGTCCAGGCGGTCATGAAGCGCTGGCCGAATGTCCTGCTGCAATGGGAAGACTTCCACAAGACCAACGCCAGCCGTCTGCTCGAACGCTATCGTGACCTTCTGTGCTGCTTCAACGACGATATTCAGGGGACGGCGTCCGTGACGACCGGGGCGCTGATGGCTGCCGTGCAGATCACTGGCGAGGCCCTCGTCGATCAACGCATTGTCATCCTTGGCGGCGGTTCGGCCGGGATTGGCATTGCCGACCTGATCAAGCGGGCAATGGTGGAAGCGGGGCTGAGCGATAGCGACGCCGCCCGCCGCTTCCATATTGTCGGCCGTCACGGACTGGTGACCGACGCGACCGAGAATCTGGAGCCGTTCCAGAAGGCCTTTGTCCAGGATCGTCGGTATGTTGCCGACTGGCAACTTGATCAGGCCGGGCAGATTGCCTTGCTCGATGTCGTGCGCAACGTCAAACCGACGGTGCTGGTTGGCGTATCCGGCCAAGCCGGCGTTTTCACCGAGACGATCATCCGGGAAATGGCACGTCATGTGGCTCGTCCGATCATTTTCCCGCTCTCGAACCCGACCGCCTGTGTCGAGGCGCAGCCGGCCTCGGTAATCGAGTGGACCGACGGCCGTGCCATTGTCGGTACCGGCAGTCCCTTCGCGCCTTTTGAGTTCCAGGGCAAGACGCACACGTTTGCGCAAACCAACAACTCCTACATTTTCCCTGGCGTTGGATTGGCGACTTTGGCCGTCAAGGCACGTCGTGTCAGCGACGGGATGTTCCTGGCGGCGGCCCGAGCCCTGGCTGCCTTGTCGCCGGCGCGGACGCAGGTTGGCGCTGCTTTGCTGCCGCCGCTCAACGAAATGCCCCGGGTGTCGCGCGATATTGCCGTGGCCGTTGCCCGTCAGGCGCGTGCTGAAGGGCTGACCGCCGACCTGAGCGACGCACAGATCGATGCTTTGATCGACGCCAAATTCTGGCGGCCCGAGTACAGCCCGTATCACTATGTCGAGGGCGGCCACCGCTGATCCGCCTTTAACGGTTCCATCATTCGCCACCCCGCAGCTTGGGGTGGCTTTTTTATGTCCGACCGATGAGCCGACCGGGCTAACAAAGAAAGAGCCGCGCGATGGCGGCTCGTTTCTGTGAGGTCGGTTCTGGTGCGTCCCGTCGATGCGATCTCAGGGTTGTACCTGGTCGATCACCAGACGCTGGTTCTTGCTGCCCGGCTTGACGCTCTTGAGGGTACCGATGAGGTCGCCCGGGCTGCTCTGGGCGATGCCGCCCTTGGTCACGCGTGCCTCGAGGACGACGCTTTGCGTCGTCGACAGCTTTTGGCCGCCGGGCAGACTGTTGCTGTCGTCCAGGCGGAATTTCAGCGGCAGGTCGGATGCACGCGCACGGATGACGGCGAGCGGCATGCGTGAGCCTTCGGCGGGGCGAGCGAACACGTAGAGCGTGTCTTCGGGCTGTGCCTTGGCGATGAGCTTTCCGCTCAGAACGACCTCGCCCTCAATCGCGCCCTTGGCCGGCGCGCTGGCAGGCGTTTGCGTGGCCTCCTTCTTCGCGGCCGGCTTGCCCTGGATACCCGCAGCCGCTCGGGCTTTTTCGATCGCGGCTTCGACGGCTTCGGCGTCCTCGCCTCCAGCGTCGAGTTGCGGCAGCAGCCGTTCCCAGTAATCGACGGCGGCGCGGAAGTTTCCGCGTTCGTTGGCCGAATGGCCGGCGAGGAACAATGCCAGCATGCCGTTCGGGTCGATCTTGAGCGCTTTGGCGATCAGTGCGTCGGTCTTCTCGTTGAAGGCCCCGCCATTGGCCTGTAACAGCGTTTCGGCGTAGTCGGCGAGCAGATAGGCGTCCCCTTCAATTGCCGCGGCGCCGCGTGCGTAGGCGTCGGCCGCCTCGGCGAAGCGGCTGAGTGACTTGTAGGAGCGGGCGAGCATGATCCAGCCCTTGGTGTCGTCGGGGTTGGCCTTCAGGCGTTCGACCAGCCGGTTCAGCATGGCGTCGAGTTCCTGCGCCTGGGCATGCGCGCGCACCTGCGGCGGCTCGAGTGCTTGCGGATTGCCGAGTTGCCAGTAGCCGAACACGGCGGCCAGCACGAGCGTCAGTCCGAGCAGGAGCGCGTTGCGTCCACTCATGCGCGCCTTGGCGATGGTGGGCGTCGGCGCTGCGTCGGTTTCCTCGAGCAGGCGGCGCTGCAGTTCGCGCTTGGCCTGGTCGAAGTCTTCGACGGTCAGCAAGCCCTCATCGCGCGTGCGTTCGAGTTCCTGCAATTGATCGCGGAAGATGTCGAGGTTGGCCTGCCGACGGTCGACCGAATGGGCGTCCCGGCCCTTTCGCCACCACGGGCTCAGCAGGAGGGCGAGGGCGACCAGCGTCAGCAGCGTCGCGGCGAGGATGAACTGGAGAGGCGCGCTCATGATGCTTTTCCGTTTCCGGCATCTTTAAGCAGCTGCTCGGCCTGACGCTGCTCGGCGGCGCTGAGCGGCGCGTCGTCGATGCGGCGCGTCCGTCGGCGGAGGAAGACGAACAGACCACCGAGTCCGCCGACCAGCAGCAGCACGGGTCCGAACCACAGCAGCAGTGTCGTGCCTTTGAGCGGCGGGCGGTAACGGACGAAATCGCCGTAGCGGCTGACCATGAAGTCCATGATTTCGCCGTCGCTCTTGCCGGCTTCGATCATCGTGCGGATTTCGCGGCGCAGATCATTGGCGAGTTCGGCCTGCGAGCCGGCCAGCGACTCGTTCTGGCAGACGAGGCAGCGCAACTCGGAGGAAATGGCCACCAGCCGCTTTTCGGCGGCTTCGTTTTCAGCGACCGGTGCCGCTTCTTTCGCGTGCAGGGCCTGTGTCAGGCTCATGGCGCACAGCAGGGCGGCGCACCAGAATTTCAAACGGTTCATTTGTTGAGTTCCCCTACCAGCGGCAGGATCTTGCCGGAGAAAACATCGGGCGAGATCGGGCCGATGTGCTTGAAGCGGATGATGCCGGCCTTGTCGATGACATAGGTTTCGGGCACGCCATAGACGCCGTAGTCGATGCCGACACGGCCGTCGAGATCGAGGATCGACAAGGCATAGGGATCGCCGTGACGGCGGAGCCAGGCGTTGGCGCGCTCGGTCGCCATGCCTTTTTCCGATTCGGGCGAGATCTTGGCGATGTCGTAATTGGCGTCGCCGCGGATTTCCTTGTAATTGAGGCCGATCAGCGTGACCGCTTTGTTCTTCGACATTTCGACGAGCATCGGATGTTCCTGGCGGCAGGAGACGCACCAGGTCGACCAGACGTTGAGCAGCCACACTTTGCCTTGCATGTCCTGCGGCGAGAAGGTCTTGTCGCTGCCGAGCTGCGGCAGCGCGAACGCCGGTGCCGGTTTGCCGATCAGCGGCGACGGTACTTCGCGCGGATTGAGGTTGAGGCCGACGGCAAGAAAACCGACGAGCACGACGAAGCCGACGAGCGGCCAGAGAAAACGGTTCATGCGGCGGACTCCTTGGCGGCTTCGGCACGGTTCAGGCGATAGCGACGGTCGCTCATGGCGAGCAGGCCGCCGAGCGCCATCAGCAGGCAGCCGCCCCAGATCCAGTCGACGAAGGGCTTGTGATACACCCGCACCACCCACTCGCCGTCGACTTTGGCGCGATCGATCGGTTCGCCGAGCGAGACGTAGACGTCACGCAGGAATCCCGCGTCGATCGCGGCTTCGGTCATCGGCATGCCGAAGGTCGGGTAAATGCGTTTTTCCGGCGACAGCTTGCGCAGCGTCTTGCCGTCCTTCTGCAGATCGACGTCGCCGACGAGCGCCTGATAGTTCGGTCCCTTTTCTTCACGGATGCCGTTGAAGCGGAAGGTGTAGCCGGAGAGCGTCACCGTGTCGCCGGGTGCCATCTTGACGTCCTTCTCGGCCTGGTAGCCGTTCACCGCCGCGACGCCGATGACGAAGGCGGCGACTCCGACGTGGGCGAGGTGCATGCCGAGGAAGCTGGCCGGTTGGGCGAACAGCGACTTGCCGGTGGCGCGCATGCGCTGGGCGATGTTGAGCGCGGCGGTGACGATGATCCAGACGGCGAGCACCAGGCTCAGCGCGACCAGCGGTTTCCACTCGCCGCCGAGCAGCGGCGCCAGCAGTCCGACCAGTGCGGCGGCGCCGAAGGCCCAGCGCAGCAGGCGGGCGAGTTCGGCCGGGCTTGCCTGTTTCCAGCGGGCGAAGGGAGCGACGCCGATCAGGAAGAGGGCCGGGATCATCAGCGGTGCGAAGACCGAGTCGAAATAGGGTGGGCCGACTGACAGCTTGCCCATACCGAGTGCGTCGATCAGCAGCGGATAGAGCGTGCCGAGCAGGACCGAGCCGCAAGCGACGGCGAGCAGCACATTGTTGGTGAGCAGCAAGGACTCGCGCGAAAAGAGTCCGAAGCGTCCGCCGAGGCCTACTTTCGGTGCACGCCAGGCGAACAGCGCCAGCGAGGTGCCGATGACGATGACGAGCAGCGCGAGGATGAAGATGCCGCGACGCGGATCGGTGGCGAAGGCGTGGACGGAGGTCAGGACGCCGGAACGGACGAGGAAGGTGCCGAGCAGCGAGAGCGAGAAGGCGGCGATCGCCAGCAGCACGGTCCAGTTCTTGAAGCTGCCGCGCTTTTCGGTGACGGCAAGCGAGTGCACCAGCGCCGTGCCGACCAGCCAGGGCATGAAGGATGCATTTTCGACCGGGTCCCAGAACCACCAGCCGCCCCAGCCGAGTTCGTAATACGCCCACCAGGAACCGAGGGCGATGCCGAGCGTGAGGAAAATCCAGGCGGCGATCGTCCAGGGGCGCGACCAGCGCGCCCAGGCGGCGTCGAGTTGGCCCGAGAGCAGCGCCGTGACGGCGAAGGCATAGGCGACCGAGAAGCCGACATAGCCCATGTACAGCATCGGCGGATGGATGACGAGACCGGGGTCCTGCAGCAGCGGGTTGAGGTCGCGGCCTTCGGGAGCGCCGGGCAGCAGGCGCTCGAACGGGTTCGAGGTGAGCAGCACGAAGAGCAGCAGGCCGGCGGTGACGAGGCCGAGCACACCGATTACACGTGCAATCATTGGCTCGGGCAGGCGGCGCGAAAACACTGCAACGGCGAGCGCCCACAGCCCGAGCATGAAGATCCACAGCAGCAGCGAACCTTCGTGCCCGCCCCAGACGCCGGCGATGCGGTATTGCAGTGGCAACTGGGTATTGGAATGCTGGGCGACGTAGGCGACGGTGAAATCGTTCTGGATGAAGGCCGTGGTCAGGCAAACGAATGCCGCGGCGAGCAGCAGCGCCTGCGTCCAGGCGGCCGGGCGGGCGAAGGCAGTCCAGGCCGCCAGGCCGCGATGCGCGCCGACCAGCGGCAGGATGCCCTGGGCCAGGGCGACGCACAGCGCCAGGATCAGGGCGTAGTGTCCGAGTTCAGGAATCATTGCTTCACCGTTTTGGCCGTGGCCTCGATCATGGCCTTGTTGGCCTGGGCGTCGCCGACGGCCTTGGCGGCTTCCGGCGGCATGTAGTTTTCGTCGTGCTTGGCCAGCACCTCGGAGGCAGTGAACAGGCCGTCGTCGCCGAGCTTGCCCTGGGCGACGGCGCCTTTGCCCTCCTTGAAGAGGTCGGGCAGGATGCCCTTGTAGCGCACCGGCATGTCATGGGCCGTGTCGGTCATGACAAAGGCGATGGTGACGCCGTCGGCCTCGCGGTGCAGCGATCCTTCCTTGACCAGTCCGCCGATGCGGAAAGCCTTGCCTTTCGGCGCTTCGCCGGTGGCGACCTGAGTCGGCGAGAAAAAGAAGACGAGGTTACTGCGGAAGGCGTTCAGCACCAGGGCGGCGACGAGTCCGAGGATGACGAGTCCGACAGCGATGAGCAGCAGACGTTTATGGCGGGTTTTCAATGGCTTTCCTCACGTGAAGCGGCGGGGTCGAGTTTTTCTGCGCGCAGTTGCCGGCGCAGACGGTCGATCAGTTGCTTGCGACCGCGGACGAGCAGGACCGGTTCCAGAATCATGACGAGCGCCATGACGATGAACGATCCCCAGACGTAGAGACCATGGGTTCCCATGGCAAGAAAATCGGAAAGGCTGTTCCAGTACATGCTCACTTCTCCTGGGCGAGTTCGGCCTTGACCCACTCGGTATGGCGTTCGCGTTCAAGCACGATCTTGCGCACGCGCATCAGCGCCACGGCGATGGCATACATCCAGCAAGCCAGTGCGCAGAGCAGCATGCCGACGAGCATGACCTTGGCCATCGACGACTTGGCAATATTGACGGTCGAGCCCTGATGCAGCGTGTTCCACCACTTGACCGAGAAATAGATGATCGGCACGTTGACGACGCCGACCAGCGCCAGGATCGCCCCGGCCTTGTCGGCGCGGCGCGGATCGTCGATCGATGCCTGCAAGGCGATGAAGCCGACATAGAGGAAGAGCAGGATCAGCTCCGAGGTGAGTCGCGCATCCCACACCCACCAGGCGCCCCACATCGGTTTGCCCCAGAGCGCGCCGGTCCACAGCGAAAGAAAGGCGAACAGTGCGCCGGTCGGGGCCAGCGCCTGCGCCATCATCGCCGACAGGCGGAAGTTGAACGCGAGTCCGAGCGCTGCCCAGAAGGCCATGACCAGGTAGATGAACATCGACATCCACGAAGCCGGCACGTGCAGGAAGATGATGCGATACCCCTCACCCTGCTGCGCGTCGGTCGGTGCGATAAGGAAGCCGACGATCAGGCCGGCGATGCCGAACAGTGCGGCGAGCGCCCAGAACCAGGGAATCATCTTGCCGGCGAGCGGATAGAAGGTTTGCGGGCTCGAAAAATGGTACCAGTTGAAGCCTTTTGACATGGGCTGAATTACTCCAAAGCGATGCGCAGCGCGGCTGCGGTGGGCCAGGGGGCGAAAAAGACGCCGGCCAGCGTCAGCGCGCCGAGCAGCGACAGATGCGCCTGGGCGCCGACCCCGGTGACGGTGGCCTCGACGGCGCCGGCCCCGAATATTAGCACCGGAATATATAGCGGCAGAATCAGCAGCGAGAGCAGGACGCCGCCGCCGCGCACGCCGAGCGTCAGCGCCGCGCCGATGGCGCCGATGCCGGACAGCGCCGGCGTACCGATCAGCAGCGACAGGGTGAGCGCCTGCAAGGCCTCGCTCGACAGGTCGAACTGCAGGCCGAGTACCGGCGCCAGCAGCGTCAGCGGCAGCCCGGAAACGAGCCAGTGTGCGGCGACCTTGCCAAGCACGATGAGGCCGAGCGGTTGCGGCGAAAGCGCCAGCTGTTCGAGCGTGCCGTCGCGGTGATCGTCGGCGAACAGGCGCGGCAACGACAGCATCGTGGCGAGCAGGGCCGCGACCCAGAGGATACCGGGCGCCAGCCGCCGCAACTGGTCGGGCTCCGGTCCGATGCCGAGCGGGAACAGACTGACGACGATGATGAAGAAAAACAGCACCGAAGCGATGTCGGCCTGCCGGCGCATGCCGAGCCGCAGGTCGCGGGCGATCAGCGAGAAGACGGCGTTCAGCATGATCCAAGCACCAGTTGACGGACGGTTCCGGCCGGAATGTTGACCGGCTGGTGGGTGGTCAGCACGGCCAGGCCGCCGCGTTGCAGATGGGCACCGATGAGGCCGGCGACGAGCTCGACAGCGGCGGTGTCGAGCGCGACGAAGGGCTCGTCGAGCAGCCAAAGCGACTTGCGTTCATGCACCAGCCGCGCCAGCGCAACCCGCCGTTTCTGGCCTTGCGACAGATAGCGGCAGGCCAGATCGGCGCGTCCGGCGAGGCCCAGGGTTTCCAGCGCTTCGAGGGCGAGATCCTCGTCGAGTGGCGTGTCGGCGAGTTTTGCCGAGGCGCGCAGGTTTTCGAGCGGCGTCAATTCTTCCTTGATGGCGTTGAGGTGGCCGAGGAAGCACAGTTCGCGGCGGTAATCCTCACCGAGTCGCCCGATCGTCTCGCCTTTCCAGCGAATCTCGCCGGCAGCCGGCGGCAGGAGTCCGCACAGCATGCGCAGCAGGCTGGTCTTGCCGGAACCATTCCTGCCTTGCAAATAGAGCAGCTCGCCTTCGTCGAGGCGAAAGGCGAGATTCCGGAACAGACTGCGTTCTCCGCGAACGCACTCGAGATGGGAGGCGACGAGCATTGTGATGGAAGCGATACGGCTAAACAGGTATTGTCGGGCAGCGAGTTTAGCCGGGGTTTGACAAGAGTCAAATTCTACTGAATTTTATAAGCGCGGCGGATTCTGCTGTAATGACGCAACACAAGTGATCCTGATCTGGCCGAAGCGCCGTTCGTCAGGGATGTCTTGAAATCGATTCTCCGATGAGGGGCCGTGATATCCATCCATCGTCAGACGCCGGCTTGGCGACGCATTTCCTCGGTACGCGCGGTCGTTCTGCTGTCGTCGGGCATGATCGCTGTGCTGGCAATTTCGGCCGCCATGATCCTCTTCGACCTGCGCCACAAGGAACTGGTACATGCGCAGCAGCAGTCGCTCGGCCTGACGCGACTGCTGTCCGAGCAGACGACGCGCGCTTTCGATGGCATCGTCCTGATGATGCGCGGCGTGCGCGATCGGATGGACGACGTCTACGGCCAGCGCCTGTCGCTCAACAGCCTGCCGGTCAGCTTGCTGCTCAAGGTGCGCAGTGCCGGTTTGCCACAGGTCAAGTCGATTTTCCTGGTCGACCGCGACGGCTTCGGCGTGAATTCGTCGCGCGACGATTTCATCCGGCAGCTGCGCATGCAGGATCGTGTTTTCTATCGCTATTTCGCCGACGGCGGACCTGACGAGATTTTCATCAGCCGTCCCGAGAAGGCGCGTGTCGATGGGCAATGGACCTACTACGTCGGCGTGGCGCTCCGCGATGGTGCCGGGCGCTTCCGCGGCGTCCTGGTGTCGGCGGTGAACATCGACTATTTCGATTCGCTCTACGGCAGTATCGGACTGGATACGGTCAGCCAGATCGTGTTGCTGAACCAGCACGGCGAACTGGCGGCGGGCCAGTTCCGTGGCGACGAGGCGATGGGCTCGCTGTTCGGCAACCGGAGCATCCTGGCGGGCCTCGTCGGGTCACCCGGCAAGAGCGCGATGGAAACCCGCCTCGATGCCGATGGCGCGCGACAGTTCGTCGCCTACCGCGCGGTGGCGAACTACCCGTTCTTCGTTGGCGTGGTGGCTGATGAAGCGGTGGCGCTGGCTTCCTGGTGGGATGTGGCGCGCCCGATCGCATTCGGGATCGTGATGGTGATCGTTTTCGTCGTCTTCACGACCTGGGTTTTTGCCCGGAATCTGGCGCGCAAGGAACTGCTCGAATTGGCCTTGCTCGAAAGCGCCGAGCAATTGCGGCACATGATCGAATCGGCACGCGACGCCATCGTCACGCTCGATGCGCAGGGGCGGGTGCTGATGGCCAATACGGCGGCGGCCGAACTCTTCGGCATTTCGGCCGGGCACGCGGTGGGCCAGCGTCTGGTCGCCTTGCTCGATGGCAAGATCCCGGCGCGGCAACTCGATCGCCTGGCCCGCAGCATGGACCGGAGTCGGCCGGAGGCCGGTGGCGAGGGCATCGAAGCGCTCGATCTTCGCCGTGACGGGCGGACGCTGTTTGTCGAGTTGAGTTTGTCCGCGGCCCAGTTTCGTGGCGAAAGTTTGCTGACCGCGGTATTTCGCGATGCCACCGAACGACGCCGGGCCGATCAGCAGTTGCGCGATTCACACCGTCAGTTACAGGAGTTGTCGGCTTCGCTGCAGCGCGTGCGTGAGGACGAGCGCTCACGCATTGCACGGGAACTGCATGACGAGCTGGGCCAGTTGCTGACCGGCATCCGGCTCGAAATATCCTGGTTGGGCGGGCGCCTGATTCCGGAGCAGCGGCTACTCTCCGAGCGGGTCGTCGCCATCAAGGAGCAGATCGACCAGACGATCGCATCGGTGCGCCGGATTTCTTCGGAGCTGCGGCCCCTCGTGCTCGACGATCTGGGTTTGGTCGATGCCGCGCATTGGTACATCGATCAGTTTTCCGAGCGCACGGGGATTGAGATCGACCGACATTTACCCGACAGCGATGTCGAGTGTGATTCGGCAGTGGCGACGGCGCTTTTCCGCATCCTGCAGGAATCGATGACGAACGTGGCGCGCCATGCTCAGGCCTCGCGTCTGACGGTTCGCCTTGGTCATGACGGGGGCAAGTGGAACCTTTGTGTCGAGGACGACGGGCAGGGATTTGTATACGATAACGGGCAATGTTGCGGCAACATGGGCCTCGTCGGCATGCGCGAACGCGCGCAAATGCTGGGCGGGCATCTGGAAGTCGAAAGCTCGCCAGAACGTGGCACGCGGATCAGCGTGACGATTCCGGGCAACGGGCAGCCAAAGGATGACGATGGAAAAGCGTAGAGTGCTGTTGGCGGACGATCACGCCATCATCCGCGACGGTGTGCGGCAAATCCTCAGCGATACCGAGGACCTCGAGGTCGCCGGCGAGGCGGCCAACGGCATCGAGGTGATGCAGCGTATCCGCGAGGGCGTCTGGCATGTGCTCGTCCTCGATATTTCGATGCCGGGGCGCGGCGGGATAGAACTGATCCGGATGATCCGCGACGAGCGTCACGCTGTGCCGATCCTGGTCCTCAGCATGCATCACGAGGAGCAGTACGCCGTCCGGGCGCTGAAGGCCGGCGCCCAGGGCTATGTCACCAAGGAAAGCGATGCCGACCTGCTGGTTGGCGCGATCCGTAAGGTTGCCAACGGCGGCGTGTTCGTCAGCGACAAGGTGGCCGAGTTGATGATCCGCAGTGGTCAGTCGGCGTGTGACGTGGCGCCGCATCAATTGTTGTCAGACCGCGAATACCAGATTTTCGATAAACTCGTGCAAGGCCGGGGATTGAGCGAGATCGCCCTCGAACTGTCGCTGAGCGTCAAGACGATCAGTACCCACAAGACGCATATCCTTCAGAAAATGGGCCTGACCAACAACGCCGAACTGGTGCGCTACGCGATTTCCAGAGGCTTGGTCGATCCGGGGCAATACTGATCCGACGGTTGGCATTCCCGAGAAGGGTAGGAATTTTCCTACAGCCCTTTTAATCCAATGCCGATATTGTGGTCATTAACCTTTATTTACACTCCTTGACATCTTTGCATTAGAAGAAAGATCGGCCGGACTGCATCTTGAAGCAGGTTGCGGTCGATGCTCAAGGAGGCGTTATGGGAATACCGAAGTTGTTTTTGGGGCTGATGGTGGCGCTGGGTGTTGCTGCTGCCAGTCTCTCCGCACCGGCGTTTGCGGCCGATCCGGCCAACGATCTGGTGCTCAAGGGGGATGCCCGCTGCACCGGTTGCCACGACGAGTCGGATGATGCCGGCCCGAACATGATCGACCTGCACCCCTCGGTGCTTTCGATCGGCAAGACCAAGCACGGTACCCGCGCCGACGGTCGGACGCCGACCTGTACCGATTGCCACGGCGATAGCGACAAGCACGTCAAGCATCGCGGCAGCGGCACGCCGCCATTGACCGATGTGACCTTCGACAAGAAGAGCAAGACCGACGCGACGACCAAGAACGGGGTTTGCCTCACTTGTCACGAAGGAAGCAAGCGGATCGGATGGCAGGGGAGCAAGCATGGCCTCAACGACGTCGCCTGTACCTCTTGCCACCAGGTGCATGCCAAGAACGACAAGGTGATGGGCAAGTTCACCCAGATCGAGGTGTGCTCGACGTGCCACAAGGAGCAGCGCACGCAGGTCACCAAGCCCTCGCACCACCCGATCATCGAAGGCAAGATGAACTGCGCCTCGTGCCACAACGTACACAGCGACACCCCGAAGCAGCTCGTCAAGGACAGCACCAACGACACCTGCTACACCTGCCACATGGAGAAGCGCGGTCCCTTCGTGCATAAC
The DNA here is from genome assembly GCF_900099695.1 of Propionivibrio dicarboxylicus. Lineage (GTDB taxonomy): Bacteria > Pseudomonadota > Gammaproteobacteria > Burkholderiales > Rhodocyclaceae > Propionivibrio > Propionivibrio dicarboxylicus. Next base: position 368,865 of record NZ_FNCY01000001.1, on the reverse strand, counting down.
CACCAACCGGTGACCGAAGACTGCGGCATCTGCCACCAGCCGCATGGTACTTCGATCTCGGGGATGCTCAAGTCGCGAGCGCCGTTCCTTTGCCAGGAGTGCCATAGCCAGAGCGGGCACCCGGGGCAGGTATTTGCTTTGCCGGCAGGGCGTACGACGGGTACCTCGTCGGTTGGGACAGTCGCCCGTGGCTGCCTGAATTGTCATACCAATATCCATGGCGGAAACAGCACGCTCAATAACGTGCAGGCCCGGGACTTCCGTCGTTGATCGAGGAGCGCCGACTCATGAAAACAGTACAGAAATTCAAGCTTTCCGCGCTCTCGATCTGCCTTGGCTCGGCGTATGGGGTGGCACTGGCGGCGGATGTCAATGTCGATGCGCTGACCAAGCCCGATAGCTCCGTTTCGGTTGGCGTCGGCAACTGGTCGGGCGACCGTCACCAGCAGGGCATCTACGATGGCATGCGGGAGAAGGGCGCTGTCGGGCTGATGGACGCCGACATCAACAAGCGCGACGAGGAAACCGGGACTTGGCTGAAACTCAATGCCAGCAACCTCGGGTTGGAGTCGCGTGAAGTCAAGGCGGAGTACCTGCGCCAGGGCGACATGGGGGTGACGTTCGAGTATTCGCGAACGCCTTCGGTTAATCCGAATACCTTCTCGACGCGTCTCCAGGGGATTGGGACGACCACGGAGACGATTCCATCGACTGTCGGGACGAACGGTGTTATCTCGCTGGGCACGAAGCGCGATCTGTATGGTCTCGGTTTCACCAAGCGGTTCAACTCTGAGTTTGATCTCGTCGTCAGTTTCAAGAACGAGGACAAGACCGGCACTCGCGCGTGGGGGGCTGGCAGCACCCCGCTGTTTGCCGTCGAACCGATCAATAGCACGACGCGTCAGCTTGAAACTGCGCTCAACTACACGACGAAGAAATTGCAGTTGTCGGGCGGTTACTACGGCAGCTGGTACGGGAACAACATGGGCACCAGCTCCGTGACCGTGTATCCGGCTTCCACGACCCCCGTTTTCCTGTCGCTGCCGCTTGATAATCAGGCGCACCAGGCCTTTGTGCATGGCGGCTACAACTTTACGTCGTCCACGCGCGGGACGTTCAAGGCAGCCTACACACATGCTACCCAGAATCAGGGACTGGCTAACCAGGGGTGGGCGAGTTCGCCGCAAAGTCTGAATGGTGCGGTCAATACGACACTGCTTCAGGCTGGCCTGACGTCGCGGCTGACCAAGGACTTTTCGGTGATGACGAATCTGCGCTATCACAACGTTGATGACGCTACCCCGATTTCACTGTTGAGTTCGACGCCGACGAACTATATGCCGTGGTCGTATAAGACGACAACCGGAAAGTTTGAAGGCACGTATCGTTTGCCTAAGGGATACAGTCTGACGGGCGGTGTGGATTTCAGTCGCCAGGATCGTGGCATTCCGACCGGATTCGATGCGCAACGGGCGGTGCCTTATCGTTACAAGGTCGACGAGACGACGTACCGGATGCAGCTACGTCGCGCGATGTCGGAAACGGTCAATGGCGCCATCGCTTACCTTTACAGCACTCGGGCGGGGTCTTCCTACGGGCAGACTTCAACCGCGCTGGCAACGGTGTATAGCAACCAGATCAACCCGCTCAACATTGCCAACCGGACGCGCAACAAGATTCGGATGACGGCCGACTGGACGCCGGCGGATGCTCTGACGCTGCAGATGACGCTTGAAGCGGCGAAGGACAATTACGGGTTCGACCGTATCTATGGCGTTCGCGACGGCAGTGCCTTGCACTATGGACTCGATGCCAATTACGCGATGAGCGAAAACTGGAGCCTGAATAGCTGGTATGCCTACGATCGCAGCCACGCGAATCAGCTCAATTTCGGAATGTCCGACAGTCTTATGGAGGTTGACCACTCCTTCGGTTTCGGGACGCGCGCCAATGCCAGCGAGCGCCTGAAATTCGGTAGCGATGTCGTATGGACACGCGGTACCAGCACCTATCAGCAAGCGGCCACGCAGCCGTCAACGCTGGAACCGATCACTAATATCCTTTTCCGTGCCAAGATCTTCTCTCAATATACGCTCGACAAGCAGTCGGAAGTGCGCTTTGACTTCATCCATGAGCGCTGGAAGACAAACGACTGGACATGGATGTTTGCGAACGGCAGTGCGTTTGTTTATGGAACGTCGCCGAATGATGGCACCATGGTATCCACCATGCCCAAGCAGATCTCCAACTACGTCGGTGCGCGCTACATCTATCGCTTCCAGTAAGCCAGGAACGCAGCACAGTCCTTTCACGGCGATGCCTCCGGGCATCGCCGTTTCTTTTCCGTAAAACCACGCATATACCCTAAGGATTCCTTGCGCTAGAATCCGCGGCAACATGTCTGGCTATGCTCAATGGGAGTTCCGGTGATTCGATCGGGATTTCGAGCTTGGCCTGTTGCCAATGCCAACGGGTTGTGTCCGAGTGCAAACCTCTGAAAATAATGAACTTGTCTGCCAGCGCGTGCGGATCAACGGCGTCGTGCAAGGGGTCGGATTCCGGCCGCTGGTGTGGCGGCTGGCAAAGGAACTCGGTCTTACTGGCTGGGTTCGCAACGATGCCCGTGGCGTAGAACTCGAGGTCAGCGGGCTGCGCTCGCACGTCGAGACGCTGATCGAGCGCCTGCATCGGGACGCACCGCCGAACGCGCAGATCGATGCGATTACGTCGCGATATACCGAATCGGTGTCGGTTTCGGGCGATTTTTTCATTCTCGACAGCCGCGGCGGACGTTCGGCAACGATGATCGGGCCGGATATGACGGTATGTCGGGATTGCCTGGCCGAAATGTTCGATCCTTCCAGCCGGCGCTGGCGTTATGCGCTGACCAATTGCGGTCACTGCGGGTCGCGCTATTCGATTTGCACCGGCTTGCCCTTCGATCGTGCGCGCACCAGCCTCAAACCGTTCGCGATGTGCGGAAAATGCGAGGGCGAATATCACCGGGCGCATGACCGGCGTCTTCATGCCGAAGGGAATTGCTGCCCACGCTGCGGTCCCCAGATTTCACTTCTCGATGCTGCTGGAAAGCCGATTCCCGGTGATGTCGTCGTCAATGCGCTGGCCCTGATTCGGGCCGGCCGCGTTGTCGCGATCAAGGGGCCGGGCGGATTCCATCTCTTCTGCGATGCGCACAATCCGGCGGCTGTCGCCCTGATGCGCGAACGCAAGCGGCGCCAGTGCAAGCCGTTCCCGGTGATGTTCGCCAGCGCGATGTCGGCACTTCCGTATGTTCAGTTCCGCGTCGGCGAGCCGGGACTGCTGACCTTGCCAGAGCGTCCGATCATCCTGCTCAACAAGCGCAAGCGTTGCGACGAGGTGATGCCGGCCGTTGCGCCCGAGCTGCACTGGCTCGGCGTCGTCCTGCCGTTCGCGCCGATTCACTATCTGCTTTTCCACGAGGCGGCGGGACGTCCGAGCGGATTGCAATGGTTGGAGAGCGACCAGGAATTGGTGCTCATGATGAGCAGCGGCAATCTCGCGCGCGAACCGATCGCCATCGACAACGACGAGGCGTTGCAGCGCCTGGCCGGCGTTGCCGATGCGTTTCTCATGCACGACGGCAAGATCGTCACGCGTTGTGACGACAGTGTCGCCTGCTCGGCGCCGGGGGGCTTGCAACTCATCCGGCGGTCGCGCGGCTATGCGCCGAAAGCCTTGAAATTGCCTCAGTCGGGACCGCCAGTACTTGCGGTCGGCGGCCCGGTGAAGAACGCCATCTGCGTTACGCGTGGCAACGAGGCCTTCGTTTCGCAGCATATCGGCGAGCTGTCGAATCCAGTCGCTGCCGTCGGTTTTGAGGATACCGTCCAGCATCTGCTCAAGATGCTTGAAGTGGTGCCGGCAGTGATTGCGCATGATATCCATCGGGATGCCTACGTCACCGCGCTGGTCGACGAGATGGCGCGCGAGCGCGACGTGCCGATGCTGGCGGTGCAGCACCATCACGCGCATGTGGCGGCGGTTCTGGCCGAGCATCAGGTGGTCGAACCGACCTATGGCTTGGCGCTCGATGGCGGCGAACTTGGGACCGATGGCACGATTTGGGGCGGCGAATTGCTCAAGGTCAGCGGCGCGCGTTTCGAGCGCGTTGGTCATCTGTCCCCCTTCCTGTTGCCGGGGTCCGAAATCGAGTCGCGCGTGCCCTGGCGGCTGGCGGCCTCGATCCTGCAGTCGCTTGGCCGTGGGGACGAGATCGTCCGACGCTTCGCCGGCCTCGCGGGCGTCGAAAACGTTGCCGCCGAACTGGCGGCGGGCGCGATGGGACGGCAGTCCTCGAGTCTTGGCCGCCTCTTCGAAGCGGCCGCCGGGCTGTTGGGCATCCGCCACGAACTGATTTACCGGGATCAGGCCGGGTTGCTGATGGAAGGTTACGCGGAACGCTTCGGGGCGGCCGAACCGCTCCCGGATGGCTGGCGCGTGTCGGGCAATTGGCTCGATCTCTTGCCCGTATTCGACTACCTGCGCGAAGAGCGCGAGCCACAACGCGGCGCCGCAGTTTTCTATGCCACCGTGGCGGCCGCCCTCGCCGACTGGATGCACACTCTGGTGCCCGAGGGCAGCGCGGTGGCTGCTGGCGGCGGCTGCATGCAAAACCAGGTGTTTTCGCGTGAATTGCGTTTCCGGGCGGGGAAATTCGGCCTGACGTTCATCGAGGCGCGTCGGCTGCCGCCGAGCGACGGCGCACTGGCGCTGGGTCAGGCCTGGGTTGCCCAGCGCTACCTGCTTGGCGACAGTCTGGGTTGAACGGAGCGCGTCAGCGGACGACGAAAGCCGGCTTTTGGCCGTAGGACAGGCGGATGCGTTCGGCGACTTTTTCCGCGTCGGCCCGATTCGGGTACGGGCCGACCTGAACCCGGTACCAGCTATCGCTCGGGACGACGACGATCGGCTCGTCTACCCAATCAAGTTCGCGGGCGATATGCGCGCGCAGGCTCTCGGCATTGTCGTTGTTCGAGAAGGCGCCCAGTTGCAGATAAACGCCGGCGGCCAGCGTCACCGGGCGACTGGCGGGTGTGGGCGGCTCGGCAGCGAGCCGGCTGGCCAGCAGTTCGATCTCGTCGCGGCCACCTGTTGCCGGCGCCGGCGGCTTGACCTGGGCATAGGACACCGAGGTTGCGTCACCAGGAAGGATCGTCTCGACCTCGACCAGCGTGCTGCCGTTGTTGATGTAGCCGAGACGGTAAGCTGCGGCATACGACAGGTCGATGATCCGGTCGGCGTGGAAAGGTCCGCGGTCGGTGACGCGTACGACGACGCTCTTGCCATTGGCCGGATTGCTGACGCGGACGTAGGACGGAATCGCCAACGTCGGGTGTGCCGCCGTCATCGAGAACATGTCGTAGGGCTCGCCGATCGAGGTCCGCTGTCCGTGGAATTTCTTGCCGTACCAGCTGGCGACGCCGCGCTGGCGAAGCGCTCGTAGCGTCGTGTCCGGCACATAGTTCTTGCCGAGCACGCTGTAGGGTCGGTTGGCGAAGCGGTGCAGCGGTTCGAGTCGCGGTTGTGCGTCGGGGATGTCATCGAGATTGTCGGGAATCTCGTCGCCGGGACCGTCGTCCTTGTAGTAGCCGCCGCCACGCTTTTGCACCGCCTGCGTTTTTCGCGGTGCGGATTTTGCTGCTGTCGCGGCGGGTTCTATCCGATTGGCCGACTCGCCCGGCTCGACGACGTGGACCGGGGTGCTGCCGCATCCGGCGAGAACGAGCACGGCGAAGGATGCCAATAGTGCCGGAACGCTTCCGCCGGCGCGCCGTGCGGTCTTGCGCAGCATGAAACGATGCGTATCTTCTTTGGTGGTCATGACAACGAAATACGAAGCTTCATTTCTTGACGAGCATGCGATGCGACTGGATGCTCATCAGGATACCGAGTCCGAGGAACAGCGTGACGAGTGCGGTGCCGCCATAGCTCATGAATGGCAGCGGAACGCCGACGACGGGCAGAATGCCGCTGACCATTCCCATGTTGACGAAGGCATAGGTGAAGAAACTCAGCGTGATCGAGCCACCGAGGACGCGGGCGAACAGCGTCGAGGCGTTGGCGGTGATCATCAGCCCTCGGGCAATCAGCAGGAGATAAAGTATGGCCAGAATGGTGCAACCGATCAGGCCCCGCTCTTCGGAAAACACCGCGAAGATGAAGTCTGTATGCCGTTCGGGAATGAATTCCAAGTGGGTTTGCGTGCCTTCCAGCCAGCCCTTGCCAAAAATTCCGCCCGAGCCGATGGCGATGGTGGACTGGATGATGTGGTAGCCGGAGCCGAGCGGATCAGTCGAGGGGTCGATCAGCGTCAGGATGCGCTTGCGCTGGTAATCGTGCAGCACGGTCCAGACGAAGGGCGCGGCGCCGGCGCCGGCGGTGATCATGCCGATGATGACCTTCCACGGTAACCCGGCGAAGAAAATGACGTAGAAGCCGGCCGCGCCGACGAGGATGGCGGTTCCGAGGTCGGGCTGTTTTGCGATCAGTCCGAAGGGCACGATCAGGAGCAGTCCGGCGACGCAGTAATGCCGCAGTTTGAGCGCGGCCTCGTATTTCTGGAAATACCAGGCGAGCATCAGCGGCATGGCGATTTTCAGGATTTCGGACGGCTGGATGCGCATGAAGCCGAGTGAGAGCCAGCGCCGGGCGCCGTTGACCTTGATGCCGACGAGAAAGACGAGCACCAGCAGGATGACGCCGACGACATAGAGCGGAACGGCAAAACGCATCAGTTTTTGTGGCGGGAATTGCGCCACCCCCCACATGACGGCCAACCCGACCGCCATATTGACGAGCTGCGACAGCGCGCGATTGTTGGCATCGTAGGTGGCGCTGAAGACCGTCGCCAGGCCGGCGAGCATGAGCAGCGCGGTAATGCCGAGCAAGGGCATGTCGAGGTTGGAGACGAGGCGGCTGCGGATGCGGTAGAGGATTTCCATGGCGCTGTTTACTCCTCTTCCTCGGCGTTTTCGTCTTCCTTGGCCGGCCCTTTCGGCTGTTTGCCGAGCAGGTAGTAGTCAAAGACCATGCGTGCGATCGGTGCCGCCGACTGTGCGCCGAACCCGCCGTTCTCGACCAGAACGGCGACCGCGATCTTGGGATCTTCGGCCGGGGCGAAGGCGATGAAGAGCGCGTGATCGCGCAGTTCCTGTTTCAGCTTCCCGGCCTTGTAATCGGAGCCCTTGAGGCTGAAGACCTGTGCCGTGCCGGTTTTGCCGCCGGACGTGTATTCGGCGCCGGCGAAGGCGCGGGCGCCGGTCCCTTCGCGATTGACGCCGACCATGGCTTTCTTGATCGTGTCGATGTTCTGCTGCTTCCAGGTGAGCGTGCGGATCGGCTTGGGCTCGATCATCGTCTTCTCGCCGCTTTTGGTGTCGGTGATGTATTTGACGAGATGCGGACGGTACATGACGCCGTTGTTGGCCAGCGCCGCCGTGGCTTGGGCAAGCTGGATCGGCGTGTAAGCGTTGTACCCCTGGCCGATGCCGATCGAGATGGTTTCGCCGGCGAACCACTTTTGTTGCTCGGGGCGCTTGAAGCGCCGTTTCTTCCACTCGGGCGATGGCAGCACGCCTTCCGACTCGCCCTCAATGTCGATGCCGGTTCTCTGGCCGAGACCGATCTGCCCCATGAAACGGGCGATCAGATCGATGCCCATGTCGTTGGCAAGCATGTAATAGTAGGTGTCACAGGACTGGACGATCGACTTGTACATGTCGACGAGTCCGTGGCCGCCCTTCTTGTCGTCGCGGAAGGTGTGACCGCCGAAGTTGAAGAAGCCCGGGTCGGCGATGGCCTGGCTGGGGGTGCGCTTGCCCGATTCCAGCGCCGCCAGGGCCATGAAGGGCTTGAAGGTCGATCCGGGCGGATAGGCGCCGTTGAGGGCGCGGTTGATCATCGGACGGTCGCCCGAGGCGTTCAGTTGTTCCCAGTCTTCAGTACGGATGCCGTCGACGAACAGGTTGGGATCGAAGGTGGGCGTCGACACGAGCGCCAGCAGGCCGCCGGTCGAAGGTTCGAGCGCCACCAGCGCGCCGCGGCGATCGCCGAAGGCTTTCTCGGCGATCTCCTGCAGTTTGACGTCGAGCGTCAGGGTCAGATTGTTGCCCGATACCGGCGGCGTACGCGACAAACTGCGCACGGCGCGTCCACCCGCGTCGATTTCGACTTCCTCGTAGCCGGTCTCGCCATGCAATTGGAATTCGTAGGATTTTTCCAGACCGGTCTTGCCGATATGGTCGGTGCCGCGATAATTGGCCTCCTGATCGTTGCGCTCGATGTCGGCCAGGTCGGTCTTGTTGATGCGGTTGATGTAGCCGAGCGCGTGCGATGCCAGCGATCCCAGCGGATATTGGCGGAACAGTCGCGCTTTGACCTCGACGCCGGGGAAGCGGTAACGATTGGCGGCGAAGCGGGCGACATCCTGATCGTTGAGACGCGTGCGGATCGGCAGGCTTTCGAAGGACTTGCTTTCCTCCATCAATTTCTTGAAACGCCGCCGGTCTTTCGCCTGGATTTCGATAATCGTGCTGAGTCCGTCGATCGTCGCCTCGAGATCGTCGACTTTCGAGGGTGTGATCTCAAGCGTGAAGGCCGAGTAGTTGCGGGCGAGGATGACGCCGTTGCGGTCGACGATGACGCCGCGATTGGGCGGGATCGGCACCAGCGAAATGCGATTGTCCTCGGCGCGGGTGACGTAGTAATCGTGCTGGACGATTTGCAGGTAGATGAAACGGCCGATCAACAGCAGGAACGAGAGCAGCACCGCGCCGGCCGCAAAGGCGATGCGAAAGCGGAAGCGGTCGAGTTCGCTGTCCTGCGAAGAGAGGGGGTAGGCAAAACGGTGGCGCACGCGGGCCTCGCTCAGATCGGCCGGTTGGCGTCGTGTTCGATCGGCTGGTACTGCGGCAGCAGGAGCACATACGTCAGCGGCGGCCAGAGGACGGTGGCGAGAAACGGTCCGACGAAATAACCCCCGCCGGGGAAGTCGACCCCCGGCGCCAGGCGGACGATCACCTGCACCGCCTGCCCCACCAGCATCAGCGGCAGGACGTGCAATGCCTGCTGCGAGAGCGGGAACCACAGAATACGACGCGACAGCAGCGCAGCCAGGTAGGCGACGACGACGTAGGCCAGCGCATGCTGCCCGAGCAGGCTCGCATCGGCGACATCCATCGCCAGTCCCAGCAGGAAGCCCGAGCCCATGCCGACGCGGCGCGGTTCGCGGATGCTCCAGAAAACGAGCGTCAGGGCGACCCAGTCAGGGATCCAGGTAATCGAGGCGGTCGGCAGGAAATTGAGGAACAGCGCGATGATCAGGCTCAGCGCGATGAAGAAGGGCCGGACCGGTTGCAGGATGCGTGACGAGGAATAAGTGGTTTGCATGGGCTCAGTCCCTCTTCAGGCGTTTCTTCTTCTGCCCCGGCTTGGCCACTGTCTTGACCTTGCTGGTCAGCGCTTCTTCGGGAATCGCTTCGGGCTGGCGCTTGGCCAGCACCATGACCTCGTTGTAGTTTTCCACGCCTGCCGTTGGCTCGCAGAAAATGCGCGCAAACGAGTAGGACGTATCGCGTTCGATATGCGTGATCCGCGCGACCGGAAGACCGACCGGGAAAATGCCGTCGAGTCCCGACGTGACGAGCACGTCGCCATTCTGGACGTCGGCGTTGGCCGGCATGAAACGCAACTCAAGCTGGCCGCTACCGAGACCAAAGACGACCGAACGCAGGCCGTTGCGGACGATCTGCACCGGCACCGATTGTTCCTTGTCGGTGATCAGCGCGATCTCCGAGACGAACGGGAAAATGCGGGTGACCTGCCCGACGACGCCGGCCTCGTCGATGACCGGTTGTCCGGCTTCGATGCGATGCTGCTGTCCTTTATCGACGACGATCCTGCGGGAGAACGGGTCGCGGGCGGCATAGACGATGCGGGCTACGATGCCATCGACATGCTGGCGTTCGCGCATGTCGAGCAGTTTGCGCAGATGTGTATTCTCGCTTTCGAGCTGGCGCAGTCGCAGCAGTGCCGAAGCGCTTTCGAGCTGGTCGCGCTTGAGCTTGGAATTTTCTTCCTGGAAGCGGGTGATGCCGGTCAGGTATTGGCCGCCGTTGCTCAGCAGTTCGATCGGTGCGTGCGCCGCGACATGCAGGGGGTAGGTGATCAGCGAGAGCGTCGAGCGCAAGAGCTCCAGTGTCTGGAAGCGCGCATCGACAAACAGCAGCGCCGTCGATAGCGCCGCGTAAAACGACAGGCGCGCCAGCGGCGCGGGTCCTCGTTTGAAAAATGGAGGCGGCTGCTGGTCCATGCGCTAAGGATTCGGAAACGTCTGCGGCGAGCGGCCGCCGGCCGCCTCCGATGCCGGGACGGCCTGGGCGCTGATGCGCGATGCGTGACCGATCACCCTCGACTCGACAGGAGGTTCAATCCGAAGCAAAGATGCTGCCGAGCTTGTCCATGCGCTCAAGCGCCATGCCGCAACCGCGGGCGACGCAGGTCAGCGGCTCTTCGGCAACGATGACCGGCAGACCGGTTTCTTCCATCAGCAGACGATCGAGATCGCGCAGCAAGGCGCCACCGCCGGTGAGCACCATGCCCTTGTCGGCAATGTCGGCCCCGAGTTCCGGCGGCGTCTTCTCGAGCGCCGACTTGACGGCGGAGACGATGCTGTTGAGCGGATCGGTCAGCGCTTCGAGGATTTCGTTCGACGAGATCGTGAATTTGCGCGGAATGCCTTCGGCCTTGTTGATGCCCGAGACTTCCATCTCGCGCACTTCGGTGCCCGGGAAGGCGGAGCCGATCTGCTTCTTGATGCTTTCGGCGGTGTTCTCGCCGATCAGCATGCCGTAGTTGCGGCTGATGTAATTGATGATCGCTTCGTCGAGCTTGTCGCCGCCGACGCGGACCGAGCCGGCATAGACCATGCCGCCGAGCGAGATGACGCCGACCTCGGTGGTGCCGCCGCCGATATCGACGACCATCGACCCGGTTGCCTCGGCGACCGGCAGGTCCGCACCGATCGCGGCAGCCATCGGTTCCTCGATCAGGAAGACCTGGCTGGCACCGGCGCCGATCGCCGATTCACGAATCGCACGGCGCTCGACCTGCGTCGAACCCGAGGGCACGCAGATGATGATGCGCGGGCTCGGCGAGAGCAGACGGGAATCGTGGACCTTGCGGATGAACTGCTTGAGCATCTGCTCGGTGACGGTGAAGTCGGCAATGACGCCGTCCTTCATCGGGCGGATGACCGTGATCGCGCCGGGGGCCTTGCCAAGCATTTCCTTGGCGCCGTGACCGACGGCCTGGATGGTCTTTTTGGAATTCGGGCCGCCTTCCATGCGGATGGCGACGACTGACGGCTCATCGAGAACGATGCCCTTGCCGCGCACGTAGATCAACGTGTTGGCGGTCCCAAGGTCGATCGCGAGATCGTTCGAAAAATAACTGCGCAAGAAGCTGAACATGCCTGGATATCCGAGAAAGCTCCGCTGGGATGCGGGAAATAAAGCTTTTATGATACCTTATATGGCTACCTTTTTAATAATCCTGAATTATTTCACATGTCGCTTTCCCTGGAACAAGTTCATCGCGTTGCCCAGTTGGCGCGGCTCGAAATCAGCGATGCCGAGGCCGAAACGACGCGCACCCAACTCAATGCCATCTTTACCCTGATCGAGGCGATGCAGGCCGTCGATACGAAGGGGATCGAGCCGATGGCGCACGCACAGGATCTGTCGCAGCGCCTGCGGCCGGATGAAGTGACCGAAACCGACCGGCGCGGGGCCTTTCAGGCGGTGTCGCCCGAGGTCGAAGCCGGCTTGTTCCTGGTGCCGAAGGTGATCGAATGATCGAACGCAGTCTGAAATCGCTTGCCGCCGCGCTTGCGGGCAAGGAAATCTCGAGCGTCGAACTGACGCAGACCTATCTGGATCGGATCGCCCGGCTCAACCCCGACATCAACGCGTATATCACCGTCGCTCCGGAAAAAAGCCTGGCGCAGGCAAAAGCAGCGGATGCGCGCATCGCCGCCGGGCAGACGACGGCATTGACCGGCATTCCGCTGGCGCAGAAGGATATTTTCTGTGCGCAAGGCTGGCGCACGACCTGCGGTTCGAAAATGCTCGACAATTTCGTCAGCCCTTACGATGCGACCGTCATCGAGCGGCTGAACACCGCGGGCGCCGTGATTCTCGGCAAGACGAACATGGACGAGTTTGCCATGGGCTCGTCGAACGAAACCTCGTATTTCGGCGCGGTGAAGAACCCCTGGGATCGCGACCGCGTTTCCGGCGGCTCGTCGGGCGGTTCGGCTGCTGCCGTGGCGGCACGCCTGGCGCCGGCCGCGACCGCCACCGACACCGGCGGTTCGATCCGCCAACCGGCGGCGCTGTGCGGCCTGACCGGCCTCAAGCCGACCTATGGCGTCGTCTCTCGCTACGGCATGATCGCCTATGCCTCGTCGCTCGACCAGGGCGGACCGATGGCGCGTTCGGCCGAGGATTGTGCGCTGCTGCTCGATGCCATGGCCGGCTTCGATCCGCGCGATTCGACCAGTCTTGAGCGTCCGGCAGACGATTATCTGCGCGATCTTGAGCGTCCGCTCGCCGGACTGCGCATCGGTTTGCCAAAGGAATTCTTCGGTGAAGGCTGCGATGCGGCTGTCATGGCCAGCATCGAGGCGGCGATTGCCGAATACCGCAAGCTCGGCGCCGAAACCGTCGAGGTGAGCCTGCCGAACATGAAGCTGTCGGTGCCGGCGTATTACGTCATCGCGCCGGCGGAAGCGAGTTCCAACCTGTCGCGTTATGACGGCGTGCGCTATGGCTATCGCGCCCCCGAATATGCCGATCTCAACGACATGTATGCCAAGACACGGGCGCAAGGTTTCGGCGACGAGGTCAAGCGGCGCATCCTGATCGGCACCTATGTGCTCTCGCACGGTTATTACGACGCTTACTACCTTCAGGCGCAACGCATCCGCCGGCTGATCGCCGACGATTTCCGCACCGCTTTCAAGCAGTGCGACGTGATCATGGGGCCGACCAGCCCGACGACGGCGTTCAAGCTGGGTGAAAAGATCGACGATCCGGTGCAGATGTATCTGTTCGACATCTTTACGCTGGGCGTCAACCTGGCCGGCTTGCCCGGCATGTCGGTGCCCTGCGGTTTGGTCGACGGCTTGCCGGTGGGGCTGCAGTTGATCGGCGATTATTTCAGCGAGGCGCGCCTGCTCAATGTGGCACATCGCTATCAGCAGGCGACCGACTGGCACCTGCGCCGTCCCGCAGGCCTCGATTGAGGCCGGCCCGCCGCGACGATTTGGATGGAAACGCGCAGCCCGGCTGCGCTTGATGAGAGAGTCATAAACGATGAAACAATGGGAAGTCGTCATCGGCATCGAGACGCACGCGCAGTTGCAGACGCGCTCGAAGATCTTCTCCGGCAGTTCGACGGCCTTCGGCGCTGAGCCGAACGTGCAGGCCAACGCCGTCGACCTCGCCTTGCCCGGCGTGTTGCCGGTGCTCAATCGCGGCGCCGTCGAATGCGCGATCCGTTTCGGACTCGCGGTCGAGGGCGAAGTGGCGCCGAAGTCGGTGTTCGCACGCAAGAACTACTTTTATCCCGATCTGCCGAAGGGATACCAGATCAGCCAGTACGAGTTGCCAGTGGTGGTCGGTGGGAAACTGACCATTACGCTTGGTGAAGGCGATGCGGCGGTCGAGAAGACGATCAACCTGACGCGGGCACACCTCGAGGAAGACGCAGGCAAGTCGCTGCATGAAGATTTTCATGGCAAGTCGGGGATCGACCTCAACCGTGCCGGGACGCCGTTGCTCGAGATCGTCACCGAACCGGACATGCGTTCGTCGGCCGAAGCGGTGGCCTACGCGCGGGCACTGCACGCGCTCGTGCGCTGGATCGGTATTTGCGACGGCAACATGCAGGAAGGCTCCTTCCGTTGCGATGCCAACGTCTCGGTCCGGCCGGTCGGCCAGCAGGAATTCGGCACCCGTCGCGAAATCAAGAACCTCAATTCCTTCCGCTTCATGCAACAGGCGATCGACTACGAGGTCAGCTGGCAGATCAATGAAATCGAGGAAGGCCGCGCCATCCAGCAGGCCACCGTGCTGTTCGACCCGGACACGGGTGAAACGCGGTCCATGCGTACCAAGGAAGACGCGCACGATTATCGCTATTTCCCCGACCCCGATCTCCTGCCGCTGATGATCGACCGCGACTGGGTGGCGCGGACGCGCGCCGACATGCCGGAACTGCCGACGGCCAAGAAGCAGCGTTTCGTTGCCGACTTCGGCCTTTCCGCCTATGACGCGACGACGCTGACCGCTTCGCTCGATATCGCCGGTTACTACGAAGCGGCGGTGGCCGTTGCTGGCAAGGGTGCGGCCAAGCCTTGTGCCAACTGGGTGATGGTCGATCTGGCGGCGCGACTCAACAAGGATGGGCTCGACATCGCGTCATCGCCGGTGTCGGCGGCGCAGTTGGGTGGGTTGGTGGCACGGATTGCCGATAACACCATCTCCAACAACATCGCCAAGAAAGTGTTCGAGGCGCTGTGGGCCGGTGAAGGTCAGAGCGCTGACGAAATCATCGAGAAGCAGGGCCTCAAGCAGATCACCGATACTGGCGCGATCGAGAAGCTGATCGACGAGGTGCTTGCCGCCAATGCCGCGATGGTCGCGGAATTCAAGGCTGGCAAGGAAAAGGCCTTCAACGCGCTGGTCGGCCAGGCGATGAAGGCGACCAAGGGCAAGGCCAACCCGCAACAGGTCAACGAACTGCTGCGCAAGAAGCTGGCTGGCGCCTGAGCGTGAGTGCCTGACGCCGGCCAGAATACGGCCGGCGGGAGCGCGTCAGGCCGACAGGCTGACGCCGTACTGTTGCCGGTAGCGCGCGACGGCTTCTTCGTGTTGCTTGAAGTCGGGCCGATTGCGCAGGTAGGCCATGAGGTCGTCGAGCGTGGCGACGGCGACGACCGGGATGCCGAAGTCGCGGCGCACTTCCTGGACCGCCGACAATTCGCCGGTGCCGCGCTCCATCCGGTCGAGCGCGATGACGACGCCGCAGGGCGTCGCTCCGGCGGCACGAATGATTTCCACCGATTCACGCACCGAGGTGCCGGCCGAAATGACGTCGTCAATGATCAGGACGCGGCCCGAAAGCGGCGCGCCGATGATGTTGCCGCCTTCGCCGTGATCCTTGGCTTCCTTGCGATTGAAGGCGAAAGGCAGGTTGTGTCCGGTGCGGGCGAGCGCCAGGGCGCTGACCGAGACGAGCGGAATGCCCTTGTAGGCCGGGCCGAACAGCATATCGACCGGCGTGCCGCTGGCGAGGATGGCCATGGCGTAGAATTGCGAAATCCGGTCGAGCGAGGCGCCGTCGTCGAACAGGCCGGCGTTGAAGAAGTACGGCGAGAGCCGGCCTGCCTTGGTCTTGAATTCGCCAAAACGCAGAACGTTCTGGTTGAGGGCGAATTCGATGAATTCCTGGCGAAAGTCCATAAAACACCAAACATGAATACGGTTGCGAGAGGCAAATGGTACGCATCATTACCCTAAATCTCAATGGAATTCGTTCGGCATGGAGCAAGGGCGTCTTTCCCTGGCTGGCCGCTCAGGATGCCGATGTCGTCTGCCTGCAGGAGATCAAGGCGCAGTTGGCCGACCTCTCCGACGAGATGCGGGCCCCCGAGGGTTTTCACGCCTACTACCATCTGGCCGAGCGCAAGGGCTACAGCGGCGTCGGTCTGTGGTGCCGGCGACAACCCGATGCGGTAATCGAGGGCCTTGGCGATGCCGAATTCGATGCCGAGGGGCGCTATCTGCGGGCTGATTTCGGCATGTTGTCGGTCATCTCGCTCTATCTTCCTTCGGGCTCGAGTTCGCCGGAGCGGCAGGAGGCCAAGTTCCGCTTCATGGACCGCTTCTACCCGGTACTGGCCGATCTTGCCGCCAGCGGCCGCGATGTCGTCGTTTGCGGAGACTGGAATATCGCGCATCGCGAAATCGACCTGAAGAACTGGAAGAGCAATCGCAAGAATTCCGGCTTCCTGCCGGAGGAGCGGGCCTGGGTCGGCCGGCTTCTGGATGAAGCGGGCTGGGTCGATGCCTACCGGCGTCTCCATCCCGAAGCGAGCGAGGATTGCTACACCTGGTGGAGCAACCGCGGACAAGCCTGGGCCAAGAACGTCGGTTGGCGGCTCGATTACCAGTTGGCGACCCCGGCCTTGGCGGCACAGGCGACATCAGCTGGGGTCTACAAAGCGCAGCGCTTTTCCGATCACGCGCCATTGACCATCGACTACGACCGTATGCCATAGTGCTTGGCAATTGCTTAGTCACGGCAAATTCGATACCCTGTGCAGGACGCCGGCAAAGCGCCTGAAATACCGGGACGCCGCCGCCAAATTCCTTTACCGTGAGGCTTACCATGTCTGAATATTCCGAAGTGGGTTGCTGCAGCAAGCAGAAGCTGGTCGATGACCTGAAGAACGTCGTTGCCGATGCCGAAGAGATTCTGCGGGCGACGGCGGGCGTCGCCGGCGAGAAGATGGTCGAGTTGCGCGAACGTGTCGGCGAGCGCCTGGCCGATGCCAAGATTCGCCTGGCCGATGCCGAAGCGCTGGTCGTCGACAAGACGCGGGCCGCAGCGCGCGCGACCGACGAATACGTCAAGGAAAACCCCTGGCAGGCCGTTGGCGTTGCCGCCGGGATCGGCTTCCTGATCGGCGTCATCGTCAGCCGCCGCTAGGCGAACGCCGCATGGAAGAACGTTCCGGAGGTCGGGGCGGCCTGTTTGCCGCCCTCAAGAACAGTGCCGCGACGCTGCTGGCAAGCGGCAAGACGCGGCTCGAACTCTTCGCCAACGAGATCGAGGAAGAGAAGCTGCGCGCCGTCCGGATCCTCGTGATGGTGTTGGGCGCGGCGTTCTGCCTCGGTTTTGGCGCACTCGTCCTGATCCTGTTCCTGACCGCCTTGTTCTGGGAAAGCCGGGTCATGGTGCTGGGCGTTTCCACCGGCATCCTGCTGGTCGCCGGTTATCTTTTCGTCGGTGGGCTGCAACGTGCGTTGCAGCGGCCGGAACGGATGTTCGCGGCGAGTCTTGCCGAGCTCGAAGAAGATTTGCGCCAGTTGAAAGCAGGCCTCGATCATGATGCAGCGTCTAAATGAGCTTCATCTTGAGCGGGGAAAACTGCTCGAACGCATTACCACCCAGCGCTATGTGCTGATCAACGAGGTGCAGCCGATCCGGGCGACGCTCGATCGGGCCGACCACGTCGTCGTGACGGTGCGATCGGGCATCGAGACGGTCAAGCGCTATCCGGCGATTGCCGGCGTCGCTGCCGCGCTCGTCTGCATCCTCAATGCGCGCCGGGCGTTCCGGTTGGCGCGACGCGGCTTCTTCCTCTGGCGGACCTGGCGTTCGCTGCGGGAGCGCTTGCTCGCCTCGGGTTGGCCGGGCTTCTGATGAGTGACGATCCGTCCGAAAAGCCAGCGCCCGGGCTGCTTTCCCGGGCGTGGGCGTCGCAACGTTCCCAGGCAAAGGATCTGGTCAGCGATCTGGTGCGCATGCGCGGCTTGATGCCGTTGTTGATGAAGCACCGCAATGGCGGCGTGTGGACGCCGGGCGAAAGGGCCGAGCTCCTGAACCAGTTGCGCATCCTGTCGCGCGTCTCGCCGTATTTGCTTCTCTTGCTCTTGCCCGGTTCGGCCTTGCTCCTGCCGGCGTATGCCTGGTGGCTCGACCGGCGGCGCAAGCCGAGAGCGGCGCTTCACTAAGAGCCTATTTCGGTAGGGATCGTGGGCCGCGCCGACGGCCCTTCGGGTTGCCGATAGGGGCGGTGTCTGCGGCATTGCTCCGCTTGCGCATGGAACCACCATGCGCTGCACCTCGCGCCTTGCATCCCTCCGCCCTTATCGACAACGCGGTCCGCGCGCCCTATCGAAATAGGCGCTAAATTCTCAGTCTGCCCACAGTCCCAGCGCAGAAAGCTGCCGCGTGGCGGCTTCGGCCCAACCGCGGTTGGCGGCGGGGCTGGCCGGACTCGGGTGGAGCACCTTGCCAATTTTGAGCGGCATCCCCTTCAACGCTTCCACTGCTCGGGCTTCGGCGAAGGCCCCGATGCCAATGACCCATTCCGGTTGCAGGATCGTCACGATCTGTCGCAGATGCTCGTCACAGGCGGCGTAGAGCGGCGCACTTTCGGCGCTCGGCAGCTTGTCGGGGGTGAGATTGCGACCTTGGTCGAAGAAGGCGAGCGGACAGTAGTTAGCGACGAAATGGTCGGCAAAGAATTGCTCGGCCGTACCAAAACGTTGCTGGAACAGCGCCCACAGCCGTCGTCCGCTCACTTCGGAACGGGCGCAGGCGAACCCTTCGATCGGGCGTTTCGGGTTTTCGACGGCAGGCTTGTCGACGCGGGCTTCAATTCCCATCCAGTCGCGCGCCGCGGCGATTTCGCCGAACGGGATGCCGCACTGGACCATGCCGAACGGTCCCGGATTCATGCCGACGAAGATTACCTTCTTGCGACTCTTGCCGAAACGGCGCAGGTAGATCTCGTGCGGCGCCCGGGCATAGTCGAGCGGGTTGTACAGGTGCGAGACCGGTGGCGCGAAGCGCAGGGCGTTGACGGCGGTCGAGAGCGTACGGGCGGCAGCGATCAGGCGTTCTGAGGTGTCGTTGAGTTCCATGGCGCGATCTTGAAGAGGAGGAGCATGCCGGGAATGGCAAGCAGGAAGCAGAGACCGAAGAAATGGACCCAGCCCAGTTGTTCGACAAGCCAGCCGGCCGACGCGTTGACGACGGTGCGCGGCACCGCGGCGAGGCTGGTGAACAGGGCGAACTGGGTGGCCGTGTAGGCCGGATGCGTCGTTCGGGCGATGAAGGCGACGAAGGCGGCGGTGCCGAGTCCGACACCAAAGGCTTCGATGCCGATGACGAGGGCCAGCGCCAGGAGACGTTCCGGCGTCGCCGGCGCGCTGCCGGCGCCGGCCAGCCAGGCAAAACCGAGGATGGCCAGCATCTGCACGGCACCGAACAGCCAGAGCGAGCGGTTGATGCCCAGGCGGACCATCCACAGGCCGCCGAGCAGACCGCCGATGACCGAGGGCCACAGGCCGGCATTCTTGGCCACCAGCCCGATTTCAGTCTTGGTGTAGCCCATCTCGAGATAGAACGGCGTTGCCAGCGCAGTGCAGAGCGAGTCGCCGAGCTTGTAGAGGAAAATGAACCCGAGCACCAGCAGGGCGCTCTTGACGCCCGACCGATGCAGAAATTCGCGGAAGGGCTCGGTTACCGCCGCCGCCAGCGTGCGCGGTGCCGGCGCGCGGCCCGGTTCGGAGACACGCAGCGTCATGAGGAGTCCTGGCAGCATGAAGAGGCCGGTGACGGCGAACACTTCGAACCAGGGCAGGCGGTCGGCGAGCCAGAGCGACAGCGAACCGGGGATCAGCCCGGCGACCTTGTAGGCGTTGACGTGGATCGCGTTGCCGAGTCCCAGTTCCTGGTCGTCAAGCAATTCGCGCCGGAAGGCGTCGAGGGCGATATCGAGCGTTGCCGAGAGCACGGCGATCAAGGTCGCGACGGCGGCGATGCTTGAAAGCGACTGGCTCGGCGACAAGGTGCCGAGCCAACAGATGGCGCCGACCAGCGCCAGGTGGGTGGCCGCCATCCAGCTGCGGCGTCGCCCCAGCCAGGGCAGCGCATAGCGGTCCATCAGCGGCGCCCAGAGGAATTTCCAGGTGTAGGGAAACTGGATCAGCGCAAAGAGACCGATCTCGCGCAGGCTGATGCCCTCGGTCTTGAGCCAGGCCGGCAGCAGGTTGAGCAGCAGGAACAGCGGCAGGCCCGAACTGAAACCGGTGAAGATGCAGATCAGCATCTTCCGGTCGAACAGGATGCGCAGACTGCCGGCCCTCACTATTTTCGGCCCAGGCGGTAGAAGGCGAGGCTGCCGTCGAGGTTCGGATCCTCGGTCACGAGTTGCCCTGCGTTGTTGAAGGCGCGCCGTTCGAGAATGGCGATGCCGAGCTTGTCGCACAACGCCTCGAAGTCGGCGATGGTGAAGAAGCGCACGTTCGGCGTTTCGTACCATTCGTAGGGCAGATCCTCGGACACTGGGACGCGGCCGTTGGCGATCGCCTCGCGGTTGGTGCGGTAGGCGAAATTGGGAAAGCTGACGACCGCTTCGCGGGCGACGCGCAGCATTTCCGTCAGGATGCGCTCGGTCGCCAGCATCGCCTGCAGTGCCTGCGAGATGACGACGTAATCGAACGACTGGTCTTCGAAGCCAGACAGCCCGTGGTCGATGTTCATCTGGATGACGTCGACGTTGTTGCGGATGCAGCCGAGAACGCTGTCATGGTCGATCTCGACGCCGTAGCCGCTGATGTCCTTGTGTTCGCGCAGGTAGCGCAGTAGCGAACCGTCGCCGCAGCCGAGGTCGAGCACACGGTTGTTGCGGGGTATCCAGTCGGCGATGACGGCGAAGTCGAAGCGGTCGCGTTCCTGTTTGGTCAGTTTGCGTAGGTTCATACCGCGATGTTCTCCAGATAGGCCCGCAGCACAGCGTGATAATGGGCGTCGTCGAGCAGGAAGGAATCGTGTCCGGCGTCGCAGTCGATTTCGGCATAGGCGACACGTCGGCGGTTTTTCAGCAGCGCGAAAACGATTTCACGCGAGCGTGCCGGCGAGAAACGCCAGTCGGTCGAGAAGCTGGCGATGAAAAACTCGGCTTTTGCCCGCGCCAGCGCGCCGGCGAGGTCGCCGTCGTAGGCGAAGGCCGGGTCGAAATAGTCGAGCGCCTTGGTCGTCGCCAGGTAGGTGTTGGCGTCGAAGAATCCGGCGAACTTGTCGCCCTGGTAGCGCAGGTAGGATTCGACTTCGAAGTCGACGTCATAGCTGAAGCGGTGTTCGTCGTGACGCAGCCGGCGGCCGAATTTCTCGTCCATCTGGTCGTCCGACAGGTAGGTGATGTGGCCGATCATGCGCGCCAGGCGCAAGCCCCGCTTGGGGACGACGCCGTGTTCGGCGTAGTGGCCGCCGTGGAAGTCGGGGTCGGACAGAATCGCCTGTCGCGCGACTTCGTTGAAGGCAATGTTCTGGGCTGACAGCTTCGGTGCCGAGGCAATGGCGACAACATGACGGATGCGGTCGGGAAACTGCAGCGACCATTCGAGCGCCTGCATGCCGCCGAGACTGCCGCCGAGCACGGCGGCCCAGGTGTCGATGCCGAGCGCGTCGGCCAGGCGGGCTTGCGCGGCGACCCAGTCCTCGACGGTGACGAGCGGGAAGTCGGCGCCGTAGCGCTTGCCGGTTTCCGGATTGGTCGACAAGGGTCCGGTCGATCCGTAGCAGCCGCCGAGGTTATTCACGCCGATCACGAAGAACTTTTGCGTGTCGAGCGGCTTGCCCGGGCCGACGAGGTTGTCCCACCAGCCGAGATTGTTCGGGTTGTCGGCGTAGGTGCCGGCGACGTGGTGGCTGCCTGACAGCGCATGGCAGACGAGCACCGCGTTCGAGCGCGCCGCGTTGAGCGTGCCGTAGGTTTCGTACACGAGTTCGAAACCGGGCAGCACGGCGCCGCTTTTCAAGGTCAGTGGCGCTTCGGAGCGGAAGCGCTGTGGGGTGACGATTCCGACAGAATTTTCAGAGGTCATTTCAGTCTGTTCGCACAAAAAACAAAACCCAGTCGGCCAAAAAGCGGACTGGGTGCGAGCCGCTTTAGCCGGATTTATTGAGCGCCCGCAAGCTGATCTTCAAATCGGCGCTATGGGAGGAAGTTACCGCCGCGGCTGAAAATTGTCAAATCAGCGCGGACATGCCACGGCGGCGGGCTTCCGCTTTCATTTCCTAAAGTTGCCAGGCATTGAGCCGTTCGATCTGCTCCTGGATCTTGGCCGATTCCTCGAGCTTCAGGATGCGTCGGACGATTGGGGTGATCTCGGAAATGTCGCTCTGCTTGATCTTCTGCTTCACCTCCGGAATCTGCGCCGGGAACATCGAGAACTGGCGCAGCCCGAGACCGAGCAGCAGGCGCGTCATGTGCGGGTCGCCGGCGAGCTCGCCGCACATCGACACCGGGATGCCGGCCTTCTCGCCGCTGGTGATGACATGCGAGAGGAGCATGAGCACGGCCGGGTGAAGCGGGTCGTACAGGCTGGCGACCTGTTCGTCGCTGCGATCGATGGCCAGCGTGTACTGGATCAGGTCGTTGGTGCCGATCGAGAGGAAATCGAGTCGGCGCAGGAAAAGTCCAACGGCGAGCGCCGCGGCCGGTACCTCGATCATGCCGCCGATCTCGATCGCCTCGTCGAAGGGAACGCGTTCGCCGCGCAGGCTCGATTTCGCCTGCTCCAGCATCGCCAGCGTCTGATCGATCTGGTGCGCATGCGAGAGCATCGGGATGAGAATCCGGATCTTGCCGTATTTCGAGGCACGCAGGATGGCGCGCAGCTGGGCGAGGAAAGGTTTGGGCTCGGCCAGCGACAGCCGGATCGAACGTAAGCCGAGCGCCGGGTTGTCGCGTTTGCGGTCGGACGAAGAGAGTTCGGTGTGCAGGTTCTTGTCGTTGCCGAGGTCGAAGGTACGGATGGTGACCGGACGGCCTTCCATGCCCTTGACGACCTTGCGGTAGGCATCGAACTGTTCTTCTTCGCCGGGCATGTCGCCGCGGCCGAGGAAGATGAACTCGGTCCGGAACAGGCCGATGCCTTCGGCGCCGCTCTCAAGTGCCAGCGCGACCTCGGACGGCTCTTCGATGTTGGCGAGCAGGTCGATCTTGGTCTTGTCGAGCGTGGTCGCGCGCGCGGTCTTGAGCAGCTTGAGCTTGGCGCGTTCGATCTCGATCTGGCTTTTCTTGAGCTGATATTCCTCGAGAATGCGCGGGTCGGGATTGACGATGACGACGCCACGCGTGCCGTCGACGATCAGTTGTTCCTTGTCGCGAATCAGTTGCCGCGCGTTATGCAGGCCGAGTACCGCCGGAATGCCCATGCCGCGCGAAAGAATGGCGGTATGCGAGGTGGCGCCGCCGACGTCGGTGATGAACGAGGCGAAATTCTGGTCCTTGAAGGCCATGACGTCGGCCGGTGACAGATCGTGGGCGACGACGATCAGGTTCTCGCCTTTGACGCCCTTGCCGAAACGCGAATGCGCGTGGTCGGGGTGTCCGGTCAGTTCGCGCACGACCCGTTCGACCACCTGGCGGACGTCATAGCTGCGTTCGCGCAGGTAGGTATCGTCGATCGCTTCGAACTGGCCGACCAGGTGTTCCATCTGCTGGACGATCGCCCATTCGGCGTTGCAGCGGCGTTCGCGGATGATGTCCTTGGGGATCTCCGAAAGTTCGGGGTCCGACAGGATCATCAGGTGCAGGTTGACGAAGGCGCCGATGTCGGTGAGAGCGTGACTGGTGTTGGCCTTCAGCGCCTGGAATTCGTTGCGGACGGCCTCAACGGCGGTTTCGAAACGCGCGACCTCCTTGTCCACCATGCGCGGCGGAATCAGCAGGTGCGAGACTTCGAGCGTCGCCTGCGAAATGAGGTGCGCCCGGCCGATGGCGATGCCGCCGGATACCGGCAATCCGTGCAGGGTGAAACTCATGGCGTACTCACTCCCCTTCGCCAAATTTGTCCTCGATCAGTTTAAGGATGGCATCGAGCGCCGGTTGTTCATCGGCACCGACGGTTTCGACGACGACGGTGGTTCCCTTGCCGGCAGCCAGCATCATTACGCCCATGATGCTTTTTGCATTGACGCGGCGGCTGCCCTTTTCCATCCACACCTCGGAATCGAAGCCGGACGCCAGTTGCGTCAGCTTGGCCGAGGCGCGGGCATGAAGCCCGAGTTTGTTGGAGATCTGAATTTCTGCACGTGCCATTCGGTTTTCCTCGTGATCGGCAGTCTTATTGCCGGTGCATGTTGATGACGCCGTCGCGACCGCCGCTGACAGCTTTTTTTACCAGGGTTTTCATTTCGCCTTTGCGGTAGGTGAGCGCTCGCAACACCATCGGCAGACTGACGCCGGCGACGCCTTCGACGCGGCCCGGTTCGAGCAGTTTGAGCGTAAGGTTCGAGGGCGATGCGCCGAGCACATCGGTCATGATGAGCACGCCGTCGCCTTCGTCGACTTGGGTGACCAGTTCACGCGCCAGCGGCAGCGTGTCGAGTGGATCGTCCTGCGGCGTCAGGCCCAGTTGGGCCATCAAGGGAGGACGCCGGTTGAGGATGTGGCAAACGTTCTGCACGAGGCTTTCGCCGAATGTTCCGTGCGTGATGAGAAGAATGCCGATCATGACTCCTCCGGGGAATATTCCGACATTCTAAGGTATTCCGCGATTTCCGGCAGGTGCGGCGGCATCGATGCTGATGACAGTGAGGTCGGCGCCGGCGAGGCTGCCGCTTTCGAGCCGTTGCCGGAAGGCGGCGCTGGCTTCGATGCGGCCGCTGGCGTCGACCCGGAGAACGTGGGTGATGCCGAGCGCCCTTGCCATCTCGGGCCATTCCGAACCGGCGATGAACAGCGGCTTGGAGGCCGCGTCGGAGAGCGTGCCGGCGGCGGGTCGTGGCGTGATCAGGACGCTGAGCGACTGGGTGTGCGTCACCGGTGCGCCGCTACGCGGGTCAAGCAGGTGGCAGTAACGCTTGCCGTCGAGTTCGAAGTAGCGCTGATAGTCGCCCGAGGTGCCGATCGCTTCGCCGTCCTTGAGCGAGAGCACGGCCAGCGGGCCGGGCTGGCGCGGATGCTGGATGCCGATGCGCCAGGCGTCGCCGTGCTTCGTACCCAGCGCCATGACGTTGCCGCCGATGTTGACGAGGGCGTTGCCGACGCCGTTTTCGCGCAGGATGGCGCTGGCCCGGTCTAGCGCGTAGCCCTTGAGATAACCGCCCAGGTCGAGCGCGACGCCGCGGTTGCGGCTGCTGACGCGCCGGTTCTCGATGCGCAGGTCGGCGATGCCCGGACGCTGCTTGCGCCAGGCGGCAAGCGCACGGGGATCGGGGAGGGCGGCCTTGAAGTCGTCGGACTGGAATCCCCAGAGGCCGATCAGGCGGCCGATGCCAGGATCGAACAGGCCGTTGCCCAGCGCTGAAATGCGCTGGGCATCCTTGAGGATGGCCGCCATTTCGTCGGAGACCTCGATGGGTTTTCCGGCGGCGATGGCGGTGTTGAGCGCGCTGAGTTCGGACGGCAGCCAAGCGTGATAGGTCCGGTGCAGCCGGTCGAACTCGCGCAGCACGGCGTCGGCGGCCCGCCGCGCCGTGGTCTCGTCGGTATCGGCGACGAGCACCTCGACGCGCGTACCGAAAACGAAGGATTCCTGCTGGTGCAGGGCGGGCCGGCCGCAGGCGCTGAGGCCGGCGAACAGGAGAACGAGGATCAGGCGGCCGAGGCGATACATGCCTTTTCCACAGCGGCGATGACGAGACCGGCCGTGTCGAAGCCGGTCTGGTCGGCGATTTCGACCATGCAGGTCGGGCTGGTGACGTTGATTTCGGTCAGCCAGTCGCCGATGACGTCGATGCCGACGATCAGCAGGCCGCGGGCGGCGAGTACCGGCGCCAGCGCGCCGGCGATCTCGCGGTCGCGCGGCGTCAGTTCGCGTGCCTCGCCGCGTCCGCCGGCGGCCAGGTTGCCGCGCGTTTCGCCGGCTTTGGGAATGCGCGCCAGGCAGTAGGGGGCGACCTCGCCGTCGATGATCAGGATGCGCTTGTCGCCCTGGCTGATCTCAGGGATGTAACGCTGCGCCATGATCGTGCGCTGGCCGCCCGCCGTCAGTGTCTCGACGATGACGTTACGGTTGGGATCGTCGGCGCGGACACGGAAGACCTGGCTGCCGCCCATACCGTCGAGCGGCTTGAGAATGCAGTCGTGCTGCATGTCGATGAAGGTGTGCAGCAAGGTTTCGTCGCGCGCGACCTCGGTCGGGACGATGAATTGCGGAAATTCGAGGATGGCCAGCTTTTCCGAGTGATCGCGCAGCGCCGCCGGGCGGTTGAAGATGCGCGCGCCTTCCGCTTCGGCGCGTTCGAGCAGCCAGCAGGTGGTGATGTACTCGATGTCGAAGGGCGGGTCCTTGCGCATCAGGACGGCGGTGAAGTCGCGCAGCGGGACGACATGACGGACGAGTTCGACGCACCAGCGCGCATCGTCGTACAGCATTTCGAGATGCACCGCTTCGGCGCAAACGCCGTGCAACGGCGACCAGTGGATCGCCGACTGCTGGATGGCCCAGACCGCGTGGCCGGCAGCCTGCGCGGCGCGCATCATGGCGATGCTGGAATCCTTGGTGACCTTGAGCGAATCGAGCGGGTCGACAATAAAGGCTAAGCGCATGAAGTGTCCTCTCTGAGCAGGGGCTGTTCGTCTGTGTTCGTCTATTCGTCGGCGGGCGCGGTGCGTTCGAGTTCCAGCGAAGCGGCGAGCTGGGCGAGGCGGGCGACGACGCCATAGGCATAGAAGCGGTTGGGCGGCGCGTCCGGATTCTGGCCGCAGTCCGGCAGGCAGCAACTCGTCTCGAACGCCAGCGGCTCGAAATGCATGCCGGGAGCATTGAGATTCTCGTCGATGCCGCGTCCGCCGTGGACGCGGTAGAAACCGCCGACGACAAAGCGATCGATCATGTAGACGACCGGTTCGGCGACTTCGGCCACGTCGTTCTTGACGACGCGCTCGAAGGTATGGACGCCCTCCTGGATGATGACCTGGGTGACGTTGAGTCCTTCCTTGATGACCGACATCTTGTTGCGTTGCTTGCGGTTGAGGCCGATGACCTCTTCGGCGCTCTTCGCCGTCATCACGCCCATGCCGTAGGTACCGGCGTCGGCCTTGACGACGACATAGGGCGTTTCGGTGATGCCGTATTCGTTGTATTTCTCGCGGATCAGCGTCAGTACCGCGTCGACGTTGGCGGCCAGGCATTCCTCGCCTTGGCGCTCGTGGAAGTTCACGTGGCTGCACACCGAGAAATAAGGGTTGATCTGCCAGGGATCGATGCCGACCAGCTTGGCGAATTCGTCGGCGACTTCGTCATAGGCGGCGAAGTGGTTCGACTTGCGCCGCACGGCCCAGCCGGCATGCAGGGGAGGTAGCACGAACTGCTCGTTGAGGTTCTGCAGGATCTCGGGGATGCCGGCCGACAGGTCATTGTTGAGCAGGACGGCACAGGGATCGAAGTCCTTGAGGCCGAGGCGGTAACGCGTGCGCACCAGCGGTTCGAGCAGCAGCGACTGGCCGTTCGGCAATGCCACCGGCGTCGGTTCGGTGATTTCCGGCAGCAGCGAGCCGAGGCGCACGTCAAGGCCGGTCAGGCGCAGGATATTGACGAGATGGGCGACGTTCTGCAGGTAGAAGACATTGCGCGTGTGGTTTTCGGGGATCAGCAGCAGGCTCTTGGCGCTCGGGCAGATCTTCTCGATCGCGGTCATCGCCGCCTGTACGCAGAGCGGCATGAAATCGGCATTGAGGTTGTTGAAACCGCCGGGGAACAGGTTCATGTCGACCGGCGCCAGCTTGAAACCGGCATTACGCAGATCGACCGAGCCATAGAACGGCGGGGTATGCTCCTGCCATTGGCCGCGCAGCCAGCGCTCGATTTCCGGCGCGGCGTTGAGGAAGCGGCGCTCGAGTTCGAGAATCGGGCCGTTCAGGGCGGTAGTGAGATGTGGGACCATGCGGTTCTCCTGTAGGTCGTGTCGGTGGGTGCGGGCTCAGAAATGCCGCTTGAGCCTGTCCCACCACGTTGAACTCGCTCCCGGCAGGAAGGTGCGGAAGCTTGCCGGCAGTGGCGCATGTTCGAGGCTGCGCTGCGTGAAGAGGAAACGGCCGTCGCAGACGAAACCGAGGTCTTCCCAGTCGACGTCGTTGAGTGCTTCGGCCAGTTGCCGGACGTCAACGTCGGGATGGCGCGGAAAGATCGCCAGCACCGATCCGTCATAGTGCGGGCAGTCATGCGTGAAGAAGGGGCGCGGACGCCGCGTCTTGGCGTTCACATAGACGCGCGGTTGCGTCGAAACGTAATAGGCACGCCCCCAATGCCACC
Source organism: Propionivibrio dicarboxylicus (assembly GCF_900099695.1). GTDB lineage: Bacteria > Pseudomonadota > Gammaproteobacteria > Burkholderiales > Rhodocyclaceae > Propionivibrio > Propionivibrio dicarboxylicus. The sequence continues at coordinate 340,759 of NZ_FNCY01000001.1, read as the reverse complement.
AGTTCGAGGCGTCGAAGGAACGGATGCGCCGGGCGATGAGCCGCTCCCGGTGGGGCAGCAGCGCTTCCGGCGGCGCCCCGCCGGGTTCGCACCAGATCATCCGTCGCGTCTTGCTGTCGCGCGCCGTCGATGAACAGACGAAATCGCGGGTGCCATGCGCTTCGCTGGTGTACAGGTCGTCGGCGCCGGAGACTGCGCCGACCTTGACGAAGGCGATGTCGGTCAGGTGTAGCGCGTAGTCATGGCGCGTGAATAGCAGATGGCCGTTGCTCTCGACGAAGCGCCTTTCCTCGGCGTACAGGCTTTCCAGGAAGCTCGCGTCCTGGCCGGCGCCGAGCGTGCTGTAACGGGTGCGATGGCTGTGGTTGTCGCGTTCGAAGCGCCAGATGGCGCAATTGGGCGCGGCGTCGTTGAAGAGGTGCAGGTCGCCGAGATCGATGAAATCGGTGATGGTGCCGGCCGCGAAGAGCAGGCGATTGAGCGGCACGGCCGAGGTCGCCTTGAGCAGGTCGCGCGGTGTGATGAAAATCAGCTCGCCGCCGGGTTCGAGGTGACGCAGGCACTTTTCGATGAAAAACAGGTACAGGTTGGCCCGACCGTCGAGTACGCTGTGGCGGGTGAGCATGCGGGTGTACTCGGAGATGTCCTGGTAGCGGACATACGGCGGATTGCCGATGATTGTGGCGAACAGTTCGTCGTCGGGGTAAGTGAAGAAATCCATGACCTGCGCTGTCGCCGGCGCGTGACGCGCGTCGATCTCGATGCCAATGGCGTCGGGGAAGTGCTGCAGGAAGGCGCCGTCGCCGCAGGCCGGTTCGAGCACGCGGCCCCGATTGCGCACCAGTTTGCGCATGCAATCGACGATGGCCGGCGGGGTGAACACCTGGCCGAGCAAGGCGATGTCGCAGGAGGGGGCGGTCGGCGCGTTGGCGGCGGGAGGCATGGGTCGAAGCGGATGTCGGGGAAAGCAAGAGTATAAGCTACTCGCTCGAACGAAAAGCGATTGCGGGGTCATCGAATCGGGTCTCTACAGTGGTACATTTTGGTTTTTCAGCCTAAGGAGACCGGCAATGCGAGTTTTGGTTCTGGGAGCGGGAGGAATCGGCGGCTATTACGGGGCGCGCATCCAGGCGGCAGGCGGCGATGTCACTTTCCTGGTGCGTCCGGGACGCGCCGAACAGCTCAAGCGCGATGGCCTCAACGTCTTCAGCCCGTTTGGCGATCTACACCTTCCGGCGCAAGTGGAGACCAAGGAGACGCTCAATTCCAGCTACGACGTCATCATCGTGTCGTGCAAGGCCTTCGATCTCGACTCGGCGATGGACGCGATCGCGCCGGCGGTCGGCAAGGGCAGCGTGATCCTGCCGCTGCTCAATGGCGTTCGTCATATCGACGCGCTCGTTGCCCGTTTTGGCGCCGAGCATGTGCTCGGCGGCGTCGCCGCGATCTCGGTGACGCTCGCGCTCAATGGCGACGTCCAGCACCTCAACAAGATGCATCGCTTCATCACCGGCGCGCGCGGCGAGACTGCGCCGGCAGTGCTGGCGCCGCTGGCGCAGTTGCTGGCTTCGGCCGGGTTCGACTTCGTGTTGTCGAACAACATCGACCAGGCGCTGTGGGACAAATTCGTCTTCCTGACCTCGCTGGCCGGGGCGACTTGCACGATGCGGGCCAGCGTCGGGCAGATCATGAGCACGGTCGCCGGCGAAGCCTTCCTGAACGGTTTGCTCGATGAATGTGCCGCCGTGGCGGCAGCGAGCGGCTATACGCTGGCCGAGGCACAGCTGGGCGCCTACCGCGGACAGCTGACCGACAAGAGTTCGGGCCTGATGGCCTCGATGCTGCGCGATGTCGAGAAGGGCGGTCCGACCGAGGCCGACCATATCCTCGGCGACATGGTCGCGCGTGCCGAGGCGCTGGGCGTCGCGACGCCCAATCTGCGCCTGGCCTACTCGCACCTGCAGGCCTACGACCTGCGTCGCAAGGCGGCTTGATCCGACGCCGGGGCGGCGCCCTCCGATAGGGCGCCGCCGCGTCGATACCTGATTTTATTCGGCAATTTCAGCGCGAAGGCGCTGGCTCGGGTACAATGCCGGGTTTTTCAACTGGCTGATTGTCCGAGGTTTTTGCGTGCTTGTCGTTGCCAACATTACCATGCAGTTCGGGGCCAAGCCCCTGTTCGAGAACGTCTCCGTCAAATTTGGCGAGGGTTATCGCTATGGCCTGATCGGCGCTAACGGCTCGGGCAAATCGACGTTCATGAAGATCGTCGCCGGCGAACTCGAGTCGACCGCCGGCAATGTCTCGAAGGATGCGCACGAGCGCATGGCCTACCTGCGCCAGGATCAATTCGCCTACGAAGATCAGCGCGTCATTGACGTCGTCATGATGGGCCACGAGCAGATGTGGGCCTGCATGCAGGAAAAGGACGCGATCTACGCCAATCCCGAGGCGACCGAGGAAGACTACCTGCACGCCGCCGAACTCGAGCATCATTTCGCCGAATACGGTGGTTACACGGCCGAGGCGCGCGCCGGCGAACTGCTGCTCGGCGTCGGCATTCCGTCTTCGCAGCATTACGGGCCGATGAGCGAAGTGGCGCCGGGCTGGAAGCTGCGCGTGCTGCTGTCGCAGGCGTTGTTCGCCGATCCCGACATCCTGCTGCTCGACGAGCCGACCAACAACCTCGACATCGCCACCATCCGCTGGCTCGAGAATGTGCTCAACGAGCGTAACAGCACGATGATCATCATCTCGCACGACCGTCACTTCCTGAACCAGGTGTGCACCCATATGGCCGACCTGGATTACGGCAAGATCACCGTCTATCCGGGGACCTACGACGATTTCATGGAAGCCTCGTCGCAGGCGCGTCAGCAGCAGAAGAACGCCAACGACCGCGCCAAGGAGCGCATCGCCGAATTGCAGGAATTCGTGCGCCGCTTCTCGGCCAACAAGTCGAAGGCCAAGCAGGCGACCAGCCGCATGAAGCTGATCGACAAGCTCAAGCCCGAGGACATCAAGCCTTCGTCGCGCCAGTATCCGTGGATCCGCTTCGATTATGACGAGAAGGAAAAACTGCACCGGCAGGCCTTCGAGATCGAGAACTTGTCCTTCGGTTACGAGGGCGGCCGACGGGTCTTCAATAATTTCAACCTGACGCTGAATGCCGGCGACCGTCTTGCGGTCATCGGCGAGAACGGTGTCGGCAAGTCCACTCTGCTCAAGCTGCTGGTCGGCGATCTGCAGCCGCAGCACGGCAGCATCAAGTGGGCCGAAAAGGCGCGCTTCGGCTATTACGCGCAGGATCATGCCGACGAATTCAAGCGAGAGGTCAATCTGACCGACTGGGTGGCCGACTATGCCCGCGCCAATTCGGCCGAGGGCGAGGATCTCGAAACGCTGATCCGCGGCACGCTCGGGCGCCTGCTGTTCTCCGGCGACGACGTCAGGAAGCCAGTCAACGTTCTTTCCGGGGGCGAGCAGGGGCGGATGATCTTCGGCAAGCTGATGCTGCAGAAGCCCAATGTCCTGATCATGGACGAGCCGACCAACCACCTCGACATGGAATCGATCGAGTCGCTCAACACCGCGCTCGAAAAATTCAAGGGGACGCTGGTGTTCGTCTCGCACGACCGTGAGTTCGTCTCGTCGCTGGCGACGCGCGTGCTCGAGATCCGCGACGACGGCAGTCTCATCGATTATCCGGGTAACTACGAAGACTACCTGGCCAGCCAGGGCATCGACTGAGGAGCGCCACATGTGCAGCGCGTTGGCTTCATGGGTATTGCGTCTGATCGGCTGGCAGGCGGTATTGGTGCCGCCGCCCGGCCCCAAGTCGGTCATCATGTTCTACCCGCACACCTCGAACTGGGATTTTCCCCTGGGGGTGCTGTTCAAGGCGCGCTTCGGCTTCGATGTTCATTGGGCGGGCAAGGACACCTTGTTCCGCTTTCCGCTGCGCCGCTTGCTGTTGTGGCTCGGCGGTGTGCCGATCAACCGGCGCGAGCGCACCGGCATGATCGGTCAGATGGTCGCGCGTTTCGCCGAGAGCGACTCCTTCCATCTGTGCATCGCCCCGGAAGGCACGCGCAAGAAGACCGATCACCTGAAAACCGGGTTCTATCGCCTTTCGCTGGCGGCCGGCGTGCCGCTCGGATTGGCCTTTGCCGACTACCGCACCAAGCGCGTCGGTATTGAGCGCTGGGTCGTCCTGAGCGGTGACGAGGCGGCTGACCTGGCCCTGCTGCAAGCGTTCTACAGCGACAAACAGGCTTTCGATTCCGCCAAGGCCGGCGATATCGCCTTCCGTCGCGACTGAATTATTTAGGTACCCGTTCCCGCGTACTGGCCTCGGCGCTGGCGTCGGCGCTGGCCTGCTTGGCCCGGCGCTCGGCCAGCCGTCTTTCGCGCTCGGCCTGGCGCTCTTCCCGCTCCTTCTGCTCGGCAGCGGCTTTTTGCCGGTACTGAGCGGCCTGTTCAGCCTTTTCGGCGATCTTGCGTTCGCGTTCGGCGGCGCGCGTTGCTTCCTTGCTGCGGAATTCGCTCGCCTGGGTTTGCTGCTCGGCTTCGCGTGCCGGCGCGTCGGCCTCGCGCTTGGCTTCCTTGGCTTCGACTTCGGTGCGGCGGGCGTCTTGCTGGAAGGCGCGTGCCGGTGCGTCGAGCTCGCGGGCGGCAACGTTCGCCGCGGTATGGCGTGCCTTGGCGTCCTTGAGACAGGCGCTGACCAGTATTTTCTGGTAGCAGGCGGCCTTGTCCGCGGCATATTGGTCGGTCGCCGCCTGTTTCATCGCGGCGGCCCGGTCCCGTTGCGCTTTAGCCTGCTCCGCCGTTTGCGGCACTTCCAGTGCGCCGGCGTGAAACGGCAGCGCCAGCGTGCTCAGCAGCAGCGCTGGGACCAGCCGCTTTCGAATCGCTGCCATCGCATGTCTCCAATTCATGTTGTCTCGAACAAAACGCGATTCTCGCACGGACTGGCCGGGAAACGGGTCAGGCCGTTTGTTTCGCGCCGTGTTCGGCACGCATGAAATCGGTTACCGACGGATAGAACGCATGTTTGCCGAGTCGATTGGCGAGACCGGCGCGTTCGATCTTGCGTTGCACGTTCGAACGCAGGCCGCAGATGACCAGTCGGGTGTCGAATTGACGGCAGTCGTCGGCGATTTCCGCCAGCGTTTCGATGCCGGTTGCATCGATGAACGGCACGCGCCGCATACGCAGGATCAGCGTGTCGGCATGGGCCTGGACGCTTTCGAGCACGCGTTCGAGCTTTTCGGCGGCCGCGAAGAAGAACGGACCTTCGATGTCATAAATCATGGTGCCGGCCGGCAAATCGAAGTCTTCATGCGCGGTCGCCGCCTTGAAGCTCTCGTTGTCGTTCTCGATGCGGACGGCGTCGGCCATGCGCCGCATGAAGAGCAGCGAGGCGAGGATGACGCCGACATTGACGGCGATGACGAGATCCGAAAAGACGGTCAGCGCGAAGGTGACCAGCATGACGCCGACGTCGGGCGACGGCGCCGTGCGGGCCATGCGCAGGAAGTGCCGGACTTCGCTCATGTTGTAGGCGATGACGAAGAGGATGGCGGCGAGCGAGCAGAGCGGGATGTAGGCGGCGAGCGGCGCCAGCGCGAGGATGATGGCCAGCAGCGTGACGGTGTGAATGATGCCGGCGACCGGGCTGTTGCCACCGTTGCGGATGTTGGCGGCGGTTCGGGCGATCGCGCCGGTGGCGGCAAAACCGCCGAACAGCGGCGAGACGATGTTGGCGATGCCCTGACCGATGAGTTCCTGGTTCGAATTGTGACGGGTGCCGGCCATGCCGTCGGCGACGACGGCGGACAAGAGCGATTCGATGGCGCCGAGCAGGGCGATGGTGAAGGCCGGGCCGATCAGGTGCAAGGCATCCGAGACAGTGAAGGCCGGAACCGAGAAGCTCGGCAGCGTTTGCGGGATGCCGCCGAAGGCGCTGCCGATGGTGGCGACGCCGTCGAAGTGGAAGATCGATTGCAGTACGGTTGCCGTCACCATGGCGACCAGCGGCGCCGGGACGCGCTTGGTGACGCGTGGGGTCAGGATCAGCAGGACGAGGCTGAGCAGGGCGAGGCCGGTGGTGGCGAGGTGCAACTGCGGCAGCGCGGTCAGCAGTTGCCAGAGCTTTTCATGGAAATGCGTTGCCGATCCGCTCAGCGTCAGACCGAAGAAGTCCTTCCACTGGCCGATCCAGATGATCACGCCGATACCGGTGGTGAAGCCGATGATGACCGGATCGGGAATGTACTTGATGACGCCGCCCATGCGCGCGAGTCCCATGGCGACGAGCATGCAACCGGCCATCAGGGTCGCGACCTGCAGGCCGACGATGCCGTACTGGGCGGTGATGCCGGCGAGGATGACGATGAAGGCACCGGTTGGGCCGGATATCTGCGTGCGGCTGCCGCCGAACAGCGAAGTCATCAGGCCGGCGACGATGGCCGTGTACAGGCCCTGTTCCGGCTTGGCCCCGGAGGCGATGGCGAAGGCCATGGCCAGCGGCAGCGCGATGATGCCGACGATGATGCCGGCGACAAGGTTCTTGGGAAGGTGTTTTTGTTGCAGCAGCCCGGCGCGGGCGGCTTCGACGATCGCGATCATGCCGTTTTCCGTGGGAAACACTGCGACCGCGTAAGGGGTCGCGGGATGAAATGTTAAAAAAATGTGCGTCGCATTATAATAAAAGTCACATCCAAAGGGAAAGTCGGGAGGCATTCATGGAAAATCGTACGGCCCGGTTGACGGTGCTGATCGATCCGCGCAAGAAGCAATTGTTCGAGGATTTATGCGCCCGCCAGGATCTGAATACTTCGCAGGTGGTGCGTCGCCTGATTCGCCAGTATTTGCTCGATCACCTGAGCGACGAAGAAACGCCGGACTGGTTGCGGGCGCCGTCATCGCGGCGCGAAGAAGGGAAATGAAGCGCCAAAATCGGGTTTCTTGCGCTTGACCCCATGCGGAAGCGGGCTTTTTGATAGAATAGCCGGCTGTTTTTCTTCTTGTTTTCGTTTTTTTGGAGCGTGTTGTGAGAATCGTCTGCCTCGATCTTGAAGGTGTTCTCGTTCCCGAAATCTGGATCGAGTTTTCCAAGCGCACGGGCATTCCCGAGCTACGCCGCACGACGCGCGACGAACCCGATTACGACAAGCTCATGCAGTTTCGTCTGAACCTGCTGCGCCAGCATGGTCTGGGCCTGCCCGATATCCAGAAGGTGATCGGCGAAATGGGACCGATGCCGGGCGCGCGTGCCTTCCTCGACAACCTGCGCGAGCGCTATGAAGTGATCATTCTTTCCGACACTTTCTACGAGTTCGCCCACCCGCTGATGCGCCAGCTCGGCTGGCCGACGCTGTTCTGCCACAGTCTCGAAACCGACGCCGACGGCATGCTGGTCGCTTATCGCCTGCGCATGCCGGACCAGAAGCGCGAGGCGGTCAAGCGCCTGCGCGAGATGAACTTCACCGTCGTTGCCGCCGGCGATTCCTACAATGACACGGCGATGCTCGGCGAGGCCAACGGCGGCATCCTCTTCCATCCGCCGGAGAACGTGATTCGCGAGTTCCCGCAGTATCCGGTGATCCTGAACTATGACGAATTGCGCGCCGAAATCGACAAGGCCTTTGCGCGCGTCTGATCCCTGCCCATGTATTCACAACGCTTCTACACCCTGACCGCTTCCTGTCCCGACCGGGTCGGGATCATTGCCCGCGTCGCCGGCTTCATCGCCGAGCACCACGGCTGGATTCTCGAATCGAGCTATCACTCCGACGACGGCGGCGGCGATGCCGATGGCAGCCGTTATTTCATGCGGCTCGAGGTCAAGGCCGATTCGCTGCCCTTCCACCTGGCGGAGTTCCGCGAGCGTTTCCGGCCGATCGCCGAAGAGCTGGAGATGGACTGGAAGATTTCCGATTCGGCCGTCAAGAAGCGCGTTGTCATCTTCGTCAGCAAGCAGGAACATTGTCTTTACGATTTGCTCGCCCGCTGGCAATCGAAGGAACTCGACATCGAGATTCCCTGCGTCATCTCGAATCACGACACCTTCAAGGGTTTCGTCGAGTGGCACGGCATTCCCTTTCACCATGTGCCGGTCAACCCCGACAACAAGGCGGCGGCCTATGCCGAAATGCGCCGTCTCTTCGAGGAAGTGCGCGGCGACACCCTGGTGCTGGCGCGCTACATGCAGATCATTCCGCCGGATATCTGTGCCGACTATCCGGGACGGATCATCAACATCCACCATTCCTTCCTGCCGAGCTTCGTCGGCGCCAAGCCGTATCACCAGGCCTACCAGCGTGGCGTCAAGCTGATCGGCGCGACCTGCCACTACGTCACCAGCGCCCTCGACCAGGGACCGATCATCGAGCAGGACGTGATCCGCATCGACCATTCCGATTCGGTCGATGACATGGTTCGCTACGGCAAGGACATCGAGAAGGCGGTCCTGGCGCGCGGCTTGCGCTATCACCTCGAAGACCGCGTCCTCGTGCACGGCAACAAGACGGTGGTATTCCGATAGGCAGGTCCAAGGCCGGCACGGGCGTTCGTCGCCTGGCTGCCGGCGACTGAAAGCATTCGATGATTTCTCTCAGGAACGTGACGCTGCGGCGCGGTACCAAGGTATTGCTCGACGCGGCGTCGGTGACGGTCAATCCGGGTGAAAAGGTTGGCCTGGTCGGCCGCAACGGCGCCGGCAAGTCCTCGTTGTTCGCCCTGTTGGCAGGCAATCTGCATGAGGATGGCGGCGAATTCCTGCTGCCGCCGTCGTGGCGTCTGGCGCAAGTCGCGCAGGACATGCCGGAAACCGAGGACAGCGCCACCGACTTCGTCATCGCCGGCGACAGCCGCCTGATGGCGGCCGAGGCCGAGGTCAAGGCGGCCGAAGCGGCCGGCGACGGCGAGCGCATGGCCTATGCCTATACCGCCCTGCACGATGCCGGGGCGCATGATGCGCAGGCACGGGCGCAGGCACTGATTCTCGGGCTCGGGTTCAAGACGACCGAACTCAATCATCCGGTCAACAGCTTTTCCGGTGGCTGGCGTATGCGGCTGCAGTTGGCGCGGGCGCTGATGTGTCCGTCCGACCTGCTGCTGCTCGACGAGCCGACCAACCACCTCGACCTCGACGCGCTCGTCTGGCTGGAGAGCTGGCTCAAGCGTTACGAAGGCACGATGATCGTCATCAGCCACGACCGTGAGTTCCTCGATGCGGTGACCAATGTCACGCTGCATATCGACGTCGGCCGGCTGACCCGTTACGGCGGCAATTACAGCACCTTCGAGGAAACGCGCGCACAGCAACTGGAACTGCAGCAGGCGGCCTACGACAAGCAGCAGGAAAAGATCGCGCATCTCACCTCGTTCATTACCCGTTTCAAGGCCAAGGCGACCAAGGCCAAACAGGCGCAGAGCCGGGTCAAGGCGCTCGAACGCATGGAAAAGCTGGCGCCGGTGCTGGCGTCCGCCGAATTCACCTTCGAGTTCAAGGAACCCGCCAACCTGCCCAATCCGATGCTGGTCCTGGGCGACGTCGATTGCGGCTATGCGCCGGCCGAAGACGCCGCGGCGGGCGCCATGCCGACGGTGATCGTGCGCAAGGCGACGCACACGGTGAGTGCCGGACAGCGCATCGGCATCCTCGGCGCCAACGGCCAGGGCAAGTCGACGCTGGTGAAGACGATCGCCCGCACGCTGGCGCCGTTGTCGGGGATCGTGACCGAAGGCAAGGGGCTGTCGATCGGTTACTTCGCCCAGCAGGAACTCGATGTCCTGCGTCCGCAGGACAATCCCCTCGAACACATGGTCCGGCTGGCGAAAGAAGCTTTACCCGAGGGCGAATCCGGGCGCGAACAGGACTTGCGGACCTATCTTGGCGCCTTCAATTTTTCCGGCGACATGGTCAAGCAGGCGGTTGGCACGATGAGCGGTGGCGAGAAGGCGCGCCTGGTTCTTGCGATGCTCGTCTGGCAACGTCCGAATCTGCTGCTGCTCGACGAACCGACCAACCACCTCGATCTGGCGACGCGTGAGGCTTTGTCGGTGGCGCTGAACGAATTCGAGGGGACGGTCATGCTCGTCAGTCACGACCGGGCGCTGTTGCGGGCGGTATGCGACGAATTCTGGCTGGTGTCGCGCGGCAGCCTGGCCCCCTTCGACGGTGATCTCGACGACTACCAGCAATTCCTGCTCGACGAAGCCAAGCGCGTGCGCGAGGCCATCAAGGAGTCGCAAAAGGAGGCGCGGGCCGCAGCCGCGCCGGTGCTTGCCCCGGCTGCGCGCAAATCGTCGTCCAATCTCAAGGCCTTGCAACGCGATCTTGGCAAGCTCGAACAGCAGATGCTCGAGTTGCAGACGCAGAAGAATGCCATGGAAGCGCGGCTGTCGACGCTGAGCGACCCGCAGGAAATCGGTGAGCTCGGTCTGAAAATGCAGACCATCGATGAAAGTCTGGCCGACATCGAGGACCGCTGGCTGGCGATTTCCGAGGAGATCGAGGCGCTTTCCTCCTGAATGCGGCGGCGGGTATGATTTAGAGCCTATTTCAGTAGGGCTCGCGGGCCGCGTTGTCGATAGGGGCGGAGGGATGCAAGGCGCGAGGCGCAGCGCATGGTTGTTCCATGCGCAAGCGGAGCAACGCCGCAGACACCGCCCCTATCGGCAACCCGAAGGGCCGTCAGCGCGCCCCACGATCCCTACCGAAATAGGCTCCTAGCCGTTGTCATTACTCGGAGGAATGTGCCGTGGATACTGCTGTGATCGATCATTTGCGCGGCTGGATCGGCAAGTCGCAAACGGATGAGGACCTGATTTCCGAACGGCAGGCGCGCCTGATGGCGGCGACTGTCGACTATCCGCTGGAGCGGATCGCGGCGGGGCAGCCCCTGCCGCCGCTGTGGCACTGGGTCTATTTCCTCAACGGCCTGCCGCCGGCCGAACTGGGGCGCGACGGGCATCCGGCGCGCGGCGGTTTCCTGCCACCGGTGCCGCTCTCCAACCGGATGTGGGCCGGTGGGCGCGTTGCCTTTCTCCGGCCGATTCCGATCGGTGCTTCGGTGCGCAAGGTTTCCACCATTCTTTCGGTCGAGCACAAGCAGGGCCGGTCGGGCGATCTGGTCTTCGTGACGGTGCTGCATGAGTTATTCCTGACGGAGGGCACGCTCTGCCTGCGTGAGGAGCACGATATCGTCTATCGCGAGCCGCAACCGCTCGCCAAGCCGGTGCCGGTCGCCGATGCAGCGAGTCCGGCGGGGGTGTCGCGCAGCCTGACGCCGACATCGACGCTGTTGTTCCGCTACTCGGCGCTGACCTTCAATGGTCACCGGATTCATTACGATGCCGATTATTGCCGCGAGGTCGAGGGCTACCCGAATCTCGTCATCCACGGCCCGCTCAATGCCACTTTGTTGGCGCAATTGGCCGAGGCGGTCGGCGGCCGTCCGATCCGCGAGTTTTCCTATCGGGGGGTTTCGCCGGCCTTTCTCGGTGAGACGATCACCTTCAATGTTCAATGTGATGGCGACGCGGTCCGGCTGCGCGCCCTGCTCGGCAACGGGGCGCCGAGCATGCAGGCGGAAGCGCGATTGGCCTGAATGGGGCAAAAAAAAAAGGCGCCACGAGGGCGCCTGAGGGGGGTATGTCATGGGGAAGATATGCGGTCCAGAAGGACCGGCCCTAACCCGAAGACAGAATGACGTATCTGGATTTTTGGCGCAATCCGTACTTTCCGCAAAGAATTGCGGGAATTACGTAGTCGACTCTGTAGTGTCCGCAGGTGGGTCGGCGAAACAACGGGCGATGTCCTCGAACTTTTCGGCGCAGTCGAGCATGCAGTCGAGGATGTCGGGATCGAAATGGCGGCCGCGTTCGGCGCGCATGATGTCGACGGCTTCGTCGTGCGGGAACGCGGGTTTGTAGCTGCGCCGCGAAATCAGTGCATCGTAGACGTCGGCGACCGCCATCAGCCGCCCGGCCAGGGGAATGGCGTCGCCGGCCAGGCCCCGCGGGTAGCCGCTGCCATCCCAGCGCTCATGGTGTGTCAGCGCGATCTGGCGTGCGTAGCCAAGGAAGCTGGCGCTGCCTTCGCCGATTTCGCGCTCGGCCGCGGCGATCGCTTCGGCGCCGAATTCGGCGTGTCGTTGCATGATCAGGCGCTCGTCCGGCGTCAGCTTGCCGGGTTTGAGCAGGATATGGTCGGGAATCGCGACCTTGCCGATGTCGTGCAGCGGCGCCGATTTGAACATCAGCTGAATGTTGGTCTGGGTGAGTTCGGCGGCGAAACGCGGGTGCCGGACGAGCTTTTCGCACAAGGCGAGCAGGTAATGCTGCGTCCGCCGGACGTGGTTGCCGGTTTCGTTGTCGCGCGCCTCGACGAGGGCGCAGAAGGCGGAAATGATCGCGCTTTGTGCCGAGATGAGTTGTTCCGTGCGCCGCATCAGCTCGTCCGATTGTTCCTGGATCTTGCGTGTCCGCTCGATCACCAGCTTTTCCAGCCCCCGGTTCTGGTTCTGCAGGGCGTGACGCACTTGGCTGAGCAAAAGATGGTTGCGGACGCGGGCGCCGAGCACCGGTGGCGACAGCGGCTTATGCAGGAAGTCTTCGGCGCCGATCGACAGCGCATAGGCTTCCTCGTCGGTACTTTCCAGACCGGTGAGGAAGATGACCGGGATGTCGCGCGTGATCGGGTTGCTCTTGAGCCAGTTGCACAGGGCATAGCCGTCTGGCATTGGCATGACGATGTCAAGAAGCACGAGGTCGGCTTTGTTGCCGGACTCGAAGTAGTCGATCATCGCCTGACCAAGGTTGAAGGTGATGACGTCGTAATTCTTGCCGAGATAGTCCTCGATGATCAGGAGATTGTCGGGTTGATCGTCGACGGCGATGACCTTTTGTCTCATGAGGGTTTCGTCTGTTGCGGGGTGTTGGCGAGCCAGTTCCGGCAGGCGCCGAGGACTGCTTCGAGGCTGGTTTTCAGTTCACGCGCGAGCGCTAGGGTGTCGGGTTCGCCGGTGCGCGCCGCGGCCTGTGTCTGCTGGGCGACTTCACGCAAGCGGTTGGCCATCAGGTTGCCGCCGGTACCCTTGAGTCCATGCGCGATGCGTCCGATTTCGGCAATGTCGCCAGTGGCGATGAATTCGGCCAGTTTCTGCGGCGTCTCGGCATAGTAGTCGAGCGAAGAGTGGAGCAGCTTGGCGACGAATTCGGTGCGACCGCCGAAGCGGCGGAGCAGGCCGTCAAAATCGAGCGATGCCGTCTCGGTGGCGCTGCGTTTTTCCGGCGGCGTCGTTGCCGGCGGAGGGGGCGCAGTGTTTTCCGCGGCGGCAGCGGGAACGAGCCAGCGGGTCAGCGCCTCGAACAGCTGGTCGGGATCGACGGGTTTGGCGACATGGTCGTTCATCCCGGCGTCGAGGCAGCGCGCACGATCGACCGAGAAAGCGTTGGCGGTCATCGCCAGGATCGGCGTGGTGGCGTATTCGGGCATCTGCCGCAGCCGGCGGGTGGCTTCGAGGCCATCCATGCGCGGCATCTGCACGTCCATCAGGATCAGGTCGTAACGGCGCTTTGTCGCTTTTTCGAGCGCCTCGATGCCATCGCTGGCAACGTCGACGGTCAGGCTGGCCATGCTCAGAAGGTCGCGTGCGACCTCCTGGTTGATCGGGTTGTCCTCCACCAGCAGCAGGGTTGCCGGTCCGGGCGTTAGCGTTTCCCGTGCGTTTCGGTTTGATGTCGCCGACTCCTGCTGCCGCGGTTCCAGCAGCAGGAGTAGGGCGTCGTAGAGCGAGGATGAGGTGACCGGCTTCGGGAGAAAAGCCGCGAAACCGGAGTTGGCATGCTCGCTGGAGTCCTGCTGGTTGCCGTTGGCCGAAACCATGATCAATTTTGGCTTCCGCTCGATCGGCAGACCATTCAGGCGTCTGGCCGTCGCGTAACCGTCCATGCCGGGCATCTGCCAGTCGATCAGCGCGACGTCGAACGGACGTCCCGCCTGGTCGGCTTCGACGACCGCGTTGATCGCGGCCTCGCCGGAGGCAACGGCTTTGCCTTGCAAGCCCAGGTTTTCGAGCGTGGCCAGCAGCGGTTCGCGGGCTTCTTCGAGGTCGTCGACGATCAGTATGCGGACCGTCCGGCGTAGCTCCTGTCCGATCTGCGGCCAGGAGACATCGTTGAGTGCGCGCAGCGGCAACTCGAGCCAGAAACAGCTGCCCTTGGAGGGCTCGCTCGTGCAGCCGACCGTGCCATCCATCAGCGTCGCCAGGCGTCGGCAGATCGCCAGGCCGAGGCCGGTGCCGCCGAATTCGCGGGTGGTCGAGGCATTGGCTTGTTCGAAAGCTTCGAACAGATGCAGTTGTTGTTCCTGCGTTATGCCGATGCCGGTGTCGATGACCTCGAAGCGGATGATCAGGATGTCGCCCCGCCGGTGAATGATGCGGCAGCGCAGGAGCACCTGCCCGACTTCGGTGAACTTGACCGCGTTGCTGACGAAATTGAGCAGGATCTGTCCGAGCCGTTTGCCGTCGCCGTGCATCATCGGCGGCAGGTGGTCGGTGTCGACGATCAATTCGAGATTCTTGCTGGTGACGCGGTCGCGCACCATGTCGGCGATGCTGACGATCAACTGGTCGACCGAGAAATCGTAACTTTCGAGAATGAGCTTGCCGGCCTCGATTTTCGAGAGGTCGAGAATGTCGTTGATGATGCCGAGGAGATGTTGGGCCGAAGTGTCGATTTTTTCGAGCCGGCGTACGGTCTGTCCTTCGGTGACCTCTCGCCTGAGCAGGTGTGTCAGGCCGATAATGGCGTTCATCGGCGTGCGGATTTCGTGGCTCATGTTGGCGAGGAAGGTGCTCTTGGCGACGTTGGCCGCTTCGGCTGCCAGCTTGGCTGCCTCAAGTTCGGCGGTTCGCTCGCCGATGCGTTCTTCAAGCGTCGTGTTGAGGTCGCGCAGGGCCTGTTCCACCCGTCGCTGTTCGGTCATGTCGATGTAGGCGCAGAGAATCAGGCGGTGGCCGTCCTGCTCGATCAGCCGCGATGAATGGAGGATTTTCAGCTGTTGCCCGTCGGCACGCCGTACCCAGGCCTCCAGTTCGCATCGGCCGTACTGCTCGAGTGCGCCGAAATAGGTGTTGCGATCTTCGGGATTGACCCAGAAATTGAATTCCGCGGCGGTCTTTCTGCGCACACCGTCGTGCGGGTAGCCGAAGAGTTCGAACCAGGCCTCGTTGCGGGTTGGATCGATGATCCGCGCTTCCTTGGGCGACAAGGTGTCCGTCAGCGAGAGCGGCAAGGGCGATTTCTCAAACAGCGCCTGGAAGCGGGATTCGCTGGCACGCAGGGCTTCTTCGGCGCGCTTGCGTGAGGTGATGTCCTTGCCGGTGCCGCGATAGCCGATGAAACGTCCGTCGTCGGCGAATACGGGAATGCCAGAAATGCTGCGATAGCCGATCAGCGAGCCGTCCCGTCCCAATGCGCCGAACTCGAGGTCGCGGAAGGGTTGGTGCGCATCGAGGCAAGCCCGGTGCGCCTTCCAGTCTTCTTCGGTCAGTGTCGAGGGCATTTCCCAGCGACTTTTGCCCAGCAGCGATTCGTTCCCCAGCGAAAGCCGGTAGAAATTCGACGAGACATAGGTGAAGCGGTAGTGCTCGTCCTGCTCCCAGATCCAGTCCGATGACAGGTCGTTCAGGCTTTCCAGCATCGCGTTCTTGCGCCGGAGATCCTCGAACGCGGCGAGCAGGCGGGTGCGCATGCTCTCCATCGACAGCGCCACACGTCCGAGTTCGTCGGGATAATCGGCGACGATCGGCGATTGCAGATCTTCGTCGGCAATCCGTTGCGCGGCCCGGTTGAGCCGGTTCAGCGGACCGATCAGCCGCGTGCGCAGCACCAGTGCGATCAGGGTCAGCGAGAGGGCGATGATGATCGATTGCTGCAGAAGGTTCGCGCGCGATTGCCGCCGGTCGGCGTCAAGATAGGAATCCATCGACATGCCGAGGCGGAAGCGGCCGACGACATTGCCCTTGTAATCGATGACGGCCTCGCGATGGACGGTGGTGGCCGGATTGTCCTGCGGCGAGCGGAGGTCGGCCACCGGTTTCCCTGACAGGGCGTCGATGACCGTGATCGAGGTGATGCGCCGGTCCTCCATGAAGGCACGCACGATTTCAATCGTATTGGCTTCGGAAAAATCCCAGAGCGCGCCGCGCAGCGACGCTTCGAGCGCCTTCGATACGCTGACGAGATCCGTTTCCAGCGCCGCGCGGGCGCGCGCTTCCGACGACGAGGTCTGGATCAGGTAGAAAGTGAAGGAAGGAATGATGAATGCAAGGAAGAGCGCGACGAAGACCGCCAGCTTCAGGCCGTGCGGGCCAGGAGCAATGAGCGGATCTTTTGACGACACGGCGTCGGACTCATTCACATCGCTTCTCCTCATCGTCCCCATATTACTCTCAAATATGCAGAGTTGATCCCTTCTTGCCTTGTAATGCTTTTGTATTTATTTCGACGTCGCCTCAGTGCGCTTCGTCCCAGTTGGCGCCGACGCCGACCTCGACCGCCAAGGGGACGCCAAGACCGCCCAATCGGGTCATCAGCGGCGGCAGTTCCTCACGCACGCGAGCGAGTTCGCGGTCGGGAACTTCCAGCACGATTTCGTCGTGGACTTGAAGGATTTGTCGGGTCTGCAGGCTCTCGCGATCGATCCAGTCTTGTACCGCGATCATCGCCAGTTTGATGAGATCGGCGGCAGTGCCCTGCATGGGGGCATTGATGGCGGCGCGCTCGGCGCCCTGGCGGCGTCCGACCTGGGCTGCGGTGATGTCTGGCAGCCAGAGCCGGCGGCCAAAGACGGTTTCGACGTAACCCTGCATTTTTGCCTCGTTGCGCGTGCGCTCCATGTAGCGCGCGACGCCGGGATAGCGGGCGAAATACCGTTCGATGTAGCTTTGCGCGGCACTGCGTTCGAGGTCGAGCTGGCGCGCGAGGCCGAAAGCGCTCATGCCGTAGATCAGTCCGAAATTGATGACCTTGGCAACGCGGCGCTGATCGGCGCCGACTTCGATCGGCGTGACGCCGAAAATCTCGGCGGCGGTGGCGCGGTGCACGTCCTCGCCGCTTGCAAAGGCTTCGATCAGCCGGGCGTCCTGCGAGAGGTGCGCCATGATGCGCAGTTCGATCTGCGAATAGTCGGCCGAGACAATATGACATCCTGGTGCGGCGATGAAGGCGGCGCGGATACGCCGGCCTTCGCTGGTGCGGACCGGGATGTTCTGCAGGTTGGGATCGCTCGAGGCCAGTCGTCCCGTTACCGCGACGGCCTGGGCGTAGCTGGTGTGCACGCGACCGGTCTGTGCATTGACCATGCGCGGCAATTTGTCGGTATAGGTGCCCTTGAGTTTGGCGAGTTGGCGGGATTCGAGCAGCAGTTTTGGCAGCGGATAGTCGAGGGCGAGTTCGGAGAGCACCTCCTCGTCGGTCGATGGCGTTCCCGACGGCGTCTTCTTCTTGACTGGCAGTCCCAGCTTGTCGAAGAGAATCTCGGCCAACTGTTTCGGTGAGTTGATGTTGAACGGCTGGCCAGCCAGTTCGTGCGCCTGGCCCTCGATTTCGAGCAGTCGCTTGCCGAGTTCGTCGCTTTGCCGTGCCAGCAGCGTGCTGTCAATGAGGATGCCGGTACGCTCCATGCGGTACAGGATGTCGCGGACCGGAATCTCGATCGTTTCGTAGATCCGCTTGAGACCGGTTTCGGCGGCGATCTGCGGGAAAAGCCGGGCGTGTAGCTGCAGGCAGAGGTCGGCGTCTTCGGCGCCGTACTCGCCGGCCTGTTCGATGGCGACCTGGTTGAAACCAATCTGGTGCACGCCCTTGCCGCACAGGTCCTCGTAGGCGATGGTTGCGAGGCCGAGGTGGCGCAGCGCCAGCTGGCCGAGATCATGGCCGCGCACGCCGGACCTGCCGGCCTCGAGCACATAGGACTGCAGCAAGGTGTCATGGACGACGCCGGCGAGCGCGATGCCGTGATTGGCGAAGACATGCTGGTCGTACTTGAGGTGCTGGCCGATCTTGGCGTGCCGCGGCGATTCGAGCCAGGGCTTGAGGCGGGCGAGCACCGCGTCGAGCGGCAGTTGCTGCGGGGCGCCCGGATAGTCGTGCGCCAGCGGCAGATAGGCGGCCTCGCCTTCGCGGGTGGCGAACGAGATGCCGACGAGGCGTGCGGCGAAGGGGTCGAGGCTGGTGGTTTCGGTGTCGAGCGCAACGAGCGGCGTTTTTTCGATCCGGTCGAGCCAGGTGTCGAATGTCGGCCAGTCGAGGATCGTCGTGTAGTGGCGCGGTGCCGGCGCGAACAGCGAGTCCGAGACGGGTGAAACGGGCGCGGCGATGGCGGTTGCTGGCGTCGTCGCCTTGTTCTGCTCACTGACTTCCTTCAGCCAGGACTTCATTTCGTAGCGCGTGAAGAGTTCGACAAGTTGCTCGCGATCGGTTGGCCGCGGGATGAGTTCGGTCGCGCGTTGCGGCAGGTCGAGGTCGCAGCGGACCGTGACCAGGCGTCGCCCGAGCGGCAGGAAATCGAGCGCGGTGCGCAGGTTTTCGCCGACCACGCCGCCGATGTCGCCGGCCGCGGCAATGATGCCGTCAAGCGATCCGTATTGCGCCAGCCATTTGACGGCGGTCTTGGGGCCGACCTTGTTGACGCCCGGAACGTTATCGACGGCATCGCCGATCAGTGTCAGGTAGTCGACGATCCGCTGCGGCGGAACGCCGAACTTGGCGAGCACGCCGGCCTCATCGAGCGTTTCGTTGCTCATCGTGTTGACCAGGCGAACCTGCGGCGTGACGAGTTGTGCAAGGTCCTTGTCGCCGGTCGATACGACCACGTCGAGTCCCTCCGCCGCGGCCTGGCACGCCAGAGTGCCGATGACGTCGTCGGCCTCGACGCCGTCGACCATCAGGATCGGCCAACCGAGCGCGGCGACGCCGGCATGGATCGGCGCGATCTGGGCGGCGAGGTCGTCGGGCATCGAGGGTCGGTTGGCCTTGTATTCAGGGTACCAGTCGTCGCGGAAGGTTTTGCCCTTGGCATCGAAGACGCAAGCCTTGTAAGCTACGTTCTGTCCTTTGAAGTCACCGTCCAGCCGCCGCAGCATGTTGAGCACGCCGTAGATGGCGCCGGTCGGCTCGTTCTGCGAGTTGCGCAGGTCGGGCATGGCGTGAAAGGCGCGGTAGAGGTAGGACGAACCGTCCACCAGCAGCAGGATAGGCTTAGTCATCGAGAAGGCACCATGAGCGAAAAACAGAAAGTCCCCCCGCTGGCTGATCCCGGCGCTTCCAAGTTCGCCGCCTCGCAGGAGGCCTGGCGAGTGTTCGGCATTATGTCAGAGTTCGTCGAGGCGACGCAGCGCCTGGCGGCGATCCGTCCGGCCGTGTCGATCTTCGGCAGCGCGCGGATCAAGCCCGGTTCGGAGTTTTACGCGCTGACCGAGGAAATCGCGCGCAAGCTCTCCGATTCGGGCTTTTCGGTCATCTCCGGTGGCGGCCCCGGCATCATGGAGGCGGCTAACAAGGGCGCCTATTTCGGCAAGTCGCCGAGCGTCGGCCTGAATATCCAGCTACCGCACGAGCAGATGGCCAATTCCTACCAGGATCTGTCGCAGACCTTCCGGCACTTTTTTGCGCGCAAGTACATGTTCGTGCGCTTCGCCAATGCCTATGTCGTTATGCCCGGCGGTTTCGGCACGCTCGACGAACTGCTCGAGGCGCTGACCTTGATCCAGACCGGCAAGAGCCAGAAAATCCCGATCATCCTGGTGCATGAGCCGTTCTGGCGCGGGCTCGTCGACTGGTTCCGGACGACGCTCGTCGATGAAGGCATGATTTCGCGGGATGACCTCGATCTTGTCCAGGTGCTCGACCGGCCCGAGGATGTCGTCAATGCCATTTTCAAGCATTACGAGTCGCGCGGCTTTGCACCGCTGCCTGCCGAGCGGGAGATGTGGCTGAATCTGTAATACAATGTAAGTATTCCCTTTGTTCTGTCCTGCCCGGAAAGCCGCCATGTCCCGATCGCCCAGTCTTCTCGCCTTGCTGCTGTGTGTTTGCGCGGGTTCCGTCGGCGCCCAGGGGCAAGCTATCCCGGCGCCGGTGAACGACGCGCGGCCGCCCGCCCTGGAAGTCATCGACGATTCGGTGGAGCCGCAGGTGACGATCCGCAAGCGCGGCGAAGACATGATCGAGGAATACCGGGTCAATGGCATACTCGTCAAGGTGGTGGTTACGCCGGAGCATGGCGTGCCCTATACGCTGATCGACCCGAAGGGCGATGGCGTGCTCGTGCCGTACAACCCGGCGGGAACGCAGATCAGTGTTCCGCTGTGGGAAATCGGTACCTTCTGATCCGACCCACCCCTGGCCATGGATGAATTTCCGCTCGCCGCGCCGGCGTTCTCCGGCGACAGCCGGACCGTCGATGCCGGCAATGCCTTCGACTGGTTGCGGCAAGGCTGGGCAGTGTTCATGGCGCAGCCGGGACAATGGCTGATCCTGTCGCTGTTGTTGCTGGTCATGATGTTGGGCTTGTCGATCGTGCCTTTGATCGGCACGCTGGCGGGCAATCTTCTGACGCCGGTGTTCCTGGCCGGCTTGCTGCATGCCTGTCGGCGCACGCTCAACGGCGAGACCCCGGAGGCGGGTGATCTTTTCGCCGGCTTCAAGGCCAATACCGGAAACCTGGTCATCATCGGCCTCTTTTATATGCTCGGCATGTTCTGCATTTTTCTTGTCGGCCTCGCGATTGGCGGCGGTGGCCTGGTTGGCGGGATGATGGCCGGGAGCATGCTCGGGGCGGGCGTCGCCTTCGGTGGCGTGGCGCTTGCGATGCTGCTGTCGCTGGTCTTGTCGGTGCCGCTATTCATGGCGCTCTGGTTCGCGCCGGCGCTCGTGTATTTCAATCGCATGGCACCGGTCGAGGCGCTCAAGGCGAGTTTTGGCGCTTGCGCGAAAAATACACTGCCTTTCCTGGTCTATGGGCTGATCGTCCTGATCCTGACTTTTTTTGCGGCTTTGCCGCTGTTCCTCGGGTTTCTCGTACTCCTGCCGGTCATCGCCGGTTCGGTCTACGTGTCCTACCGGGACATCTTCCTGGCCGACTGACGTGGCCTTTTTCGGGTTCCGATGCAAGCACTGACTCTCCCTGCGCGCCGCGGCTGGCGTTGGATTATTGACGGCTACGCGATCTACAGCAAAAGCCGGCTGATGCTTTCCCTGATCGTTTTCTCCTATTGGCTGCTGATGATGACGGTCAATTCGGTGCCGGTCATCGGGCAGGTGATCGCGACGATCTGCCTGCCGGCGATGTCCGTCAGCATGATGAATGCGTTCCGGCGCATCGAGCAGGGCGGGACGGTCCTGCCGCCGGTGCTGTTTTCCGGGTTTTCGGCTAATACTCCGATCCTGCTCAGCTTGGGCGGCATGTATTTGTGCGCGGCGCTGCTGATTTTCGCGATCACGTCGCTGATCGACGGCGGCGTGCTGTTCAACCTCTTCGTCGTCGGCGGCGAGTTCGACGAGACCTTGTCCACCAACGCGGTGCTGGTTGCCGCGCAAATCGCCACCGTGCTTTTCATGCCGCTGGTCATGGCCTACTGGTATGCCCCGATTCTGGCGGCATGGCATGGCTATTCGGCGGCGAAATCGCTGTTTTTCAGCCTCGTCGCCTGCATGCGGAACTGGCGCGCGTTTCTCGTTTACGGGTTCGGCCTGATCGGCTGTGGCCTCGCCATGCTGCTCTTGTCCGGCATGGTGTCGTCGATGTTCGCGGGCGCCGGCAAACTGTCGTTCCTGGTCGTCGGTTTCATCGGCATGCCGATTGTCTATGCCAGCTTCTACGTCAGTTATCGCGACGTCTTCGTCGCTGTCGACGAGAATGTCTGAAGCATTGACCCTGCGTCCGCTCGGTATTTTCGGCGGTACCTTCGATCCCGTTCATTGCGGCCACTTGCGCCTGGCGGAGGAAGCGGCCGACGCGCTGGCGCTCGATACCGTGCGCTGGATTCCGGCCGGACAACCGCCGGCACGTCTGCGTCCGCCGCTGGCCAGCGCCCGCCAGCGCCTGGAAATGGTGCGGCGGGCCATCGATGGCAACGCCCGTTTCGAGATCGATGCCGGCGAAGTCGAGGCCGATCAGACCAGTTATACCGTCCTGACGCTGGAGCGACTGCGCCTGCCGACGGTCTGCGGCACGGCGCGACCGCTCGTGTTGCTGACCGGCGCCGATGCCTTTGCCGGCATGTCGAGTTGGCATCGCTGGGAGCGACTCTTCGAGTTGGCGCATGTGGCCGTCGCCTGCCGTCCCGGTTATTCGATCCAGGCCGACAGCCTGCCGCCGGCGCTTGCCGAGGTCTATCGGCAGCGTCTCTGCGACGATCCCGCCGAGCTTTCCGAGGCGCCGGCCGGACGCATCGTCAGCTTCGCCATGACGCCGCTCGGCATTTCGGCGACGCGCATCCGCGAGGCGCTGGCAAAGCGGACGAGTCCGCGCTACCTGTTGCCGGACGCAGTCCTCGACTATATTCATCTTCATTCACTGTACCAGGAGAGCTGATCCGCCTATGAACACCGCCCAGATCGAGCAGATCGTCGTTGCCGCGCTCGAAGACATCAAAGGCAAGGACATCGAAGTCATCAATACCAGCGCGCTGACGCCGCTGTTCGAGCGCATCGTCGTCGCCAGCGGCGATTCCAACCGCCAGGTGCGTTCTCTCGCACGTAACGTCGAGGACAAGGTGCGCGAAGCCGGCATCGAGATCCTGTCGACCGAAGGCGAGGACGGCGGTGAATGGATTCTGGTCGATCTCGGTTCGGTCGTTGTTCATGTCATGCAGCCGGCGATCCGCGCGTACTACAACCTCGAAGAACTCTGGGGCGGCAAGGGTCCGGCCCGCGTGCGGGCGGCCTCGCATTCGGCCTGAGGTCCGGCGATGCGCCTGACCATTCTTGCCGTCGGTCACCGGACGCCCGACTGGGTCGCCGACGGTTGCGCCGAGTATTTGAAGCGCATGCCGCGCGAGTTGCCGCTGACGGTTGTCGAGATCAAGCCGGAGCCGCGCGGGACGAAGACCCGCGAGCAATTGCTGGCAGCGGAAAAAGTCCGTCTGCAGCAGGCCCTGCAGGGCTATTCCCGCATTGTCGTGCTCGATGAGCGCGGCGAGGATCTGACGACGGTGAAGCTCGCCCAGAAGCTCGAAGGCTGGATGCGAGAAGGCGGCGACACCGCCTTCATCATCGGCGGCGCCGACGGCATCGACGCCGAGATCAAACAGCGCAGCGACGCGATGATCCGCCTGTCGAGCCTGACGTTGCCGCACGCGATGGCCCGCCTGGTGTTGTGCGAGCAGCTCTATCGCGCGCACAGCGTCGTGCGCAACCATCCCTATCACCGCGAAGGCTAGGCGATGGCGCTCGAACTGGATGCACCGGCGATCTATTTGGCATCGCGCAGCCCGCGTCGCCGCGAGTTGCTGACGCAGATCGGCGTCAGCTTCGATGTCATCGCCTTTCGCGGCCCGCCGCGCGAGGATGACGAAACCGATGAAACGCCGCTGCCTGGTGAGCGGCCGATCGATTATGTCCAGCGCGTCGCCGAGGCCAAGGCCCGCCATGGCGAACGGATCGTCGGATGGCGTCGCCTCGAGCGACGTCCGGTGCTGGCGGCCGATACGACCTTGGAGTTCGATGGCGAGATCATCGGCAAGCCCTGCGATGCGGACGATGCCTTTCGCATTCTGCGGCGACTGTCGGGCAAGACGCATCGGGTGCTGACGGCGGTAGCGGTGGCGGGTGACGGGCGCCTGGAAGCGGCCTTGTCGATCAGCGCGGTGCGTTTTGGCGTGCTAGATGACGAAGACATCCGGCGCTATGTCGATAGCGGCGAACCGATGGACAAGGCTGGCGCCTACGGCATCCAGGGGCATGCCGGTCTGTTCGTCGAGCATCTGGCCGGCAGCTATACCGGTGTGATGGGCCTGCCGCTGTTTGAAACGGGGCGTTTGCTCCGGCGGTTCAACGCGTCGTACTGAGGCGACGGTCGAGCAATTCGGCGACTTCGGCAATACCGGTGGGGCGCGGCGGCGTCGGTGCCGGCAGGCGCCAGAGCTCAGTTAGTGTGTCAGCGAGATCGCCGCTGCGAAGAGCATCGGCACCGACCTCACGGCAGCGTGCGTGCTGCTCCAGCCATTCGATCAGGCAGTCCTGTTCGGGCCAGTCGGTCCGCCGCTGGTAGAGGACGGCGGTGCCGTTGCAGGCGGCCTCCGTGAAGGTGCCATAGCCGGGCTTGGTTAGCACCGCGTCGACGCTGGCGAGCACGTCGGTAATAGGCAATTTCAGAGGTTCAAGCGCGTTTATGTCCGCCCGTTCGACGCCCCAATCTTGTGGCACCAGCCAATGGATGCCGGGATGTTGCGGCCAGTGTTCGACGGGCAGTTCGTGCGCGACACCGCCAAAGGCGATCAGGACGATCCGGTCATCGTCACAAGCCAGGCGCTCAGCCAGTTTGTCGCGCCGGCGCCGGCCGAGCGACGCGACCGGCCCGACCGGACGGGCATTGCCGAGCGCAGCCATCGGCATCGCCGGAATTAGCCGGAGGAAGTGCTCGGCGGATGCGTAGGCAGCGTGGATTTCGGCATGGATCGGATTGGCCCAATCGGCGTCGCCGAAGAAATGGGCGAAGAGTTCGGCCCAGTTGAGCGAGCACATCGTCAGCGCCGGAATGCCGGCTTGGGCGGCGCCGGCGAGCGGCAGGTAGGCGACGTCGGTCAGAACGAGGTCGGCCGCGCAGTCGGCGAGCAGGCGCGCCTCGGCGGCAACGCGCCGGGACCAATCGGCGTGGAAGGCGCGGTAGCGGCGTTCGGTTTCGGCTGCGTCAATGCTGACGGCATTGAGCATGGCGAAGCCGAAATCGGTGCTGTCGGCGATGAAGGCGAAATCGCCGCGAATGCGCGCCCGGACCTTCGCTTCGGGCAGTCCGCAGCGCACTGTCAGGCGCAGGTTGGGGCGCCGGTCCTGCAGCGCACTGAGGATCGGCGCTGTCTGAGCAAGATGCCCGAAGCCGTGCGAGGAGATATCGACGAAGAGATGCGGCATCGCTAGGGTGCGACGAAACGCGCGAGCATGCCGCCCTGGCAGGGCTCGGCGAGCGGAATCCAGACGCGGTGACCGTTGCCGGGCGCGACGTCGATGCCAATCCCTTCGGCATTTTCCATGCGATCGAGAACGAATTCGCGATTGCCGGCGGGGTGGACGAGTTCGAGGCGGTCGCCGACGGCAAAACGGTTCTTCACCTCGACTTCGACGAGGCCTCGGCCAACCTCCCCGCTGATGATGTCGCCGACATAACGGCTGCGCCCGGATTCCGAATGACCGCGCAGGTAGTTCTGGCGCTCGGCGTCGTGATGGCGCTGATAAAAGCCATCGGTATAGCCGCGGTTGGCAAGGCCCTCGAGTTCTCCGAGTAGGCGCGTATCGAGCGGGCGTCCGGCGAGTGCGTCGTCAATGGCGCGGCGATAGGTTTGCGCGGTACGTGCCGCGTAGTACGGGGATTTCGTTCGTCCCTCGATCTTGAGCGAATCGACGCCGATGTCGACCAGGCGCTGCACATGCTCGATGGCGCGCAGGTCCTTCGAGTTGAGGATGTAGGTGCCGTGTTCGTCTTCCTCGATCGGCATCAGTTCGCCGGGCCGTTCGCTTTCTTCGAGCAACCAGACGTCGGCGGCCGCGTCTTCGGCGGCAGGACGCACGGCATAATCCCAGCGGCATGAGTTGGTGCAACTGCCCTGGTTCGAGTCGCGCCGGTTGAAATAGCCGGAGAGCAGGCAACGGCCCGAGTAGGCGATACAGAGCGCGCCGTGCACGAAGACTTCGAGCTCGATGTCGGGGCATTCCTGCCGGATTTCGGCGACTTCGTCGAGCGAGAGTTCGCGCGAGAGGATGATGCGACGGATGCCAAGCTTTCGCCAGAAGCGAACGGCGGCGAAGTTCACGGTGTTGGCCTGGACCGAGAGATGGATCGGCAAGCTCGGCCAGCGTTCACGGACGAGGTCGATCAGGCCGGGGTCGGCCATGATCAGGGCGTCGGGGCCGAGCGCGACGACCGGCGCCATGTCGGCGAGATAGCTGCGTACCTTGGCGTTGTGCGGCAGCACATTGCTGACGACATAGAACGACTTGCTCGCGGCATGGGCTTCGCTAATGGCGTCACCGAGGCGTTCGAGGTTGCCGAATTCGTTGTTGCGGACGCGCAGGCTGTAGCGCGGTTGGCCGGCATAGACGGCGTCGGCACCGAAGGCAAAGGCGGTGCGCATCATGACGAGCGAGCCGGCGGGGGCGAGCAGTTCGGGGCGGCGGGAAGCGTTTGGCATGCGGCGGAGGCGGCGAAAGGAACCGAGAAAAATGCGGGAAAAAGGTAGAATGCAGCGGAAACCGGCATTTTACCCGGATCGGGCAAGACAATCGGATACCATGGCTGAAGACATCCTCATCAATTTCACACCGCAAGAGACGCGCGTCGCCGTCATCTACCAGGGCGCCGTGCAGGAATTGCACATCGAGCGCACGGCCAATCGCGGTCTCGTCGGCAACATCTACCTGGGGCGGGTCGTTCGCGTCCTTCCCGGCATGCAGTCCGCATTCATCGACGTCGGCCTCGAACGCACGGCCTTCCTCCATGTCGCCGACATCTACGAATCGCGACCGGCCGGCGAGCCGCCGCGGCCGATCGAACGCATCCTGCACGAGGGTCAGAGCATCGTCGTCCAGGTGATCAAGGATCCGATCGGCACCAAGGGCGCACGCTTGTCCA
This sequence comes from Propionivibrio dicarboxylicus, assembly GCF_900099695.1. Classification (GTDB taxonomy): domain Bacteria; phylum Pseudomonadota; class Gammaproteobacteria; order Burkholderiales; family Rhodocyclaceae; genus Propionivibrio; species Propionivibrio dicarboxylicus. The sequence continues at coordinate 313,890 of NZ_FNCY01000001.1, read as the reverse complement.
CGCAGATGTCGCTGGCCGGGCGCTTGCTGGTCTATCTGCCGATGGAGAAGCACATCGGGATTTCCCAGCGTATCGAGAACGAGGCAGGGCGCGAGGCCCTGCGCGAGAAACTGGCGCGCCTGGTGCCGGAGGACGAGCCGGGCGGATACATCGTTCGCACCATGGCCGAGAATGCCAGCGACGAAGACCTGCTCAAGGACATGGCGTACCTGCGCAAGCTCTGGGGTAACATCGAGGAGCGGTCGCGCACGCGTGCCGCGCCGTCGATGATCTACCGCGAGTTGTCGCTCGGCTTGCGTGTGCTGCGCGATTTCGTCAGTTCGGATACGACCGACATCGTCATCGATTCGCGCGAGAACTTTCAGGCGCTGAAGGCCTTTGCCGATATGTACACGCCGTCGGTGCTACCCTTGCTGACGCATTACACCGGCGAGCGGCCGCTCTTCGATCTGCACGGCGTCGAGGACGAAATCCAGAAGGCATTGGCGCGCCGCGTCGATCTGAAGTCTGGCGGCTACCTGATTTTCGACCAGACCGAGGCGATGACGACGATCGACGTCAATACCGGCGGTTTCGTCGGTGTGCGCAATTTCGACGACACCGTGTTCAAGACCAATCTCGAGGCGGCGCAGGCGATCGCCCGGCAACTCCGTCTGCGTAACCTTGGTGGCATCATCATCATCGATTTCATCGACATGGACAGCGACGAGCATCGCGCGGCGGTGCTGGCCGAGTTCAACAAGGCGCTGGCCAGCGATCACACGCGGTTGACTGTCAACGGTTTCAGCGCGCTCGGTCTCGTCGAAATGACGCGCAAGCGGACGCGCGAGTCGCTGGCGCACGTGCTCTGCGAGGAATGCCCGACCTGCGGCGGTCGTGGCGAAGTCAAGACGGCGCGTACCGTCTGCTACGAGATCCTGCGCGAGTTGCTGCGCGAGGCGCGCCAGTTCAATGCCCGCGAATTCCGCATTCTCGGTAGCGTGCCAGTGATCGATGTCTTCCACGATGAGGAATCGCAGGGGTTGGCGATGCTGTCCGATTTTATCGGCAAGCCGATTTCGCTACAGGCGGAGCCCAGCTATACCCAGGAGCAATACGACATCGTCCTGTTGTGACGCAAGGGCTGCCGTGATTGGGCGGCCTACTGCCAGCGATCGATGATTTCCTGCAGTTTTCCGTTCTTGCGCATGACATCGATCGCATCGGCGATTTTCCTGGCCAACGGGGCCGGAAAGTCGGGGCCTGCGGCGATATAGATGCCGATGGTGTTGCCGACCACCGGGCCTTCTTGCAGCATCTCCGGCAGCGCGCCGATTTTCCGCCAGTGGTAGCGGTAGACGACGCGTGAGTCGGCGATGGCATCGACGCGTCCGCTCAGCAACTTCTTGATATTGGCCTCGGCGTCGCCGGCGTTGTCGTCGATCCGGCTGAAACCTTGTCGGCGCAGGAATTCGATCGCGGCGTGACCACGAATCAGGCCGACCGACAAGTTGCGCGCCTCGTCGAGCGTGCGCGGCGGCGTGGCCTTGGCGTAAGTCGCGATGCGGATCTGGTTGGGTACCAGTTCGGCGATCCATCGGTATCGCGTTTCCCGTTCGGGGGTGCGTGACAAGGGGATCAAGGCGACCGGTTCGCCGTTCCGCCGCAATACTTCGGCTTGCGCCCGCATCCAGGGGAGTCCCAGCTGGAATTCGAACCCTGGGGCGCCGTACTTGCCGGCTTCGTTGAGAATTTCGACAACGATGCCGAGTGGCTTGCCTTGCACGACGCCGTTCCAGGGCATCGATTCGTTACCCAGAACCAGCACGGTCGACCCACGTGCCATCGTGCTCGCCAACAGCAAAACGCAAACGAGAAATAAACCGTTGGCGAGGGCTTTCATCGTCGTCCCGGGGTCAAAGTGGATCGGAAGGGCTGGTGCCGGCCAAGGGGCCGGACACGGGAGGTCGAGCCACGGTCGAGTGTATCCCAAGGAACGACGAAGCGCCTAGACCGGGACGTCGGTGCGTTCGACCACCCGGCGAAGGACGAAGCTCGAATGCACGCCGGTGACCCCCTGGATCCGATTGATGCGATTGAGCAGGAGTTCCTGGAACGCATCCATGTCCCGGACGATCACCTTGAGTTGATAGTCGGCATCCTGCCCCGTGATCAGCAGGCATTCGAGCACTTCCGGCAGTTTCCGGATCTCCATCTCGAAGTGTTCGAAGCGTTCGGGCGTGTGCGCATCCATGGCAATGTAGATGAGCGCAACGAGCGAATAGCCCAGGGCCTTTTCATTGACCCGGGCACGGTAGTCACGGATGACGCCGGCGTCTTCGAGCGCACGGACGCGGCGCAGGCAGGGCGAGGGCGACAGACCGACACGGTCGGCGAGGTCCTGGTTGCTGATGCGCCCTTCCTGCTGGAGGACCTGCAGAATCGCGCGGTCGTAGCGGTCGATTTCCATAAATATCTCGCTGTCTCGTTAGTGAGCAATTTTATTGCTGGCACGACTAATTATATTTAATTTAATGCCAAAAAGTCGTGTCTGTTCGTTGATAATCGCAATCGTCTGCGTTGCGCTCTCGGCTAAGATACTGTCATTGAGATGATTGTTGATTCCGGAGAGAGATGTCATGTTGAAGAATCCCGCCAGCAAATACACCGCGTTTCCGCCGATTGCGTTGAGCGACCGGCGCTGGCCGTCGCAAACCATCACGCGCGCGCCGATCTGGATGAGTTCCGATCTGCGCGACGGGAACCAGGCGCTGTTCGAGCCGATGAATGCCGAGCGCAAGATGCGCATGTTCCGGACCTTGTGCGCGGTCGGTTTCAAGGAAATCGAGGTTGGCTTTCCGTCGGCGTCGCAGACCGATTTTGATTTCGTCCGGACCCTGATCGAAGGCAAGCATATTCCCGATGACGTGACCATCGAAGTGCTGGCGCCGGCGCGGGGCGAACTGATCCGCCGTACCGTCGAGAGCCTGAAGGGGGCGCGGCGAGCCATCGTGCATATCTACAATGCAACGTCGAAGCCGTTCCGGGAGGTGGTCTTCGGTCTGAGCAAGGCCGAGATCGTCGGCATGGCGGTGTCTTCGGTGAAGCTCGTGCGCGAGTTGTGCGACGCCCAGCCGGACACCGAATGGATGCTCGAATACAGCCCGGAACACTTTACCGGGACCGAGCTCGACTATGCGCTGGAAATTTGCGATGCGGTGACCGAGGCGTGGGGCGCGACGCCGGCTCGCAAGGTCATTCTGAACCTGCCGACGACGGTGGAGATGGCGACGCCGAACGTTTATGCCGACCAGATCGAGTGGATGCATCGCCATCTCGCGCGTCGTGACAGCGTCATCCTCAGCCTGCATCCGCATAACGATCGCGGGACGGCGGTCGCGGCCGCCGAAATGGCGCTGATGGCGGGCGCGGATCGCGTCGAGGGTTGCCTGTTCGGAAACGGTGAGCGGACCGGCAACGTCGATCTGGTGACGCTGGCACTCAATCTTTACACGCAAGGGGTCGATCCGAAGCTCGATTTTTCCGATATCAACTCGGTGGCGCGTACCTTCGAGTACTGCACGCAACTGCCGATTCATCCGCGTCATCCGTATGTCGGCGATCTGGTGTTTACCGCCTTCTCCGGTTCGCACCAGGATGCCATCCGCAAGGGCTTTGCCGTTCAGCAGCAGGATGCCACGTGGGATATGCCATATCTGCCGATCGATCCGGCCGACCTCGGGCGCAGCTACGATTCGGTCATTCGCGTGAATAGCCAGTCGGGCAAGGGCGGTGTCGCCTATCTGCTCGAAACCGAATACGGCATCACCATGTCGCGTCGCTTGCAGGTGGAGTTCTCGGGCGAAGTGCAGCGTCATACCGACACCCACGGCGGCGAGATGGAAGCGGCCGACATCTGGAATCTCTTCTCGGCGACCTATCTCGAGACGACGACGCCGGTGCGCTATCTCGAACATCATCTGTTCGAGGATGGCCAGGCCCAGGGTATCCGCCTGATTGCCGAGGTCGATGGTGAGCGGCAGACGCTGGTTGGCGAGGGCAACGGCCCGATCGATGCAGCGGTACATGCCTTGAGCACGATCGGTCTGGCGATCGAGGTGCGCAGCTATGAAGAGCGCTCGATGGGCAAGGGTGGCGATGCTCGCGCCTGCGCTTTCATGGAAGTCTGCGGCGCCGGCGGTGATCGCGACTGCTTCGGTATCGGCCTGGACGCCAATATCGTCACGGCATCGATCAAGGCGCTGATGAGCGGCGTCAATCGCCTGTATGGGAACGGGAGGGCGGCAGACCCGGCCTGAGCGGTCAGATCGTCGTCGGATGGCGGCGGGAGCATGGTAGAATCACCTCCCTTCTCGCTTCCCTCCGATGGGTTCTGATTATGTTCTCGGGAATCGTTGCGGCCGTTGGCCGCATCACCGCTCTGACGCCTCGCAATGATGGCACGACCACGGTTCGCCTGACGGTCGATGCCGGTTCGCTCGACCTCGAAGACGTCGCCCAGGGCGACTCGATCGCCTGCAATGGCGTCTGCCTGACGGTCGTCGACAAGCAGCCCGGCGCCTTCTGTGTCGACGTCTCGCCGGAAACGCTGTCCTGTACCGTCGGTCTGGCCACGCCGGGCCGCATCAATCTGGAAAAGGCGTTGTGCCTGGCCGACCGTCTTGGCGGTCATCTCGTGTCGGGCCACGTCGATGGTGTCGGCACCGTGTTGCGCTTCGATCCGGTGGGCGACAATCGCCTGCTCGAAATCCGCGCGCCGGCAGCGCTCGCCAAGTACATCGCCCGCAAGGGCTCGATCACGGTCAATGGCGTCAGTCTGACGACCAATACCGTGGAGAATGCCGATTTCACAATCAACCTGATTCCGCACACGCTGGAGGCGACGACGCTCGGCGCGATCCAGGCGGGTGATCTCGTCAATCTGGAAATCGATCTGATCGCGCGTTATGTCGAGCGAATGCTCAGCGGCGATGTGTCCGAGTTGCAAAAGGAGAATGTCTGATGTCGCCGTTCAGTTCATCGCCGGCGATTGCGCCGATTGAAGATATCGTTGCCGAGTTGCGCGCCGGGCGCATGGTCATCCTCGTCGATGAGGAAGACCGCGAAAACGAGGGTGACCTGGTTCTTGCCGCCGAGCATGTGACGCCGGAAGCGATCAATTTCATGGTCACGCACGCACGCGGCCTCGTCTGCCTGACGATCACCGAAGCGCGGACCCGGCAGTTGGGCCTGGCGCCAATGGCGCGTGACAACAAGAGCCCTTACAGCACTGCGTTCACCGTCTCGATCGAAGCCGCCGAAGGCGTGACGACCGGGATTTCGGCGCAGGATCGCGCCAATACCATTCGTGCCGCCGTGGCGCGGGATGCCAAGCCCGAAGACATCGTCCAGCCCGGACACATTTTCCCGATCACGGCGCGTCCCGGTGGCGTGCTTGTCCGTGCCGGACATACCGAGGCTGGTTGCGATCTGCCGCTGATGGCCGGGCTTGAGCCTTCGTCGGTGATCTGCGAGATTCTCAAGGAAGACGGCACGATGGCGCGGATGCCCGATCTTGTCGAATTCGCCCGTCAGCATGGGCTCAAGATCGGTACCATCGCCGATCTGATCCAGTTCCGCAGTCGCAACGAGACGCTGGTCGAACGTACGGTGTCCAAGCCGGTGCGTACCGCGCGCGGCGAATTCATGCTGCATGCTTATACCGACCGGGCCAGCAACGAAGTGCATCTGGCGCTTGCCAAGGGTGACATTTCGCCCGATAAGGAAACCCTGGTGCGCGTTCACGAACCGCTCAACGTGCTCGATTTTCTTGATCTCGACAATGGTCGCCACGCGTTCTCGCTCGACAGCGCGATGCGTCTGCTGGCGGAGGCTGAGACCGGTGTTATCGTGCTCATGCGCCGCCATGACAATGAGCTGGATCTCGTCAAGGCGCTGTCCGAGGCGGCGCCGGCGAAGCGTCCGGTGGCCAAGTGGGACCCGCGCATCTACGGGATCGGCGCACAAATCCTGCGCGACCTCGGCGTGCGGAAAATGCGCCTGATGGCAAGTCCGCGGCGCATGCCGAGCATGACCGGCTTCGATCTCGAAGTGACCGGTTATGTTGCGACGCCGGACGAGCCGGATGCCGCCGCCCCCTGTCCCGCGAATCGATGACAGTCACGTTCTAGGAAAGGTCGAATCATGCCGCGCTTTGACAACATCTATGAATATCCGTCGAATCTCAATGGCGAGGGGCTGTCCGTCGGCATCGTCATGAGCCGCTTCAACCAGGACATCTGCGAGAGCTTGCTGTCGGCTTGCGTCGCCGAATTGCGGCGGCTCGGCGTCGATGACGGCGATATCGACATCGCGACGGTGGCCGGCGCGCTGGAAATTCCGCTCGTGCTCCAGAATATGGCGCAAAGCGACCGCTATGACGCGCTCATCGCGCTGGGCGCGGTGATCCGTGGCGAGACCTACCATTTCGAAGTGGTGTCGAACGATTCCTGCCGTGCGGTCATGGATGTGCAACTCGATACCGGCATTCCGGTTGCCAATGGCATCCTGACCTGCGAGAACGACGAGCAGGCGCTCGCACGGACGCGCGAAAAAGGCTCGGATTGCGCCCGAACAGTGATTGAAGTGGCGAACCTGCTGCGCGCCATGGACGAGAGACCCGTATGAACGAAGCAACGCCCAACAAGCCGGCCAAGCCGGTCAACAAGTCGCCGCGCCGCCGCGCGCGCGAGTTCGCCCTGCAGGGTCTTTACCAATGGCGCCTGAGCGGCAACGACGAGGCCGCCATTGAGTCGCATTTGCGCGATAGCGAGGAATTCGGCAAGGCCGACCGTGAGTTTTTCACCGGTTTGCTGCGCGGTGTGCTCGCTCAGGAGTCGGAATTGCAGGCGGCGCTGCAGGCCTATCTTGACCGGCCGTTCGGCGAGTTGTCGCCGATCGAGGCCAGTGTCCTGCTGGCCGGGGCCTACGAGCTGACCAATTATCCCGAAACCCCGTATCGCGTCATCATTAACGAGGCGATTGAACTGACCAAGGGTTTTGGCGGCACCGACGGCCACAAGTATGTCAATGGCGTGCTCGACAAGCTTGCGGCGAAATTGCGGCCGATCGAAGTCGAAGCCAAGCGCTCGGCGCGGACGAGCCGCTGACGCAATGCGTAGTGGCGCTGGTTTTCCGGCGTGTCCGGCGGCGTGATCCTGGCCATGCCCTCCGAGTTTTCGCTGATCGATCGTTATTTTGCCCGGGCAACGCCGCAGGCCGTGCTCGGGCCGGGTGACGACTGCGCTTTGCTGGCGCCCTCGCCGGGCATGGAATTGGCGATCACCACCGATATGCTCGTGTCGGGAACGCATTTCCTGCCCGATACCGATCCTTTCCAGCTTGGCTGGAAAACACTGGCCGTTAACCTGTCCGATCTGGGTGCGATGGGCGCCGTGCCGCGCTGGGTGCTGCTCGCCGGTAGCCTGCCCAAAGCAGACGAAGTCTGGCTCGCCGCTTTTTCCGAAGGCTTGTTCGCCTGTGCCGGCCGCTATGGCGTCGATCTCGTCGGCGGCGATACGACGCGCGGCCCCTTGAATCTGTGCATCACCGCGCTCGGTGAGGTGCCGGTCGGTACAGCCCTGCGACGTGATGCGGCTCGTGTCGGCGACGACCTCTGGGTGTCCGGCCGTCCGGGGCTTGCCGCCTTGGGCCTGGCGCAACTGCAAGGGCGCGCGTCCTTGCCCGGCGTGCTGGCGGCGCAGTGTATTCGCGCCTTGCAGCAACCCGTGCCGCGCGTCGAACTCGGTCTGGCGTTGCGCAGCGAGTCTTTGGCGCGTGCGGCCATCGACGTCTCCGACGGCCTGCTCGCCGATGTCGGGCATATTGCCGAACGCTCCCGGCTCGATCTCGAGGTTCTGGCCGAACACTTGCCCCCGTTGCCAGCCGGTGCGCCGGTCGATGCGGCGCGACATTGTCAGTTGGCCGGCGGCGACGACTACGAACTGGCGTTTACGGCGCCGTCCGAGAATCGTAGCGCGCTGGCGGCGCTGGCCGCAGGTCTCGATTTGCCGCTGTGGCGGATCGGCCGGGCGGTCGCCGGCAGCGGCGAGGTCCGCTTGCTCGACGCCGAGGGTCAGCCGGTGGCCTTGAAACAGAAAGGGTTCGATCACTTTGGTTAAGATCAAGACGGTCAGCGCGCGCCCGCCGCTGCGCTTTTTCCTGATGCATCCGGCGCGTCTTGTCGCCTGTGGCTTCGGCAGCGGCTTGTCGCCGTTCGCGCCGGGGACGGTCGGGACGCTGTTCGGCTGGGGAAGCTTCGTGCTCATGCGTCCGTGGCTGAGCGACATCGAGTTGCTGCTCCTGATTGCCGTCGCCTTCGTCGGTGGGGTGGTCGCTGTGCACAAGACCGGACAGGATCTCGGCGTGTGCGATCACGGCAGCATCGTTTGGGATGAGATCGTGCCGTTCTGGCTGGTCCTCGTGTTCTGCCCGCCAGGATGGCTCTGGCAGGGAGCGGCGTTCTTGCTGTTCCGCCTGTTCGACATCGTCAAGCCGCAGCCGGCGCGCTATTTCGACGAGCAGGTGAAAAACGGTTTCGGCGTCATGTGCGACGATCTCGTCGCCGCCGGCTATGCCGTCTTGGTGCTGGCCATCGCTCGCTTCCTGTTGTCATGAATCCACCCGATCAAGCCGCTCTCGAAGCGCTCGCCGAGCAGGTTGGCGATGCCCTGCGCAGCCAGGGGCTGCGGCTGGCGACGGCCGAGTCCTGCACGGGCGGTTGGGTCAGTCAATGCCTGACGGCGGTGGCCGGCAGTTCCGATTGGTTCGAGCGCGGCTTCGTCACCTATTCCAACGACGCCAAGCAGGAAATGCTCGGCGTGCCGGCGGAGGTGCTGATCCGGCATGGTGCGGTCAGCGAAGCGACAGCCGTGGCGATGGCCAACGGCGCGCTGGCGCATAGCCATGCCGATTGGGCGCTGGCAATCACCGGTGTGGCCGGACCCAGCGGCGGTTCGCCCGAGAAACCGGTTGGCTTCGTCTGCTTTGCCTGGGCCGGGCCGGCGGGGGCGGTGGCGACGAGCAGCCGGCGTTTCGACGGTGATCGTCAGTCTGTCCGGGCGCAGTCGGTCGAGTTTGTCCTGTCGGAATTGCGCGAGCGTGTGAAGACGATGACCGCAATCAGTTAACCTGGGAATAAAACTGCTGTATATAATCACAGTATTCGCTGTCGGGCGGGTAGACTTCCGGCGTCGGCGAACATGAGATAATTCATGCCAACCTGACCAAAGGACACGCAATGGACGACAACAAGGCAAAAGCACTGGCTGCGGCACTGGCTCAGATCGAAAAGCAATTCGGCAAGGGCTCGATCATGAAGATGGGCGAGGGCAGCGTCGAGAAGGATTTGCAGGTCGTCTCGACGGGTTCGCTCGGCCTGGACATCGCGCTCGGCGTCGGCGGTTTGCCGCGCGGCCGCGTCGTCGAGATCTACGGCCCGGAATCGTCCGGCAAGACGACGCTGACGCTGCAAGTAGTGGCGGAAATGCAGAAGCTGGGCGGCACAGCGGCGTTCATCGATGCCGAGCATGCACTCGATCCGACCTATGCCCAGAAATTGGGCGTGAAACTGGATGATCTGCTCATTTCGCAGCCCGATACCGGCGAACAGGCGCTCGAAATCGCCGACATGCTGGTGCGCTCGGGCAGTGTGGACGTGGTGGTCATCGACTCGGTGGCGGCGCTCGTGCCGAAGGCCGAAATCGAAGGTGAAATGGGCGACTCGCTCCCCGGTTTGCAGGCGCGTCTGATGAGCCAGGCGCTGCGTAAGCTGACGGCGAACATCAACCGGACCAATACGCTGGTGATCTTCATCAACCAGATTCGCATGAAGATCGGCGTGATGTTCGGCAGCCCCGAAACGACGACCGGCGGCAACGCACTCAAGTTCTACGCCTCGGTGCGCCTCGACATCCGTCGCATCGGCGGCATCAAGAAGGGCGACGAGGTGGTCGGCAACGAAACCCGCGTCAAAGTCGTCAAGAACAAGGTGTCGCCGCCGTTCCGCGAAGCCCTTTTCGATATTCTGTACGGGGAAGGCACATCGCGCGAGGGCGAAATCATCGAACTCGGTGTGGCGCACAAACTCGTCGAGAAATCGGGGTCCTGGTATGCCTATGCCGGCGAGAAAATCGGCCAGGGTAAGGACAACGCGCGCGAGTTTCTCAAGGCGAATCCGCAGATCGCAGCCGAAATCGAGGCCAAGATCCGCGCCGCCGTCAACGTGCCGTCGGCGAAGCCGGCGGTCGAAGGCTGACCGGCGGAAACGCCATAGCGGGCCATGGACACCTCCTTGCGCGAGCGTGCCGTGCGTCTGCTGGCCCGACGTGAGCATTCGCGGGCCGAACTGGCGCGCAAGCTCGGCCCGCATGCCGAGTCGGCGGAAGCGCTCGATGCCGTGCTCGACGATCTCGTCGCCCGTCGCTTGCTGTCTGACGAGCGCTACGTCGAAGCGCGGCTGAATGTGCGCGCGGCCCGCTTTGGCAACGCGCGTCTGGCGCAAGAGTTGAGAACGCAGGGCGTCGACGACGATCTGGTCAGGAGTGCGTTGGCGGACTGCGAGGAAGAGTGGGTGCGTGCCTGCCAGGTGTGGCGTCGCCGCTTCGGTGACCGACCGGCATCGGCGGATGCCGCCGGGCGGGCGAAGGAGATGCGCTTCTTGATGAGCCGGGGGTTTTCCGGAGAAACGATCCGTCGCGTTTTGCGCGGCGATTTGAGTGATGACTGATGATGGCCGAGACTGACAAAAACAAGAGTACGCTGGCGACGACCCACCTGCAGAAAAGCTACAAAAAGCGCAAGGTGGTCCAGGATGTCTCGCTCGAAGTGTGCAGCGGCGAAGTGGTGGGCCTGCTCGGTCCGAACGGCGCCGGCAAGACGACCTGCTTCTACATGGTCGTCGGCCTGGTCGCCTGCGATGCCGGCGACGTTTTCGTCGATGGCGAGCGCATCACGCACCAGCCGATCCATCGGCGCGCGCGCATGGGGCTCTCGTATCTGCCGCAGGAAGCCTCGGTCTTCCGCAAGCTGTCGGTGATCGAAAACATCCGTGCTGTGCTTGAGTTGCAAAATATCTCGGCCGAGGAGGTCGAGCGGCGGGCCGAAGATCTGCTCGCCGAACTTCATATCGGACACATCCGCAACAGTCCGGCAGCGGCGCTGTCGGGCGGCGAGCGACGGCGCGTCGAAATCGCCCGCGCACTCTCGACCAATCCGCGCTTCATCCTGCTCGACGAGCCGTTCGCCGGGATCGATCCGATCGCCGTGCTCGACATCCAGAAGATCATCCGCTTCCTCAAGGATCGCAACATCGGCGTACTGATCACTGACCACAACGTCCGCGAGACGCTTGGCATCTGTGATCACGCCTACATCCTCAATGAAGGTACGGTTCTTGCTGCTGGTCGGCCAGAGGAAATCATTTATAATGAAAGCGTGCGTAAGGTGTATCTGGGCGAGAACTTCCGCCTCTGAGCGCAACGCTCGTTTTTCCACAATGTAAAACAACAGGCGGGTCGATCCTTTCACGTATCCGGTGACCTGTTCGGCTCCGACATGAAACCATCCCTACAACTCAAGCTGTCGCAACATCTCGCGCTGACGCCGCAGCTGCAGCAGTCCATCCGGCTATTGCAGCTATCGACGATCGAGCTTGAGCAGGAACTGGAGAAGTATCTCCAGGAAAATCCCTTGCTGGAGCGCGCCGAGGAAGAATACGCCTCGGGCCCGTCGTCGTCGGAGGCCGAGGCGCCGATGAGCGGCGGGGACGCTGCCGCCACCGAGGACGCGGGGGAGCCGGCACCGACATCGTCGGCAGCGGAGGACGAAAGCTGGTTCGGCGAGGAGGGTAATTTCGCCGGGGCGAGCGGATCCTCAGGATCGTTCGACGACGACGACAACGATTATCAGGACGTTCAGGCGGCAACGACTTCGCTGCGCGAACATCTTTCCTGGCAACTCGGTTTGATGTGCCTGGAAGAGCGTGACCGTGTCCTTGTGCAATGCCTGATCGATGCGCTCGACGATGACGGCTATCTGGCCCAGTCGCTCGAGGAACTGGCTGGCGTTTTGCCGGCTGAACTGGAAATCGAGCCGGAAGAGCTGCAAATCGCTCTGCGGCATTTGCAGAATTTCGATCCGACCGGCGTCGGCGCCCGTAATGCGCAGGAATGCCTGCTGCTGCAACTGACTGCCCTGCCGGTCGACGACACGCGCGAACTGGCCATCCGGATCGTGCGTGATCATCTCGAGCTGCTTGCCGGTCGGGACTTTGCCAAGCTGAAAAAGCTGTTGGAATGCGATGACGAAGCGTTGCGCCAGGCCCAGTTCCTGATCCGCAGCCTCAACCCGCGCCCCGGCAGCAAGTATGCCGCGCTCGATGCCCGCTATATCGTACCGGACGTGGTAGTGCGCAAGCTGCGCGGGCAATGGACCGTCAATATCAATTCGGACGCCTATCCGAAGCTGCGCATCAACAGCCTGTACGCCCAGATTCTCTCGCGCCACCGTGGCTCGGGCCTGTCGGGGCAACTGCAGGAGGCGCGCTGGCTGATCAAGAACGTTCAGCAGCGTTTCGACACCATTCTTCGCGTCGCGCAGACGATTGTCGATCGTCAGCGCCAGTTTTTCGATCACGGTGAAGTCGCCATGCGGCCGCTGGTTCTGCGCGAGATCGCCGAAATTCTCGGGCTGCACGAGTCGACGGTGTCGCGCGTGACGACCCAGAAATACATGGCGACGCCGCGCGGGATCTTCGAACTGAAGTATTTTTTCGGCAGTCACGTCGCCACCGAAACCGGCGGCGCCTGCTCGGCAACGGCGATTCGGGCCCTGATCAAACAGTTGGTCAGCGCCGAAGACACCAAGAATCCGTTGTCGGACAGCCAGTTGTCGGAAGTCCTCGGGCAACAGGGCATTGTGGTCGCCCGGCGAACGATAGCAAAATACAGGGAATCACTCGGTATTCCGCCGGTCAAACTGAGACGAACGATTTAATGGGCGTGGTCATGTATCAGCAACGCGCTCGCGGTGCCAATCCCGCGAATCAACACCCCCGGGCGGCCCTGGTGGCGGTCAAGGGGCAATCTGATGGCTGTGAAAGCAGCTGACAACACAAAAAAGGAGTCATACCATGAACCTGCAAATTACAGGACACCACCTCGAGGTTACCCCGGCGATTCATGACTATGTTACCGGCAAGCTCGAGCGCGTCACGCGTCATTTCGACAGCGTGATCGACGTCGCCGTGATCCTGTCGGTGGAGAAGCTGAAGCAGAAAGCCGAGGTCACGGTTCATCTATCCGGTAAGGACGTGCATGTCGAAGCGATCGAGGAGGATCTCTATGCCGCCATCGACGTTCTTGCCGACAAACTCGATCGACAGATCCAGAAGCACAAGGAAATTCAGAAAGATCATCACCGCGGCCAGAAGATAGGCCATAACATCTGATTGCGTTCTGATGCCGGGCAGCTGATCGCGTTCGCGCGATCAGCTGCCCGGTTCTTACTGCCCCCACCCGAATCGTCTCGCCCGTATCGTCGCCTATGAGCCAGCTCCTCCGTTTGCTTCCTGTCGAAAACATTCTTCTTGATCTTCAAGCGACCAGCAAGAAGCGGGTTTTCGAAAGCGTCGGCCTGTTGTTCGAGAACAATCAGGGGATTGCTCGCAGCACCGTTTTCGAAAGCTTGTTCGCGCGCGAGAAGCTCGGCTCCACCGGGCTCGGTCATGGCGTTGCCGTACCGCACGGTCGCATCAAGAATCTCAAGGAAGCCAAGGCGGCATTCGTTCGTCTCGCCGCGCCGGTTCCCTTCGAGTCGCCGGACGGAAAGCCGGTGTCGATCTTTTTTGTCCTGCTCGTGCCCGAACATGCCACCGAGTTGCACCTGCAGATCCTGTCGGAACTGGCCGAACTGTTCTCCAACAGCGCGTGTCGCGAAGCCTTGCGCGAGGCGACGAGCGTCGAGCAGGTTCGCAAGCTATTTTCACCTGAGAGAGTCCCAGCATGAGCTCGACGCGCGCTTTCAGCATTTCTCAGCTTTTTGAAGACCACGCCGAAAAGCTCAAGTTGAAATGGGTGGCTGCGGAAGGCGTCGATCGAAATCTGGAATTGACCGAGCCGGAATTTTTCGGCCCCGATGTCGTCGGCCATTTCAATCTCATCTACAGCCACCGCGTCCAGGTCATCGGGCAGGCCGAACGGCGCTGGGCGGAACGCGCAGGCGAGGATCACTGGCAGCGCCATCTCGATGAGATGATGCAGGCCCGGCCGCCCGGGATGATTATTGCCGACGCGCTCGATCCGGGCCAGGACCTGCTCGATCGTTGCGAAAAAAAGGGGGTGCCGCTGTTTTCGACGCCGAAGCCCTGTGCACAGGTGATCGATCACCTGCACCTTTACCTCGCCCGCCAGTTCGCCGAAACGCTGTCGGTGCATGGCGTCTTTATGGATGTCTATGGCATGGGCGTGCTGATTACCGGCGATGCCGGCGTCGGCAAGAGCGAACTCGCGCTCGAACTCATTTCGCGTGGCCACGGATTGGTTGCCGACGATGTCGTAGAGTTGGCACATACCGCCGCCAATACCCTCGAAGGGCGCTGTCCCGGTATGCTGCGCGACTATCTCGAAGTGCGCGGACTCGGCTTGCTGAATATCCGGACGATCTTCGGTGAGACTGCAGCGCGACGGAAAATGAAGCTTAAGCTCATCGTGCATCTGCAGAAGCAGGCCCCCGGCGGGAATACACCGCGCCTGCCGCTCGACTCGCAGACGCAGGAAATTCTCGGCGTTTCCGTTCGCAAGGTGGTGTTCCATGTCGCGCCGGGACGTAACCTGGCGGTGTTGCTTGAGGCGGCCGTGCGCAACTGCATTCTCCAGTTGCGCGGAATCGACAGCATGAGCGACTTCATCGACCGCCAGCAACGCGCAGTGCTCGACGGCGAGTAAACCGCGTTCCGGCAGGGCTTGCCAGCCCTGCCGATTCAGGCGCGCAACGTCGGCGTCGGCTGACGCCTTATGACTCGCTACGCTGGATCGTGACGACGCTGGTCGCCGGTGGCAGCGACTCCTGGAACGGATCGTCGAAGACCAGATCGCCACCGTCCATGGCATCGAGCGTCTGGCCGACGCGCAAATCCTTGAAACCGAACAGCGCGGTGTCGGCGAGGTGCGAGGGGACAATGTTCTGCATCGCGGTGAACACCGACTCCGTCCGTCCCGGGTAGCGCGTGTCCCATTCCGCCATCATTTCGCGGATTTTTTGCCGCTGCAGGTTGCTTTGCGAACCGCAGAGATTGCACGGAATGATCGGGAATGCCATGCCGCGTGCATAGCGCGCGATATCGTGTTCGCTGCAGTAGGCGAGCGGACGGATGACGACATGCGCGCCGTCGTCGGTCAGCAGCTTGGGCGGCATACCCTTGAGTTTTCCGCCGAACAGCAGGTTGAGGAAGAGCGTGTGAACGATGTCGTCGCGATGGTGGCCTAGCGCGATCTTGTTGGCGCCGAGTTCCTTGGCCGTGCGGTAGATCACGCCACGGCGCAGGCGCGAGCAGAGCGAGCAGGTGGTTTTTCCTTCCGGGATCTTTTCCTTGACGATGGAATAAGTGTCCTGCTCGACGATACGGTAGTCGACGCCGAGTTCGGCGAGATAGCGGGGCAGCACGTCGGCGGGGAAACCGGGTTGTTTCTGGTCGAGATTCATGGCGATCAGCCTGAAATTGACCGGTGCGCGTCTCTGCAGGGCCATCAGGATCGAGAGCATGGCGTATGAATCCTTGCCCCCGGAGATGCAGACGAGCACGGTGTCGCCGTCCTCGATCATGTTGTAGTCGGCGATGGCTTTGCCAGCGGCGGTTTCCAGCCGCCGTGAGAGGCGCTGCAGCGTCTTTGAATTTTCCACGGGAATCCTACGGGTGAATGCGATGAAGAAAAAAGCTAGAGGTGGGCGGTGCGACCGCCGTCGACATTGATGACCTGGCCGGTGATGTAAGGCGCATCGGCGAGCAGGAAGCGGACCGTACGGGCGATGTCGTGCGGACTGCCTTCATGCTTGAGCAGGGTGTGCGCGACGATTTCCGCGCGTTCGGCGGAGTCGAAATCGTCGCCGCCTTCGGGCCAGAGAATCGGTCCCGGTGCGACCGCATTGACGCGGACATCGGGGGCGAGTTCGATGGCCAGTGCGCGCGTCAGACCGAGCAAACCGGCTTTGGCGGCGCAATACAGCGGGTAGCCGGCCATCGGCCGCTCGGCGTGAATATCGGTGATGTTGATGACGGCGCCATGACTCTCGCGCAAGTGTGGCGCGGCGGCCTGGGCAAGAAAAAGCGGTGCCTTGAGATTGCTGCCCATGAGGTCCGTCCAGGCCGCCTCGTCGATCGTGCCGAGGGGGGTGGGGAAGAAGCTCGAAGCGTTGTTGACCAGTGCGTCGAGGTGCCCGAAGTGCGCCACGCTTTGGTCAACGAGTGCGGCCAGCGCTCTCACGTCGAGCAAATCTGCGTGCAGGCAGCAGGCGGAACCTGAGCGTTCCTCGTTGAGGGCCTCGGTGAGGGTCCGCGCCGCTTCGGCGGCATGCCGGTAGTGCACGACGATATTGCATCCTGCGCCGTGCAGTTCGCGGGCGATGGATCGCCCCACGCGTTTGGCTGCGCCGGTTATCAGTACCGTTTTTCCGATCACCCGCCGTTCCTCGTCACGAATGTCTACAGCATCGATTTTAATGGATTTCGCGTCAGCCACCGGCGATCTAGATGAATACGGGCTCGGGGTTGAGGGCAACGCCGAAGCATTGCCGGACATCATTCTGCACCGCGCGCATCAGGGTAAGGACATCCTCGCCGCGGGCGCCGCCGCGATTGACCAATACCAGTGCCTGCTTTTCGTACATGCCGACGGAACCGAGCCAGCGTCCTTTCCAGCCGCTCTGTTCGATCAGCCATCCGGCGGCGAGTTTGCACCGTCCGTCGCCTTGCGGATAGTGCGGCATGCCCAGGTGGGTGGCCAGCAGACGACCGGCCTGTTCGGCGTCGACGATGGGATTCTGGAAGAAGCTGCCGGCGTTGGCGAGCACGGCCGGATCGGCGAGTTTGCGCCGCCGGACCGCGCTGACAGCGTCGGCGATCTCCGCCGGCGTCGGCAGGGCGACCTTGCGCGCGTCGAGTTCG
Organism: Propionivibrio dicarboxylicus; assembly: GCF_900099695.1. Classification (GTDB taxonomy): domain Bacteria; phylum Pseudomonadota; class Gammaproteobacteria; order Burkholderiales; family Rhodocyclaceae; genus Propionivibrio; species Propionivibrio dicarboxylicus. The sequence goes on along the minus strand of NZ_FNCY01000001.1, from coordinate 296,693 downwards.
GCGCCGATGTCGGCGTAGCGGGTGAGTGCCGTCCAGCGCTTGGGCAGGCGGAAAACGACCTCGGTGATGACCATGCTCGCGTCGAGATGCCAGCCTTCCTGCTTGAAGCGACTGTCCCGGTAGCCGAGACGGCAGGCGTCGCGATCGAAGCGGCAGACCTGGCCGTTACGCATGTCGATGGCACTGACGCAGTGCAGGCGTTCGCCGACTTCCAGTCCGTAGGCGCCGATGTTCTGCACCGGTGCGGCACCGACGGTGCCGGGAATCAGGCTGAGATTTTCCAGACCGGGCCAGCCCTGTGCCAGCGTCCATTGCACAAAGTCGTGCCAGGGTTCGCCAGCACCGGCGCGGACATACCATGCGTCCGCGTCCTCACTTGCGAGCGCGCGGCCGCGAATGGCCATATGCAGGATGAGCCCGGGAAAATCGCCGGTGAGCACGACGTTGCTGCCGCCGCCGAGGACGAAGCGGCGCTCGGCAGACCGGGCGAGCGCTTCGAGTTCATCTGGCCGTGTGATCGAAGCGAAGCGCGCTGCCTTGCCGGGCAACGCCAGCGTGGTGTGCGTTGCCAGATCGACGTCGCTTCGGATACGCGGCGCGGACGTCATCGGATCTATCGGATCGGCGCCAGCCAGCGCTCGGCATCGGCGAGTGCCATGGCGTTGCGTTGCGCCCAGTCCTCAAGCTGATCGCTACCGATCTTCGGAACGGCGAAATACCGCGCTTGCGGATGCGCGAAATAGAAACCGGACACCGAGGCGGCGGGCGTCATCGCGAACGATTCAGTGAGGGCCATGCCGGCGTTGGTCGGGGCATCGAGCAGGTCGAACAGCGGACCCTTGGTTCGATGGTCGGGGCAGGCCGGGTAGCCGGGGGCCGGGCGAATGCCGACGTATTCCTCCCGAATGAGCGCGTCATTGTCGAGCGCTTCGGCCTTGGCGTAGCCCCAGTATCGCGTGCGCACTTCCCGATGCAGCCACTCGGCGCAGGCCTCGGCCAGGCGGTCGGCGAGGGCCTTCAACATGATGGCGCGATAATCGTCATGAGCGGCGGCGAATTCCTCGAGTTTCCGTTCGATGCCGATGCCGGCAGTGACGGCGAAGGCGCCGACCCAGTCGGGCGTGCCTTTGCCGGCGATGAAGTCGGCAAGCGCGTAGTGCGGCTTGCCCGCTGGCCGCTCGTGCTGCTGGCGCAGCGTGTGCCAGACCATGGCCGTCTGCGTCCGTGCGGCGTCGCTGTAGATTTCGATCGCGTCGCCGACGGCATTGGCCGGATACAGGCCGAAAACGGCGTTGGCGGTCAGCCAGCGTTCGGCGATGATCTGGCGCAGCATTTCCTGGCCATCGGCATAGACGGCACGGGCCGCTTCGCCGACGACGGCGTCATCGAGGATGCGCGGGAACGCGCCGGCCAGGTCCCAGGTCTGGAAGAACGGGCCCCAGTCGATATGGCGCGCGAGCGTCGCCAGGTCGATGTCGCGCAGGACATGACGGCCGGGTTCGGCCGGTGCGACCGGACGGTAGCCGGCGTCTTCGTTCCAGGCCAAACGATTGGCGCGCGCATCGGCGAGCGTGACCAGCGTCACGCCCTTTTTGGCGCCGTGCTGCTCGCGCACGCGCGCGTAGTCGTCGGCAATCTCGCGGCGGTAGTCGGCCGACTGCTCTTCCGACAGCAGGCGGGTGACGACGCCAACCGCGCGCGAAGCGTCGGGAACGTAGATGACGGTGCCATCGTAGCTGGGGGCGATCTTGATCGCTGTGTGGGCGCGGCTGGTCGTCGCGCCGCCGATGAGGAGCGGCACCTCGAAGCCCTGACGCTGCATTTCGGCAGCGACGTGCGTCATCTCCTCGAGCGACGGCGTGATCAGGCCGGAGAGACCGATCGCCTGGGCGCCGTGTTCGCGCGCCGCGTTGAGAATCTTGTCACAGGAGACCATGACGCCGATATCGATGACTTCGTAGCCGTTGCAGCCGAGCACGACACCGACAATGTTCTTGCCGATGTCATGGACATCGCCCTTGACCGTGGCGAGGACGATGCGCCCCTTGCTGGCGGCACCGCTGCGTCGCTTCTCTTCCTCGATGAAGGGAACGAGGTGAGCGACGGCCTGTTTCATGACGCGCGCCGACTTGACGACTTGCGGTAGGAACATCTTGCCTGCGCCGAACAGGTCGCCGACGACGTTCATCCCGCTCATCAGAGGCCCTTCGATGACGCCAAGCGGCGGACGGCCTTGCGCGGCCAGCCCGGCGCGGCACTCTTCGGTGTCGGCGACGACGAAATCGGTAATGCCCTTGACCAGCGCGTGTTCGAGCCGCTTCTCGACGGGTTGGGCGCGCCAGGCGAGGTCGACGCCGCTCTCCTTGGCCTTGCCTTCCTTGACCGTCTGCGCGAATTCGACGAGCTTTTCGCCGGCGTCGGAGGCGGTATTGAGCACGACCGCTTCGACCCGGGCGCGCAGTTCGGGGTCGAGATCGTCATAAACACCGAGCATGCCGGCGTTGACGATGCCCATCGAAAGGCCGGCGCGGACCGCATGGTAGAGGAATACCGTGTGGATCGCCTCGCGTACGGCGTCGTTACCGCGGAAGCTGAACGAGACGTTGGAGACGCCACCGGAGATCTGGGCGTACGGGAGATTGGCGCGGATCCAGCGACAGGCTTCGATGAAGTCGACCGCATAGTTGTTGTGCTCTTCGATGCCGGTGGCGATGGCGAAGATGTTCGGATCGAAGATGATGTCTTCCGCCGGAAAGCCGATGCCGGTCAGCAGCGTATAGGCGCGCTGGCAGATTTCGATCTTGCGGGTGTAGGTGTCCGCCTGGCCTTTTTCGTCGAAGGCCATGACGACGACGGCGGCGCCGTAACGCAGGGCGAGGCGGGCGTGGTCGAGGAAGCTCGCTTCGCCTTCCTTCATCGAGATCGAATTGACGATGCCCTTGCCCTGGATGCAGCGCAAGCCGGCTTCGATGACCTCCCACTTCGACGAGTCGATCATTACCGGCACGCGCGAAATGTCCGGCTCGGAGGCGATCAGCTTGAGGAAGCGCTCCATCGCCGCGCGCGAATCGAGCATCGCCTCGTCCATGTTGATGTCAATGACCTGGGCGCCGTTCTCGACCTGCTGCCGGGCAACCGCCAGGGCGTCGTCGAAGCGCCCTTCAAGGATCATGCGCGCAAATGCGCGCGAGCCGGTTACGTTGGTGCGCTCGCCGACATTGACGAAGAGCGAGTCCTTGCCAACGTTGAAGGGCTCGAGACCCGACAGGCGGAGCTTCTTCTCGATGTCCGGGAGAGTCCGCGGGGCGAGTCCGGCGACCTTGTGCCCGATCGCGGCGATATGGTCCGGCGAGGTGCCGCAACAGCCGCCGACGATATTGACGAAGCCGTGGCGCGCCCAGTCGGCGATTTCATCGGCAAGCATGTCGGGTGTTTCGTCGTAGCCGCCGAACGCATTCGGCAGCCCGGCGTTGGGATGCGCCGAGACGTGGCAGTCGCATACCCGGGCCAGCTCTTCGACGTATTGACGCAATTCCTTGGCGCCGAGTGCGCAGTTGAGGCCGAAGGAAAGCGGCTTGATGTGGCGCAGCGAATTCCAGAAAGCTTCGGCGGTTTGTCCCGATAGCGTACGGCCGGAGGCATCGGTGATCGTTCCCGAAATCATGACCGGCCAGCGGCGGCCGATCGTGTCGAAAAACTGCTCGATGGCGAACAGTGCCGCCTTGGCGTTGAGTGTGTCGAAGACGGTCTCGACCAGCAGGATGTCGGCGCCGCCGTCGGTCAGGCCGCGGATGGCGTCGGTATAGGCCTCGACGAGTTGCTCGAAGCTGACGTTGCGGTAGCCTGGGTCGTTGACGTCCGGAGAGATTGATGCGGTGCGCGAGGTCGGACCGACGACGCCGGCGACGAAGCGCGGCTTGGCCGGTGTCTTGGCGCTGAACTCGTCGCAGACCTCTCGGGCGAGCCGGGCGCCGGCAACGTTGAGTTCATAGGCGAGGTGTTCGAGCTTGTAGTCGGCCTGAGATAGCGAGGTCGCGTTGAACGTGCAGGTTTCGACGATATCGGCACCCGCCGCAAGATATTCGCCATGAATATCCCGGATGACGTCGGGGCGGGTGAGCAGGAGGAGGTCATTGTTGCCCTTGAGATCCGACGGGTGATCGGCAAAACGGCTGCCGCGGTAGTCGGCTTCCTGCAGTTGACGGCGCTGGATCATCGTTCCCATGGCGCCATCGAGGATGAGCAGTCGGTCTTGCAACAAGGAAGCGAGTTCGGCGGTACGGTCAGGCTGCATGATGAAGGAACCTCAAAAAATAAAAACCCGTTCGGCTTCGTGGCGAACGGGTTCGGAATCGCTGCATTGAAGCCCGCTTTAGCCGGATTTTTTGCGCGCCCGCAAGCTGAACTTCAAATCGGCGCGGTGTCGGGGAATAAGCCCAGGACAGGCACGGGAATTTACGCGCCAAACCATTGATTGTCAAGCCAAAGCGGTGTTCTTTGTGAGGTTGCGGGCGTTTAGCCGCGGGGCTCCCGGTGACGACTCGTCGCGCAGACCTGCCCGTCGTCGTCGAAATGGACGTTGAAGAAGGTCGTTTCTCCGGCGTCGTCCCCGGTTTTCCAATCCCACACCTCCTCGTGCTTGAGCGGGAACCGGATCGTGTGGGCGGGATTTCCCAGCACGCGCCGGACGTCTTCGTGATCCATGCCAACGACAATCCGGGCGAAATTGGCGTCGGTCAGCGCGTTCCGGATGCCGAGCAAGATCCCGTTTCGATCGAAGTCGAGCATGAAATTCTGTGTACCGAAGGGCATCGTCGCAAATTCCATCACGCTTCCGCCGTCGGTTTGCCAGGAGGCTGTTGCCGGGCCTAGCCTGGCGATAACCGTTTGAATGTCGTCGGCGCCTGGACGCAAGCGCCGCAGACGGGACGGAAGAAAGGTGCCCCGGAAATCTGCCTGGAGTCGAGCGAGGCAGCGTCCCCAAAATTCCCAAGTCATGATCCGAAAAAATTGCCTAACCCAAAAATAACGTGAAATTGTGCCTGCTCTGGGGCTGGAAAAACACATACAATTTTTGCCGCCAAGGATGTCTTTACAATATTTCTCATGAATAGGTCACCGATACGTATTCGATCAATGACAAGGCTAACGCCGACCCGATGTCGCGAGCAAGCGCCGGAGTCCCCGAGGTGCTTCGAATGAACTCGACGCGCATTCCTCTTTGGGTCCGGAAACTGCTCGATCGTAGCGTCGGACATCGCTACTATCCGGCGGTGGTCGCGCTAATTGCGTTCGCCTCGACGGCCAGCTTTTCATTTCCATTTGTCATCGTGCTGATTCCGGCTGTTTTGCTCGCCCCCCGCCGCTGGTTTTTACTCGGAGTACTGACCGGAGTTGCCAGTGGCATTGGCGGGGCTGTGCTCGTTGAGTTGTTCCAGTACTTGGGCAAGGAATTGGTGCTGGAGCGCTATCCGCAGCTTGTCGATAACGCGCATTGGCAGAGCGCGAGCGCCTGGCTGCATGCATATGGTCTGTTCGCGCTGGCCGTTATCGCCGGCTCGCCAATCCCGCAAACGCCGGCAATTTTTGCTTACTCGTTGGCCGAGCCCTCAACGCTGGGTGTGCTTGTTGCCATTGGAATTGGTAAGACAGTTAAGTACGTTTTCCTGTCGTGGGTAATTGCTCGCTATCCTTCGCGCTTCATTCGATACCGACAGGCTTGTAACGAATGAGTCATTCGGAATATTTTGATTGAGCTTTTCTTGAAATTCTCTGTCAATGCGTCTATGACTTTAGTTGAATGTCCTTAGGCGTGCGTAACCTGTCAGTTTTGGCACTAAGACGGAAAATTTCGTTATTGTTGGTGCATACTTATAGCGCAACAACAACACCTCCTGTTCGGAGGGAATCGTAGTACTCACTGTCATGGAGTCTTTATATGCCAAGCAAACCCAAAGCTGCAAAAGCGCCGAAGCTTTTCCTGCAAACTGGCGAACAGGCTGCTACCCTGCGCAGAAAGCTCGGTGTCAATCAGTCGATATTCTGGAGCCGTATCCGTGTGACCCAATCGGGCGGTTCGCGCTATGAGTCCGGCCGCAAACTGCCGCATCCGGTCCAACTGCTGCTACATCTGGCCTATGCACCCGAGGCGTCGGCGCAGGCACTGCTCGTCTACCTGCGCGAAAGCCAATAGACAGACATCGGGTCCGGAATTGTTCGGACCTCGGGGTGGTCCGAATATTACAGGCCACCCGGAATGTCGCAAACACGACCGGTTGTCGTCAATGATGACAACCGGTCGTTTTCATTATTGGGTTCGTATGACCTCGTGTGGGTAAATCCGGACGGCGTCCGACGGCCGGATCGCTCCCGCTCAAATCTTGACTTGCGATGATCTAGCGGAATGGCGATGATCCTGTGCGTCACGCAATCAACTGTCGGAGTCCACTGCATGCAAGCGTTGTTTGTCTACGTCTCCTGTGGCGAAAGCCGCGAAATCGATGTTTTTTCCCTTGATCCCCGCTCGGGGGGCATCAGTCTGCGCCAACGTTTGCTGACGTCCGGATCGCCGGTGCCGATGCGCGCCATGCCCGCCCAGCAGCGTTTGTATGTGGGAATGCGCAACGAAAATGCTTTCCATGCCTTCGCCATTAAGCCGGAGGACGGGTGTTTGCGGAGTTTGGGCGGTGTCGTTGCGCCGGGTGCGCCGGTTTATGTGTACGCCGCGCCGGCGTCAGGCGTGGCGTTTTCGTCGTCGTACGGCGACAACAACCTGAGCGTCTTTCCGCTCGATGCGGCCGGTGTTCCACTGGCCGCACAGCAGACCGAATCCGGTTTGCCGCGTGCGCATGCCGCCCGCGTCGACCAAAGCGGACGTTGGCTGCTGGTGCCGACGCTTGGCGCCGATGCCATCCGTATTTATCGGATCGAAGCCGGCGGTCGTCTGGTGCCGAACGCAGTCTCCGCGGTGGCGGCCGGGAGTGGTCCGCGGCATCCGGTGTTTTCGGCTGACAATCGTTTCGTTTACTGCCTGAACGAATTGAACGGATGCATCGATGCCTTCGCGTTCGATGCCGAGCGCGGCGGACTGGATCTGCGTCAAACGATCTCGATGATGCCGTCTGGTTTTGGCGGTGCGCCGTGGACGGCGGAACTGAGACTGACCGGCGATGGCCGTTTCATGTACGCCTCCGATCGGCGCAGCAGCACGATCGCGACCTTGCGCGTGGACAAGAAGACGGGAAAGTTGGCCTTGGTTGGACATACGCCGACGCAGGATACGCCGCGGGGCATGGATGTCGATCCTTCGGGGCGCTGGCTGGTTGCGGCCGGACAGCAGTCGGCGGCATTGACCGTGTATTCGATCGATCCGGTCAGCGGACGGCTGACGGCAGCAGGCTGTCAACGGACCGGAAAAGAGCCGATCTGCGTTGAAATCGTCGCGCTATGACGAATGCGGGGCGGCCGACTGCCGCCCCGGCCACCGCGTCCGGCTGATCCTGGTCCGCGGGTGGCTGGTTTTCTTTTGCCTCTTGCCGTTCCCCGTCTTTGCCGCCGAACCGATGTTCAACAAGTCGTTGAACGAAGCGGTAGTGTTTATTCCAAATGGGAGCGGGCCGCTTGCCGCGGTGCTGGAAACGACATTTTTCCGTCCGGACGGCGACGGGCCGTTTCCGCTGGTCGTCATCAATCACGGCAAGGCTTCGGGTAATCCGCGTTTTCAGTCGCGGGCGCGCTATATCGTCGCGAGCCGCGAATTGGTTCGGCGTGGCTATGCCGTCATGATCCCGATGCGTGGGGGGTTCTCGCGTTCCTCAGGCAATTACATTTCCGGTGGCTGCAATATCGAGGCCAACGGCCTGAGCCAGGCCCGGGATGTGCGTGCGGCGCTCGACTACGCGACGCAACTGCCGTATGTCGACCCGACGCGGATCGTGGTGATGGGGCAGTCGCATGGAGGATTGACGACGCTGGCCTTGGGCACGAAGCCGTACGCCGGTGTTCGCGGCCTGGTCAACTTCGCCGGCGGGCTGAGAAAAACCGAATGTCTTGGATGGGAGCGATTGTTGGTCGATGCCTTCCGCTCCTATGGTGAAACGAACCGCCTTCCATCGCTGTGGTTTTACGGCGATAACGATTCGTATTGGTCGCCCGAAACCCGCAACGCGATGTTGAACGCTTATGTCGGCGCTGGCGGAAATGTACGCATGGTGGCTTTCGGCAAGTTCGGCACCGACGCCCATGGTCTATTCGGTCATCGCGACGGCTGGTCCATCTGGTGGCCGGAGGTCGAAAAATTTCTGGCCGAGCTCGGGTTGCCGACCCAGGTGCTGCCGCGCACGGCGAGTGCCGACCCGGCCCGGATTCATCTGGAAGCCGTTGCCGCGAGCATGCGCTGGGGAGCGCGCTGCCAAAACGCCTTCAACGACTTCGTGGACGCCGATTATCCGCGCGCGTTTGCCTGGTCTGCCAGTGTCTGCAGCGTGGCGGTCGGCGGCGAAAACCCCGGCAAGCGGGCGCTTGATCTGTGTCGCAGCCGGGTGCCGACGGGGTGTCAGTTATTCGCGGTCGATGACGCTGTTCTTGCTGCCAACTGATTTGCCGCCAATTCATTCCGGGTTGAATGCTGCGCGCAGCGTGGCGATCTCTTTGGCATAGCCGGGAAGCTCGTTTGGCGTTTCGAGCAGAAACGGCAGATGCCGCAGGGCGGGATGGTTGACGATGCGCTCGATCGCCGGAAGTCCGAGACTGCCGGCGCCGATGCAGGCGTGTCGGTCCTTTCGGCTGCCGAGCGGGTTCTGGCTGTCGTTGAGATGGATCGCGTGCAGGCGATCGAGGCCGATGACCGCGTCGAACTGTGTCAGTACCCCGTCGAGGTCGTTGACGAGGTCATAGCCGGCGTCGTTGAGGTGGCAAGTGTCGAGACAGACGCCGAGCTTTTCCTGAAGATGTACGCCGTCGATGATGCGCCGAAGTTCTTCGAAGTTCCGGCCGATCTCGCTGCCCTTTCCTGCCATGGTTTCGAGGAGCACCGTGGTGGTCTGTGTCGGCGAGAGGACCGTGTTGAGTTGGGCGACGATCAACGCAATGCCGATGTCTTCGCCCTGGCCGACGTGGCTGCCGGGGTGGAAGTTGTAGAGATTGCCGGGCAGGTGCTCCATGCGCTGCAGATCGTCGCGCATCGCTTCGTGCGCGAAGCTTCGCGTTTTTTCGTCGGCCGAACACGGGTTGAGCGTATAAGGCGCATGCGCCAGCAGTTTGGCGAAACCGTTGTTTGCCGCGAGCGACCGGAAATCGGCGATGTCTTGCGGGTCGATGGCTTTTGCCGCGCCGCCGCGGGGATTGCGCGTGAAGAACTGGAAGGTATTGGCGCCGATCGACAGGGCGTCCTGGCCCATGGCGAGAAAGCCGCGCGCGGTGGAAAGATGGCAGCCGATGGAGAGCATCGAAGAGAACCTGTGGGTGGTGGAGTCGCGATTTTGCCCGAGAGTGGTGAAGGGCGGCCAGGGATTTTTCGCGAATCGCCCGTCGGTTGTGGCGGTGCGAACCCGCGCAGACGGAACCGGGTGCCTAGTGCCCGGTTGGCCGCTCGAAAAGCGTCAGGTAGGCGATGGCGTGGCCGAAATGTGCTTTTTCCCGGAAGCCGGCCGCTTCCGCCTGTGCGCGAACGTGGCTGCGGCGCTGGAAGTGCGGGTCGAAGATCAGTTCGGCGACTGCGAGCAGACCGCCGGGTTTCAGGCTGACGAACAGTTCGGCCAAGGCGGCGCCTTGGTCGGGTATCTCGCCGAGCACTGCCGCCATGACGACGCGATCGTAGCGCTTCGACTCCAGCGTGCCCTGTCCGAGTGCGGTCATTCGTGTACAGATGTTGTCGATGCCGGCTTGCCGCGCCTTGGCATCGACGCGCGCCAGCATCCCGGCCTGGAGGTCCGCGGCGACGACCTCGCCCTCGGGTCCGACGGCAAGTGCCAGCGGCAGGCTCAGCCGTCCGGGGCCGCAGCCGGCATCGAGAACCTGCATGCCTGTGTCAAGTCGCATCTGGCGCACGATGAAGTCGGCCCGGTGCGTGCGGGCGAACGGGTTTTCGCGCTCGACCATCCAGCCGAGCCAGGACGGACACGGCAGCGTCCGTCGTTGGGAAAACAGGCGCCAGAGCAGGCTGATCGCGACGAAGATCGCAATCAGCCAGGCCAATCCTGCGGCGGCGCCGGTCATCGACCTTATCCGAGCCTAGAATTCCTGACGCGTCGGACGGAACAGGATTTCGTTGATGTCGACGTCGTCGGGTTGGCTGACCGCGAAGCTGACGGCACGCGCGAACGCGTCGGCCGGAATGGCGTGTTCATAAATCCGGCGCACGGCCTCGGCAATGTCGGGTTCGCTGATGCTGTTGGGAAGTTCGGTGTCGACGGCGCCCGGCGAAATGATCGTCGTGCGGATGTTGTAAGCCTTCACTTCCTGACGCAGTCCTTCCGACAGCGCCCGCACGGCGTGTTTGGTCGCCGCATAAACGGCGGCGCCCTGGCGGATCTTGTGGCCGGCGACCGAAGAGACGTTGATGATGTGGCCGGATTTCTGCTCTTTCATCACCGGCAATACGGCGGCGATGCCGTAGAGCACACCTTTCAGGTTGACGTCGATCATCTGTTCCCACTCGTCGACCTTGAGCCGTTCGAGCGGCGAATTCGGCATCAGCCCGGCATTGTTGATCATTACGTCGACGCGGCCGAAGGTCTGGACTGCCGTATTGACGAGTTTGCTGACCTGATCGCGTTGTGTCACGTCGGTTTCGATGGCGAGTGCCTTGCCGCCTTTGGCCGTCAGTTCGTCGGCGAGGGACTGGATCAGTGCCAGTCGCCGCGCGCCGAGAACGACGCTGGCACCGTCGGCGGATAGCGCGCGAGCGGCTGCCTTGCCGAGTCCGCTGCTGGCGCCGGTGATGACCACGATCTTGCCTTCGATGTTCTGTGCCATGGACTGTCCTCCGGTTGTCGAATAGGTCATTGTATTGCAGTTCGGAGAGGCTGGCGGCGTGTGACGGTGGCGTTTCTGGTGGCGCGCCGGTACGATAAAACTCTTTTCTGCCGCAGATCGGATGCGGACGTTCTTGTCATGACGGAGGCTTCATGAAATATTCACAAGCGTCGTTGGGGCGCGTTTTTGTGGTTCGGCTTGAGGATGGCGATATCGTTCATGAGTGTCTCGAGCGTCTGGCGCGCGAGCAGGCGATCGCCGCGGCCGGGCTCATCGTTCTCGGAGACGCCGATGCCGGCAGTCGTCTGATCGCCGGGACCGAAGCCGGGCGGGCCGATCCGCTGGTCTTCATCGAGCGTTGTCTTGACGAAGCACACGAGGTTGCCGGCGTCGGAACGATTTTTCCCGACGAACAGGGTAATCTCATTTCGCATGTGCATCTGGCTTGCGGCCGCCAGGATTCCCTGGTTGTCGGTTGCGCGCGCGCTGGCGTCAAGGTCTGGCACGTAATGGAAGTGATCGTGGTCGAACTCGTGAACTGCACGGCCGTGCGGCGTTTCGAGGCGGGGCTGCAGGGGTTCCGCTTGCTCAATCCCTGAAATCGACAATACCAACGGGATGACGCCGATGTTATCGAACATCATCATTCGGGACGAAGCGCCTGCCGACATCGAAGCGATCGGGCAAATCACCGTCGCTGCCTTTGCCACCCTGTCAGTCAGTCGGCATACCGAGCAATTCATCATTGCCGCGTTGCGACGGGCCCGGGCACTGTCGGTATCACTGGTGGCCGAATCAGCCGGCGAGCTGATCGGGCACATCGCCTTTTCGCCGGTCGTTCTGTCGGATGGCAGTGCCGGCTGGTACGGCATGGGACCCTTGTCGGTGGTGCCGAGCCGGCAGCGTGCCGGCGTCGGGACTGCGCTCGTGCAGGCCGGGTTGGCGAGACTGTCGGGTCTCTCGGCGGCGGGCTGTTGCCTGGTTGGCCATCCGGCCTATTACACGCGCTTCGGCTTTCGACCGGTTCCCGGTTTGTCGGTCGATGGCGTGCCGGATGAATTCTTCTTCGCCCTGAGTTTTGGCGCCGCTTGTCCTCAGGGGCGCGTTGCATTCCATCCGGCATTTTTCGCCGACGGCAGTTCGGCGGAGGATGTGCGCTGAGCGCCTGAGAAAGGAGGGCTCAGGGCGCGCCCGTGCCGTAGCGTCGGGAGAATTCGTCGATTTGTTCGCCGAGCCAATGACGGAAATTCATGACGACCGGCGAATCCTTCTTGTCCTTGCGGCAAACGAAGTAGTAGGCATGCGGGGTGAGTGCCTGGTGGGCATACGGCCGGATCAACTGTCCGCTCGCGAGCGCCTCGTAGGCGACCGACAGGCGCGCCAGACCGATGCCCTGGCCCCGGATCGCCGCCTGCAGCATGAGCGAGGAGTCGCTGAAGACAATGCCATGTTCCGGTTCGGCGATGGCGCCGAGTCCTGCCTCCTGCAGCCACCACGACCAGGGTTCGCCCTGCGAATGCAGGCGCGGCAAATCCTTCAGGACACGCGGATCGGCGAGTTGATGCTGGCGGGCGAATTCCGGGGCGCAGACCGGGAAGATCCAGTCGCGCATCAGCAGATCGGCATGGAGACCCGGGTAATGACCGGCACCGAAGCGGACCGCGACGTCGGCTTCGCCTTCCTGGAGTTGGCTGAGGCGCGACGAGGATTCGAGTTCGACGTCGATGCCCGGATTCGCGGCGATGAATTCGCCCAGACGGGGCAGCAGCCAGTGCGCGGCAAATGATGGCGTCGTGCTGACGCGCAGTTTCTTGTCATGGCGGGCGTCGAGGAGCGCTTCGGTGGCGCGGTCGATTTCGTCGAGTGCCGCGGCGATCCGGGCGATGTAGGCGGCGGCCGGCGCGGTCGGTCGCAGCATGCGACCGTGTTTTTCGAAGAGTGGCGTGTCGAGCGCTTCCTGGATCGCGCGGATCTGGTGGCTGACGGCACTGTGCGTCAGACAGAGTTTTTCGGCCGCCCGCGAAACGCCCCCGTACTTGACGACGGCGGCGAGCGTGCGCAGCGCATTGAGCGGAGGTGCGGGCTGCGACATGTGAATATTGCTCACAATAAATGAAGAAATATATCGATGGAAGTATCCCCGATTTCGCCCGAATATTCACTGTATGGGCCGGCATGGTGATTGGCTCGGGACGAATCGGAGCGTGGCAATCATGTTACATCAATCGACCTATATCCAGATCGAACTTGGCGTGGGTGAGGCGGTGTCCTTGCTCGGGGCGGACGGCTGTTTGCTGCGCTGCGTGAGTGGCAAGGTCTGGCTGACCGAAGAAAACGGTGGGCAAGACGTGATCTTGAGGGTGGGCGAGTGCTTTCTTCTGACGCATGGCGGCCGGGCCGTGGTCGAGTCGATCGACAAGCGACAGTCCGCCCGCTGCCAACTGGTCCCAGTGGTCCCGGCGCAGTCCTCGCAACTGCTTGCCGCCTTGCAGCGCTGGGTCCGGTATCTGAGCATCCTGCCGACGATCGATACCGGCAGGCGCGGCGGCGTCGGATGACGCGCATTCCATTCATGTATTGGGCGAGCGATGGAGATTTGGTACGATGCATTGTTCATTTCTCGGGCGAAGAACATCAGCGTCATGTGGCGGAGCCTCCTCCCTCTTTTTGTCGTCGTCATGCAATTCGTCGTTGCCGGGCAGGCGACGTGCGTCGAATTGGCGAAAAAGGGGATGCCATCGGCGAGCGAGGACGGTGCCCGGGTTGCTGTTGTCATCGGCAATAGCCGCTACCCCTCCGGTGCGCTCGTCAATCCGCGTAACGATGCGACGGCGATTGCTTCGGCACTCAAGAAGTTGAAGTTTGACGTCGAACTCAAACTGGATGCGACGAAAGCCGATCTTGATGGCGTCTTCAAACGCTTCAGCGGCAAAGCCGACCAGTCGGCCGTGGCCGTCGTCTTTTATGCCGGGCACGGCATCCAGGTGAGCGGCAACAATTATCTGATTCCGATCGACGCCAATCCGCAAAGCGAACGCGACCTGAAACGCGAGATGGTCCGCCTTGATGATGTCATCGACGACATGGGTAGCGCCAAGGTCAAGATCGTCTTTTTCGATGCCTGTCGCGACAATCCGCTGACGCGCAGTTTCAGCCGCGGCGGGTCGCGGGGGATGGCGGCGCCGAGCGAAGCGACCGGGACGCTGATCTCGTTCTCGACCAAGCACGGCAATACGGCGCTCGATGGCGACGGCAAGAACAGCCCCTACACCGGCGCCCTGCTGGCGGCGCTCGAAGGCTCCCAGCGCATGGAAATCGAGCAGTTGCTGCGCAAGGTGCAGCAGGATGTGAAGCGCGATACGCGCGGTCAGCAGGAACCCTGGCGCTACGGTTCGCTCGACGGCGATTTCTATTTTTTGACGCCGGTGCCGGAAGCCAATACGGCGGCGGTGCAAAAGGAAATGGTCGATAAAGCCGTGGCCGAGGCGGTGACCGAGGCGCTGCGCCAGGCCAACGAGCAATCGGCGAAGGAGCGAGCCGAAACGCAGCAGCGCGTCAATGAACAGGCGGTGGCGGAGGCTTTGCGAAAAGCCAATGAACAGGTCGCGCGCGAACGCGCCGAAGCCGAGCGCAAGGCCGAAGAGCGTATTGCCCGCGAGCGCGCCGAGATCGAGCAGCGGGCGGCGCGGGAGCGCAGCGAGCTGAAGGAATCGATGGAGCGCATGCTCAAGGAAGCCATCGAGCGGCAGAATGCGCTGCTCCTCGCCGAGCGCGAAGCGCGCAAGGCCTCGGGCGAAGCCGTTGTGCCGCAAGCTCCTGTGACGACGGTCGTCGCCGCGCCGGAAAGGAAACCAGAGACGTCGCTGCAGCTGGCAATGGTGCCGTCATCGCTCAGGCAGGACGACAAGCGCCCCGCGTCTTCGCTGCTTGCCGATGCTGCCGTCAATGCCGGCGATGCCTGGGAGTATGCGGTTAGAGACGAGAAGTTCGGCGGCAAGGGGCATCGCCTGGTTTTTCGGGTAAAGGCAATGTCAGGCGGCAAGTCGCTGGAAGAATTCACTTGGGATGGCGGCAACCGGACCGAATGGGTCGTCGGCGGTGAATTGATGGCGGTCGCCGTGCCGGGCGATTCGCGCTTCATGTTCGCGCCGCACTGGGCGAACGATTCCTTGCCATCGGGCATCGACGTGATGAGTGGCAATTTTCCCCGTTGCAATCCGCTTGAAGGTGGCTTCTGCCGGGTCGCCAATCTCAAGCAGAGCGGGACCGAAACGATCACCGTGGCGGCCGGCACCTTCAACACGATCCGGCTGGAGGGCTGGATCAATGCGACGAATTCGTCCGGAACCGGAACGGCGCCGGTCGTTGCGTGGTACTCGAAGGATCAGCGCCGCCTGATCAAGCAGATCGTGACTTCAAGCAAGAACAATCCGAATTGGAATTTCAAGGAAGTCATCGAACTGAAAGCGATCCATCCGGCGGGCAGCCGCTAACGCCTACGCCGTGACGCCGGCGCGATCGGCTTGCTGATCGGCCCAGTAGGAACTGCGCACCATCGGCGCGCAGGCGGCACCCGAGAATCCCATTGCCAGCGCCTCGCGCTCGAACATCGCGAAGGTTTCCGGCGTGACGTAACGCAGCACCGGCAGGTGATGGTTCGACGGTGCGAGGTACTGGCCGATCGTCAGCATCTCGACGTCATGGGCACGGAGGTCGCGCATGACGTCCAGAATTTCCTCGTCGGTTTCGCCGAGACCGACCATCAATCCCGATTTTGTCGGAATCTGCGGGTAGCGCGCCTTGAACGCCTTGAGGAAGGCCAGCGAGTGCGCATAATCGGCGCCGGGACGTGCCTGCTTGTAGAGGCGCGGCACCGTCTCGAGGTTGTGGTTGAGGACGTCAGGCAGCGATTCGCCGAGGATGCCGATGGCCAGTTCATGACGTCCGCGAAAGTCGGGGACGAGGATTTCGATCGTCGTCGAGGGCGATTGCTCGCGCACCGCGTCGATGACATCGGCAAAATGGGCGGCGCCGCCGTCGCGCAGGTCGTCGCGGTCGACGCTGGTGATGACGACGTAGCGCAGCTTGAGATGGGCGACGCTTTCGGCCAGGTGCTGCGGCTCGTTTTCGTCGGGCGGCAGCGGTTTGCCGTGGCCGACGTCGCAGAACGGACAGCGGCGCGTGCAGATGTCGCCGAGGATCATGAAGGTTGCAGTGCCGCGGCCGAAGCATTCGCCGATGTTGGGGCAGGCGGCTTCCTCGCAGACGGTGTGCAGTTTCTGCGTGCGCAGCATGCGCTTGATCTCGCCGTAGCGACCGACGTCATTACCGGCCTTGACGCGAATCCAGGACGGTTTGCGCAAGGGCGTGTCGACGGGGACGACCTTGATCGGGATGCGCGCGGTCTTGAGTTCGCCGCGTTCCTTGACGCCCGCCACCTTGGCGGCGGGCTTTTGTTCTTCGCTCATGCCTTCTCCAGTTGTTTGACGAGTTCGCCGGCGAGCGCTGCCGCGGCGTCTGCCGGTTGTAGCGCGAGGCCGAGGTCGCGCGTCTGCGTGACCGCCATGCCGGCGTAACCACAGGGATTGATCGCGGAAAACGGCAAAAGATCCATGTCGACGTTGAGACTCAGACCGTGCGTGCTGCAACCGCGCCGGATGCGCAGCCCCAGCGCGGCGATCTTGGCGACCGTGCCGTCGTTGCGATCGACATAAACGCCGGGGGCGCCATCGACGCGGCGCGAGACAAGACCGTGCTCGGCGAGCAGGTCGATGATGGCCTGCTCGATGCGCCAGACGAAGTCCTTGACCTTGAGGTGCCGGCGGTTGAGGTCGACAAGCAGGTAGATGACGACCTGTCCGGGGCCATGGTAGGTGATCTGTCCGCCGCGGTCGATCTGGATCAGTGCAATGCCGTTGTCGTGGAGCCGGTGTTCCGGCTTGCCGGCCTGGCCAAGCGTGTAGGTTGGCGGATGCTCGCAGCACCAGAGCTCGTCGGGTGTGTCGCCGTTGCGCGCGGCGCTGAAATCGTTCATCGCCTGCCAGGTCGGCCGATAGTCGACACGGCCGAGTTGACGCACGCGAATCGGCGGAAGGACGCCCGAGTTCACGCTCTAGAGCACCACCTTGACGAGCGGATGGCTCGTCAGTTCGCGATAGAGCGCGTCGAGTTGTGGCTTCGAAGTGGCGCGGATGGTGCAGGTCAGGCTGACGTACTTGCCGCCGGAGGAAGCGCGCATTTCCATCGTCGCGCCGTCGAAGTCCGGGGCGTGGCGCCGGACGATCTCGAGCACTGTCTGCGCCAGCGCGTCGCCGGCCAATCCCATGATCTTGAGCGGGAAGGCGCAGGGGAATTCGAGCAGCGTTTCTTTTTCGGGAGCTTCAGCCACGGCCATGCCTCATTTGTTGTTCGCGGAAGTCGACGTACCACGCCAGCATTTGCCGGCCGACCGGGCCGGGCCGCCCGGCGTCGGCGCCGTGGCCGACCGGTTGGCCGTCGAGCGTGGTGACGGCCAGCACTTCCTTGGTTGACGACGTCATCCAGACTTCGTCGGCGTCGCGAAGTTCCGCCTCGGTGACCGGTCGCACCTCGTGCGCGGCGCCATGACGCGCCGCCAGTTCGAGGACGAGGTCATAGGTCGTGCCGGGCAGCATGTGGTGATCCTTGGGCGGCGCCAGGATGATGCCCTTGCGGACGATGAAGATGTTCGACGCCGAGCCTTCGGTGAGAAAACCCTCGCGGATCAGGATGGATTCGGTGCAGCCCGCGTCGACGGCCTGCTGGCGCGCCAGGATGTTGGGCAGCAAGGCGACGGTCTTGAGGTCGCAGCGGCCCCAGCGGATGTCCGGCAGGGTGATGGCGGCGATGCCGCTGCGGCGCATTTCGTCGCTCGGACGGGTCAGCGCCGCGGTGAAGGCGAAGACGGTCGGCGGCACGGCCGGGAAGGGCTGGTCGCGCTTGGTGTCGGCGCCGCGCGTTACTTGCAGGTAGAGCGACTGGTCGGCAAAGGGCGCAGCCTCGATGATTTGGGCGATGACCGCCTGCCACTGCGCGATCGAGAGCGGATTGGCGAGGCGGATGCCGTCGAGCGAATCCTGCAGGCGACGCAGATGCTCTTCGCATCGGAACGGATAGCGCGAGTAGACCGGAATGACCTCGTAAGCGCCGTCGGCGAAGAGAAAACCGCGGTCGAGCGGCGAGATGCGCGCCGCCGACAAGGGCAGGAATTGCCCGTTCAGATAGCAGGTCGTGTCGACCGTCGTGCTCATGGCGGGCTCAGTTGAACCAGAGACGAACGGTGTCGATGGCGCGACTGACGGCGCCGCCTTCAGGAATGGCTTCGAGCGCGCTCACCGGGTATTCGCCGAAGGGCTTGCCGTCGAGGCTGACCTTGAGCGTGCCGACGATCTGGCCGGCGGCGATCGGCGCCATCAGCTTCGGTTGCGCGACGAATTCGCTCTTGAGGCTTTGTTCGAAGCCCTTGGGTACGGCGAGCTGGAAGTCGTTGGCGAAGCCGGCCTTGAGCGTGCCCTGTGTGCCTTTCCAGACTTTCAGCGTCGACACCGGCTGGTCCTTTGCGTAGAGCTTGACCGCGTCGTAGAACTGGAAGCCGTAGTTGAGCAGCTTGAGCGATTCCTGCGCGCGGACGGAATCGGAGGTCGTGCCGAGCACGACCGAGAGCAGCCGGCGCGGGCCGCGCTTGGCCGAGGAGATCAGGCAATAGCCGGCCGCATCGGTGTGGCCGGTCTTGACGCCGTCGACGCTGGGATCGAGCCAGAGCAGGCGGTTGCGGTTGGGCTGGGTGATCTTGTTGTAGCGGAATTCGCGGATCGAATAGTACTTGGCATATTCTTGCGGGAAGTCGCGGATCAGCGCCGTAGTCAGCCGCGCGAGGTCGCTGGCCGTCGTGTAATGCTGCGGATCGGGCATGCCGGCCGCGTTGCGGAAGCTCGTGCTCTTCATGCCGAGGCGTTGCGCTTCGCGGTTCATCATCTGGGCGAAATTGTCTTCGCTGCCGGCGATCGCCTCGGCCAGCGCGACACAGGCGTCGTTGCCGGACTGGACGATCATGCCCTTGATCAGGTCTTCGACGACGACCTGTGTGCCGACCTGGATGAACATGCGCGACCCTTGTGCGCGCCAGGCTTTTTCCGAGACCGGAATGGCCTGGTCGAGCTTGATCGTGCCTTGTTTCAGTGCCGAAAAGGTCAGGTAGGCGGTCATCAGTTTGGTCAGCGACGCCGGTTCAAGGCGGTCGTCGGCGGCTTGGGAACTCAGCACCTGGCCGGACGGCACTTCGAGCAGCAACCACGATTTGGCGGCCAGCGTCGGCGGCGTCGGCAGCGACATCTGTTGCGCCAGGGCGAGCACGGGGAGAAATAGCAAGGAAAGGCAAAGCGAGCGGAGCGTGCGCATGGAAGGAATCATCTTGGGTGGAAGGAACAAGCTGTGATTATAGCAAGCGCCCAGGCGCCGACCGGTTAGCCGGCGGTGTCGGGCGCCCGCCAACCGAGCCAGGCGATGAGGCCGGCCAGCGCCTGCACCAGGATCATCGCCACGACCGTGCCCTGCCACGTCCAGGCTTCGAAGGCCAGGCCACCGATGCCGGTGCCGGCGGCGCCGCCGGCGTAGTAGGCGAGGTAATAGAGTCCCGAGGCCGACGAGCGTCCGTTTGGGACGTGGCGGGCAATGAAGCTGATCGTCGCGGCCTGGCAGATGAAAACGCCGGAAGAGCAGATGGCGAGGCCGGCGATCACCGCGGTCAATGCCGGCACCAGCGTCGTGGCGATGCCGAGCGAGGAGATGCCGAGCGCGATCAGCAGCGCGTGCAGGAAGCCGAAACGGACGATGAAACGACCGGCCAGCGGGGTGATGACGACGCCGAGCAGATAGACGCAGAAGATGTTGGCGAGTCCGGCGGCGCTGAGTTCGAAGGGCGGCGCGGCGAGCAGGAAGTTGACATAGGTGAAGCTGCCGACCAGCGAGAACAGCACGCAGAAACCGACGGCGCAGGCGGCCAGCAGCCGGGGATTGCGCAGGTGCATGGCGATCGTGCGGAAGGCCTGCCCCGGATCGGTGTTGGCGACGAAGCGGCGCGATGCCGGCAGGCGCCAGACGGCGACGACCGCGCCGATCAGGTTGAGGACGACGAGCGTGACGAAGGCCCCGCGCCAGCCGAGCAGGTGACTGGCGTGGCCGGTGATGAAGCGGCCCGAGAATCCGCCCATGACGGCGCCGCCCATGTAGACGCTGGTGATGCGCGCGGCCTGGTCGCCGCTGAATTCCTCGCCGATGTAGGCGGTGATGGTGACGACGATGCCGGGGATGGCGAGCCCCTGGAGAAAGCGCAGGAGGACGATGCTGTCGAGTCCGTGGGCGAGCGGGATCAGGGCGGTCGGCACGGCGAGGCCGAACAGCGACCAGCAGATGACGACCTTGCGCCCGAGCGCGTCGGAGAGCATGCCCATGAACGGCGAGACCAATGCGACGGCGAGTACCGTGGCGCCGACGGTGGCGCCGGCCTGCAGCGGCGAGGCGCCGAAATCGGCGCTGACCAGCGGCAGGATCGATTGCATCGAATAGAGGTTGATGAAGCCGAAAAA
Organism: Propionivibrio dicarboxylicus; assembly: GCF_900099695.1. Classification (GTDB taxonomy): domain Bacteria; phylum Pseudomonadota; class Gammaproteobacteria; order Burkholderiales; family Rhodocyclaceae; genus Propionivibrio; species Propionivibrio dicarboxylicus. The sequence goes on along the minus strand of NZ_FNCY01000001.1, from coordinate 276,117 downwards.
ACCGATCAGCCAGATGACGGCAGGCGAGGCCTGCCGGTCGGCGCCGGGGCGCCTGTCAAGACCCAACATGGAGACAAAGTGGAGCGAACACGGGAATCCACGTTTATACGCCGATTTCGTCCGCCCTGCGTTCCTTTTTTTGACTACTCGAATCTCAATGCGACGATGGGGTCGAGCCCGGCAGCGCGGCGCGCCGGCATGTAGCCGAAGACGATGCCGATCAGCGCGGAAAAGAAGAATGCCAACAGGTTGATGCCGGGATTGAAGAGGAAGGGCATGTGCATCAACGCCGTCAACGCCAGGCAGACGACGAGCGAGAGCGCGATGCCGATCAGTCCGCCGAGCGCCGAGAGGACGACGGCTTCGATCAGGAATTGCAGCAGCACCTCGTGTTCGAGCGCGCCGATGGCGAGGCGGATGCCGATCTCGCGGGTGCGCTCGGTCACCGAGACGAGCATGATGTTCATGATGCCGATGCCGCCGACCAGCAGACTGACGGCAGCGACGGCGCCGAGCAGGCCGGTCATCGTGCGGATCGTGCCCGAAAGCGTTTCGGCGATCTGCTTGGTGTCCATGACATGGAAATCGTCGTCCATATGCTCGGCGAGTTTGCGCCGCTCGCGCATCAGGCGCCGGATCTGCTCCATCACCGGGTCGGCGCTGACGCCGTCGCGCAAGGACAGCATCAGCATCGAGACATCGGTGACGTTGCCGATCAGCCGCCGCTGCGCGGTGCGCACCGGCATCAGCACAATGTCATCCTGATCCTGGCCCATCGCGCCTTGTCCCTTGGCGCGCAGGAGGCCGATGACCTGGCAGCTGAAATTCTTGACGCGCAGTTCGTTGCCGATCGGCGAGACGTTGCCGAACAGCTGCTTGCGGACGGTATTGCCGAGAATGCAGACGGCCTTGCCGGCGCTCTCCTCGTCGTCCTCGAAGCTGCGGCCGGCGGCCAGCGTCCAGTTACCGGTGGTGAGGTAGGCATTGGTGGTGCCGTTCACCTGCGATTGCCAGTTCTGGTTGCCGGCAACCAGCGTGACCTTGCTACCGACCACCGGCGCGACCGCGCGCAGGCTCGGGATCTGGCTTTCGATCGCATCGACGTCGCTGAGCTTGAAATTCTGCGCACCGGCGCTGTCGCGGCCCGGGCCGAGTTGCTGGCCGGGCCGCAGGATCAGCAGGTTGCTGCCGAGGCTGGAGATCTGGTCGGAAACCATGCGGGTGGCGCCGTTGCCGAGCGTCACCATGGTGATGACCGCGGCAACGCCGATGACGACGCCGAGGACGGTCAGGAAGGAGCGCATCAGGTTGCGCCGGATCGCGCGCAGCGCGAGCAGCAGGGCGTTGAGCAGCATCTGCGTCATGCGCGCTCCTTTTCGTGATCGCTGGCGACCAGGCCGTCGCTGAAACGGATGATGCGGTCGGCATAGTCGGCCATCTCCGGTTCGTGCGTGACCATGACGATGGTGATGCCCTGTTGGCGGTTGAGTGTGACAAGCAGTTCCATGATCTCGTGGCCGCGCTGGCTGTCGAGGTTGCCGGTCGGTTCGTCGGCGAGCAGGAGCAAGGGGCGGGTGACGATGGCGCGGGCGATGGCGACGCGCTGTTGTTGGCCACCCGAAAGCTCGGCCGGCGTGTGGTGTTCCCAGCCGGTCAGGCCGACGTGGGCCAGCGCCTCGCGCGCCGCGGCGTGACGCTGGGCGGTTTCGGCGCCGCGATAGAGCAGCGGCAACTCGACGTTTTCCTGCGCCGAGGTGCGGGCGAGCAGGTTGAAACCCTGAAAGACGAAACCGAGGCAGTGGCGGCGCAGCAGCGCCCGTTGTTGCCGGTCGAGCGTGTCGACGCCGATGTCGCGGAAGCGGTAGCTGCCGCTGCTCGGGCCATCGAGGCAGCCGAGCAGGTTGAGCGCCGTCGACTTGCCCGATCCGCTCGGTCCCATGATGGCGACGAACTGGCCGGCCGGAATGTCGAGGTCGATGCCTTTCAGTGCCTGGAAAGCGGCGACGCCGTTGCCATAAGTCTTGGTGATGCCGCGCAGGCGGATCAATGGCGAATCGCTCACCGCGGCGCTTCCTGATAGTCGACGATGATCGCCATGCCGTCCTTCAACTCGCCCCCGGTGATCTCGGTCTGGCGGCCGTTGCTGGCGCCGGTTTGGACGGCGATGGCGACAGGGCGTCCATCTTGCAACGTCCATACCTGTTTGGCATCGGTCGTGCTGCTTGCCGGGGTGGTCTTCCTCGGTTGCGGTGGACGCGGCAGCAAGCGCGAGAGGAAACTGCCGGACGGCGCTTCACCGGCGATATCGGGCGGCGTAAAGCGCAGCGCCGCGTTGGGGACGAGCAGCACATCGTCGCGCTGCGCGGTGACGATGCGCGCCGTCGCCGTCATGCCGGGGCGGAGCGCCAGATCGTCGTTGGCAACACTGAGTACGGTCTTGTAGGTGACGACGTTGTCGGTCGTCGTCGAGCCGAGGCCGACACGCTGGAGCGTCGCCGGGAACTTGCGACCGGGCCAGGCGGAGACAGTGAAGTTGGCCGACTGGCCGAGCTTGACGCTGCCAACGTCGGCTTCGTCGACTTTGACCTGCAACTCCATCTTGGTCAGGTCTTCGGCGATCGTGAACAGCACCGGCGTCGTCATCGCAGCGACGATCGTCTGGCCGGGTTCGACCTTGCGTGTCAGCACGACACCGTCGGTCTGGGCGCGGATGACGGCCTTGTCGATATTGGTCTCGTCGGTCTTCAGCGCTGCCCGTGCCTGGGTGACCGTGGCCTTGGCGCTGGCGACGTTGGCGACGGCGCGCTGGTAGGTGGCTTCGGCGGTTTCCAGCTCGGTCTTCGAAGGCACCTTGCCGCCCGAGAGTTCGGCAACATGGCGCAAGCGGCCGAGGCTGGCGCGCGCTTCGGCGACGGTGGCTTCGGCCTGCAGCACACCGGCTTCGGCGGCGGCGACGGCGGCCGCCGATTTGGCGACGGCGTCGCGCAGTTTCGAGGTGTCGAGTCGGGCGACGACCTGTCCCTTGCGGACATGGTCGTTTTCGTTGGCCAGCACCGCTTCGAGCGTTCCCGAGAGTTCGCAGCCGACGTCGACCGAGCGTGTCGGTTGCAGGGTACCGCTGGCCGAGATCGTGACGACGAGTTTGCCGCGGCTGGCCGCTTCGGTCCGGTAGCGTCCGCCGTGATCACTCGATCCGCCGGGGAGTGCGACCAGTAGAACGAGTGCGGCGATGGCGAGACCGCCGCCAATGAGCAGCGGTTTCGATCGAAGGAATCGGCGCCAGCCGGTGGGCGCGCGGAGACGGTCGGCATTGAAATCGGGAAGGTTCATATCGGGTTGCTTCATGAGGGTCTGTCGCTGCTGTCCTGGCTGGTTTGCCAGCCGCCGCCAAGCGCCTTGTAGAGTTGGACGACGGCGTTCAGGAGATCTGCTTCGGCGGAAGCGAGGCTGTCTTCGGCGCTCAGGCGGGTGCGTTCGGTCTCGAGTACTTTCTGGAAATCGGCGATGCCGGCTTGGTACTGCGTGCGCGCCAACTGGGCGGCTTTTCCGGCCGCGTCGGCCGCCTGGCGGCGGGCATCGACGCGCGTGCGCCCGACGCGGTAGGACGTCAGCGCGTTTTCGACGTCTTCAAGTGCGGTCAGCAGGCTTTTTTCCCAAGCGATCAGCGCCTGTTCTTCGACGGCGCGTTGCGCGGCGAGACGGCTGCGGATGCGGCCGCCGTCGAACAGATTGCCGGCGAGGCTGGCGGCCAGCGAGCGCACGGCGCTGGTGCCGCCGGTCAGTGCGTCGATGCCGGTTGCCTGCCAGCCGAACGATCCGCTCAAGCTCAGGCTTGGCAATCGGTCGGCTTCGCGTTGCATGCTGCGGGCGATCTCGGCCTTGAGCGTCAGTTCGGCGGCCTGGACGTCGGGACGTTGGCGCAGAGTGTCGGTCGGAATGCCAACGGCAATGTCCGTCGGCACCTCCGGCAATGCCGCCGGTATCGCCAGGCGCTGGCGCAAGGTTGCCGGCGGCTGGCCGGTGAGCAGCGCCAACCGGTGCTCGGCGCCGGCGCGGCTGCTTTCTAGACTGGGGATCGTCGCCCGCGTCTGGGCGAGATTGGTGCGCGCCTGTTCGACGTCGAGCGCCGTGACGAGGCCGGCCATTTCCCGCCAGACGGCGATCTGCAGCGTTTCGTCCTGGCTGATGACGTTGGCTTGGGCGATGGCGAGGCGGCGTTGGCTGGCGCGTAGCGTGACGTACTGCGTGGCGACTTCGGCCGCGAGCGATACCTGTGTTGCGGCGAGACTGGCTGCCATGGCATCGGCATCGGCTCGGGCGCCGGCGGCAGCGTCGCGCAGACCGCCGAAAATCGACGGTTCCCAACTCGCGTCGAAGCCAGCGGCATGAAGCGTTTGCGGGGTGCCGCTGCCGCCGGCGGCGAGCCCGGTCAGTGCGCGCGTTGACGACGCCGAGGCATCGAGCGAGGGCGCCAGGTTGGCAACGGCAAGCGCCTGGGCCGCGCGCGACTGGCGCAATTTCGCCTGGGCGCTGCGAATATCCGGGGCATTGTTCAGGGCGGTGGCGACCAGCGTGTCGAGTGTCGGGTCGGCCAGTCGCGTCCACCAGCGGGCGAGTTCGTCCGGAGCCAGGGCTGCGCTGGTTGGCGTCGGAGCGTCCCAGCGTACCGGGATCGCAATCGTCGTGTCCGAGCGGGTCTTGTCGAAACGTTGTTCGAGTGAAGCGCAACCGCCGAGCAGGCTGAGCAGCATCAGCGGGAGCAGGAAACGGGAAGAATGCATCGATACGCGTTTTGGATTTCGGGAAAAAAAGCGGCCCGGACACGCCGGGCCGAAAAGTGCGCCTAGTTGGCGCGGGGAGAAACGTTGTCAGGTGCCGGGCGCGCATCGCCCGGTAGTCCGCCGCGCTGCGGACGATGATGCCATTCGGATGCGGTACGGCCACGTGTCATGCGTTCGGCGCCGGCCTTGAAGAAAAGCCGTGCCTTTTCTTTCTGCTCGGGGTTGAGCTTGTCATAGACCGCGAGCCAGCGGTCGCGGACGGCCGTGCGCTGCTTCTGCCCTTCGGCTTTCAGATCGTCCATGCGCTTGACGATGGCGCGCAGGTCGGCGCCTGGCTGCGCCAGCGCGGCCTGGATTTCCTCGTGCTGTTTGCGGAATGCGTCGCGGCCGTTGGCGAAGCTGTCCTTGGCGAATTTTTCGGCATCCTGCCAGGCGGCTTCCTGCGCGGCGTCGAGCTTGAGATCGTCGTGCAGGCGTTGCATGGCGCGACCGCCATGGGCAAAGCCGGCATGCATGCCGTGCATCTGCATGCCCGGACTTCCGGCCTCGCCGCGCGGCATGGCGAACGCGCCGGCAGCGACGCCGAGCGAAAGCGTCAGCGCGGCGATCAGAAAGCGGGGGGAATGCTTATGAATTTTCATTGCGGTACTCCTTGATGATGAATGGAACATTCGCTTGTCCTGCGGCGTCCGGTAAGGAGCCTTGCGGCCTGAAGCGATGTCGCCATTGTCTGTGCTAGCGCGTTGCAAAGAATTTCGCGCTCGGGATGGCCGGTTTCAAATTGTTTCGGCGTGCTTTCGCGCGCATCCGGCTGACATAGAATGGTAGCCAGAGAATTTGCCTCTCGGTGTAAATCCATGAAAAAGATCCTGCTTGTCGACGACGATCCAGAATTACGGCAGCTATTGGCGACCTATCTCGGACGTCATGGGCTCGACGTGTTGCTGCTGCCAGACACCCGTCAGCTCGATGCCTATCTCGAACGCTATCAGCCGCACCTGCTGGTCCTTGACCTGATGATGCCCGGCGAGGACGGCCTGGCGGCATGCCGGCGCTTACGCGGGCGTGGCGAGACGGTCCCGATCATCATGCTGACCGCGCGCGACGAACCGGTCGATCGTGTCGTCGGGCTCGAAATGGGGGCAGACGACTATGTCGGCAAGCCTTTCGATCCGCGCGAACTGGTCGCGCGCATCGAGGCCGTGCTGCGCCGCGGGGCGCAACCGGCTGCGGCGCCGCAGACGCAAGGCGGCGTGTATCGGTTCGGCGACTGGGCTTTCGATCGCGCCACCCGGCGACTCGAACGTCATGGCGAGGAGATGGTGCTGACGAGCGGCGAGTTCGCGCTGCTCAATGCCTTGGTCAACAACGCCGGGCGGCCGATGAAACGCGAGCGTTTGCTCGAAATGACACGGGGCGACGACTCGGAATCCTTCGATCGGGCGATCGATGTGCAGATCCACCGCCTGCGCCGCCTGATCGAGGTGGATCCGACGCAGCCGCGCTTCCTGCAGACCGTTTGGGGGGTCGGCTACGTGTTCGTGCCCGACGGTGCGACGAAGGCGGAGTCGAAGGGATGAAACTGCCCCGGCTCTGGCCTTTCTCACTGGCGAAGCTGACCGTCCTGCTGGTCGTCATTGTCGTCGCGGTGGCCGAGATCACTACCTTCTCGGTTGTTTTTCACGACGGTCGCGAATCGCATCTTCGGCAGACAGGCCAGCATATCGCCGGCCAGATCCGTTTGCTGCAGACGATCCTGCCCGGCCTTGACGAGCGCGCGCGGCGCAAGCTCGAGCAGACCGATCCAGGTGGCCCCTGGTTGCAACTGCGACCGGATGGTCGGGATGTGCCGGAGCGAACGCCCAATTTCGGTTTTGCCGGACGGCTCGGTATCGAGCTCGGCCGCAGTCTGGGCGAGCCGGTGGTGTTGCGAAACGAGGGCCAGGGCCGTCGCAGCAGCCTCTGGATCGGCTTTGATGTGACGGGCGAGCGCTGGTGGCTGGTGTTGCCGCCGCCGCGTTTCGAGCCGCGCGGCATGCCGCTCGAACAATGGTTCTGGCTCGGCGGCGCCTTGTTGGCGCTGATCGTGGTCGCTGGCGTGTTCGTGCGCGGCATCGTCCGGCCGCTACGCCGTCTTGGCGAGGCCGTCGTCGCGACCGGCGACGGGCGGGCGCGACCGGTGCTGCCCGAGGGACCGATGGAAGTGCGTCAACTCGCCGAACAGCATAACCGGATGGTGTCGCAACTGGCGCAAGCCGACGCCGAGCGGCGCGAGATGCTGGCCGGCCTGACGCACGATCTGCGGGCGCCGCTGGCGCGCTTGCGCGTGCGCCTGGCCTTGCTCGAGAACGATGCCGAACGTGCGGGCCTTGAACGCGATGGCGAGGACATGGAGCGCATCGTCGGCCAGTGCCTATCGTTCCTGCGTAGCGAGGCTGACGAGGCGTCGCCGGTTGCGCCGCTGTGCCTGGCCGACGCCGTCAGCGACGAGGTGGCCCGCCAGCGCGAACTCGGCCGGCCGGTCGACATGACCGTGGTACCGGCGGCGGTGGCGTGTCACGTTGCCGTCGCGCATGGCGATTTGCAGCGGGTACTCGACAACCTGATCGGCAACGCGTTGCAGTATGGCGCTCCGCCGGTCGAGATCGCCGTGTCGGCGCCGGAGCCGGCGTCGGTTCTGCTGACGGTACGCGATCACGGTCCGGGGATTCCGCCGGCGCAGCGTGCGCGTGTCTTCGAGGCCTTCGTTCAGGGTGAGCCGGCGCGCGCGACGCGCGGCAGCTGCGGCCTCGGCTTGGCCATCGTGCGCCGGATCGTCGTCCGCTGCGGCGGCAGTGTGCGCTTGTCGGAGGCCGATGGCGGCGGTCTTGCCGTCGAGATGAGCCTGCCGTGCGTGGCGATGCCAGCGTCCCCGGGCGTCGTTGCAGATTCGGCGTGATCGGCCTAAAATGGTTAGCTATATCGTTTTAGCTAACATGCTCCGGCGCATTCCTGCCGGAGGTCTGGGAGGAGAGCGCAGATGAGCCGCCAACGTATTGAAGGCATTGTTCCCGTCATGATCACGCCGTTTAACGAGAGCGGCGAGATCGATTATGCCGGGCTCGAACGTTTGATCGAGTGGTATATCGAGAAGGGTTCCGACGCGCTGTTTGCCGTCTGCCAATCGAGTGAAATGATGTTTCTCTCGGTCGACGAGCGTCGGGCGCTGGGCCGTTTCGTCGTCAAGCAGGTCGCCGGCCGTGTGCCGGTCGTCGTCTCCGGACATGTCAGCGATGATCCCTACAGTCAGCTCGAGGAGTTGCAGGCCGCCGTCGACACCGGTGCCGACGGTATCGTGCTGGTGACCAATCACCTCGATCCGAAACAGCGCGGTACGGCGCCTTTCCTTGGCAACCTCCAGTGGCTGCTCGATCGCTTGCCGGCTGATATGCCGCTCGGATTGTACGAGTGTCCGGCACCCTACCGCCGTCTGCTGACCGATGAGGAACTGCGCTTCTGCATCGACAGTGGGCGTTTCGTGTTGCTCAAGGACGTTTCCTGCGATCTCGAGACGGTCAAGCGGCGCGTGGCGATGACGGCCGGGACGCCGTTTGCGATCCTCAATGCCAATGCGGCGATCGCCTACGATGCGATGAAGGCGGGCTCGCGCGGCTTCAACGGCGTCTTCACGAATTTCCATCCCGACCTGTACAAATGGCTGTACACGCAAGGCGCACAACACCCGGCGCTGGCGGCAGAACTCGCCAATTTCCTCGTGTTGGCCGCGTTGGCCGAGCCCTTCGGCTACCCGGTACTGGCCAAGATGTACCACCAGCGTATCGGGACCTTTGCGTCGATCAAGAGTCGGACGATCACCTTCGACGTGCGCGAGCGCTTCTGGGCGCTCGATGCCATCCTCGACAAGATCGTCGAAGGCACCGAGATGATGCGCGCCCGGATCGCGGCGCTCTGACGCAGGCGGCGCGCGCCGCCGCTGAAAAACAAAGCCCCGGAGCGATTGCCCCGGGGCTTTTTACGTTAACAGACCGGTACCGGACCGACGTGCCAGATCTGTTCGGCATATTGCCGGATGGTTCTGTCGCTCGAGAACTTGCCCATGCCGGCGACATTGAGGATGGACTTCTGCAGCCATTCTTCGGGTCGGCAGTAGAGCGCATCGACACGTTCCTGGCAGGCGACGTAGGAGGCATAGTCGGCGAGCAGCAGGTAGTGGTCGCCGTGGCAGAGCAGGGCGTCGACAATCGACTGGAAGCGGTCCGGTTCATCGGGCGAGAAATAGCCGGAGGCGATCATGTCAAGCACCTGCCGCAGTTCGGTGTTGCCGTGGTAGTAATCCCACGGGTTGTAGCCGCTGGCGCGCAGGCGGGCGACTTCGTCGGCCGTCAGTCCGAAGAGGAAGAAGTTCTCCTCGCCGACTTCTTCCATGATCTCGATGTTGGCGCCGTCGAGCGTGCCGATGGTCAGCGCGCCGTTGAGTGAAAGCTTCATGTTGCCGGTGCCGGATGCCTCGGTGCCGGCCGTCGAAATCTGCTCGGAAAGATCGGCCGCCGGAACGATGCGTTCGGCATTGGAGACGTTGTAGTTCGGAATGAACAGCAGCTTCAGGCGGTCGCCGATCAGCGGGTCGTTATTGACGATCTCGGCAACGTTGTTGATCAGGCGGATGATGCGCTTGGCCATGACGTAGCCGGGCGCGGCCTTGCCACCGATGATGACGGTGCGCGGTGCGGTGTTCGGATGCGTGCCTTGGCGGATGCGGTTGTACAGCGTGATGACATGCAGCACGTTGAGCAGTTGCCGTTTGTATTCGTGGATGCGCTTGATCTGGATGTCGAACAGCGAATCCGGATTGACGCGGATGTGCAGCGTTTCCTCGATCATCGCGGCGAGCCGTTCCTTGTTGGCCCGTTTGACCGCGCCGAATGCCTTGCGGAAAGCCGCGTCCTTGGCCAGTGCGCGGAGTTTCTGCAGCTCGTCGAGGTTGCGAATCCAGCCGGTGCCGATGTTCGCGCTGATCAACTCGGCCAGCGCCGGATTTGCCTGGTTGAGCCAGCGTCGCGGCGTGATGCCGTTCGTCATGTTGAGAATCTTGCCCGGCCAGAGTCGGTTGAAGTCGGAGAAGATCGTGCTCTTCATCAATTCGGTATGCAGTTGTGCAACGCCGTTGACCGTGTGGCTGCCGACAATCGCCAGGTGCGCCATGCGGATGCGGCGGTCGCCGTTTTCGTCGATCAGCGACATGCGCCGCAGCAGTTCGTTGTCGCCGGGGAAGGTGTGCATGACCTGACGAAGGAACTGGAAGTTGATCGCGTAGATGATTTCCAGGTGGCGCGGCAGAATCGCCTCGAACAGCGAAACCTTCCACGTCTCCAGCGCTTCCGGCATCAAGGTGTGGTTCGTATAGGAGAAGGTCCGCGTCGTCAGGTTCCAGGCGTGGTCCCAGCCGAGGCCGTGGATGTCGACGAGCAGGCGCATCAGTTCGGCGATGCTGATCGCCGGGTGGGTGTCGTTGAGCTGAATCGCCACCTTGTTCGGTAGTTCGTCCCAGGTCGCGTGATGTTTCTTGTAACGGTAAAGGATGTCTTGCAGCGAGGCGCTGACGAAGAAGTATTGCTGCTTGAGGCGCAACTCCTTGCCCATCTCGGTCGAGTCGTTGGGATAGAGCACCTTGGAGAGGTTCTCCGAGGCGTTCTTGTCGGCCACCGCCTGGATGTAATCGCCTTGGTTGAAGTAGCGCAAATCGAAGTCGCGCGACGACTTGGCGGCCCATAGCCGCATGTTGTTGACCGTCTTGCCGCCGAATCCGGGAACTGGCGTGTCGTATGCCATGGCCATGATTTCCTCGGTATCCACCCAGTGATGGCGGAGCGTGCCGTCTTCGCTGGTGAATTGGACGACGCGGCCGTGGAACTTGACCGGGTACAGCACTTCCGGACGCGGGAATTCCCAGGGATTGCCGTAGCGCAACCAGTTGTCGGGATGCTCGACCTGCTGGCCGTCCTCGATCTTCTGATGGAACATGCCGTACTCATAGCGTATGCCGTAGCCGTAACACGGCAATTCCAATGTTGCCATCGAGTCGAGGAAGCAGGCGGCCAGGCGTCCGAGGCCGCCGTTGCCGAGGCCGGCATCGAATTCCATTTCGCTGACGGCTTCGATGTTCTGCCCGAGTTCGTGCAGCGCCTGCTTGAATTCGCCATGCAGTTCGAGATTGAGCGCAGCGTTGCTGAAGGTGCGGCCGACGAGGAATTCGAGCGACAGGTAGTAGACGCGCTTGGGATCGTCGCGATAGTACGTCTGCATCGTCTCCATCCAGCGCTCGGCCATCCGGTCGCGTGCTGTTCTCGCTGCGATCTCGTACCAGTCATGCGTCGTTGCGAGTGCCGAATACTTGCTGATCGAATAGGTCAGGTGCGCTTCCATCGAATTGAGGATCGCTTTGGTTTCCTGAACATCGGCTGCTGCCTTGCTCGACTTGGATGGCTGCTTCTTCATGGCGTTTTCTCCGTGTGTGCCAGGTCATTGGATACCGTTCCCACCCCGAGGGAACGCTCGTCCTCCCGAGCGCCTAGCATACTCTTGATGCGAACGGAATGTGGCAAAAATCTGGCGTGCGCTTGTCGCTGTCAGGGTGTCCAGAATGCGGCTGGCGGGCTATGATGGTCGTGTCCGTTCCGCTGTCGGGAGATCGCGATGAGCAACAAACACCTGCACCTGCTCCAAGCCATCTATCATGAGCCGCCCAGCGCCAACATCCATTGGCGCGAAATCGAATCATTGCTGTTGCATCTCGGCGCCAGCGTCGAATCGGCCCATGGTGCGCGCTTTCGCGTGTTGTTGAACCGGATGGAGTTGTTCGTCCATCAGCCGCACAACAATTCGACCTGCCCAAAGCAGGAAATCAAGCAGATCCGCGAATTCCTGGCGCGGGCCGGCGTGACGCTGTCGTCGTACGAAGCGCGGCAGAAAACGGCCTGATTCAGCGCTCCGGCGCGTGCGCGCAGCGGAAATGAAGAAAGGCGCATAGCGCGCCGACTGTCATGAACGCGCCCATGGCCGCGGCCAGCGAGTGCGTTGAAGACCAGGCGGCGGGTGCAGCGATACCGGCGACCAGGCTGTTCGACAAGGACTGCAGGAACATCTGGCAGGAGGCCGCCAGTCCGCGTTGTTTGGGGAACATGTCGAGGGCAAGCAGCGACATGCTTGGCATCGTCAGAGACATGCCAAGCGTATAGAACGGCATCGGCAGTACGCTCCACGGCAATCCTGGTGCGAGCAGGAAACTGATGCCCAGGTTGATGCTGACGGCGAACGCCATGATGGCGTAACCCAGGGCGATGGTGCGTTTGGGCGAAAGGTGGCCGGCAAGGCGGCCGGACAGCCAGGCGCCGCAGACCAAGCCGCACATCGCCGGGCCGAAGAGCCAGAGAAAACCGGTCTCGGGGACACCGAGGTGACGGATCAGGAAGGCCGGCGCCGACATGATGTAGATGAAGAATCCGCCGAAGTTGCAGGCGAGTGCGCAGGTGGCGAGCAGGAAGGCCGGCGAGGTCAGTGTTTTTGCATAGGCTTTGGCGAGATAGATCGGGTGCAGCGACCGGCGCTGAGCCAGCGGTAAAGTTTCCGGCAGTCGCCAGACGCAGGCAGCCCACAGTGCGCCACCCATGAGGGCGAGGAAGATGAAGATCGAGCGCCAGCCGAAGGTGCTCTGCAATTGACCGCCGATGACAGGGGCGACGGCCGGGGCGATGGCGAACATCATGGTGATGTGCGACATCAGTCGTTGCGCCGCGGGACCGACGAATATATCGCGAACGATGGCGCGGCTGACGACGACGCCGGCACAGGCGGAAAAGCCTTGCATGCCGCGCAGCAGCCAGAGATGTTCGATGCGCGTGGCAAACAGGCAGCCGACCGACGCGAGCACGAATACGACGAGTGAGAAAAGAATGACGTGTCGACGTCCGATGGCGTCGGAAATGGCGCCGTGCCAGAGCGACATCAGCGAAAACATGAAGAGATAGGCGGTCAGCGTCTGTTGCACCTCGATCGGCGAGGCACGAAACGCATCGCCGATGTCATGCAACGAGGGCAGGTAGGCATCGACGGAAAACGAGCCGACTGCAGCCAGTGCGGCCAGCAGGACGGCAATGCCGGCAGTCGATCGGCCGGCGGCGGGTGGGGTCATCAATCAGTCCTTTGCGAAGCGACGATAGTATACGGCTTCGGCGATATGCTCGGGGCGTAGCGTCCGACTGTCGGCGAGATCGGCAATCGTGCGCGCGACCTTGAGCACGCGGTGATATGCACGGGCCGAGAGGCCGAGGCGCACGATGGCTTGTTTCAGCAGGGCAAGACCTTCGGCATCAGGATGACAATAGCGTTCGATCTGGCTGACGGGGAGTTTGGCGTTGGTGCTGCCCTGACGCGCCTGCTGGCGTTCCCGCGCCTGGCAGATGCGCGCGCGTACCGTTGCCGATGACTCGCCGATCGGCAGTTGTTGCAGCGCATCCGCGGGAAGCGCCGGCACGTCGACGTGCAGGTCGATGCGATCGAGCAGCGGGCCCGAGATCCGGTTGCGGTAACGGAGCACCTGTTCCGCCGTGCAGCGGCATTTTCCGCCTGCGTCGCCATGATGGCCGCAGGGACAGGGATTCATCGCGGCAATCAGCTGGAAATGCGCCGGGAAAACCGACTGGCGGGCGGCGCGCGAGATATGGATGCGGCCGCTTTCGAGCGGTTCGCGCAGCGCCTCGAGGACTTGACGTTGGAATTCCGGCAGTTCATCCAGAAAAAGGACACCTTCATGGGCGAGCGAGATTTCGCCGGGACGCGGAACGCTGCCGCCGCCGACCAGAGCGACGGCCGATGCTGAGTGGTGTGGTGAACGAAAGGTCGGTTGCGAAAATCGTTCCGGTCGGAAAAGGCCGCACAGCGAAAGAATTGCCGCCGATTCGAGCGCTGCCCGGGGAGTCAGCGGCGGCAACAGTCCGGGGAGTCGCGCGGCAAGCATCGACTTCCCGCTACCCGGCGGTCCGGAGAACAGCAGCGAATGCCCGCCGCCGGCGGCTATTTCGAGTGCGCGCTTGGCCAGGCTCTGCCCTCGCACATCGGCAAGGTCGATATCGTCTGTCGCCGTGTTGTCGTCAAGCGGGGAGGCGGCGCACTGCGGCAGTTCCTGCCTTTTGCACAGGTGCGCGCAAATGTCGAGCAGCGAGCCGGCAGCGAACAGCGGTGCATCGGCGGCCGGCGCGGCTTCCTGTGCGCTTTCGGCCGGCAGGATGAAACGGCGGCCGGTCTTGCCGGCGGCGAGCACCATCGCCAAGGCGCCCCGGATGGGATGCAGCACGCCGGACAGCGAGAGTTCTCCGGCGAACTCGTAGTCGTCAAGGGCCGTCACGGGAATCTGACCGGAAGCGCCGAGAATCCCGAGCGCGATCGGCAGGTCGAAGCGGCCGGATTCCTTGGGCAGGTCGGCGGGGGCCAGATTGATGGTGATCCGTTTCGCCGGGAAGTCGAAGCCCGAATTCAGCAGTGCCGCGCGCACGCGGTCGCGGGCTTCCTTGACTTCGGTGTCGGGCAGTCCGACGACGGTGACGCTTGGTAACCCGTTGGCCAGGTGAACTTCGACGGCGACTTCGGGCGCGGAGAGACCGTCGAGTCCGCGACTATGAACAATGGCGAGCGACATGGTGGCGCCTCCAGACTAGGCAATCATTGATTGGAACCCCGGTGGCGTGGTGTTCCGAGGTGCGCGTTCAGAAGCGTCCGAAAGCGCGCCGCCTCGATCGATGCCGCGTCTCGTCAGGGCCGCTCAGCCTAGTCGCGAAGTGACCGTTTGGAATGGCACTTTTGCACATACTTTGACAAAAAATTGGCAAAAAACGGGGCGTATTCGTTTGGACGCGCTCTGTTATCCTGTATGCAAATGACAATTATTCTCATTGACGAGCGTGTTTTGCATGGATTAAAATGAGAATAATTCTCGTTTGCCAAGGAGTCTCGATCGAAGAGGCCCGGTAAGCGCGGCGTTCAATTGTTTTTCGAATTTCGGATTGAGGGAGCATTCTTTGAAGCATCAATATCGATCGGCCTCGTTGTTGACCGGGGTGTTGTGGGCGTGCACGGCGAGTGCGCAGGGCGTTGATTCGACGGCGGCGGAGTTGGCACCGGTGGTGGTCAATGCCAGTGCCGATGCTTCGGCGGCAGGTTTGGCGCCGGAGTATGCCGGCGGACAGGTGGCGCGAGGGGCGCGAATCGGTCTCCTCGGTAATCAGGACATCATGGAAACGCCGTTCGTCAGCACGGCCTATACGCAGGAATTCATCCAGAACCAGCAGGCGCGCAGCGTCGCGGACGTCGTCCAGAACGATCCGGCCGTGCGTAGTGCGCGCGGTTTCGGCAATTTCCAGGAACTGTATGTGGTGCGCGGCTTCCCGGTGTATTCGGATGATATGGCCTACAACGGCTTGTACGGATTGCTGCCCCGCCAGTACGTTGCCGCCGAACTGCTCGAGCGGGTCGAGATATTCCGCGGCGCCAATGCCTTCCTGAATGGCGCCGCGCCGGGGGGTAGCGGCATCGGTGGCGCCATCAACCTGGTGCCTAAACGTGCGCCCAACGAGCCTCTCACGCAGTTCACGACGGGAATCGAAAGCGGGGGGCAGCGCTATCTGGCTGCCGATCTGGCGCGTCGTGGTGGTCTGGACGACAGTACCGGTGTCCGCCTCAACGCCGTCCGGCGCGAAGGCGGTACCGCGGTCAGCGGCGAGAAGCGCGAACTCAGCCTGTTCTCGCTCGGACTCGACTATCGTAGTACCGACTGGCGTCTTTCGGCGGATGTCGGTTATCAGGACCACCATCTTGATCAGCCGCGCCCCAGCGTGACGCCGAGCGGCGGTATCCCGTCGGCCCCCGATGCGACGAAAAACTATGCGCAGCCCTGGACCTATTCCGACGAAAAGCAGACGTTCGGGACCGTGCGCGGCGAGGTCGATGTAAACGACCGGGTGACCGTGTGGGCGGCCGGCGGCATGCGCGTTGGCAAGGAGGCGAACGTGTTGGCCAATCCGACCGCGACTGCCGACGGCAAGACGACGACTTATCGCTTCGACAATGTGCGCGAAGACACCGTGCATACGGGGGAAATCGGCGTACGCACGAGCATGGAGTCGGGGCCGGTCAAGCACAAGCTCAGCGCGGTCGCCTCGGCGTATTCGCTGGATTCGCGCAACGCCTACGCATTTTCGAATTTTTCGGGGTTTTCCGGCAATCTCTATAGCCCGACGAGCGTCGCCGCGCCCGCGGCCGACTATTACACCGGCGGTGTCTTGAGTTCGCCCAAGACGACCGAGGAGACCCGCCTGTCGAGCGTGGCGCTTGCCGATACGCTGTCCTTCGCGGCCGACCGGGCGTTCCTGACGCTCGGTGCGCGTCATCAGACGATCGAGAGCAAGGGCTACAACTACGGTACCGGGGCGCAGGAGTCGGCGTACAAGAAGAGTCATGTGAGTCCGATGGCTGGCCTGGTCGTCAAGGTGGCCCCGCGTGTCTCGGTGTATGGCAACTACATAGAAGGGTTGGCCAAGGGCGATGTTGCGCCGGCGACTAGCGGCGGGCAGGCGGTCACCAACGCCGGTCAGGCGCTGGCGCCCTACGTGTCGAAGCAGAAGGAGATCGGCATCAAGTATGACGGCGGCCGGTTCGGCGGTTCGCTGAATGCTTTTCAGACGACCAAGCCGAGCGCCTTCGTCGTCAACCAGACCTTCACCGAGGCCGGCGAGCAGCGTAATCGCGGACTGGAACTCAGTCTGTTCGGCGAACCGGTGCGTGGTACCCGCTTGCTCGGCGGTGTGACGACGCTGGACGCCAGGCAGACGAAAACCGAAGGCGGCACACTTGACGGCAAAGAGGTCATCGGTGCTCCACGTCGCCAGGTCAACCTTGGCGGCGAGTGGGATCTGTCCGCTGTCCGTGGCCTGACGCTGACCGGGCGCGTCCTGCATACGTCGGCGCAATATGCCGATGCCGCCAATACGCTGACTTTGCCTTCGTGGTCGCGCTATGACGTCGGCGCACGTTACGTGACGCAGGTCGCCGGACAAGCCGTGACCGTGCGTCTGCGCGTCGATAACGTCACGAATCGCAGCTATTGGGCTTCGGTCGGTGGTTATCCGGGGGCCAATTACCTCGTTCTTGGGGCGCCGCGCACCTTCGTGTTGTCCGCGACCGTCGATTTGTGAGTCCGAGCGCTTCGATCGGTGCCGATACGTCGGCATTCGATCGATGGCGCAGAATTTCTGGGCGAAAAATGTTGATACGTCCCTGGCTCGTTCGCCTGCACCGCTATGTCGGCCTGGCGATCGCGCCCTTTCTTGTGGTGACCGGGCTGACGGGTGCGTTGATATCGTGGGATCACGAACTCGACGCCTGGCTCAATCCGCGGCTTCTGTCGGCGGTGACGCGTGGGCCGGAGATTCCTTCGCTCGCTTTGGCGGCGGCGATTGAGGCGCGCGATCCTCGCGTCCGGGTCACCTATGTACCGCTGTCGCGGGAACCCGGCGCGGCCCTGGCGTTCGGTGTCGAGCCGCGTATCGACCGGGCGACCGGAACCGCATTTGCCGTCAACTACAACCAGGTCTTCGTCGATCCCGTCAGCGGCGCGGAACTCGGTCGGCGGGAGTGGGGTGCCGTCTGGCCGATTACCCGGGAAACCGCGGTGTCTTTTCTCTACAAGTTGCATTTCAGCCTGCATGTGCCAGAAATCGCCGGCAACGATCGGTGGGGAATATGGTTGCTCGGCGGGGTGGCGCTGTTGTGGTTGTTCGATTGCCTGACGGCGCTGCTTCTGACCTTTCCGGCGCCCTTGGCCAAGAAAGCGACACAACCGGTTCGCGCTTGGTGGCGACGCTGGTCGGTGGCCTGGCAGATACGTCGCGGTAGCGCGCCGTATCGGTTCAATTACGATATCCACCGCGCGTTTGGGTTGTGGACCTGGGGTGTGTTGCTGGTGCTCGCCTTTACCGCGTTTTCGCTGAATCTCTACCGGGAAGTGTTCTATCCGCTCATGTCGACGGTGAGCGAGGTGACGCCGACGCCGTATGAAACGCGCGCCGAGGCGAGTCCTGGCAGCCCGTTCGAGCCGCGCATCGGATTTGCCGAGGCAATCGCCGCGGCGCAGGCCGACGCGCGTCGGCGCGGTTGGCACGAGCCGCCTGGAGGGGCGTTCTATTCATCACGCCATGATGTGTTCAGCGTGCAGTTTTTCCATCCCGGCGAAGGCCACGGCAGCGCTGGCGTCGGTCCGGCACAGCTGTTTGTCGACGCGGGGAATGGTGCACTGATTGGCGAACGCTTGCCTTGGCACGGCACGCTGGCCGACCGTTTCATGCAGGCGCAATTTCCGCTTCATTCCGGTCGCATTCTCGGTTTGCCCGGGCGTATCGCCGTGTCGATGATGGGTCTGGTGGTCGCCATGCTGTCGCTGACCGGCATCTATTTGTGGTGGAAGAAGCGGGACGGGCGACGCCGTTCGCAAGGCAGGAGAACGGCGTGAGCAAGACGAACGGGCAGCGCGACGCTATGTCGTATTCATTTTCCGCCAAAGGTCTTGGTGTTGTCGCGCTTGCTCACGTCGCGTTACTGCTCGGACTCGTCGCCACGCCCGCGCCCCGTCCAACACCGGTGCCGGCGTCCCTCATGGTGCATCTGGTGCAAACGCCGACGCCGACGATGCCGACGCGAGCGGCGGCGAAGCCGACTGTCGTCGAACGTCGTCACAAAACGCCGCAGCCCGTTCAGTCGGCGCCAACGCCGACACCGGCAAATACGACGGCGCCGATATCGCCCGCAGCTGCGTCGACGAATGCCCCGGCCGCGGCGCCCGCGCCTGCTGCCGCAGCAGCAGTGGCCGCGCCGGCGGTTGCCGAAAGCCTGCCGCGCTATGACGCCGACTATCTGCAGAATCCGGCGCCGGCTTACCCCGCGGCCGCACGCCGTCTCGGCGAAGAGGGCAAGGTCATGCTCCACGTTCGCGTCGATGCCGGCGGTCGGCCGGTTCAGATCGACATGCGAACGAGTAGCGGATCGTCGCGGCTCGACCGGGCCGCGGTGGATGCCGTACAGCGCTGGCGCTTCGTTGCCGCCCGGCGCGGCGAAACGGCCGTCGAGGCCTGGGTACTGGTTCCGATTATTTTCAACTTGAAACAATAGAGGTTGGCATGAACGACAGTTCGTTGGGGTTTCTCCACTTTCTCAATAATTCCGATGGCATTGCCAGGGCGGTGCTCTGTATGATGCTGTTCGCATCAATCGGCACCTGGTACCTGATCGTGGTGAAAGGCTTCGTGACACGCCGGATGACGCGCCGCAGCCGGGATTTTCTCGCCGTCTTCTGGGATGCGCCCAATCTTGAGGCAGTCGCAGCGCGCTTGCGCGAACGCGGCGCAAACGAACCTTTTGCGCATCTCGTGCATCACGGATTCACGGCCATCGAACAATGCCATCGTCGTGGCATGCCAGGGCGTGGTGAAGCATCGGCGCTGATCAATGCCGGTTCGGCCGACGACCTGCTCACGCGCGCGCTCAAGCGGGCGATCGACGAAGACCGGCAGCGCCTGGAGTTCGGTCAGACCTTTCTGGCGACGGTCGCATCGGCGACGCCCTTCGTCGGCCTGTTCGGCACTGTCTGGGGGATCTATCACGCGTTGCTCGCCATCGGCGCATCTGGCCAGGGGACGCTCGACAAAGTTGCGGGGCCGGTCGGCGAAGCGCTGATCATGACGGCGATCGGCCTGGCTGTCGCCATCCCCGCGGCGGTCGCCTACAACGCTTTCGCCCGGGCGAACCGTAATATTCTCGCGCAACTCAACGCCTTCGCTTATGACGTCTTTGCTTTCCTGGCGACGGGCGTCAAGACATCACCGATGCGGAACGACGCCCGGGCGACCAGCGAAAATGTCATTGCCATGGCCAGGACACAGACGCCGGGGTCGGGTGTGCTGATGTCGTCGAGCCATTGAGAGGGGGTCGGAATGGCCTTTGGTAGCCTCGAAAATAGTGGCGACGACGAGCCCTTGGCTGAGATCAACATGGTGCCGCTGATCGACGTGATGCTGGTGTTGCTGATCATCTTCATGGTGACCGCGCCCTTGCTCACGCACGCGGTCAAGGTCGATCTGCCGAAAGCGTCGTCAACACCGAATCAGCAGCGGAATACGCCGGTACAACTGACGATGGACGGCGAGCGCCGCCTCTTCTGGAACGGCGTCCCGGTGGATTCGGCACAACTGGCACAACGCCTGGAGAGCGTGGCGGCCGCCGAATCACAAACCGAAGTGCAACTCAGGATCGCGCGCACGGTTCCTTACGAGCATGTGGCGCAGCTGATGTCGGAAGCGGCGCGACGCGGCGTGACGCGCATTGGATTCGTCACCGAGCCCGAGTCGGGACGCTGAAAATGACCGGAGGAAGGCTTAGCGCGACGCGTTAGCGTCCGGCGGCGTTGTGTTTTCCATCCGGGCGACGCGCTCTTCAAGCGCGCTCAATTTTTCGCGCGTGCGTTGCAGCACCTGGGCCTGGATGTCGAATTCCTCGCGGGTGACGAGGTCCAGTCGGGAAAAGAAGCCGGAGAGCAGCGCCCGGACATTTTTCTCGATATCGGCGGCGGGTGTGGCTGCGGCGATGGTGCTCAGTTTGGCGCTGAGTTCCTCAAAAATTTTTGGGTCGAGCATGGTGGCCTCGGTGTCTGGATTTTTATGCAAGTCTAGCACAGCGGAATGGGGTGCTCGCCGGCACTGCCTTGGTGCAAACTCTGGATGAAATTGCGCCAGCGCTGTGCAATTCATTGCGACAGTTTTCTGTATGGTGTTGTAAGCATATAATTCATAAGTGATTTTTTATATGGCACGCCATGTGCTAATACGTCCTTGTCTCGCGTTTGTTTGTTCAACACCATTCAAGGAGTCATTCATGAAAAAGGTCCTGCTCGCAACCCTCCTGGCTTCGGCATTCTCGGTTCCTGCGCTCGCTCAAACAGCGGCAGCCCCGGAAGCCGCGCCCTCGCCGCTGACCGGCAACCTCGGCCTGTTCTCCAGCTACCGCTTCCGCGGCATCGACCAGACCTATGGCAAGCCCGCCTTGCAAGGGGGGGTTGATTACGCCCATCCAAGCGGTTTCTATGTCGGCAACTGGAACTCGAACGTCAGTTCGGGGGCGGGCTTTCCGGATGGAAATCTTGAGATGGATTTCTATGGTGGTTACAAAGCCAACGTTGGCGATCTGGGCCTCGATCTGGGCGCGATTCTGTACTACTACCCCGGTTCCGAAGCGAAGGTTCTCGGTACCGGCGCCCATTCGGGAGCGGTGACGAACAAGGAAGTCTATATCGGTGCGACGTGGAAGTTCCTGTCGCTGAAGTACAACTACGCGGTGGATGACTATTTCTCCTTGCGCGGCTGGGACAGCACCGGAGCCTCGACCGGCAAGACAACGCGCGGGTCTGGCTATCTGGATTTCACCGCCAACTATGATCTTGGTGATGGATGGGGTCTGGTCGGCCACTTCGGTCATCTGAATCTGAAGAATAGCTACAAGGGCAGCTACAGCGATTGGAAAGTCGGTGTGACCAAGGATTTGAGCGGCTGGGTCGTCGGCCTGTCGTACCTCGATACCAATGCCAATGGCAAGTGTTCGGGCGCCACCGGTTATCAGTTCTACTGCTTCAGCAGCATGAATACCGATAACGCCGGAACGCTCGGCACGAATACGGCCAAGACCAAGGACGCCGGTCGCGGGACTGCTCTGCTGTCCGTCAGCCGGACCTTCTAACGTCGGCAATAGGAGAATTCATCGTGAAAATGATTACAGCCATCATCAAGCCGTTCAAGCTTGATGAAGTCCGGGAGGCGCTGTCAGTGGTCGGCGTAAACGGGATTACCGTTACCGAAGTCAAGGGCTTTGGCCGCCAGAAAGGGCACACCGAGTTGTACCGCGGCGCCGAGTACGTCGTCGATTTTCTGCCCAAGGTGAAGGTCGAGGCGGCGATCGATGACGCGATTCTCGATCAGGCGATCGAGGCGATCGAGAAATCGGCGAATACCGGCAAGATCGGCGACGGCAAGATCTTCGTCTTCGATCTTGAGCAGGTTGTCCGCATCCGTACCGGCGAAACCGGTGAAGCCGCGCTGTAAGCCTATGTAAATCCAAGGAGTAAATCATGAAAAAACTACTTGCCGTGCTGGCTTTTGTCAGCGCGCTGGGACTCTTCACGTCCGCATTCGCGGCGGACACGGCGGCGCCGGCCGCCTCCGCTGTCGTCACGGCGACTGCAGCCGCCCCCGCGGCCGCTGCGGCTGCCCCGGCGCCCACCGTCAATAAGGGCGACAACGCCTGGGTGCTGGTCAGTGCGGCGCTTGTCATCCTGATGTCGATTCCGGGCCTGGCCCTGTTCTACGGTGGCCTCGTCCGTTCGAAGAACATGCTCTCGGTATTGATGCAGGTGTTCGTCACCTTCTCGCTGATCAGCGTCCTCTGGGTGGTGTACGGTTATTCGCTATCCTTTACCGAAGGCGGAAGTTTCCTCGGTACACTCGACAAGCTCTTCCTGAAAGGTGTCACCGTCGATTCGATCGCGGCGACCTTCACCAAGGGCGTCGGTATTTCCGAGTTGGCCTATGTCGTCTTCCAGGGCGCTTTCGCGGCAATTACCTGCGGTCTGATCGTCGGTGCCTTCGCTGAACGCGCGAAATTCTCTGCCGTGTTGGTGTTCATGGTGCTGTGGTTCACCTTCTCGTACTTGCCGATGGCGCATATGGTCTGGTACTGGGCGGGTCCTGATGCCTACATCGACGCGGCAGCCGGCGAAGCGGCGGGCAAAACGGCCGGCTTCCTCTTCCAGAAAGGCGCGCTCGATTTTGCTGGCGGTACGGTGGTGCACATCAATGCCGCAGTCGCCGGTCTGGTCGGTGCCTACCTGATGGGCAAGCGGATTGGTTATGGACGTGAGTCGATGGCGCCGCATGGCCTGACCTTCACGATGATCGGTGCATCGCTGCTCTGGTTCGGCTGGTTCGGTTTCAACGCCGGTTCGGCGCTCGAAGCTTCGGGCGGCGCGGCGCTGGCGATGGTCAATACCTGGGTGGCAACGGCGGCGGCGGCAATGTCCTGGATGCTGGCTGAATGGATGCTCAAGGGCAAACCCTCGATGCTGGGTGCTGCTTCCGGTGCCGTAGCCGGATTGGTTGCGATTACGCCTGCTGCCGGTTTCGTCGGCGTCGTTGGTGCCATCGTCATCGGTCTGCTGGCCGGGGTCGTCTGCCTCTGGGGTGTCAATGGTCTCAAGCGACTGCTCGGTGCCGACGATTCGCTCGACGTATTCGGTGTGCATGGCGTCGGCGGCATCCTTGGTTCGATCCTCACTGGCGTCTTCTGCGCGCCTTCTCTCGGCGGTACCGGCGTGTATGACTACGTTGCCAACGCTGTCGGCGAATACGACATGGTTGCGCAGGTGATCAGTCAGTTGTGGGGTGTCGGCACGGCGATCGTCTGGTCCGGCATTGTTTCCGTCGTTGCCTTCAAATTGGTGGATATGTTCATCGGCCTGCGCGTTCCCGAAGAAGAAGAGCGCGAAGGTCTCGACGTCACCTCGCACGGTGAATCGGCGTACAAGTTCTGACTCCTCTGTGCTGCAACTCTCTTTGGGCGCCCTTGTGGCGCCCTATTTTATTTTGTGTACCACTATTCCAACGGAATCGATCCTTGGCTATGATGCGTCTCTGAAAGACGTAAAAAACGGGTTGAGGGTGCTATATTGACCGTGTATCTGAATTCTTCGGGGATGGTCACGATGAAAAAAACAACGAAAGAGGCTAATAAAGAACAAGCGCTTTTGCTTGAGCAAGTTAACCAGATTGCTCAAGGACTGGGGGAAACGTTTGCGCCTTTTTGCGAGGTCGTTGTGCACGATTTGCTGCATCCGGATCATGCAATCCTTGCGATCTACAACAATTTGTCGGGGCGTGACGTCGGGTCGCCCGCGACGGAGTTGGGCATGGCCCGCGTCACCGATTCAGAGTTTCCCCAGATCGTCTCTAACTATGCCAATCAATTGCCGGACGGTCGGCAGATCAAGAGTACGTCGATCGGCATCAAGGATTCGCGTGGGCGTTATATCGCAGCCCTGTGTCTGAATGTCGATTTGTCGCTCTTCCGCGGATTGCAGAATGTGCTCGAACAGTTCGGCATGATTGGCGCCTTGCTCAATATCAGCGAGTCTATCCGGCCAGGAACAAGCGCAGCCGGGCAAGTGCGTATCGATCCCATCCGGATACAGCCGGTGGGGGGCGGGTCGGAAACGATCTGCGCGAGAATCGATCAGTTTGCCGCCTTGCATGCGACTACCCCGCGCGCACTCAAGTCGGCACAGCGGCGGGCGTTGGTCCGCGAACTGAAGAGTGCGGGCTTCCTCAATATCCGGAAGTCGATGGAAACGGTTGCGCAGTACCTGGGGGTTTCCAGGGCGACCGTGTACAACGACGCAAGATAAGCCGCGTCCTGTTTCAGTCGAAGTAGCTGCGCGCCGCTTCGAAGCGTGCAGCGAAGTATCCGGCACTCAAGCGGTCGATGCGCACCCGTCCGGTGCTTGAGGGCGCGTGAACAAATCGGTCATCGCCGATATAGACGCCGACGTGCGAGAACGGGGCGTTGCGGGTGTTGAAAAAGACGAGATCGCCGGGCTGCAGGCGGCTCTTTTCTATGGGCAGACCCTTGCGCGCGATTTCAGCGGCGTTGCCGGTCACTTTCAGCCCCGTCGCCTGGTTGAAAATATAGGACACCATGCCGCTGCAGTCGAGACCCGCTTCGGGGTTCTTGCCACCGAAGCGGTAGCCCGTATCGATCAGACCGAGCGCGAACATCACGACCTCGTTGCTCTTCGTGCTCGGTCGCCGTTCTGGTGCCGTCGGCCGGCTGGCCGGGCGCTCGACAACGGGAGGGACGCTGCCGCACGCGGCGACGATCAATGTTGCCAGTAGAATCCAGTGACGTCGGTTCTGCATGGCACCAGTATAAGCGAACCGCGATCCGCGTGAGTGTCTTGTTCCGGCAACGATCTCAGATTCCGTTGGCCTTGAACCACGCCAGTAACCGCTTCCAGCCATCCTCCGCAGCTTCCTTGCGGTAGCTTGGGCGATAGTCGGCATGGAAGGCATGAGGCGCGTCGTCATATATGACAATTGCAGATTCCTTGCTGGCGGTGGTTCCGCTGGCGAGTACGCCGCGCATGGCTGCGACGGTATCGAGCGGAATGCCTTGATCCTGTCCGCCATAAAGTCCGAGTACCGGACCGTGAAGGGCGGCGCCGACGTCGATCGGGTGTCGCGGGGTCAAGGCGTTCTTGTCTCCGACGATGCGTCCGTACCAGGCAACGCCCGCACGGACTTGAGGATTGTGCGCGGAATAAAGCCAGGTAATGCGCCCTCCCCAGCAGAAGCCGGTGATGCCGAGGCGTGTTTCGTCGCCGCCATTGCCCTTGGCCCAGGCTGTGCAGGCATCCAGATCGCTCATGACCTGGGCGTCCGGGATCTTGCTGACGACTTGGTTCATGAGTTCCTGAATGTTGGTGTATTGGCGCGGATCGCCCTGTCGCGCATAAAGTTCGGGTGCGATCGCCAGGTAGCCTTGTTTGGCCAGGCGACGGCAGACATCCTTGATGTGCTCATGAACGCCGAATATTTCCTGAATCACCAGAATGGTCGGAAATTTCTTGCCGGCGTTGGGCCGGGCAAAATAGGCCGGCAAGGCGCCATCGGCCACAGGAATCTTGATCTCGCTGCAGGTCAATCCATCGGTATCGGTAGTGATAAGCGTTTGCGCCATGATGGGCTGAACCGAGAGCGCGAACCCCGCGCCGAGCGCCGAAACGATGAAGCTGCGCCGGGTAAAGGAGATGGATGGGGCAAGGCTGTCGAATTCCGGGCTGGGGCCGTTGGGGTCGCTCATGAAAATTCTCCTGAAAAAGTGAGGAATAGTTCCTCGGCGGAGGTTGACACGAGAAACCAGAATCAATTCCCTACGCCGTTCAGGGAGTACCGGTTCGGGTCTGCATCACGCCTCATCTCTCCAACCGACTGGATGGTCTGCAACGAACGGTCTCTTGCAGCCCCGCGAGAGATGTCTGAAAACTATAGCTTTCCGAGGTGGTCATGAAACTCTCTACCCGTCTTGGCCTTGTCGTCGGGCTAGCCGCCCTGGGGACTGTCATCCTCGTCCTCGTGGCGCTGCAAGTCTTGCGCATGACGATGCTCGAGGATCGTCGCGCGCAAATCATGCAGACACTCAATCTCGCCGGCAAGCAGGTGGATTATTTCGTCGCGATGGAAAAAAAGGGGACCCTGTCGCGGGAGGAGGCGCAAGCGCGTGCCAAGGAGGCGGCATTAGCGCTGCGAGACGGCAATGACTATGTATTCATTCGTGATTTTGTCGGGACGCTTCTGGTTCATCCAGATCCGAAAAGAGTCGGAAAAGTCGATGTGGGCGCCAAAGTTCCGGATGGGCGCACAACTTTGCAGGTGTATTTGGACGGACTCAAGAACGCAGACCCGGCTTTGGTCGAAATCATGACAGCGAAAGCAGGAACGACCGAACCGGTGCCGAAACTCAACGGGGTGACAAAAATTCCGTCATGGGAATGGATGATTGGCTACGGCCTCTTTATCGATGATATTGATGCGGCGTATCGCAAAAATGCGATCTACCTCGGTCTGATCGGGTTTGCGGTCTTCGTCGTGGTTGTCGTGTCGGCATTGCTGATGGCAAAACGGATCTATGGCGCGCTGGGCGGCGAGCCCGAATATGCGGCAGAGATGGCGCGGGCGATTGCCGCTGGGGACTTGTCGCAACGGATCGAATACAGCCGGTCGGCGGGAAGTCTGATGGAATCCATAGAGTTGATGCAGAAGAGTCTCCACGACATCATTCTGGCGATCAAGCAGAATGCTGATCGGGTCGGAAATGCGTCAGACAGCCTGACGCTTCAGATGGGCCAGATCAATGCGGCTTCGCTCCAATCGCTCGATGCGATCACGGCAACGGCAATCGCGATCGAGGAGATTGCAGTCAGCGTGAACCATATCTCGCAGAGTGCAAAGGAAACGGAAACCAACGCCGTCAATGCGAACCAGTTGGCGCTGGACGGCGAGTCGCTTGTCAACAGTGCCAGTCAGGAATTTCAGCGTGCAGCGAAGCAGGTTGAAGATGCGTCGGGAATGATCGGCAGCTTGGTCGAGCGCTCCTATGAGATTGGCGGAATCGCACGAGTCATCAAGGAAATCGCGGACCAGACGAATCTGCTGGCGCTCAATGCAGCGATTGAGGCGGCGCGAGCCGGAGAACAGGGGAGAGGGTTCGCTGTCGTTGCCGACGAGGTCCGCAAGTTGGCAGAGCGAACCAGTCTGGCGACGGATCAGATTACCGGCATGATCGAAGGGATCCACAAAGACACCGCGAATGTTGTCGATGGCATGCGGGCCGTAGGTCCCCAGGTGTTGCTGGGCGTCGAAATTGTGGGCAAGACCGGGTCGGCGCTTCGCAAGATCAGTGATGCGACTCAGGTAGCCAAAGGCAACGTCAGCGAAGTTGCCGCCGCAACCAGCGAGCAGAGTCAGGCGAGCGCGACGGTTGCGCGCAATGTCGAGCAGATATCGAGCATGATCGAAGCATCAGCGAAGTCTGTCGAGCAAGCCAACAGCAATGTCAGGATGCTGGAGCAATTGGCCAATGAATTGAGAAATTCGGCGGCACGCTTTCAGGTGTGAGTGCGGACAGGCGCTGTCGTTTCTTCAGCGCCGCCGAAAACACAAAGAGCTGCGAGCAGAATGCTGGCAGCTCTTTGTGCGTCTTCGAGACCGGTGTTGTCAGACCTTGCGATAAACCTCAGCGCCGGCTTTCACGAATTCCATCGCTTTCGTTTCCATTCCCTTCTCCAGTGCGACTTGCTCGTCGAACCCTTGTTGTGCCGCGAAATCGCGGACGTCCTGCGTGATCTTCATCGAGCAGAAGTGTGGGCCGCACATCGAGCAGAAGTGCGCGACCTTGGCCGATTCCTTCGGCAAGGTCTCGTCGTGGAAGCTTCTCGCCCGGTCGGGATCGAGACCGATGTTGAACTGATCATCCCAACGAAATTCGAAGCGTGCCTTGCTCATCGCATTGTCGCGGATTTGCGCGCCGGGATGGCCCTTGGCAAGATCGGCAGCGTGGGCGGCGAGCTTGTAGGTGATGATGCCTTCCTTGACATCGTCCTTGTTTGGCAGGCCGAGGTGTTCCTTCGGTGTGACGTAACAGAGCATGGCGGTGCCGTACCAGCCGATCATCGCGGCGCCGATGCCGCTAGTGATGTGATCGTATCCCGGTGCAATGTCGGTCGTCAGCGGGCCAAGGGTGTAGAACGGCGCTTCCTTGCAGTACTCAAGCTGGAGGTCCATGTTTTCCTTGATCATGTGCATCGGCACATGGCCCGGTCCTTCGATGAAGACCTGGCAGTCGTTCTTCCAGGCGATGTCGGTAAGTTCTCCCAGCGTCTTGAGTTCGCTGATCTGTGCTTCGTCGTTGGCGTCGTAGATCGAGCCCGGTCGCAATCCGTCGCCAAGAGAAAAGCCGACGTCATAGGCTTTCATGATGTCGCACATTTCTTCGAAGTGGGTGTAAAGGAAACTTTCCTTGTGATGCGCCAGGCACCACTTGGCCATGATGGAGCCACCGCGCGAAACGATGCCGGTCATGCGGCTCGCTGTCATCGGCACGTAGCGCAACAGGACACCAGCATGAATGGTGAAATAGTCGACGCCTTGTTCGGCCTGTTCGATCAGCGTGTCACGGAAAATTTCCCAGGTGAGTTCTTCGGCTTTGCCGTTAACCTTTTCCAGTGCCTGGTAAATCGGCACAGTACCGATCGGCACAGGGGAGTTGCGGATGATCCATTCGCGCGTTTCATGGATGTTCTTGCCGGTCGACAGGTCCATGACCGTGTCGCCGCCCCAGCGGATCGACCAGGTCATTTTCTCGACTTCTTCCTGGATGCTTGAACCGAGCGCCGAGTTGCCGATATTGGCGTTGATCTTGGTCAGGAAGTTACGACCGATGATCATCGGTTCGGCTTCCGGGTGATTGATGTTGGCGGGGATGACGGCGCGACCGCGGGCGACTTCGCTGCGCACGAATTCCGGGGTGATTTCCTCCGGAATGCTGGCGCCGAAATGCTGACCGGCATGCTGTCGGGTCATCAGGGCCGCCAGTTTCTTGCCTTGCGGGCCGGCACTCTGGAGCGATTCGATATAGGCGCGGCGGTTGTTGTTTTCGCGGATGGCGATGAACTCCATCTCCGGCGTGATGATGCCTTGCCGTGCGTAGTACATCTGGGTGACGTTGCGGCCGGGCTTGGCGCGCAGCGGCGTTCTGTGCAAACCGGGGAAACGGAGTTCGTCGAGCGAAGTGTCGGCGGCACGCAGGCGACCGAATTCCGAGCTCAGGTCGTCGAGCCGTTCGGTATCGCCGCGTTCGGCGATCCAGCCGGCACGCAGCGCCGGCAGGCCTTGACGGATGTCGATTTTTTGTTGCGGATCGCCGTAGGGGCCGGAGCAGTCATAGACGAAGATCGGCGGATTTTTTTCGCCGCCGAAGGCTGTCGGGGTGTCGTCCTGAGAAATTTCGCGCATCGGCACGCGGATGTCCGGCCGGCTGCCCTCGACGTAGATTTTCCGTGAATTCGGCAGCGGTTGAATGGCCGCTTCGTCGACGTGAGCGGTGGCGGCAATGAATTTCTCGTTGGCGTTCATGATGCGAGCTTCCTGTGAAATAAACGGCGGTAGCCGTGGGCAACAAGGCTTCAGGCCGAGGGCCAGAGCGCATGAAAGTGGTGAACTGGGCCGTGGCCCATGGGCGATGAGGCGACATTGAGCTGCCCCGAGTGTGCGATGGCACGCGCCAGCCAGGCATGCGCGTCGCGTACCGCCGAGGGAACGTCGGGGCGCTGCGGCAGTAAGGCGGCAATGGCGGACGAATAGGTGCAACCGGTGCCATGCGTGTTTTTCGTGTCGATGCGGCGACCGGGCAGTTCGATCATTGTGTCGCCGTCAAAGAGCAGATCGACGAGTTCGCCACCCGGCAAGTGGCCGCCTTTGAGCAATACCCAGCGCTGGCCGGCATGCGGAAGGATGTCGCGCAGCTTTTCGGCAGCGCGGCGCATGTCGCGCACCGATTCCGGGGTGGTTTGTCGCAACAGCACGCCAGCTTCCGGAAGGTTGGGTGTGATCATGGTGGCGAGCGGGAACAGCGCTTCGCGCAGCATGGTGATGGCCGAGTCGGCCAGCAAGGCATCGCCGCTCTTGGCGATCATCACCGGGTCGAGGACGAGGTAAGGCGGTTTCCGATTTTCGAGGCCTTCAGCGACGGTGCGGACGACGCCGGCATTGCCGAGCATGCCGATCTTGACGCTGGCGATGGCCACATCGTCGAACAGCGTGTCGATCTGTTGCCGAATGAAAGCTTCCGGCGGCAGGTGGACGGCGGTGACGGCGCGGGTGTTTTGCGCGGTGAGCGCGGCGACGATGCCGCAGCCGTAAGCGCCGAGCGCGGAGAACGTCTTCAGGTCTGCCAGAAGTCCGGCGCCGCCGGATGGGTCGATGCCAGCGATCGAGACGACATTGGGTATGGCGCCTTGCGTCGAGGCGGCAGACGTCTCAACGAAAGAGGAGAATGGCGAGAATGTTGCGTTCATTACGTTTCCCTACGACGGCATTACCCGTACAGGTTCAAAGGGTATTATCTCAGCCCTGTCTGCTGTGACAGAGCACCCCAGGCGAGACCGACCAAGGTACTGGAATTGGCGTCCGATGGCAAGATTCGCCTTTTTTTGACGCAAGTCGGGGGCGTTCGGTTCCCTCCGATGTCGAATTACGCTAAAGAAATGGCGCGCGGGTCCGTGAATACGCAGATGGGGCGAAAAATCATTATTGCAGCGGCCTTGGCCGTCCTGCCTGCGCTGGCCGTGTCGCCGAGTGCGCAGGCGGCATGGCAGTTGGTGGCGACCGAGCAAGGCAAGCGGGTCGAAATCGAACGGGACAGCATCGCAACCGGCGAGGGCGGGGAGGTCCGGGTGCGCGGCCGGATCGTGCTCGACAAGTCGATCATCGATCCTAGGACTTCGTCTTTGTATCGCGTCATCGAGATTTCCAACCGTTTTGATTGTGGCGAGCGGACGTATGCGACGCTGAAACGTTCGTACATCAAGGAAAACGGTGAATTGGTGCGCCAGGAAGAAGTGCGCATGCCGGACAATATGCCGGTGCGCTCGGGGACGCCGGACGACCGTCTGTTCCGTGAGGCATGCCGTCCTGAGGCGTCTGCCGGTGTCCGGCCGGTGAGTCTGAGCCAGACCGTCGATCGGGTGAACGAAGCGGCGTCGGAGTTGCGCCAGGTCAATCAGATGATGATCGACAAGGAAGTCAAGAAGGACGCATCGCGCTCCCGCGACAAAGTCGGTCGCCTGACCGAGCGGCAAGGGGGGGCTTCTTCAAGGAGCGAGAAGAAAGGTGTTCCGGCGCCTACGGTTGCCTGGTCGTACGAGGGGGCAGGGGCGCCCGAGCGCTGGGCTGCGTTGCGGTCCGAGTATGCCGTCTGCACTTTTGGTCATCGCCAGTCGCCGATCGATATCCGTGATGGGATTGCCGTCGATCTTGAGCCGATCCAGTTTTCCTATCACCCGGTGAAATTCAAGGTCGTCGATGCCGGCAGGAATCTGCTCGTCATGAGTTACGGCGGAGTCTTCGGATTGCTCGGAAAGAGCTATGCATTGACGCAAGTGCTCTTCCACCGCCCCGGTGAGACGACCGTGGGCGGCCGTTCTTTCGATATGGAAGTCCAGTTGATGCATCGCGCCGCGGATGGGCAGCAGGCGATCGTTTCGATCCTGCTTGAGCGCGGGGCGGAGAATCCGGCAATCCAGTCAATTCTGAATAATCTGCCGCTGGAGCGCGGCGGCGAGGTGGCGCCGGTGTCGCAACTTCTCGATCTGGAGCGTCTATTGCCCGCCGATCGGCGCTATTACGCGTTCATGGGATCGCTGACCATGCCGCCGTGTACGGAGGACGTGCTGTGGCTGGTGCTCAAACAGACGCAGTCGGTTTCGTCGGAACAGCTCGCGATCTTTCAGCGCCTGTATCCGCCCAATGCACGTCCGGTACAGCCGGGTTCCGACCGCATCATCAAGGAATCGCGCTAGCCGGTCGCCTGTTCGCCGGAGCCTCCATTCGTTCCGGCTTGGGGTATTGTTCACCTGTTCCGATTCCGGGCGGTGTTCGATTCGACCCCTATGCCAAGACGTTTCCTCGATGTGCTGGTGGTGCTGGCCATGCTGGTGGTGGCGGGGGTCCTTGCTTACCACTACAGCCTCAAGGCGGGGATCCGCGAGCGTCAGGAGATTGCCGCTCATCGGTTGGAAGTATTCTCGGCGGCCTTGTTCTCGCCGATGGACAAATATGACTATCTGCCGGAAATCACGGCGGAGCATCCGTTAGTGGCGGCAGCACTCGAAAAAACGGACGATGCGACGCGGATACGCCGGCTCAATGTATATCTTGAAGGCCTTAGCCGTATCGCTCGCACCGAGGCCATCTATGTTCTCGATGAAAACGGCCTGACGATCGCGTCCAGCAACTGGCGCGATACGGTGACTTTTCTTGGCAACAATTACTATTTCCGGCCCTACTATCACGATGCGATTCTGCAAGGGAAAGGGCGCTTTTTCGGCGTCGGCACGGTCAGCCAGCTGCCGGGCTACTATCTTTCGCATCGCGTGAGGACATCCGGCGGCTTGCAAGGGGTCGTTGTCGTCAAGGTCGATCTTGGGGACCTCGATGCGCGTTGGGACGATGGACAGGACACGATGGTCGTCACCGACGAAAACGGGATCGCCTTCCTGAGTTCGCGCAAGGATTGGAAGTATCGGGCGCTGCGTGCGCTGGATCAGCACATGCTGGAAGAACTCGAGCGGACGCAGCAATATGGGGCGCGTCTCAAGCCTCCCGTGCTCCAGAGTATGGAACGCCAACTCGACCACGGCGATCGCATCGTGCGCGTGATAGAGACGGAGGCCGAAGGTGCGCCGAAGGAACACCGTTTCCTGGTGCGGCGAGCCGCCTTGCAGGGCGCAAAGTGGGAAGTCGGCATCTATACGTCACTGGAGGAAACCGAGTCTCGGGCACGCCTGGTTGCGCTGGCAGTGTGTGCCGGGGCGGTCATCCTGATTCTGATGGCGATGTATTGGCAGTTGATTCAGCGCCGGCGGGTGGAAAAGGAAGAGTCGCAACGGGCCTTGCAGAAGGCGCACCTGGAGCTTGAGACAAACAATCAGGAACTTGAAAGAACCGTTGTCGAACTGGCCCGCGCGATTGCCGAAGCGGACCGCGCCAATCGCGCCAAATCGGAATTTCTCGCCAACATGAGCCATGAAATCCGGACGCCGATGAATGCCATTCTCGGACTGACGCATCTCGCGCTCAAGACCGAACTGGATGCAAAGCAGCGCAACTATCTCGCCAATGTCGATTCCGCGGCGACCGGCTTGCTTGGCGTCTTGAACAACGTTCTCGATTTTTCGAAGATCGAGGCAGGCAAGTTGCAGATCGAACGCATCGCTTTCGATCTCAGCGAGGTCTTTCATAATGTCGCTTCGATTCAGGCGCTGAGCGCCGAGAGCAAAGGGCTAGAGCTGATTTTTCGCTTCGATCCGGATCTTCCGCTCAGCCTTGAGGGGGATCCGCTTCGCTTGGGCCAAGTGCTGATGAATCTGGTCGGCAATGCCATCAAATTTACGGAAAGTGGCGAGATCTGCATTTCAGTCGACAGTGTCGAGCGCGATACTTCCAATATTTGCCTGCGGTTCTGTGTCAGCGATACGGGAATCGGCATTTCACCTGAGCAGCGTCAGAGCCTTTTTCAGGCGTTCAGCCAGGCAGATCAGTCGACGACGCGTCGCTATGGCGGAACGGGCTTGGGACTGGCGATCTGCAAAATGCTGGCCGAAGCGATGGGAGGCCAGATCGGTGTTGAAAGTGCGTTGGGACAGGGGAGTCGCTTCGTTTTTACGGCGCGTTTCGGCTGCCCTGCCGACGCACATTCCTTGCGTCAGAACGGTTCTGATTTCGCCGGTCTCAAGGTCGTTGTGATCGACGATAACGCTTGTTCCCGCGATGCACTGGCGCTTCTGCTTCGTTCCTGGGGGATGCAGGTGGAGGCGTTTGCTTCAGCGGGTGAAGCCTTGGAATGGAGCACGGAAGCGGGATGTGCCGGCGAATTCGATCTGTTCCTGATTGATGCCGCGACGCCAGCATACGACTGCCTCGGTGTCATTCGCGAGTTGCGTTCGGTGTCGGCAGGCAATCCGCTGGCGAAAGTTGTCTTGCTCAAGCGTCGCAGTGACGACGATGCAGCGCTGAACGTTCCGGACGCCGGGGTTGATGCGGAAATGTTCAAGCCGATCGAACCGGTGCTCTTGCTGGAAACGCTGGCGACGGTCTTTGGCGGGCAGCCTGCGGATGGGGATGCTGGTCACGGTCGGGAGTCGGTCGCCATGCCGGAGTCAGCGGCTGTCGGCGCTTCGTTGGCTTGGCTTGATGTTCTGCTGGCGACCAACAATATTGCGGCCGAAGCCTGTCTTCAGGACTTGCGCCAGAGGTTTGTGACGAATGGAAAAACGTCTGAATTTGATGCGCTTGAGCGCGCGATCGATCGCCTGGATTATCCGGTGGCCCGGAAAATTTTGGCAACGTTGATCGTCTCGCCGGAGATGCATGTGGCAGGGACGGACGCTTGAAGGAGAGAGGGATGTCGAATAGCGCCAAGGCGACAGTTTTGCTGATCGACGATGAGTTGGTAAACATCAAGATCCTGTCGGATGTACTCAAGGATGACTATGTCGTAATCTTCGCTTCGGGCGGCGAGGAGGGGGTCCGTCGTGCGAGTGAATCCATGCCCGATATCATTCTGCTCGATATCATGATGCCGGACATGGATGGTTATGCGGTGTGTGCCCGCCTGCAGGAAAACCGGAAAACGTCGAGTATTCCAGTCGTTTATGTCACTGCGCTGGGGTCGACGGCGCAAGAGATCAAGGGGCTCAATCTTGGGGCGGTCGATTACATCACCAAGCCGATCAATGAGGAAATCGTCAAGGCCAGGATTCGCAATCATCTGAAATTTCGCCGGGTGGTCCAGGCGGCGTCGCGTGATGACGCCGTCGAGGAGGACAGCCGCCAGGAGAACATGACCGAGCGTCAGCGGGAGATTTTCCGCTGGGTGCGCGAAGGCAAGACGAACTGGGAGATCGCCAAGATCATCGGTTGTTCGGAGGAGAATGTGAAATACCACATGAAAAATATCCTCCGCATCATGGGGTCCTACAACCGGACGCAGGCAGTGGCCACCCATGTCAGGAAGCGAGCGCCAAAAGACTGAGGACAAAATGCAAAGCGCCCCGGATGTCCGGGGCGCTTTTTTGAACCGTATCCTTGTATGTCGATAAGTTATCAGTAGAGGACCTTGACCATCAACCAGCCGACGCAGCAGCCGACACCGACACCGATCAGGCCGGGGATGATGAAGCTGTGGTTGATGACGAACTTGCCGATGCGGGTTGTGCCGGACCGGTCGAAACCGATACAGGCCAGGTCGCTCGCATAGGTTGGCAGGATGAAGTAGCCATAGCACGCCGGCAAGAACGCGATCATGACCTTCGGATCGACGCCCAGACTGACGCCGAGCGGTGCGATTGCGGCGATCGCAGCGGCCTGGCTATTAACCAGCTTGGAGACGATGAACAACACGAGGGCATAAGTCCAGGGCTGTGCGGCGACGATGCCGGCGAGACCTTCCTTGAGCAGCGTGAAGTGGGCCTCGAACACGGTGTCAGCCATCCAGGCGACGCCGAAGATCGAAATGACCGCGACCATCCCAGCCTTGAAAACGGTGCCGTTCGGAATTTCCTGGGGCTTGACCTTGCAAAGGACGAGAATCAGGGCGCCAGCGCTCAGCATCATCACCTGAATCAGGAGATTCATCGACAGCGGCTTGAGCTTGCCGACGGGTCCGACCAACGGGCGCAGATCCTGGAAGGCACCCAGCAGCACGACGATGCCGATGGCCGCGAAGAAGATCCAGGTGGCCCAGTACGCTTCTTTCGGGAAGACCTTGTCGAGAAGCGTGGCCGATTCGCCGTAAATGTACTCGCGCTGTACCGGATCCTGCAGCTTGGCCTGGAACTCCGGGTCCTTGTCGAGATCGAGGCCGCGTCGCATGCTCCAGAGTGCGGCGACGATCATGCCGCAGAACGTCGCCGGCATTCCGACGGCGAGGAGTTCGATGATGCTGGGCGGATGATCGAGCCCTTTCGCCTTGGCCATGATGGCGACCATCGAGACGACAGCGACCGACACAGGTGAAGCGCAAATACCGATTTGCGAGGATATCGATGCGACGGCCATCGGGCGTTCCGGGCGGATGCCGGTCTTGATGGCAATGTCGTAGATGATCGGGAACATCGTATACACGACGTGCCCGGTGCCGCACATGACCGTCAGCGACCACGTGGTGATCGGGGCGAGCAATGTGATGTGCTTCGGGTGGCGGCGTAACAGTCGTTCGGCGAAGCGCATCATGACGTTCAGGCCGCCGGCGGTTTGCAGCGTCGAGGCGCATGCCAGCACGGCCATGATCGTGAGCAATACGTCGATCGGTGGTTTACCCGGCGCCAGATGGAAGACAAAGGCGAAGACCAGCAGGCCGAAACCGCTGATAAGCCCCAGGCCGTAACCGCCGTAACGGGCGCCCGCCAGCAAACAAAGCAGGATGATGCCAAACTCGAGAATGATGCTTGTTTCCATGGACCGATCCCAAATCGAAGTGTAGTTTTGTCGTTATGTTTCGTCGGAAGCTGGTTTCTTGTTGAAAGCGAGGGGCAGCTGATTGCCGATGAAACGGTTGTATTGCTATTTTTATAGCCGAATCATAGTCCAACGCCGCGCCAGTGTAACTACCCGGACGGGTAGTCTCATTGACGCACGTCGGGGCGGCACGAACGGTCGCCGTTCGATCCAGAGAGTGGATCCGGTGGGCGCCAGCGTTCAATAGTGGATTAGCATGGAAAAAAGCCCTAGGATAGGCGGCGACGGTTCCATGGCGTCAGTTTCTGTCCTTCGGTCGGATCCGTCGATTATTCAGCCAGGTTGGGAATGACTGCCATGCAGATGCAGGACAGCGCATACGTGACGATGGACCAGTTGCGGGTCGGTTTGTACGTTTATATCGACCTGAGATGGTTCGAGCACCCGTTTGCGTTCAACAGTTTCAAGATCAAGGACGAAGAGCAGATCCGTTCGCTGCGCAGCCTGGGGCTGGCGCGGATTCGCTATGATCCGGCGCGTAGCGACAAGGCGACGCCGTCTGGCAGCGAGCTTGTCTTGGCGCCATCTGAAACGGTCGCCCCGGTCGCCCCGGTCGTCAAGGAACATCCGGCGCTGGCGGCGAAGCGTGCGCTGATCGAGAAGATCCGGGTGCAGCGTGAGGCTGCGGCGCGGATCGAATCGGCATTCGTTGACACCGCCCGAACCATTCATAACGTCGAGAAGAATCTTCTGACCAATCCGGCCGAGACCTTGCGCGAAGCCAACCAGTTGATCAGCCAGATTGCCGACTCGTTTCTCGATGCACCCGAACTTGCCATCCATGTGATGGGCGATAAGATCGGCAGCGAGGAGCTTTATTTTCACTCGCTCAACGTGACCATGTTGTCGCTGATGATGGCGCGCGATCTCAAATTGCCGGCGGAAGTGATGCAGTGCCTGGGGATGGGCGCTTTGTTTCACGACGTCGGCTGCCGTGAGATCCCGGACAAGATCCTCAAGAAAAGCGAACCCTGGACGCAGGCCGAACGTAACTACTACGAACTGCACTGCGCCTATGGCGCCGAAATTGGTCGCAAGCTTGGATTTGCGCCGTTGGCGATCGACGTCATTCAACAACATCACGAAATGGTTGATGGTAGTGGCTATCCCTCCCGTTTGAAGACCGATGCCATCAGCCTGTCGGCGCGCATCGTCGCCATCGCCAATTATTACGATGAGCTTTGCAACCCCTCGAACATCGCCAACGCGCTGACGCCGCACGAGGCGTTGTCGATGATGTTTGCCCGTTTGCGCGGGAAATTCGATCCCAAACTGCTGCAACTGTTCGTGCGATGCCTTGGCGTCTATCCGCCGGGAACGATCGTCCAGTTGTCGAATGGCGTGATCGGCATGGTGGCGACGATCAATACCGCCAAGCCGATGAAGCCGATGATCGTCGCCTATGACGCCGATATTCCCAAGGAGGAGGCCATTCTTATCGACATGGACGGGACGGTTGATGTCAATATCGTCAAGGCCATCCGGCCGGCCCAGTTGCCGCGGGAGATCTATGCTTATCTGAGTCCGCGCAAGCAGGTCAGCTATTATTTCGATGCCGGTTCTCCCAGCAAGGAGTCTGTCGCGAAATGATGGCGAGCGAAGCGCTCCTCCTCGATCATCTTGGGCAGATGATCTTCCTGGTCGAACCGGAGTCCTTGCGTATCGACTATGCCAATCGCGTCGTTGAGCGCATGCTCGGGTATTCGGGCGAGCAGTTGCGGGCGATGACGATTCTCGATGTCGAATGTTCACTGCAGGACGTCTTTTACTGGGAAGAGATACGGAACGGGCAGTTGTCTGCTATCGAAGCGCAGGAAGGCGTGTATCTGTGCGGCGACGGTTCGATGTGGCCGGCGACGAAAACGGTGCAGGTGATCGAGATGGAGGGGCAGTGTCGTCTGCTGGTGCAAGCCTCTCCGACGAGCGGTGTGGCGACGGCCGCCGAGAATCTCGCCTATACGATGTCGCAGCTTCGTGCGACGCTCGAATCGACGGGGAATGGCATTCTGGTGCTCGATTGGCAGGGCAAGGTCGCGAGCATGAACCGCCAGTTCAGTGGCATGTGGTCGATTCCCGAAGGATTGTTGCTGCGCCAGGATGATCAGGCGATTCTCGACTTCGTTGCCGACCAGTTGGTCGATGCCGAGGTGTGGCAGCAACGCATGCGCATCGTCGTCGATGAAAACGAAACTAAGGATTTGCTGCATCTGAAGAGCGGTAGCGTGTTCGAGTGCAAGTCCTTGCCGCAGTACCTCGACGAGCGCATCATCGGCCGAGTGTTCGCCTTCAACGATCTGACCGAACGGATCCGTATCGAGGACGATCTGATCGCTGCCCGACAGCGTGCGGAGATGGCCAATCAGGCCAAGGCGGCGTTTTTGGCAATGATGTCGCACGAAATCCGGACGCCGATGAACGGCGTCATGGGCATGACGACCTTGCTGTTCGATACGCCGCTCAACGACGAACAGCGTCGTTACCTCGACATCATTCGTTCGAGTTCCGAATCGCTGCTGTCGGTGATTAACGATGTGCTCGATTTCTCGAAGATCGAAGCGCATAAGTTGGCACTCGAGGCGATCGACTTCAGCCTGCCGTCCTTGCTTGAGGATTTCTCCGACCTGATGGCCTTGCGTGCGGCAGAAAAGGGGATCGAGTATGCGTGGGTTATGGATCGGGCGGTGCCTGAACGCGTCTGCGGCGATCCTGGCCGGGTGCGGCAGATTCTGACCAATCTGGTCGGCAATGCCATCAAGTTTACCGAGGTCGGTACGATTTCGGTGCGGGTGTCGCGTTTGCCCGATCGGGATGATGAGATCGTGCTGCAGATCGAGGTCAGCGATTCAGGCATCGGCATCGCAGAAGAGGATCTGCCGAAAATCTTTGCGCCGTTCGAACAGGCGGATTCATCGACGACACGTCGCTATGGCGGTACCGGACTGGGCTTGACGATCACGCGCCAGTTGATCGGTCTGATGGGGGGCGATATCAGTGTCGCCAGCCGTCTTGGCGATGGCACCTCGTTCGTCTTCAGTCTGGCGCTGCGTCGGGCCGCAGATCGACCGGCCTCGGCAGAAGGTGTGCTATCGACGGCGGCAGACGATGTGTCGATGGCGCGCGTGCTGGTTGTCGACGACTTCGAGGTGAGTCGTCAAGGCCTGGTGGAGCGCTTATGGCGCTGTGGCTATGCGGCCGACGCCGTCGGCAATGCCGAGGCGGCGCTGCTGGCGCTTCGGCATGCGCGCGATTCGTCGCGTCCCTATCGTGCACTGATCGTTGACCAGAGTCTGCCGGGGAACGAGGGCGAATCGCTTGGGCGACAGGTCGCCGTCGCCGAGGAATATCGCGGGATCGTGCTCGTGTTGTGCGTCGCCGCAGGCTTCCGTGGCGACGCTCAGCGCATCCATGACGCCGGATTTGCGGCATATGTGCACAAGCCGGCACGGAAGGCGGTGTTGCAGGAATGCTTGCAGCGGTTGACACATTCTTTCCCCGCGGAAGCGCCGACGCAAACGCAGCCAGTGGTTTCCGGGGCGCTACCGAACAGATCATGTCGACTGCTGGTGGTCGAGGATAATGCTATTAACATGGTGGTGGTCAAGGGGTTGCTGGGCAAATTGGGTTTCTCCCAGATCGACAAGGCTCGCGACGGCGTCGAGGCTGTCGATGCCGCCCAGGAGGTCTCCTATGATCTGATTTTCATGGACTGCCAGATGCCGCACATGGACGGTTACGAAGCGACACGCCGCTTGCGGGAACTGGGGGTCGGGACGCCGATCGTCGCCATGACGGCGCATGCGTTGAGCGGAGAGCGCGAGAAATGCCTGGAGGCTGGCATGGACGACTACTTGAGTAAACCGCTGTCGCTGGATCAGCTGAAAGAGTGTCTGGCACGGTGGCTGCCCGAATAAGGGGGGCGAACGAATCACGCAAGGATCGCAGCATTGCGTGCGACGTGCCGGTACCGGGGCGATCGCTTGACGCAGTGCGAAGGAATGCTATATTAATGACCGAATAGTCATTAACAGTCGATGGGGATATCCCATGAGCAATTCCTCCGAGCCAGTTGGCGCGCCGCGCAGGCGACGCAAGGAAGCGCGGCCATCCGAGTTGACGGCCGCCGCGCTGGCGCTTTTCGTCGAGAAAGGGTTCGCGGCGACGCGGCTTGAGGACGTCGCGGCACATGCCGGCGTTTCCAAGGGGACCCTGTACCTCTATTTCGATAGCAAGGAAGCCTTGTTCAAGGCGGTGATCGAAGAGGGGATCGTCGCGCGCTTCGTTGCTGCCGGCGAGCAGGCGGCAGCCTTCGACGGAACGGCGACGGATTTGCTGCAGCACCTGTTGCTGGCTTGGTGGGAGCAGATCGGCAGCACGCCGCTCGCCGGTGTCGCCAAGCTGATGATCTCGGAATCGCGGAATTTCCCGGAAGTGACGCGTTATTATCATGACAAGGTGATTGTCCGGGGGCGAGCTCTGATGCGTTCGGTGCTGGAACGGGGGATCGCCAACGGTGAATTTCGCGCCGTCGATATCGATTCGGCCATTGACGTGATTTTTTCCCCTTTGCTGATGTTGGTGTTGTCGCGCTTTTCGCTGGCGTTCTGTAGCGGAAGTGACGATCCCAAATCTTTCCTGAAAAAGCATATCGATCTCGTCCTGCGCGGCTTGTCGAAGGAAGAGGCCGGACGATGAGGGGAGAACGTACGGCGATGCTGGCAATGGCGTGTGTCGTCGCCCTTGTGTCGGGGTGTGGCAAGAGCGACGCGCCCCCCGAGCCGCAGCGGCCGGTCCTGACACGCAAGGTCGGTCTTCGCGGCGAGGCCGTCGGCATCGGGTATACCGGCGAGATACGTTCGCGTTACGAAACGCCGTTGGCATTTCGTGTGTCCGGCAAGATAAGCGAGCGTTTTGTGAACGTCGGCGATACGGTCAAAGCCGGCGACGTGCTGGCCCGGCTCGATCCTGCCGATGCACGCCTGGCGTTGGCGTCGGCGCAGTCGCAGGCGGATCTCGCCGCGGCGGAATTACGTCGCTATCGCGATTTGCGCGCGAAGAATTTCGTCAGCCAGTCCGTCCTCGACGCCAAGGAAACCGCATATGCCACGGCAGTATCGCAGGCGGATCTCGCGAAAAATCAGTCCGCCTATACCGTACTGCGCGCCGACAAGGCTGGCGTCATCGATCAGGTCAACGCCGAGATCGGGCAGGTCGTCGCAGCGGGGCAAGCGGTGATGCGTCATTCGCGTCTGGATACGCCGGAGA
The DNA here is from genome assembly GCF_900099695.1 of Propionivibrio dicarboxylicus. Classification (GTDB taxonomy): domain Bacteria; phylum Pseudomonadota; class Gammaproteobacteria; order Burkholderiales; family Rhodocyclaceae; genus Propionivibrio; species Propionivibrio dicarboxylicus. The sequence goes on along the minus strand of NZ_FNCY01000001.1, from coordinate 234,086 downwards.
TCGCCATCGCCGTGCCTGAATCCCGCGTCGCCGAGATTCGTGCCGGACAGTCGGCGAGTATTCGCCTATGGGCCGACGGACAGGCCGATTATCGCGGTCATGTGCGCGAGTTGGCGGCGGTGGCGGACGCAGCGACCCGCACTTATGCCGCGCGGGTGACGATCGATAATCCGGATGGCCGCTTCCGCCTGGGTATGACGGCGCGGGTCGAGTTCGCCAATTCCCCGGCACGCACCGCTTCGGCGCCGCATGCCATTCCGTTGGGCGCGCTGTTCCAGCATGAGGGGAAACCCGCCGTCTGGGTGGTCGGTGCCGACCAGACCGTGTCGCTGCGTCCGGTGGTCGTTCTGTCCTATGGCGAAAGCGAGGTTCTGCTCGCCAACGGTCTTCAGCCGGATGATCGCATCGTCATTGCTGGCGTGCATAAGCTGAGTGCCGGCGAGAAAATCCGGGCGATTGACGCGCAGGCGTCTCCATGAAGCAACTCAACCTGTCCGAATGGGCGCTGAACCATCGGACGATCGTAGCCTATCTGATGATCGTCCTGATGATCGGCGGGGCGATGTCCTATTTGAAACTCGGTCGCGCCGAAGATCCGGATTTCACCTTCAAGGTCATGGTCGTGCGTACCTTGTGGCCGGGCGCAACCGCGCGCGAGGTCGAACAGCAAGTCACCGAGCGCATCGAGAAAAAGCTGCAGGACGTTCCCTGGGTCGATGTCGTGCGGTCCAACTCGAAAGCCGGCGAATCGCTGGTGTTCATCGTGCTCAAGGATCGGGCGCCCAAGGCGGATGTGCCGGATGCCTGGTATCAGGTGCGCAAGAAGATAGGCGACGTGCGCCAGACCTTTCCGGCCGGCATCCAGGGGCCGTTTTTCAACGATGAATTCGGCGATACCTTCGTCAATATCTTCGCCCTGACCGGCGATGGCTTCGACGTCGGCCGGTTGCGCTGGGAGGCCGAGCGCATCGCCCGGGCCTTGCGGCATGTTCCCGATGTGAAGAAGATCGAGTTGGTCGGTGTACAGGACGAACGCATCAACGTCGAAATTTCACACCGCAAGCTGGCGACGCTGGGGATCGATGCGCAACTGATTTTCGATGCGCTCCAGCGACAGAATGCGATGGCGTCCTCGGGGTTTTTCGAAACCGAGTCGGATCGCGTCCGGCTCCGCGCCAGCGGTGCCTTCGGCTCGCTTGAGAGCGTGCGCGCGACGCCGATACAGGCGGGCGGCAGGTCCTTCCGGCTCGGCGACATCGCCTCGGTTTCGCGCGGCTTCGTCGAGCCGCCGGCGCCAGCCATGCGTGTGCAGGGGCTGCCGGCGATCGGCATCGCCGTCGCCATGGCCAAGGGCGGTGACGTGATTGCCCTGGGCCGGCAGCTACGCCACGAGGTTGAGCGGATGCAGCGCGACCTGCCGACCGGGATCGATGTGCATGTCATCGCCGATCAGCCGGAGATCGTCCGCCGTTCGATCGATCTCTTCGTCTCCTCGCTCGGCGAGGCGCTGGTCATCGTGCTGGCGGTGTCCTTTCTCAGTCTCGGATTGCGCACCGGCACGGTCGTGGCGCTGTCGATTCCGTTGGTGCTGGCGATCACCTTCCTGTTGATGGAGATCTTCGGCATCGACCTGCAGCGCGTTTCCCTGGGAGCGCTGGTGATCGCGCTCGGTTTGCTGGTCGATGACGCGATCATTGCCGTCGAAATGATGGTGGTGAAGATGGAACAGGGCTGGAACCGCTTCCGCGCAGCGACCTTCGCGTATACCTCGACGGCCTTCCCGATGCTGACCGGGACGCTGATCACGGCGGCGGCGTTCACGCCGGTCGGCTTCGCCAAGTCCACGGCGGGCGAGTATACGTTTTCGATTTTCGCCGTCGTCAGCATTGCGCTGATCGTTTCCTGGATTGTTGCCGTCATATTCACACCGTATATCGGCTACAAGCTGCTCGATCCCGAAAAATTGCGGGCGAAGGCCGCGACGCATGGCGACGACATCTACAACACGCGCTTTTATCGTGCCGTGCGCAGCGCCGTCGAGTTGTGTCTGCGCCGACGGGGATGGGTGATCGCGGCGACCGTTGCAGCCTTTGCGTTGTCGCTGCTGATTTTCAACAGCGGCGTGCAGAAGCAGTTTTTCCCCGCGTCCGAGCGGCTCGAGTTGCTGATCGACGTGTGGTTGCCACAGGGGAGTTCGCTGAAGGCGACCGAGGCGCAGACGCGGCGTATCGAGAATCTTCTCCTGCATGACGCCGAAATGAAGAAGTCGGTGAGCGATTTCGTCAGTTACGTCGGCAACGGCAGTCCGCGCTTCTACCTGCCGCTCGATCAGCAACTCTTCAACGACAACTTTGCGCAGTTCGTCGTGCTGACGCGCGATGTCGCGTCGCGCGAAGATCTCAAGCGGCGCCTGGAAGCCTATTTTGTCAGTGATAACGCCGATTGGCGCCAGGGCTTCGCCAACGCTCGGATTAGGGTACTCCGTCTCGAAAACGGGCCGCCGGTCGGCTTTCCCGTCCAGTTCCGCGTTTCCGGCGAAGACCTGCCGGCGTTGCGGAAAACTGCCGAAGCCGTGGCCGGCGTCATGCGAGCCAATCCGCATGTGCAGGATGTCAATTTCGACTGGAACGAAATGAGCAAGACGGTGCGCCTCGACATCGATCAGGATCGGGCGCGGGCGCTGGGGGTCAGTACGCTCGATCTGTCGAATGCGTTGAATCTTCTGCTCAATGGCCTGAGCGTGACGCAGGTGCGCGAGCGGGACGTGCTCGTCGATATCGTCGTGCGCGCGACCGGCGACGAGCGCATGCGCTTGTCGGAACTGCCTGACGTGGCAGTGCGTACGGCGTCCGGGCGTAGCGTGTCCTTGGCGCAATTGGTGAAGATCCGCTACGAACTCGAGGACGGCCTGATCGTGCGTCGGAACCGCCTGCCGACCGTGACGGTCCGCGCCGATATTCGCGGCGCCATGCAGGCGCCGGTGGTCACCGCCCAGATCAGTCCGCAGCTCGATGCCATCCGCGCGGCCTTGCCGCCCGGTTTTCGCATCGAGACCGGCGGTGCGACCGAGGAATCGGCCAAGGCCGAGGATTCGATCAAGGCGGTGATGCCGGTCATGGTCTTGCTCGTCATTACCCTGCTCGTACTGCAACTGCAGAATGTCCGCCGGGTCGTGCTGGTGCTGCTGACGGCGCCGCTGGGCTTGATCGGCGTGGCGTTCGCACTCTATGTCTTCAACATGCCGTACGGGTTCGTCGCCAATCTCGGCGTGATCGCCTTGTCCGGGATGATCATGCGCAACTCGGTCATTCTCGTGGACCAGATCGAGCAGGACGAAAAGTCCGGCCGCTCGACCTGGGAGGCCATCGTCGAGTCGACCGTGCGCCGTTTCCGGCCGATCATGCTGACTGCAGCGGCGGCGATCCTGGCGATGATTCCGTTGTCGCGTAGCGTCTTCTGGGGGCCGATGGCGGTGGCGATCATGGGCGGGTTGGTCGTGGCGACCGTGCTGACGGTGTTCTTTCTGCCTGCGCTCTATGCGGTCTGGTATCGCGTAAAGGTATAATCAACAGGATTCACACCAGAACATCGTCTTATCGGGGAGCGCCATGTCCGTCACGCCAGTATCCAACGAAACCGCCCGCTTCAACATGATCCAGCAGCAGATCCGCCCGTGGGAAGTGCTCGATCCGGTCGTCCTCAAGCTGTTGTCGGTGGTACGACGCGAAGATTTTGTACCGGACGCTTATCGCGATCTGGCCTTTGCCGATGTGGAAATTCCCCTGCGGCCCGGCGAAGCCCAGGCCTTGCCCGGACAATCGATGCTGGCGCCGCGCCTCGAAGCGCGCATTCTGCAGGAACTCAACATCCGCAATACCGATACGGTGCTCGAAGTGGGAACCGGCAGTGGCTTCATGGCGGCCTTGCTGGCAGCCAAGGCGGAATTCGTCTACAGCGTCGAGATCGATTCCGAACTCGCCGATCAGGCGCGGGCCAATCTGGCCAACGCCGGCGTCGTCAATGTCCAGGTCGAGACCGGTGACGGAGCACAAGGTTGGCCGGCCCATGCGCCGTATGACGTGATCGTGCTTTCGGCGTCCACGCCGGTGTTGCCCGAGGCGGTGTTGCAGCAATTGAAGGTCGGCGGGCGTTTGATCGCTGTCGTCGGCGAGGCGCCGGCGATGCAGTTGCAGTGCGTGACCCGCGTCAATGAGTCATCGTTCGCGACCAATGGCGTGCTTGAAACGGTGCTGGCGCCGCTCGTCAATGCGCCGGCGCGGAAGAAATTCGTTTTCTGAAGGGATCAAAGGGACTCCCCATGCGCATGAGTTTTCCGGCTCGAGGCCTGCCTCTCATCCTTGGGGCGCTGCTTTCTTCTTCTCCCGTCTTCTCGGCCGATATCCTCCAGGTTTATCGCGAGGCGCTCGTCAACGATCCGCAGTATGTCGCCGCGCGGGCGACGGTGGCGGCCGGGCGGGAAAAACTGCCGCAAGGCCTGGCTGGGCTGCTGCCGACGATTTCGGCGACGGGAAACATGACCGGTAACCGCAATACCTATACCGTCACCGGGACAACGCCCTTGGCAGCGCCGAGCCGCAATTTCAATTCCAACGGCTGGAACCTCAATCTGACGCAGCCGCTCTTCCGCTGGCAGAACATTGTTCAGTACGGGCAGGCGCAACTGCAGGTCGCCCAGGCCGAGGCCAATTTCGCCCAGTCGTCGCAGGACCTGATCTTGCGTGTTGCGCAGGCTTATTTCGACGTGCTCTATGCGCAAGAGAACCTGACCGCTGTGCGTGCCAGCAAGCAAGCGATTGCCCAGCAGCTTGAACAGGCCAAGAAGAATTTCGAGGTCGGGACCGCGACCATCACCGATTCGCAGGAAGCACAGTCGCGCTACGATCTTGCGACGGCGCAGGAAATCGCCGCGAGCAACGATCTTGAGGTCAAGCGCTATGCCTTGCGCGTGATCGTCGGCAAGGATCCGGGCGCGCTGAATCGTCTGCGGGCGCAGGCGGCGCTGGTGCCGCCACAGCCGGCAACCATGGATCGCTGGGTCGATGCGGCCGAAAAGGACAGTTTCGTCGTCCAGGCGCAGGAAGCCGCAGCCGAGGTTGCCGACAAGGAAATCGAACGCAACCGCGCCGGCCACTATCCGACGCTCGACCTGGTGGCCAATTACGGGCAGACCAACTCGATCTATTCGGTCGGTGTTCCCGGTGCGATGCTGGAGACTACCCCCCGTAACGTCGCCGTGCAGGTGAACCTGCCGCTGTTCCAGGGCGGTGCGGTCAATTCGCGCACGCGTGAAGCGGTCGCCAATCGCGAGGCGGCGCGGGCGAACCTCGACAACGCGCGGCGGACGGCGGCGCTGAGCGCGCGGCAATCCTATCTCGGCGTCGTCAACGGTCTGGCGCAAGTCAAGGCGCTCGAAGCGGCGCTGATTTCGAGTACCAGCGCGCTCGAATCGAACAAGCTCGGTTATGAAGTCGGCGTGCGCATCAACATCGACGTGCTGAACGCCGAGAATCAGGTCTATGTGACCAAACGCGATCTCTTCAAGGCGCGCTTCGATACGCTGATGGCACAGCTGAAGCTGAAGGCAGCGGTCGGTGCCCTGAGCGAGAACGACCTCGAAGCGATCAATCCGCTTTTCGAGACGCCCTGATTTCCTCGACCAATGCGACGGTTCGCGCCGTGGCGCCGCGATGCGCCTGGCTGAACTCGACGGCGGCCTGACGCATGGCGACGAGTACGTCGCGATCCTGTAATAAACGGGCAGCTTCTGCGGCGGCCGCGTCGGCGTCGGCAAGGCGGCGCGCTGCGCCGCAGGCGATGGCGTCTTCGGTTGCCTGGGCGAAATTGAAGGTGTGCTGGCCGACGAGCACCGGGCAGCCACAGGCGGCGGCCTCGATCAGGTTCTGTCCGCCGAACGGCAGGAAGGTCCCTCCCATCAGCACGATGTCGGCCGCGGCGAAGTACGCCGGCATTTCTCCCATGCTGTCGCCAAGCCAGACCCGGGTCCGGGTGTCCGGAAAAACGCCGCCGCTGCGGCGTTGCAGCGTCAGCTGACGGGTCCCGACCAGCGCCGCCACCGCGTCAAAGCGTTGCGGATGGCGCGGAACGAGCAGCAACAGCGCGTCTGGCGTGGCATGACGGATAAAGGCGTCGATGATCAGCGCTTCCTCGTCTTCGCGCGTGCTGGCGGCGAGCCAGACTGGCCGCGTGCCAAATGCGGCACGCCATTCTCCACCGAGCGCGAGTTTTTCAGCCGCCGGCGTCACGTCGAACTTGATGTTGCCAAATACGCGGACGTTCTCGGCGCCGATGACGGTCAGTCGTTCGGCATCGGCGGCGGTTTGTGCCGCGACGCCGGCAAGTTGTCGCAGTGCCGGCCGGATCAGCGGCAGGAAACGCTGGTAACCGCGCAGCGAGCGTGCCGACAGGCGCGCATTGACGAGCAGCAATGGTGTGCCGTGTGTCGCCGCCGAGGCGATCAGGTTCGGCCACAATTCGGTTTCCATGAGCAATCCGACCTTGGGCCGGAAGTGCGTGAAAAAGCGCGCGCAGGCGCCGGGCAGGTCGTAGGGCAGGTAGGCCTGGATCAGACGCTCGCCATACTTGCCGATCAATTCGCCACCGGTCGCGCGTCCGGTCGGCGTCATGTGAGTCATCAGCAGGTGATGGTCCGGATAGGCGGCGAGCAAGGCCTTGATCAGTGGTTCGGCGGCGCGGGTCTCACCGACCGAGACGACATGCAGCCAGATGAGGCGCTCGGGTGCCGGTTGCGGGTAACGGCCATAGCGTTCGCCGACCTTGTCGAGATATTCGGGTTGCCGGCGCGCGCGCCAGGCCAGGCGCAGCCAGACGAGCGGCTGGGCGAAAAAGAAAAGGAGCGTATAGACGAAGCGTGCCATCAGCGGAGTTCCTGTTCGGCGACCGCAAGTACCTGCGCGGCGGACGGCGGAGCGAGCCGGTTGCCGAGGTTACGGACGAAGCCCGGCCCATAGGCGCCGGTCAGCGCCGGGTCGGTGGCGGTGTAGATCGCGATCGTCGGCGTGCCGAGTGCCGCCGAAAGGTGCACGAGGCCGGTGTCGACGCCGAGCGTCAGTTGTGCGCGGCCGAGCAGCGCCGCGAGTTCACGCAGCGACAGCCGCGGCGCGACGATGGCGCCGGGAATGGCGGCGGCGAGGCATTCGGCGCGTTCGCGTTCGGCCGGACTGCCCGACGGAAAAACCGGGGCGATGCCGCGTTCGGCGAACGCCTTGCCGACGGCGACCCAGTCGGCTTCGGGCCAGAGCTTGTCGGCGCGGCTGGTGGCCGTCAGCATGGCAGCATAAGGCCCGATGCCGAGCCAGGGCAGCGCAAGCTCGGGCGTCACGATGCCATAGGACAGGGGATTATCGACGGGCAGGTCGAAGGCAGCGGCGGCCAGCCAACGATTGCGTTCGACCGCGTGCGCGTTGGGCGGAATGACGAAGGTCCGGTCGTAGGCGCGTGCCGCCAGCGGTTCGCGGGCGACTTCAGCCGCATAGCCGAAGCGTTCGCCGCGTGCCTGCCAGGCGATCAACGCGCTCTTGACAAGCCCCTGAGTGTCAAGAACGGCGTCATAATCATAGGCGCGCAGCCGTTGCCGGAAGTCGCCAATCTCGCGCCAGGTTGATGCATGCAGGAGCTGCCGGCGCCAGCGACGAATGGCGACGGGAATGACGTCGGCAACTTCCGGGTGGAGGCGAGGGATGTCGACGAAGGCTTCCTCGACGCACCAGTCGATTGCCGCTTGCGGGAAGGCGCGGCGAAGATCGCTCATGACAGGCAGATTGTGAACGACGTCACCGAGCGAGGAAGTTTTGATCAACAGAATGCGCATCAGAGAGTAAAATGACGGCAGCGGAAAGGCCGCATTATAAGATAAGCGAAAGGATGGGCTGTGATACTTGTGACCGGAGGCGCCGGTTTTATCGGCGCGAATTTCATTCTTGAATGGTTGCGCAATGCCGACGAGCCAGTACTCAATCTCGACAAGCTGACGTACGCCGGTAATCTCGAGACCCTTGCCAGTCTCGAAGGCGATCCGCGTTACGCGTTTGTCCAGGGCGACATCTGCGACAAGGCGCTGATCGACCGTCTCCTGCTCAAGCACCGTCCGCGTGCGATCGTGCATTTCGCCGCCGAGAGCCATGTCGACCGGTCGATCCACGGTCCCGGCGACTTCATCCAGACCAATATCATCGGCACCTTCAGCCTGCTCGAAAGCGTGCGCGCCTATTTCGGCATGATCCACGAGGACGAGCGTAGCGCCTTCCGCTTCCTCCATGTGTCGACCGACGAGGTCTACGGTTCGCTCGCCAAGGGCGATCCGGCTTTCAGCGAAACGAACCGCGTCGAGCCGAACAGTCCTTACTCGGCGTCGAAAGCGGCGTCGGACCATCTCGTGCGTGCCTATCACCATACGTACGGCCTGCCGGTTCTGACGACCAATTGCTCGAACAACTACGGACCCTTCCAGTTCCCCGAAAAGCTGATTCCGCTGATGGTGGTCAACGCGCTGGCGGGCAAGTCGCTGCCGATCTATGGCGATGGCCAGCAGATCCGAGACTGGCTCTACGTGACCGACCACTGCGCGGCGATCCGGCGCGTCCTCGAGGGCGGTCGTCTCGGCGAGACCTACAATATCGGCGGCTGGAACGAAAAGCCCAATATCGACATCGTCCATGCGATCTGCGATTTGCTCGATGAACTGCGGCCACGTGCCGACGGCAAGAGCTATCGGGAACAGATCACCTACGTGACCGACCGGCCGGGCCACGACCGTCGCTATGCCATCGACGCGACCAAGATCGAGCGCGAACTCGGTTGGCGTCCTGCGGAAACCTTTGAAACCGGCATCCGCAAGACGGTGCAGTGGTATCTCGATCATGCCCAATGGGTTGCCAATGTGCAGTCCGGTGCCTATCGCGAGTGGCTTGAACGGCAATACGGCGCGCGCGGCGAATGAAGGTCCTGCTCCTCGGCAAGAACGGGCAAGTCGGTTGGGAATTGCAGCGCAGCCTTGCGCCGCTCGGTGAACTGATCGCGCTCGATTCACGCGGCGACGGCGCGCTGTGCGGCAACCTCCTCGATCTCGCCGGCCTGGCTGCCACAGTGCGTGAGGTGCGCCCGGATGTGATCGTCAATGCGGCGGCCTATACGGCGGTCGATCGCGCCGAGTCGGAGCCGGTGCAGGCACGCCGGATCAACGCCGAAGCGCCGGGCGTACTCGCCGACGAAGCGACAAGAATCGGCGCCTGGTTGCTGCATTACTCGACCGACTACGTATTCGACGGGAGCGGAACATCGCCCTGGCGCGAAGACGACGCAACCGGGCCGTTGAGCGTCTATGGGCAGACCAAGCTCGAAGGCGAGCAGGCGGTGGCGCGCTGCCCCAAACATTTGATCTTCCGCACCAGTTGGGTCTACGCGGCGCGCGGGAACAATTTCGCCAGGACCATGCTGCGGCTGGCGCAAGAGCGCGATGCCTTGCGCGTCATCGACGATCAGGTCGGCGCGCCGACCGGTGCCGAATTGCTCGCCGATGTGACGGCGCAGATCCTGCGCTCACATGCCGACCGTCCTGATGTGGCGGGCATCTATCATCTGGTGGCGTCGGGCGAAACGAGTTGGCATGGCTATGCCCGTATGCTCATCGACCATGCGCGCGAGCTTGGTGTGCCGATCCGGGTCGAGCCGGAGGCCATCGCGCCGATCACGACGCAGGACTATCCGTTGCCGGCAGGACGCCCGGCCAATTCGCGCCTCGATACGACGAAGTTGCAACACTGCTTCGGTCTGGTGCTGCCGGATTGGCGCGTCGGAGTGCGCCGGGCGCTCGATGAAATGCTGAATAAATGACCAGTTTTTTACACTCAGGAAGCTGAATCACATGGCACTCAATCGCAAAGGCATCATTCTCGCAGGCGGGTCGGGGACACGCCTCTATCCGGCAACGCAGGTCGTCTCGAAACAACTGCTGCCGATCTTCGACAAGCCGATGATCTACTACCCGCTCAGCACGCTGATGCTGGCCGGGATCCGCGACATCCTCATCATTTCGACGCCGCAGGACACGCCACGCTTCGAGCAGTTGCTCGGCGACGGCAGTCAGTGGGGAATTCATTTGTCGTATGCGGTGCAGCCCTCGCCGGACGGTCTGGCGCAGGCCTTTCTGATTGGCGAGCGCTTCATCGACGGCGCGCCGTCGACGCTGGTGCTTGGCGACAATATCTTCTATGGCCACGACTTCGCGGCCTTGCTCGGTGAGGCGGATCGGAACCGGGACGGTGCGACCGTTTTTGCTTATCCGGTGACCGATCCCGAACGCTACGGCGTCGTCGAATTCGACGCGCAATGGCGCGCCGTCAGTCTCGAGGAAAAGCCCAAAGCGCCGAAGTCGCGCTATGCCGTGACCGGCCTTTATTTTTATGACGAGCAGGTGGTTGAGCTAGCCAAGACGATCAAGCCGTCGGCCCGCGGCGAACTCGAAATCACCGACCTCAACCGGCTCTATCTCGAACGTGGGCAACTCAGCGTCAAGACGATGGGCCGTGGCTATGCCTGGCTTGATACCGGTACGCACGAATCGATGCTCGAAGCCAGCCAGTTCATCTACACCATCGAGAACCGGCAAGGGCTCAAGGTAGCCTGTCCCGAGGAAATCGCCTGGCATAGGCGCTGGATCGACGACGCGCAACTCGAACAGATGGCTCAGGCGCTGGCGAAGTCGGGCTACGGCCAGTATTTGTTCGGGCTCCTCAAGGACAAGGTGTTCGTATGAAGGCGACGCCGCTGGCGATTCCGGACGTCATGCTGATCGAGCCGAAGGTGTTCGGCGATGCACGAGGCTTTTTTTTCGAGAGTTTCAACCAGCGCGCGTTTGTCGAGGCGACCGGGACGGATGTAACGTTCGTGCAGGATAATCACTCGCGCAGCGCCCGCAACGTGCTGCGTGGTTTGCACTATCAACTGGCGCCGCGGGCGCAGGGCAAATTGGTGCGCGTTGTCGCCGGCGAGGTGTTCGATGTCGCCGTCGATATTCGTCCGGAGTCGCCGACCTTCGGCCGCTGGGTTGGACAGCACCTGTCGGCGGAGAACAAGTGCCAGCTCTGGATTCCGCCGGGACTCGCGCACGGCTTCGTCGTCGTCAGCGAGACCGCCGAGTTTCTTTACAAGACGACCGATTACTGGGCGCCCGAGGTCGAGCGCTGCATTCGTTGGGACGATCCCGATCTGGCGATCGACTGGCCGCTCGATGGTGCGCCGCTCGTTTCGGCGAAGGATGCGCTCGGCGCCAATTTCTCGACACTGAAACAAGCCGGAACAGAGTGATGAAAATGGCAATGCAATATCGGATCGCCGATTTGATGGAGACAAGTGGCGTGCGTTTCGGAACGAGCGGCGCACGTGGATTGGTGGCAGCGATGACCGCCGAAGTGTGTCACGCCTACGCTGTGGCGTTCCTGCAAGCCGTGCCGGCGAAGGCCGGACGGGTGGCGTTGGCGATCGACCTGCGCCCGAGCAGTCCGGCGATCGCGTCGGCCTGTGTCGCGGCGATCGAGGCGGCCGGCCTCAAGGCGGATTATTGCGGCGCAATTCCGACGCCGGCGTTGGCCTTGTATGCCGAGGCCGAAGGCATTCCGGCGATCATGGTGACCGGCAGCCATATTCCCTTCGATCGCAATGGCATCAAGTTCTACAGCGCGAACGGAGAGATTACCAAGGATGACGAGGCACGCATTCGCGATGCGATTGTCACGGTGCCCGACAGCGGCGTGACGGCGCCATTGCCCGCGCCGAATGATGCAGCGCGACGCGCCTATTTGCAGCGCTATCGCGATTTCTTCCCGTCGGCTTTTCTCGCCGGAAAGAAAGTCGCCGTGTATGAGCATTCGAGCGTTGCTCGCGATCTCTTGCGCGAACTTCTTGAGGGTTTCGGGGCGCAGGTGCTCTCGCTCGGCCGTACCGACGCATTCGTCCCCATCGACACCGAGGCCGTCAGCGCGGAAGACGTCGCTCAGGCGCGTCGCTGGGCTGTGGCCAATAGCTTCGACGCCATCGTGTCGACTGACGGTGATGCCGATCGGCCGCTGATCGGCGACGAAAACGGCGACTGGTTTCGCGGCGATGTCACTGGCATTCTTTGCGCCCAGTATCTCGGTGCCGGCGCGGTGGCGACGACCGTCAATTGCAATACGGCGATCGATAGTTGCGGTGCATTTTCCCGCGTGACGCGAACCCGGATCGGTTCGCCGTATGTCATCGAGGGCATCGAGCAATTGTTGGCGGCAGATGCAGGAACGGTGGTCGGGTTCGAGCCGAACGGCGGCTTCCTTGTCGGTTCGCCGCTGACGCGTTCCGGGCGTGCCCTGGCGGCCCTGAAAACCCGCGACGCGGTTTTGCCGATGCTCAGCTTGCTGGCGCTGGCCGGCGAGAACGGGCAGCCTCTTTCGGCCTTGTCGAGCCGCTTGCCGGCACGATTCACGGCCAGCGACCGCCTCCAGGCATTTTCGACAGCGCGAAGCCGGGCGCTCATTGCTGAGCTGACGGCATCGTCAGCGGCGATCGAGGACTTTCTCGCAGGCCTTGCCGGCAAGCCGGTGTCGATCGACGAGACCGACGGTTTGCGCATCCGGCTCGATTCGGACGAGATCGTTCATCTGCGGCCTTCCGGCAATGCCCCGGAACTGCGGTGTTATGCCGAAGCTAGCGATGCCGCGCGCGCCCGGCATCTCGTCGAGGAATGCCTGAAGCGCGTGCTCGCCTTCGGCGGAACGACGGCAGACTAAAACAGGAATCGCTATGCATATCTTGGTTACTGGCGGCTGCGGTTATATTGGCTCCCATACTTGCGTCGCGCTGATGGCGGCCAGCCACCAGGTCACCATTGTCGATGATCTCTCGAACAGTCAGGCCAGCGTTGTCGATGCGATTGCGCGGATCAGCGGACAACGTCCTGATTTCGTCAAAGGCGACGTGCGCGATCGGGCACTGCTGCGGCGAGTTTTTTCCGAGCGGAAGATTGATGCGGTCATCCATTTCGCCGGCCTGAAAGCCGTCGGCGAATCGGTGGTACAGCCGCTGCGCTATTACGACTGCAATGTCGGCGGCGCGATCGCGCTGTGCGAGGTGATGGCCGAGTGTGGCGTCAGGACGCTGATCTTCAGTTCGTCGGCGACTGTGTACGGCGATCCCGCTGCCGTGCCGATTCGTGAGGATTTTCCGCGGTCTGCGACGAATCCTTATGGCGCCAGCAAGCTGATGATTGAAGACATCCTGGCGGATCTGGCGCGGGCCGATGCCGAATGGAAGATCGCCCGCCTCCGCTATTTCAATCCGGTCGGCGCGCACGAAAGCGGACTGATCGGCGAAGCGCCAAATGGCGTGCCCAACAACCTCATGCCCTATGTGGCGCAGGTGGCCAGCGGGCAGCGTGAACGCTTGTCGATATTTGGCGACGATTATCCGACGCCCGATGGTACGGGAGTCCGCGACTATATCCACGTCATGGATCTTGCCGAGGGGCATGTGGCGGCGCTGGCTTGCCTCCGGAGGGACGGCGGCGTGGTGACGGTCAACCTTGGTACTGGGCGTGGTTATTCGGTGCTTGAGATGGTGCGGGCGTTCGAGCGTGCCAGCGGCAAGCGTATCGATTATGCCGTCGTCGCGCGTCGCCCTGGCGATGTCGCCGCCTGCTATGCCGATACGACGCTCGCTGGCGAGCGACTCGACTGGCGGGCGAAGCGGGGCATCGACGAGATGTGCCGCGATGCCTGGCGCTGGCAGCAGCATCAGTCGGGCAGCTGAGGGAGAAGGCCTTGGCGACTTATGCCATTGGCGATATCCAGGGCTGTTTCGGCACCCTGTGCTGCCTGCTCGAAAAAATTGCGTTCGATCCGGCGAAAGACCGGTTGTGGTTCGTCGGCGACCTGGTGAATCGCGGGCCGCGCTCGCTCGAGACGCTACGTTTTGTCCGCGGCCTCGGCGCTGCCGCGGTCGTGGTGCTTGGTAATCACGATCTCGCCTTGCTGATGACGGCCGAGGGCTTTGGCAAGCGCGGCAAGGACGATACGGTCGAGGATGTGCTGAACGCACCGGATCGCGACGTGCTGCTCGATTGGCTTCGACACCAGCCGCTTTGTCATGTCGAATATGGCTTCTGCATGGTGCATGCCGGTTTGCTGCCGGCGTGGTCGGTGGCGCAAGCGCGGGGTTTGGCCAGGGAGGTAGAGGTGGCGCTGCTTGCTGATGACTGGCGCGTTTTTCTGGCCAACATGTGGGGCAGCGAGCCGGCGGCGTGGGACGACGCACTGGTCGGTTGGGCGCGCCTGCGTGTGATCGTGAACGCCATGACGCGCATGCGTTTTTGCACGCCTGACGGCGTCATGGATTTTCATGCGAAGGGCGAGCTTGTCGATGCGCCGCCGGGCTATGTGCCTTGGTTCGAGGTGCCGGGGCGGCACAGCGTCGATACGGTGCTGGTCACCGGTCACTGGTCTGCCTTGGGACTCAAGATGACGCCGAATCTGCTGGCGATCGATTCGGGCTGCCTGTGGGGCGGCCTGCTGACCGCCGTTCGCCTGGAGGACCGGTCGGTCTTTCAGGTGCCGTGCTTGCCGGAAGAGGTGGCTGGCGCCGCGGTGTAGCCGAGGTGACGGGAAATCTCCGCGTGCGCTTCGGCGGCGAGCTCGCGCCGCGATTTTCCCGCCGTGGCGATGACTGCACCGGCACGAACGCGGGCGATCAATCGGCGACGGGCCAAAATGGCCGAAAAACACTGCATCAGCGTGATGTCTCCGGCATAGGACGGTGCCAGGCTGAATCGTCCGTCGGCATCGCAGTAACTGAGCGAAAGCGGCAGGATCGGGCGTCCGGTTTCGATTGCCGGTTGTAGCAGCGCGCCATGGAACGAACGTACCTGCGTGCCGTCGGTCGTCATGCCTTCCGGGAAAATGGCGACGTCCTGCTCGCGGTCGAGCAGCGCGTCGATCTCGCGGTTGATCTCCTGAGCATGTGCGCGGCTGCCGCGCACGAGGAAAATCGTGCCGTTGCGGGCCGATAGCCAGCCGATGAACGGCCAGTGGCGGACCTCCGACTTGGCGATGAAGGCGGCCGGGCGAACGGCATTGATCGCAAAAATGTCGAGCCAGGAGATATGGTTTGCCACGATCAGACAGCCCGGCGGGGCGTCAATGGCGGGTGCGTCGACCTTGACTGCAAGCAGCGTCAGGATACGATGCGACCACGCTTGTTTGAGGCGAAGTCGTCGAAGTTCGCCGACGCAGGGGTAGATCAGCGCTGCGCCCAGTCCGATCCAGACGAAGTGCAGGGCCAGGCGCAGACAACGCCAGCCCCGTATCAGGTATGGCGTGGTGTCGGACGAATGCATCGATGCCGAGGCGCTTAGTGCGAGACGCGCGACGAGTTGTAGTTGCTCAGGACGCGGACGCGTTCACCGGGGTGAAAGACTTCGCCCATTTCCTGGACGATTGCGACGGTCTGGCCGTTGTCAAGCCTGACGGTGATTTCGAGCGCGTTTTTCTGCGTGAGCTTTTCCTCGGCGGCCGATCCGGCGAGTCCGCCAGCGACGGCGCCGAGGATGGCGCCGACGATCTGGCCCTTGCCGCCGCCGATGTTGCTGCCGGCAACGCCACCGATGGCACCGCCGGCAAGCGTGCCGGTGCCGCTGCGCGTACCTTCCATGCGAACTTCGCGCACGGTCTCGACAACACCGGCACGGACGGTCATTTCACGGCGCGCCTGATCGCGTGTGTACACATCACCCGAGAGGTTGCTGGCGCAAGCGCCCAGAAAAAATGTCGTCAGAATAAGACTGATGATGCGAGCGTATTGCATGAGGGACTCCTTTCTTACCACGGTGCCTTGCCGAAGGCCTTGGTGTAGCGGGCCGCGATCTCGTCGCGCGTCGGACGGTGGTTCTGGCCGCCCCGGTGAGCGATCTTGATTGCGCCCATGACGGCTGCCAGTCGTCCGGTATCTTCCCACGCCCAACCTTCGGCAATGCCGTACAGTAATCCGGAACGATAGGCATCGCCGCAACCGGTGGGGTCGACAACGTCGTCGGCCTCGACGCACGGAATTTCCAGGCGTTTTCCATCGGCATAGATGTGCGAACCGGCCGGGCCGAGCGTCACGATCAGTGCCTTGACGCGCGCGGCCAGCGCTTCCAGCGGCAGGCCAGTGCGATCACAGGCCATTTTCGCCTCGTAGTCGTTGAAGCAGGCGTAGTCGCACAGGTCGAGGAACTGCAGCAATTCCTCGCCCGAGAACATCGGCATGCCCTGGCCCGGGTCGAAGAAGAAAGGCACCTTGCTGGCGGCGAGGTCGCGGGCGTGCTGGAGCATGCCGTCGCGGCCGTCAGGGGCGACGATCGCCAGCGTCGCTTCGCGCGCATCGGTGGTCCGGTTGGCGTGTGAATGGGTCATCGCGCCGGGATGGAATGCGGTGATCTGGTTGTCGTCGAGGTCGGTGGTGATAAAGGCCTGGGCGGTGAAGCTGCCCTCGATCTGACGCACATAGGTCCGCGGGATGTCGAGGGCATCGAGGCGACGCAGATAGGGCTCGGCGTCCTCGCCGACCGTGGCCATGATCAGTGGCTTACCGCCGAGCAGTTTCAGGTTGTAGGCAATATTACCGGCACACCCGCCGAATTCGCGCCGCATCTCAGGCACCAGGAAGGCGACGTTCAGGATGTGGATCTGCTCGGGCAGGATATGGTTCTTGAAACGATCATGGAAAACCATGATGTTGTCGTAGGCAATGGAGCCGCAGATGAGCGTGGACATGGGGCGTCAGTATTGTATGGACCAGGGAGCGCGGATTATAGCATCGGCGCCACCGGCCTTCCCTTCACGGCGCCGGAACTCAGGGATAGAAGACGTAGAGGCGGTAGCCGGCGGCGTTGATGTCCTTGGCCTCGATCCAGACGCGGACGCCGACGTCGGCGTGCGGACCGATGGGCTGGCCAGCGGGTTGAGTGGCTGGCAGATATTCTTCCGGCAGGAAGACGCGGCGGGCAATCGGTGTGTCGCGCGTATCGGTCAGAGCCAGTTCGAGTGCGGGATACGCCTGCGGAAAGGCCGCGCGGTTGCGCACGGTGGCGCTCAGTACGAGCAAGTTGCCGCGGGCGGTGTCGCTTTGCAGGTCGGACGACTCGATGCTGATCAGATCAACCCGGCGCGCGAGCGGAATCGTGGTGCCCAGGCTGGCGCTCATTTTTTCGAGTACGGGGCGCAGGACCGGCACGTTGATGGCCAGTTCGGTGCGGAAGCGATAGGACATCTGTCCGAGCAGTGCAATGGCCAGCACTGTGGCGACGACGATGTACGGCCAGCGCATCGGCGGTGCAGCTTCCTGATGCACGGGGGCTGCCATGACACCGGCCGACCACTTGCTGTAGCCAGGCACTTCGGTCATTTCGCGGGGCAGAATCAGGCCGGTCGCCTTGCCGAGTTCCTGGGCTTCGGCTTCGCTGAGCGGGGTGACGGGCTCGCCGTCGGCGGTCGTCTCCGTGGCTTGTTCGCTGGGCTCCCTGCGCCTTTCTGTATCGGAGGGCTCGGCGAACGTCGGTTCGAGCAGGACGCTGAGGGCGGGGTCCGGTGCCGGGATGTAGGGTTCATCCTCCGCGTCGTCGTCCGCTTTGTCGTCTGCCTCGTCATCTGCCTCGTCATCTGCCTCGTCGTCCGTTAGCTCATCGGTCGGGTCGGCAGCGTCTTCTTCCTCTTCTTCCGGCATCGCCTCCGGAAATTCGGGTTCCGATGGCGCCTCCATGGCCGGTGTTTGCGGCGTGGCCGTCAGCACCGGTGCCGGGGGCACCACGCCGAAGTCGATTGGCGCTGCCAGTTCGACCGGGGCGGCCGGTGATGGCCCAGGTGCCGGCACGGGCAGATCGTTGCCGGCCGTCGGGTGCTCTTCGATCAGGCTGTCGAGTGCGTTGAACACCGTCTGGCATTGGCCGCAACGAACCTTGCCGGCGCGTGCACGCAACTGGTCCGGGGTGACGCGGAAGGTGGTCTGGCACTCGGGGCAGCGGGTTTTCATGCGGACTTTCTGGTGCCGGCGAGACAGACCCAGCCGTCACGCGTGTCTTCGACGACAAGGGTGGCGTAGGGGGCGTATACGCCGATCAGGTCGTCGGCTTGCTCGGCGAGAATGCCTGACAGCGCGAGCTTTCCACCGGGACGAACGTGGCTGCAGATGGCCGGAGCCAGGGCCTTGAGCGGATTCGAGAGAATGTTGGCGACGACGACGTCGAACTGTCCGGCAATGGACTGGGCCGAATCGGCGAAGCGGGCGGTGACGCCATTGCGTTCGGCATTGTCGATCGCGGCGCTGACCGCCTGCGGGTCGATATCGACACCCAGGATTGGGGTTGCACCGAGCTTTGCCGCGGCGATGGCCAGGATGCCGGAACCGCAGCCGTAATCAAGCAGCGATTCGCCGGGCGCGATGGCGCGTTCCAGCCATTCGAGGCACAAGCGTGTGGTCGGGTGCGAGCCGGTGCCGAAGGCCATGCCTGGGTCGAGCACGAGAACGATCGCATTGGGGTCTGGCGCTTCGTGCCAGGATGGCACGATCCACAACCGGTCGGATACCCGGATCGGGTCGAATTGCGATTGCGTGAGTTGCACCCAGTTCTGCTCGGCGACGGTTTCGCGCGTGTAGTTCGGCACCGCATTCAGTTCGGCCAGGGGTGCGCAGACCGCCAGCAGGATATCGGGATCGGTGCTGTCGTCGAGCAGGGCGACGACGCGCGAGCGCGACCATCCCGGTGTCGTCACCGACCCCGGTTCGCCGAATTGCGGCGTTTCGGCCGGGGTGCCGGCATCGGCATCTTCAATACTGGCCGAGAGCGCGCCATTGTCGATCAGCGCGTCAGCCAGCGCTTCGGCGTGTTCGCAGTCGGTTTCGATGCTGATGGCTGTCCATGACATGATGCTTAAGACTTTCGTTGGGCGTCGCGTTTGATGGCGAGCACTTTTTCAAGGTAGTGAAGGTTGGTCACGCCTTTTTGAATATTGGCGTCGTTGAGCAGGTTCCGGTGCAGGGCGAGATTGGTTCGCAGACCTTCGATTCTCGCCTCGTCCAGCGCGTTGCGCAGACGACGAATGGCATGTTCGCGATTTTCGCCGAAAGCAATGATTTTCGCCACCAAAGGATCGTAGTGTGCGGTCACCGCTTCGCCGGCCTGCAGGGCACTGTCGCAGCGTATGCCGGGGCCGCCCGGGAAATGAAGGGCGGATATTTTCCCCGGGGCGGGCAGAAAGCTTTGCGGGTCCTCGGCATTGATCCGGCATTCGATCGCGTGGCCGCGGAAAACCAGTTCGCGTTGGCGGAAGCGCAATTTTTCGCCGGCGGCGGCGCGGATCTGTTCCTGAACGAGGTCGATGCCCGTGACCATTTCGCACAAGGGGTGTTCGAACTGCAGTCCCGCGGTGATTCCGGCAAAGTGGAAGTCGCCCTTTTCGACGAGAAAACGGAAACCGCCGACGCCGTGGAAGCCAATCTGACGGCAGGCATCGGCGCAGCGTTCGCCGATGCGGGCAACCAATCGGTTGGGGATGCCGAAGGCCGGCGCTTCCTCGATCAGCCGGTGCCCCTTGCGCTGCAGCGAGCAGTCGCGCTCGCCGAGAAAAAGGACATTGCCATGCTGGTCGGCGAGCATCTGGATCTCGATATGCCGTGGGTATTCGAGATGTTTTTCGAGATAGACATCGGCGGAGCCGCAGAGCTCTAGCGCTTCAGCCCGGGTCTGCGTGATCGCGTTGAGCAGCGCGGCGTCGGTGTGGACGATGCGCATGCCGCGTTCGCCGCGGTAGACGGAAGCCTTGATGACGACTGGATAACCGAGCTTCTTGGCGAGTCGCTGCGCCTCCTTCGCGTCGTCAGCGAGCGGAGTGTCGGGGCCGGGAATGCACGGTATGCCGGCGGTTTTCATGGCGCCGCGCAGGCGTGTCTTGTCGTTGAGCAAACGCAGCGTTTCCGCCCGTGCGCCGATGAAGCTCAGTCCGGCGGCGTCGACGCGGGCAGCGAAATCGGCACTGCCGGCGAGGAATCCGTAACCCGGATGGATGGCTTCGGCATCGCTGACGATCGCCGCCGACAGGATCGCCGCGGCGTTCAGGTAACTCAGACTGGCCGGGGCCGGGCCGATGCAGACGGCCTGGTCGGCGAGCGCGAGGAAACGGGCGCCGCGGTCCGCTTCCGAATGCGCGACGACGGTCTTGATGCCGAGGTCGCGGCAGGCCCGCAGGATGCGCAGGGCGACTTCACCGCGGTTGGCGATCAGGATCTTGCCGAACATGCCCTGCCTATTCGATGACGAACAGCGGCGTGCCGTACTCGACGGCTTGTCCGCTTTCGACGAGGATGGCACGGACGACGCCGTCGCAGTCCGATTCGATTTCGTGGATCTGCTTCATCGACTCGATGACGCCGAGCAGGTCGCCCTCCTTGACGATGCTGCCGATCTCGACCAGCGGTGCGGCTTCCGGGCTGGCAGTGCGATAGAAGGTGCCGACCATCGGCGCCTTGACCGTTTCGCCGTCGCCGAGGTCGTCGTCGGCGCCGGTTGCGGGCGGCAGCTGGACGGCCGATTCGCTGCGCTTCTGGCGCGGAACCATGGCCGAGGCGTGCTTGACGATGCGCACCTTTTCCTCGCCTTCGGTGACTTCGAGTTCGGCGATTCCGGATTCCTCGACGAGGTCGATGAGTTTCTTGAGCTTGCGCAAATCCATGGGGAAATCCTGAGTTATTCGACTTGGCGGCGGTCTGGATGGACGCCGTGGCGCTGAAAAAAGGGGCGAAGAATAGCCGAAGTTTGCGTCAATTGCTCGGCGCTTGTCCAGAAACGCGGGCAGGATTGGCCTTCGTTTCCGCCGCCAGGAAGCTGTCGAGCCTTTGTTCGGAAAGTCGTCCAAGCTGGGTCAGCGCTGGGTCTCCGCCGGGGCGTATGATCAGTGTGTAGGGCAATCCCATCGAGGTGTTGCCGAGATCGCGCATTAGCCGGCTACCCTCCGTGTCGGCAATCAGCAGCGGATAGCTGACCGGCAGCTTTGCCGAGAAATCGGCGACGTTCTTTGCGTTGTCGACGGCAATGCCGATGAACTGAACGCCGCGATCGCGGTATTGGCTGTTCAGGCGCGAAAAGGCGGGCATCTCGTCGCGGCAGGGCTGGCACCAGGCAGCCCAGAAGTTGACCACCAGTGTCTTGTCGCGCCAGTCGCCGATTTTGACGGCGTTGCCTTGTCCATCGGGGAGGCGTGTGGCGAACAAGGTCTCGATCGCCTGGCGCGGGATGTCTTTGGCATCGAGCTTGCCAGCGTCGTTCTGGGGAAGCGTCGCTTGCACCGCGATATAGATGCCGGCGACGGTGATGAGGGCGCCGATGACGAAGGCGAGCGTCTGTTTACGGCAGCGGTTCAGGCAGATCATCGGGGAATTCCTCCAGCAGGCGATCAAGCGCGGCGAGTTGCAGGCGCGGGCGGGGGCGGCCGTCGCGCGTCCGCGGGGCGATGCGTTCGTCGTTGCGCGGGTAAATGACGAGGTTGATGGGGGCTTCTTCGTCCTCGATTGTCAGCACCGCTTCGGCGCGATCGTTGCGCGGCGTTTGGTGCGTGAAGGCGATGCCCTTGTTGAGCAGGAATATTTCGACGTCCTTGGCGCTGTCGGTGAAGAGTTGAATGTCGATTTCGGCGTGACGCCCGGCGGTGCCGTCAGCCACGGCGCCCGAGAGGTAGGGAGAGAAGCGCTGGAGTTCGGCCATCGCTTCCCGGGCCGTGCGGCGCAGGCGCAGAAGGCGGATGCTTTGCTCGTCATGCTGGAAAAGACGCTGATACAGGCGCAGCTCGGCCTCGACGTCGGCGTTTTCGGGGAGCTTGACGTTTTCCGCCAAACCCAGTTGGTGGGCGGCCTTGCGTTTGGCCTGGCTGGCGTCGCCGATGCCTTCTTCCGCCATCAGGCGTGCCGCTGCGGCGGCGATCAATTGGCGCTGTCGTGCGGTGGCGTTTGAATGCGGCATGGGAGTCTTCAACGGCAAGAAATGCGGGGTGACGCTACGGAGGCGGTACAATTCGCCCGGTCGCAATCGCGATGCTCATACCATTTTATCGTGGAATTGTTTCATGCATATTCATATCCTCGGCATCTGCGGGACCTTCATGGGCGGGGTCGCCCAGCTCGCCCGTGCCGCCGGCCATCGCGTCACCGGATGCGATGCCAACGTGTATCCGCCGATGAGCACGCAACTCGAAGCGGCCGGCATCGAGTTGATCGAGGGCTTCGGCAGCGATCAGATCAAGCTGGCCCCCGATGTGTTTGTCATCGGCAATGCCGTTTCGCGCGGTAATCCGCTGCTTGAAGAGATACTCGATCGCGGCCTGCCGTATGTCTCCGGACCGCAATGGCTGGCTGACAATGTCCTGAATGGGCGCTGGGTTCTGGCCGTCGCCGGTACGCACGGAAAAACGACGACCGCATCGATGCTTGCCTGGATTCTCGAAGATGCCGGCTTGAGTCCGGGCTTCCTGATCGGCGGCGTGCCCAATAACTTTGGCGTGTCGGCGCGCCTGGCCGGGCATCTGGCCGATTCGCCTTTTTTCGTCATCGAAGCCGACGAATATGACACTGCATTTTGCGACAAGCGCTCGAAGTTCGTTCACTATCATCCGCGTACCGCTGTACTGAACAATCTGGAGTTCGATCACGCCGATATCTTTTCCGATCTGGCGGCGATCGAGACTCAGTTCCATCATCTTGTCCGCACGCTGCCACGGAATGGCTTGCTCGTCGTCAATGGGCAGGAGGCGAGTCTTGAACGGGTGCTGGCGCGCGGCTGCTGGACGCCGGTCGAACGCTTCGCCAATCGCGATGGCTGGCATATGGAAGGTGACGACGCGAGCGGTGCCTTGCGCTGGATGAAGGGCGGTGTGCTGGTCGGTTCGGCGCAGTGGTCTCTTACCGGTGAGCACAACCGCGCCAATGCGGGAGCGGCGCTGCTGGCGGCAAGGCACGTGGGCGTAAGCTTCGAGCATGGCCTGGCCGCGTTGTCGCGCTTCGAAAGCGTCAAACGGCGCATGGAATTGCGCGGTACGGTTCGCGGCGTCAGCGTCTATGACGATTTCGCGCACCATCCGACTGCGATCGCCACGACGCTCGCCGGTTTGCGTCGGCGTATCGGTACGGGCGGGCGCATCCTGGCGGTGCTGGAGCCGCGGTCGAATACCATGAAGCTTGGTGTGATGAAGGCGCAGTTGCCCGGCAGTCTGGTCGACGCGGACCGGGTTTATTGCTATGCGGCGCAGTTGGGGTGGGATGCGCGCGAGGCGTTGGCGCCGATGGGCGATACCGCGGTCGTGGCCGACGATCTCGAAACATTGGTCAATGTCGTGACTGCCGAGGCGCGTGCCGGAGACCATATTTTGGTGATGAGCAACGGCGGATTTGGCGGCATTCATGGCAAGTTGCTGGCGGCTTTGGGCTGAGTCTGGCGTGAGCTTGTGTCGGCATGAATAAAAAAGCTTGGCGTTTTTCCAGTCTTTCTTTATAATGCTCGGCTCTGTCGTAATCCGACTTTGTCTTTGAATTTAGGAAGAGTTAATGCCTGCCATTCGTGTGAAGGAAAACGAGCCGTTCGAGGTGGCCATTCGCCGGTTCAAGCGCACTGTTGAAAAAACCGGTCTGCTGACCGAGTTGCGTGCCCGCGAGTTCTACGAGAAGCCCACCGCCGAGCGCAAGCGCAAGCTTGCGGCTGCTGTCAAGCGCCATCACAAGCGCATGCGTAGCCAGACGCTGCCGCCGAAGCTTTTCTAGTTCAAAGGTTTCGACCCTCGGATAGCCGCCTGTTGAATGACGGGCGGCTATTGGCGTTTATGGGTAACGCGTGTTTGCGGTCGGGCGCTACGCCCGGTTACTGTGCTGTCAATGCTGGAGTCTCGGGATGAGTCTTAAAGAACGCATCAGTGAAGACATGAAGGCCGCCATGCGGGCGGGGGAAGCGGCAAAGCGCGACGCGATTCGTCTGTTGCTGGCGGCGATCAAGCAGAAGGAAGTCGACGAGCGCATCGTGCTCGACGATGCTGCGGTCATTGCTGTCATCGACAAGTTGCTCAAGCAGCGTCGCGACTCGATCACCCAGTACGAAAGTGCCGGTCGGACGGATCTCGCGGCAGCGGAAAAGTTCGAGGCCGACGTACTGTCGGCATATATGCCGGCAGGCTTGTCGGACGATGAGGTTGTCGCGGCCATCGAGGCGGCGATTGCTGCCGTCGGCGCCGCCGGGCCTGGTGACATGGGCAAGGTGATGGGCGTGCTCAAGCCGCAACTGGCGGGGCGTGCCGATATGACGGAAGTGTCGAAGCGGGTGAAGGCGGCTCTGGCGAAGTAATACGACGAGATCGTCACGCCGGAAATCCGGTCCGTTCTTTTCGTTTACGTATGTTGATTGGCCAGTTGTCATGATCCCCGATTCCTTTATTCAGGAGCTATTGCACCGGGTCGACATCGTCGACCTGATCGATACGCATGTCCCGCTGAAGAAGGCCGGGGCGAATTACGCCGCCTGCTGTCCGTTCCACAACGAAAAATCGCCATCCTTCACGGTCAGCCCGACCAAGCAGTTCTACCATTGCTTCGGGTGCGGGGCGCACGGAAGCGCCATCAGTTTTCTGATGGAGTTCTCCGGTCTTGGTTTCGTCGATGCCGTCAAGGATCTCGCCGCCCGGGCGGGGCTTCAGGTTCCCGAAGAGGCGGGGCGTCGCTCCCATGAAGGGCCGAAGCTCGCATCGCTCACGGACTTGATGGCGCGCGCGGCGAAATATTATTACGAACAGCTCAAGCACTCGCCGAAAGCAATCGAGTACCTCAAGGGGCGCGGCGTGTCCGGAGAAGTCGCCCAGAAATTCGGGATCGGTTATGCGCCGGACGGTTGGCAGAATCTTGGCGCTGCGTTTGAGGATTACACTCGAAGCGAATTGCAGACGGTGGGTCTGGTCATCCAGAACGAGCAGGGGCGTCTCTACGACCGCTTCCGTGACCGCGTAATGTTCCCGATTGTCAATCAGAAAGGCGAAGTGATCGCCTTTGGCGGGCGGGTGCTTGGCAGCGGCGAGCCGAAATATCTGAATTCGCCGGAAACGCCGCTGTTCGAAAAAGGGCGCGAGGTCTTTGGTTTGCCGCAGGCGCGCACCGCGTTGCGCGAAAAGAACACGGTGATCGTCGTCGAAGGCTATATGGACGTGGTGGCGCTGGCCCAGCATGGTGTCGGCAATGCGGTGGCGACGCTCGGCACGGCGACGACGGCGACGCACGTGCAGAAGCTGCTGCGGCAGGTCGATCGTATCGTCTATTGCTTTGATGGCGACAATGCCGGGCGCAAGGCCGCATGGCGGGCACTCGAAAACAGTCTGGATGCGTTGCCGGAGCAAAAGAGCATCGGCTTCGTTTTTCTGCCGGAGACCGAGGACCCCGATAGCTTCGTTCGCAGTCACGGCAAGGATGCGTTCGAACGCCTGATTGCCGACGCGCTGCCGCTGTCGGAGTTCATGCTGCGTGAGTTGGCGTCCCGATGCGACATGACCAGTGCGGAAGGTCGTGCACGGCTTGTGTCCGAGGCGAAGCCGCTGCTCGGACGCTTGCAAACGCCGCTTTTGCGACTACAGTTGGTGAAGCGTCTTGCGGAAGCAAGCGGATTCTCTCAACAGGAAGTGGAGCGTTTGTGCGATTTGCGTCCCGTAGCACGGCCAGCACCCGCGAAAGCGCCGCGAAAGGCGCCTTCGGTGCTGCGTCCGCTCTTGCGAATATTGATGCACAAACCGGAGTTGGCGAAGAATCTTCCGCTCGAGGCGTTGCCATTGAATACGGAAGAAGGTCGGGCGGTCCGGACCTATTGCCAGGTGGTGCGGGCGGCGGGCGACGTTGTGCCGGCCTATCCCGTGCTGTTGGAACGTCTGCGCGGTAGCGAGGACGAAGAAATGTTGCGTGATGCGGCCGGCGAGTTGATGCAGCAACCGTTCGACGAGGCCGTGATCGACGAGGAATTTGAGGGTGCCGTCGAGCGCTTGTTGGAAGCCGGACGGAAGCGCGACTTTGCGGCGCTTCAGGCCAAGGTGTCGAAACTTGGCGTTTCTGGTCTGTCGAATGAAGAGAAGCAGCAGTATTTGCAGGCGCTTAATGGCCGTCGCTCGGAGGCATAAGGAGTGACAAGTTGTGATAAAATCAAGGGTTTTTTGATACTTACGCTTTCCGGGGTATGACCATGGCACGGGAAAAGGCAGCGAACAACAAGTCGGCAAAATTGAAG
This sequence comes from Propionivibrio dicarboxylicus, assembly GCF_900099695.1. Taxonomy (GTDB): domain Bacteria; phylum Pseudomonadota; class Gammaproteobacteria; order Burkholderiales; family Rhodocyclaceae; genus Propionivibrio; species Propionivibrio dicarboxylicus. The sequence goes on along the minus strand of NZ_FNCY01000001.1, from coordinate 207,736 downwards.
GCCGCTGAGTTACTTGCGCAGATGGGCGGTCAGCCCTCGCCTGATGACGAAGAGATGCGCAAGACGCGTCTCAAAACACTGATCAAGTTGGGCAAGGATCGCGGCTTCCTGACCTATGCCGAGGTGAACGATCACCTGCCGGACGATGTGGTCGATGCCGAACAGATCGAGAGCATCATCAGTACGTTCAGCGACATGGGCATCCAGGTCTACGACGAAGCGCCGGATGCCGAGACGCTGCTGATGTCCGACTCGGCGCCGCCAGCGGTGACCGACGATGCCGATGTCGAAGAGCAGGCCGAGCAGGCGCTGTCGACGGTTGACTCCGAGTTCGGTCGGACGACGGATCCGGTACGGATGTACATGCGGGAAATGGGATCGGTCGAGTTGCTCACGCGCGAAGGCGAAATTGAAATTGCCAAGCGCATCGAGGACGGCCTCAAGCACATGATCCAGGCGATTTCCGCCTGCCCGACGACGATCGCCGAGATTCTCGATTGCGCCGACCGGATTTCCAAGGATGAGATGCGCATCGATGAACTCATCGATGGTTTGATCGACCCGAATGCGACCGACGCAGATATCGAGGCGCTGGCCGACGACGAAGAAACCGCCGCCGAACTCGACGAAGAAGAGGGTGATGACGGCGACGGCGGTGAAGGCGCCGCGGCGTCGGCATCGCTGCTGAAGCTGAAAGAAGAAGGCTTGCAGCGTCTGGAGGAAATCAAGGCGCTTTACGCCAAGGCGCATGCCACGCTGGCCAAGAAGGGCTCGCAGGACAAGGCCTATCTGAAGCTCCAGCAGAAGATTTCCGAAGAAATGATGTCCATCCGCTTCACGTCCAAGATGATCGAGCGGCTGTGCGATTCCGTGCGTTCAATGGTTGAAGAGGCGCGCGCCTGTGAGCGCAAAATCCAGCGCATCTGCGTTGATACCGTGCGCATGCCGCGTCCGCACTTCATCAAGGTGTTCCCCGGCAACGAACTCAACCTGAATTGGGTCGAGCAGGAAATCGCGGCGGCGTCGGGCAAGCCGTATGCGCAGATCCTGCTGCGCAACGCGCCGAACATCGTCGAGGAGCAGCGCAAATTGCTGGCGCTGCAGGAACGCATCGGCATTCCGCTCAAGGAACTCAAGGACATCAACAAGCAGATGTCCACGGGTGAAGCCAAGGCGCGGCGGGCCAAGCGGGAAATGACCGAGGCGAACCTCCGTCTCGTCATTTCGATCGCGAAGAAATACACGAACCGCGGGTTGCAGTTCCTCGACCTCATCCAGGAGGGGAACATTGGCCTGATGAAGGCCGTCGATAAGTTCGAATATCGTCGTGGTTACAAATTCTCGACCTATGCGACGTGGTGGATCCGTCAGGCCATTACGCGTTCGATCGCTGACCAGGCGCGCACGATCCGGATTCCGGTGCACATGATCGAAACCATCAACAAGATGAACCGCATTTCGCGGCAAATCCTGCAGGAAACCGGTGTTGAGGCTGACCCGGCGACCCTTGCCAAGAAGATGGACATGCCGGAAGAGAAGATCCGCAAGATCCTCAAGATCAGCAAGGAGCCGATTTCGATGGAGACGCCGATCGGCGACGACGACGATTCGCACCTTGGTGATTTCATCGAGGACGCGGCAACGCTGGCCCCGACGGATGCCGCGCTGTTCTCGAGCTTGCGCCTGATCACCAAGGACGTACTCGACACGCTGACGCCGCGCGAAGCCAAGGTGCTGCGCATGCGCTTCGGCATCGAGATGAATACCGACCACACGCTCGAAGAAGTCGGCAAGCAGTTCGACGTGACGCGCGAACGTATCCGCCAGATCGAAGCCAAGGCCCTGCGGAAGCTGCGTCATCCTTCCCGTTCGGATAAACTGCGCAGCTTCCTCGATAGCAATAGCTAATTGCTTTCGGGCCTGTAGCTCAGTTGGTCAGAGCAGAGGACTCATAATCCTTTGGTCCAGGGTTCAAGTCCCTGCGGGCCCACCAATCAAAAGGGGCTGCGATTTTTTCGCAGCCCCTTTTTCATGCGCATGACCCTTTGGATTGGTAGTGCCTCCCCGTCAGCATCGATCATAGGGGCAGGCATCGCGCTGTTGCACGAGCAGAGTGTCGTGTGCGCGTGTCTATGACTATCGGGTACAAAATCGGCTTACAATCGACTTCTGGCGCGATCTCCCTGTGATCGCGGGTTCGGTTGTCCAAATGAAAAGAAGCAACATCAATCGACTGTGGGAGTTTTCATTCCAGGCAAATCGCCTTCGGCGGCTTGCCGTTGTCGGGTTGGTTGCGTTCCTGATGCTTGCTTTTGGAGTATGGATGGGAGTCGATCTCTATTACTCCTACCAGCAGCGCGTCGCCGAATCCCGCAAGGAACTTGAAAACCTGTCGATCATCATCGAGAGCAACGTTCTAGCGACCCTGAGCAAGATAGATGTTGTCATCAGCGAAACAGCATATACGTTCGGCCCAATGGTCGATGGCCGGAAGAAGCTTGCTCTATTGGAGGCTAACCAGGAGCTGCTGCGCCGTATGGCCTACATTCCGGAAGCGCAGGCCTTGAGTCTGCGTGTTATCAATGCCGACGGACGAGTGGTGTTCAATGCAGGCGAAACGGCCGAGCTCCCCAATGTGGTCGTAGCCGATCGTGCCTACTTTCTGCGACATAAGAGCGACCCGAATGCCGGCTTGGTCCTTTCCGAGGCGATACTTTCGCGGTTTACCGGCAAATGGTTGCTGACGCTGAGTCGAAGGATGGTCGATGCCGAAGGGAATTTCGCTGGCGTGGTTCAGGCGGCACTGCGCACCGAATATTTCCAGGGGCTGTTCGAACTCGTTAACGTCGGTGCTGACGATAGCATCTCCCTGCTCGACGAAAACAAGCGCCTGTTGGCGCGTCATCCGCCGCGTTTAGACGCGGTTGGGCAGCAGTTCGACCAATTGGCGGTCGTGATGCATTTTCCCTCGGACCCGAGTGCCATTAGCTACCGGCGAGGGGCCGGAATCGATGGCGTGGATCGCCACTATGTCATTCGCAATATAGGTGCCTATCCCTATGTGCTGGTCGTCGGGCGTTCGAGCGAAGCGATACGATCGCTGCAGCAGGGCAAGATCTACCTGTATGTCGTTTGCTATTTCTGTCTCGCGCTAGCCTTCGCTTGCTTCTTGTGGGTATATGTCCGGCATCAGCAAGAGTTGGAAAAACTCGCGACAACCGATAGCCTGACGGGCTTGAAGAATCGGAGAATCTTCGACAGTACACTCGAGTTTATGATGGCGCGCAGGGTGAGAAATTCGTTCAGTGAACGTCTTTCCGTGGCCTTGTTCGATATCGACCATTTCAAGATGATCAACGACACGCGTGGCCACTTGAAGGGCGATGAGGTGTTGAGGCGTGTGGCCAACGTCATTCGCTGCAGAGTCAGGAAAACGGATTTGTCGTGCCGGTGGGGGGGCGAGGAATTTATTGTTCTTCTCAACGACTGCGATATCGAGCAAGCAATCGTGGTCGCAGAAAACATCCGCAGTGCGATTGCGGATGAGTCGATGTCGTATCCGGACGATGGTTTTCGCGTAACGATCAGCGCCGGTGTGGCCGAGGTGGCTGAGGGCGACACGGTAGATTCGTTGGTAAAACGGGCCGACGACGCGCTGTACCAAGCCAAGGCAAGTGGCAGGAACCGCGTGTGCCGTTGATGCCGGCGTAGCGGCAAAACGAAAAGGGCCCGGTCTTTCGATCAAACCCTTGGAAATTTCGGGACCCCGAGTCGGAATCGAAGTCGGTGCCGCCGAAGCGTATGTTTGCGGTTGCCGATCAGGCTTTTTTCACGAACTCCGATTTCAAACTCATTGCGCCAATGCTGTCGATCTTGCGATCGATGTCGTGGTCGCCTTCAACGAGCCGGATGTTCTTGACCCTGGTGCCGACCTTGACGACCAGCGAGGAATCCTTGACCTTCAGGTCCTTGATGACGGTGACGCTGTCGCCGTCCTGGAGGATGTTTTACAAAAAAGACCACAGGTTATATAGGCACACTGACACGAATCGCCCTTGCCAGCAGTTCAGCCTGACTCCTTTAGAATGTGAATTTGACTAATTACTGTGATTCTATTTTCACGAATGACAGACAGAATCGACCCATAAACAGACTATATGCTTTTCTGTAGTTATTTGGTGTTTCAGATTTTATGCTGAAATTGTCTTTTGTTTCAACGCCAAGTACTATTAGGCTCACGTTTAATAACTTTCCCATCTTCAGTTCAGCCGAGATGAGCATTGCTAACCCGATGACTAACCACTTCGTCCCTACTGCAATAAAAACGGAATATGACTATTTGCTTGATTTTGTAAAGGGTGTCGCCATCATTCTGGTGGTGTTGGGACATACTTTTCAAAATCAAACATCGAACTTCGATGAGTTGTATGGATTTCGTTTCATATACTCGTTCCACATGCCTCTATTTGCCTTCTTGTCAGGTGCTGCGGCAGCGCACTGGGCTGTGAGGCTTAATGCGTCTGGCAGCCTAATGGAATTGACCGGAGCATCAATTAGTCGGGTGCGTAAGTCTGCGGTTCATTTGTTGTTACCTTTCTTGTTCTGGACCGTAGTTGCTTTTTTTCTTAGTGGTTCGCAAGAATCCATTGACCAGCATCTCCGGAAAGTTTTTAGAGAAGCACATTATTCCTTGTGGTTTTTACCTTGCATATTTTGGTGTACAACCTTCACTTCGTTGTTCATGCTTTTCTTTTCCACCGCGAAAAAAATTTTTGAAACCACTCGTCTTGGGAAGTTATTGCGCTATCTAACGCCGCTTCCCGCTCAGATGGCAGCTTTGCTGATTGTTTGGTTGCTGTTCCGAAAACAACTTCCTGATGGATTTGGTTTTGGATTCGCGAATTTCTTTCATGGTGGTCTATTCTTCTTTTTTCTGCTCGGGCTCGTATTTTTTAAGCGTTTCATAAATATCAGAAGCGTGGCCCTTCAGGTTTTTCCATATGTGATTTTTTTGGCTTTAGTTCCTTATTGGCATCGAACCCTAGATAACAATATCATTCAGGATGCTCCTAATTTTCTGACTATCGGTCTGGTAGCGAAGAAATATGCACTTATAGTTGCGATTTCAGGAGTTTTTGCCATTGTCGATCTGTCGAGGTTAATGTACTCATGTGGAATTAAGTGGATTAATGTTTCAATGTGCTTTATAGGTAGAGCATCGCTTGGGATATATGCGATGCATTTCTATTTCATTGACTACAAGCCGCCGGTGGTTGCGGCTATTTTGAGTAGTTTGGTTCTATACCAATTAATATCCTACATCCCTCTGGTGCGCACAATTGTCTTAGGGAAATGAGGTTATAACCGGCATTGTTAACGTGATAATTGTTGCGACGATTGCAGCGATAGATACGGCAGACGGGTTGGCTGGTGATGTGAGTGATGCAGGTGGTTCCCGGCGGATGGATAAAAGAAAACGCCCAAGGGATTTCTCCGAAGGGCGCTGAGTGATGTGTTGCAAGATTATCTTGTGCTATCTGAATTGATAGACGCCTACAAGTGAAATGAGAAATGCGGCGGGGTGGCTCCCGGTTGTCGGATATATGCTTAATGGATATGTTCCGTGACAAGCGCTATGCCGAGAGGTATCTTTCTTGGGTTGTAGTGTGACCAAACGAAAAAGGCCTGATCTTTTGATTAAACCCTTGGATGTTTCTTTAGCGCGAGGGGAGGGCGGGGCGTCGACCTGCCGAATTTCAGGCTCGCGGTGGCGGATCAGGCTTTCTTCACGAACTCCGATTTCAAACTCATCGCGCCGATGCCGTCGATCTTGCAGTCGATGTCGTGGTCGCCTTCAACGAGCCGGATGTTCTTGACTTTGGTGCCTACCTTGACGACGAGCGAGGAGCCCTTGACCTTCAGATCCTTGATGACGGTGACGCGGTCGCCGTCCTGAAGGACGTTACCCACGGCATCGCGAACGATTCGAACGTCCGAAGATTCGACCAGGCCTTCCTTGCTCCATTCGTGGGAGCATTCCGGGCAGATGAACATGGCCCCATCTTCGTAGGTGTATTCGGAATTGCACTGGGGGCACTTGGGCAGGGTCGTCATGGGGATGGTCCGCAAAGCAAAACGGCCAACCCGAAGGTCAGCCGTTTTAGGTATCTGGTGGCCAGTCGCGGAATCGAACCACGGACACGCGGATTTTCAATCCGCTGCTCTACCAACTGAGCTAACTGGCCAAGAGCCGCGCATTATAACGACTCGATTTCGATTCGTCAAAAAATAAGCACGTTTTTGTGATTGATCGCAGAACCTGGCATGCACATTCTTGAAATGGCGCGAGCATTGGAGTGGCATCTTTCTTCCCTTTCAGCAAGGCGTTCGTTGTGGATTTTGCGGCGTTGGTCGAGTGGCCGCCGCGGGGCGGTGTCTGTACAAGCAGCTAATATCGCGTATAATCCGTAACTTATCCGAGGAGCGCTGCAAAACCCTTTTTCGCCGCGGCGAATGGTTTCAGGCTCGGACTTTCCAACGGCGCTCACCTGACCAACCCGTGCCGACACGGGATTGTGGGTGAGCAGAAAAATCCCGCATCCGCGTCGGCCACAGTTCTTAAGGAGAACAGCTGTGGCTCAATTCACTGATTTCGTGGTCGCAGACCTCGCCCTCGCCGATTGGGGACGCAAGGAAATCCGTATCGCAGAAACCGAAATGCCGGGCCTGATGGCTATCCGCGACGAGTTCGCGGCGAGCCAGCCGCTCAAGGGCGCGCGCATCACCGGATCTTTGCACATGACCATCCAGACGGCCGTGTTGATCGAGACGCTGGTCGCGCTGGGCGCCGAAGTGCGCTGGGCGTCGTGCAATATTTTCTCGACCCAGGATCATGCGGCGGCAGCCATCGCCGCGCAAAATATCCCGGTTTTTGCGGTCAAGGGCGAGTCCCTGCCCGACTACTGGGAATATACCCATCGCATTTTCGAGTGGGCCGACGGCGGCTATTCGAACATGATCCTCGACGATGGCGGCGACGCGACGCTGTTGCTGCATCTCGGCGCACGCGCTGAGAAGGATCTCTCGATCCTGAATCAACCGACCTGCGAAGAGGAAACGGTGCTTTTCGCCTCGATCAAGGCCAAGTTGGCCCAGTCGCCCGCCTGGTATTCGACGCGCCTCGCGCAAATCAAGGGCGTCACCGAGGAAACGACGACCGGGGTTCATCGCCTGTATCAGATGCACGAACGTGGCGAACTGAAATTCCCGGCCATCAACGTTAACGATTCCGTCACGAAGTCGAAGTTCGACAACCTCTACGGCTGTCGCGAATCGCTTGTCGATGGCATCAAGCGCGCAACCGACGTCATGGTTGCCGGCAAGGTCGCCGTCGTTTGCGGTTACGGCGATGTCGGCAAGGGCTCGGCGCAAGCGCTGCGCGCGCTCTCGGCGCAAGTCTGGGTCACGGAAGTCGATCCGATCTGCGCGCTGCAGGCGGCAATGGAAGGCTACCGCGTCGTCACCATGGACTATGCCTGCGACAAGGCCGACATGTTTGTTACCTGCACGGGTAATTACCATGTCATCGCGCATGAGCACATGATCAAGATGAAGGACCAGGCGATCGTCTGCAACATTGGCCACTTCGATAGTGAAATCGACGTTGCCTCGATCGAGAAATATCAGTGGGAAGAGATCAAGCCGCAGGTCGATCACGTTGTCATGCCGTCGGGAAATCGCATTATCCTGCTGGCCAAGGGACGCCTGGTCAATCTCGGTTGCGCCACGGGACACCCGAGCTATGTGATGTCTTCGTCATTCGCGAACCAAACGATCGCGCAGATCGAGTTGTTTACGCAGACGGCGAAATATCCGGTCGGTGTCTATACGCTGCCGAAGCATCTCGATGAGAAGGTCGCCCGTCTTCAGTTGAAGAAGCTCAACGCGCAACTGACCGTGCTGACCGAGAAGCAGGCGCAGTACATCGGCGTATCGGTGGATGGCCCGTACAAGGCCGATCATTACCGTTACTGATCGGGGCGTGCGGCGTTGTCGGCTTTCGCCCGATGACGCCGTTAGCCAGTGTTTCTTCTGATCCGAAGATCGAAAAATGACCACCAATATTTCAATCGAGTTTTTTCCTCCGCAAACTCCGGAAGGACTGGAGAAGTTGCGTGGCGAGCGCGCCAAGCTGGCGGTGCTGAAGCCGGAATTCTTTTCGGTCACCTACGGTGCCGGCGGGTCGACGCGTGAGCGCACGTTTGCCGTTGTCAAAGAGATTGCGGCGGAGGGATACGAAGCTGCGCCGCACCTCTCCTGCATTGGTTCCACGCGCGCCAGCATTCGGGAAATACTGGACGAATTCCAGAGTGCCGGTATTCGTCGAATTGTTGCGCTGCGTGGCGATTTGCCCTCCGGGACGGCCGAAGCCGGCGAGTTTCGTTATGCCAACGAGCTTGTCGAATTCGTTCGGAGCGAAACCGGAAAGCACTTTGAGATCGAAGTAGCCGCCTATCCCGAATGGCATCCTCAGGCCCGTTTCCCTCGCGACGATCTGGCGAATTTCGTGCGCAAGGTCAAGGCGGGCGCCGACTCGGCGATCACGCAGTATTTCTACAACGCCGATGCGTACTTCCATTTTGTCGATGAGGTTCGTCGGCAGGGCGTCGATATTCCAATCGTTCCGGGCATTATGCCGATTGTCAGCTTCTCGAAACTGGCGCGGTTTTCGGATGTTTGCGGTGCGGAATTGCCGCGCTGGATGCGGCGGAAATTTGAGGGGCTTGGCGACGACACCGAGGCGATTCGGGCATTCGGACTGGATCTGGTGACTTCGCTCTGCCAGCGCCTGCTTGCCGGTGGGGCGCCTGGCCTGCATTTCTATTCGATGAACCAGTCGGCCCTGACGCTGGAGATCTGCAAGCGACTCGGGATTTAAGCACTCTCGATAGGAAACGAAAGCGCTTCCTCACGAACGGGCTTCCATCAGGAGGCCCGTTTATTTTGTGTGGAGGTAGTCCCATGGTCCGTCAAACGCTGAAACAGCAGAAATTAATTGATCTGACTATTGTGATGCAGCGCTAGTGCATAGCCTTTCGTATGGCAACAAGTTCGACAGTTTCGCCAAACGTGCCGTATCCTCCTCCGGTCCTCCTGATCTCCTGCTTCAGCATTCTCTTGTCTGGTATCGAATACCATACCTGTGAGCGCAGCCCTCCAGAAGGACAGTTGGAACCGCTCGGGCATGAAATAGTCAGCCAGCCATCGAGACGAATAGCGTCAAACGTTCCAGCAGATAGCGATAGCTGTTCATGGCCAACAATTGTCAGCGATAGCCGGCAGAGATTCTGCTGCAGTGGATTGCAGAATCCTCTGCCTCCTTCTACGAGCAACTCAGCCGGTATGTCTTTGCCATTCCAGAGCGGTCCGAATACAAAGGTGGAATCACCGGAAATGGCAACCGCGGAGGCCTTGTTCGGGTGGAAGACCCAGTCAAACGACTTGAGTCCATCGAAACTAACTTCTTCCAGCTGACGTTCACTTGTCGCGGCAGTTGTCCGGAAACGTATCCTATTCTTGATCAGACCAGAAACTTGATCCTTGATGACGTATTCCCATTCGTCACCGAGTTGCTTATCGTCGATGGAAAGTGGAGGCACTACAGCCGGCTGAACGGCGCTTCCCAGCGCCTCCTGCGCTTTTTCGCTCCGAAGGGAGGATTCGAGTGGCTTGTTGTGCGCCAACGGTTCCGTCAGAACTTGGACGGAGACCTTTTCTCCCGCGGCCCTGCGGGCATCCCGTTCGAGTTGCAACTGCGAGTTTTGCCGGTCCATTGCTTCCTTGAGCATTCGCTCCATGGATTCCTTCAGCTCGGCGCGCTCCCTGGAAAAGCGCTCTGCCGCCTTGTATTCGGCCTCTGCCCGCTCGCGGGCGATCCGCTCTTCGGCGCGTTTCTCAAGCTCCGCTTTTTCTCGTGCGGCTTGTTCGTTGGCCACTTTCAAAGCCTCGACAACCGCTTGCTGGTTTGCCCTTTGCTGGAAATCCGAGTGCTCGGTCGCTTTCTTTACGGCTTCAGCAACGGCCTCGGAAATGGCTTTGTCGACGGTTTCTCTGGAAAGCGCTGCCGAGCCTTCAACCTCGGGGGAGCGGAAATAGAAATCGCCATCGAGGGAACCGTAACGCCATGGCTCCTGTTGTCCTCGTGTCAGCCGCTTCACTTCCTGCTGCACTTTGCGCAGCATCTGCTCGATCTCCATCTGCGGCTGGCTTTCCAATACCGCAAGCAGGGCAGACGTGTAGGGGCTGTTCTTGCCGTCACCATCGGCTGCGGTGTTGCCGTGTTTCGTCGAAAACGAAATCAGGGTACCCGAGGACTCGGCGGGAGCGGCAAGCCCTCTCGCCGATCCGCGGCTGAAGCTTCTGGCGAAAGGATTGTCGCGGCAGGCATCAAAGAATATGAGTTTGACCTTGGCACTGGCCATGTCATCGATGACATCATCGAGGCGAACCAACTCGCGCTTGAGGTCGCGTTCGTTTTGCGGCGCCGCATCGATGGGGATCAGAAAATTGATGCCATTGACCTGAACCCCGTGACCCGCGTAAAAAACCAGCGCCACTGCCGATTTTTCGGCCTTGACGCCAAACCGTTTGAATAGCCCGTCGAGATCGGACTTGGTCGCGTCGATTTTAAGCTCAACGTCAAAGCCGAATTTCTTGAGGGCAGCGGCCATAACCGCCGCATCATTTTTCGGATTTTCCAATGCGCCCGACGGATAGCGGCTGTTTCCTATGACAACCGCGACTCTTACCCCCGCATCCTTGGCGTCAGGGGCGGGCTTGTACAACGTGTCTGCGGCAATCGCGCTTCCGATCGCCAGCAGAAGCCAAGATGCGAATAGATCGATGAAATGGGTACGAAAAAATTTCATGATTTAGTCGTTTGCGGTAATGCTCAATGTCCATGTTGAAAACAAGCCAACAGACGGGGCTTGGGGGCGCAGAAATTCTGCACTTAAACGGGATAATATGCCAAGAAGCTTGGGATGGTGCCATGGTGGAAGATACTTCGGATTTGTACCACTCAAAAGAGTTTGATGAACCAGTCTGCCCTGACGCTGGAGATCTGCAAGCGGCTTGGGATTTAAGCGTTCTCGATAGGCAACGAAAGCGTTTCCTTACGAACGGGCTTCCATCAGGAGGCCCGTTTTTTTGTTGTGGGACTGGCTATATGAGGCAGCCCCTACTTCATTTCCGGACTATCCTCGGGGAGTAGGTCAGGAGTCCGAGCGCTCGGTTGCTTTCTTTACGGTTTCAGCAACGGCGTCGGAAATGGCCTTGTCGACGGTTTCTCTGGAAAGCGTTGCCGAGTCTTCAACCTCCGGGGGACGGAAATAGAAATCGCCATCCAGGGAGCCATAACGCGATGGCCCCTGCTGTCCTCGTGTCAAGCGTTTCACTTCCTGCTGCACTTTGCGCAGCATCTGCTCGATCTCCATCTGCGGCTGGCTTTCCAATACCGCAAGCAAGGCTGATGTGTAGGGGCTGTTCTTCCCGTCGCCATCGGCTGCCGTATTGCCGTGCTTCGTGGAAAACGAAATCAGAGTGCCCGAAGCCTCGGAGGGGGCGGCAAGCTCTCTCGCCGATCCGCGGCTGAAGCTTCTGGCGAAAGGATTGTCGCGGCAGGGATCAAAGAATATGAGTTTGATCTTGGCACTCGCCATGTCATCGATGACATCATCGAGGCGAACCAGCTCGTGCTTGAGGTCGCGTTCGTTTTGCGGCGCCGCATCGATGGGGATCAGAAAATTAACGCCATTGACCTGAACGCCATGGCCTGCGTAAAAGACCAGCGCCACTGTCGATTTTGCCAAGCCGTTTGAGTATTCCGTCGAGATCGGACTTGGTCGCGTCGATTTTAAGCTCAACGTCAAAACCGAGCCTTCTTAAGGCTGCGGCCATAACCGTGGCATCGTTTTTCGGGTTTTCCAATGCGCCTGACGGATCGCGGCAGTTTCTTATGACGACCGCGACTCTGGCCCCGGCATCCCTGATTCCGGGGGCAGGCTTGTCCAACTTGTCTGCGGCAATCGCGCTTCCGGTCATTAACACGAACCAGGATGCCAAATGACCGATGAAATGGCTGCAAAAAATTCATGACTAAATCGTTTGCAGTAATGCTCGATGCTTGTGTTGAAAATGCGCCAGCTGACAGGGCTTGGGGCCGTAGGAATTCTGCGCTTAAACGGGATGATATGACAAGATGCTTGAGGCGATGTCTTGACGGGAGATGTTCTGGATTCGTAATACCCGCAGGGTTTTCATGACCTATCCGCGCTAATGCGGGTGATCTGCAAGCAACGCCAGAGATAGGCGATTTTGATAGGAAACCAAAGCGCTTCCTTGCGAACCGCCTTCCTCTGGCAGCTCGCATTTATGCCCGCTATCCTATGACAATCGATCTATGGCATAGTAGAAATTCCTGAAATGGCGATGCCTCTGTCTTTCTTTGGCAGCAAAATAATCGAGAAAATACAAGGAGTGACGGAGCGCGGGGGGCGATGCCGTCGCTCGTCGGTTGAATAGAAATTGGGGGGATTCTATGCAAGTGCAGATTGCCAATGATCGCGATTTTTTTGCGCAGTCTCTTCGTTGGTCATTCTATGCAGGAGGCGTGGTTGCGCTGCTTTCCGCCCTCCCGTTGGCATTTTTCTCGCTCTCGCAGCAAGGGACGGAGCAGCCCGCTTACTCGCTGGCGATCATGATGATGGTGTTCGCCGTGGTCGGTACGGTCGGAAGCGTCTATGTGTTGATGCGCAAGATGTGCCAACCTATTGCCGTGATCAGCGATGTTCTCGAGGGCGCGGCTTCCAGCGAAGGCGACCTCTCACGGGATGCGGCAGGGCTCGATGGCTCTGCCTATGCGCGGATCGGGAGTTGCTATAACACCCTGATGGCCGCGTTGCGGCGCCTGATCGACATGATTCGCGCCCAAACGGTGCGGATTGCGTCGGAATCGGTACAACTCAAACAAAATATCACCGCTGCGGTGACGTCGGCCGAATCGCAGGAAGCGGCGTCCCGGGACATCGCCAGTTCGTGTGCCGCCGTGACCGATACCGTCGTCCATGTCGCACAACAGGTCGAAGCCCTGAATCAGCGTGCTGCAGAGCATCTGGCCGCAGCCAAGAAATCGGAAGTCGAGTTGAACGAACTGGTCGAGGATATCCACACGATTAACGAGCGACAGCAGACGTTTCGCGTTACCGTCGAGTCGCTTTCGAAGCATGCTCATAACATCAGCCAGATCATTCAGCTGATCCAGGAAATCTCCGATCAAACGAATTTGCTTGCGTTGAACGCTGCGATCGAAGCGGCGCGGGCGGGGGAGCAGGGACGCGGATTCGCGGTGGTTGCCGACGAAGTCAGAAAGCTCGCCGAACGGGCCAAGAGCGCTGCCGGGACGATCACCGCCAGCGCCCACGAAATGACGGCGCTGGCCGATGACACCATGGAGGTGACGCATCAGGTCTGCCACGATACCCAACATGCGCGTGAGGCGGTCCAGCGGGCGTCGGCGAGCTTCAGCAGTATCGTCGAGAACTTCAACGTGACCTCGGAGGGCCTGTGTTCGATGGCCGAAGCCGCGCATGAACTCGAGACGGCCAATCTCGGCATTCTCGACCGCGCCAAGGAAATCGACGCGCTCTCCAGCGACATGGGCGGGCGAATGCGCGCCTCCCTGGTGTCGGCGAATGCCTTGAGCGCGTCGACCGAAGGCATCCTCGCCTCAGGCGCCCGCTTCCGGCTCGGCTACGGGAAATTCGAACAGGTGCTCGGACAGTGTTATGCGTATCGCGATCAGGTCCAGGCGCTGCTGCAGTCCTACGCCGATCGTGGCATCAACGTGTTCGACCAGAACTATCGGCAGATTCCGGGGATTACGCCGGCCAAGTATGAAACGGCCTATGACAAGGCGGTCGAAAAGGATCTGCAGGCAATCTATGAAGAAATGCTGACGACGATTCCCGGCGCGGTGTCATTGATCGCCGTCGATATCAAGGGCTATGCGCCGACGCATTGCCGGAAGTTCTCGGTCCAGACCGGCAACCCGGAGAACGATGTTGCGTTCAGTCGGCATAAACGCATCTTCAACGATCCGGTCGGCATACGGTCGGCGCAGAATACGGAAGCTTTCTGCGCGCAAACCTACAGTCAGGCGGGTACGGGTCGGGTGTTGACCGAGATCGGTACGCCCATCAGCGTCAGCGGGCGCCACTGGGGCGGTTTGCGCATCAATGTCGATCCGGCCGTGCTGATCTGAGCATTTCCCGGAATGGATGGCCGCCGTGAGGCGACGGGCTGTCGTCGCAAGATGAGCGGTGCACCCAGTGCGAGATCGTTCAGGTCCGGACGGTCGACGAAAAAAACGGCAGCGGGAAATCCGCTGCCGTTGTCGTTCGTGAAGCTGACGCGCTGATTAGAACAGGTTGTAGCGGAACGTCGCGTTGATGCGGTTCTGCGTGCCCTTGTCGTTGGCGAAGGTGGTGCGCTGGCCATAGGCGTACTCGATGCCGACTTCGGTGTTCTTGGCAACGGTCCAGAACGTATTGATCATTGCTTCGTTGATCTTCTGGTTCACGTCGGTCTGGCTTTCCAGCGCGGCGTTTCCGGAGAAACGGGTGTAGGCATAGATCAGGTTCGAACGGATCGTCGGCGCCCATGCATGAGTCAGGCCGACGTGGCCGCCGACCGTCTTCCACAGATCGATGCCGGTGCCATTTTCGTAAGCGCTCTGGACGAGCGAGTTGAGCATGTAGCGGCCGATGCCGTTACCGCCCTTGACCTGTGCCACGATCGTGTCGTTGGCGCTGATCTTCAGGCTGCCGCCGATGCCGAGGCCCAGCGCGCTCTTGCTGTGCTGGTCGTTACGATATTGCTGGAAGATCGTGCTGGCCGACAGGTGGCCCCAGTTGCCCTTGGTGGTGAAGCGGGCAGTGACGTCCGGCGTACGGTCGAAGCTCGTCGACGTTCCGGCCGAGTAGCTTTGGGGATTTTCCACGGCAACCGCCAGGGACGTGGATGCATTGATCGGCTGCGTGTAGCGGATCTGCGGCTGACGCACGAAGGTCTGCGTGCCGACACCGTTGTAATCGACGGAATCGACGAAGGAATCCATGTCGGAGAAGTTCGACCAGGTCTGGCCGACGAGGAAGCGACCGACCGTGCCGTAGGCGTGGCGCAGACGGAACAGTTGCGAGTTCGTCAGCAGTTCGCCGCCGTGGTCGTTCGGCGCGTTGAAGTCAGCTTCGATCTTGGTGCCGATCGGGCCGACATCGCTGGCCGTGCTCGTTTCGATGCCCAGGCGCGAGGTGCGGGCGGTCATGTAGAGCTGGCCCTTGCGCTGGCCGTCGGCCGATTTGTTGAGCGGTTGGGCGGCAATCATGCTCGACCAGTCGCCGTTGTCCTTGGTGTCGCTGTTCTTGCCGCGCATGTCATACGTGGCATCGGTCTGGACGTAACCATAGACGCGCAGGGAGGTGTTGGTTCCCGGCACTTTGATCGAGTTGGGCAGATCGCCGGCGGTCACGACGACGGCCGCAGGGGCGGGCGCAGCGGCGGCGGGGGCAGCAGCCGGGGCGGGCGCCGCCGCCTTCTGTGCTTCGAGCTGTTCGACGCGAGCGAGCAGCTTTTGCACGGCCGCGCGCAGTTCCTCCACTTCACCGGCAAAGACCGGCGCCGAAGCGGCAATCATTCCCACTGCGGACAGCGCAGCGACGATTTTTTTGACGTGTGTCATAACGTTTGATTCCTGATATCAAGGTAATGGTTAAAACAAAACGGCGATCAGCCGCCTCGTGTTTCAAGACAGCCAACCGCCCTCCCGGACATGGTGCAACTAAAAATCGATCATGAGGCTGGGCGCGCCGAACGACGAACTCGGGTGCCAAGTTCGCGTCGTACCCCCCCACTAAAATGAAAAAGGCCCGCATTGCTGCGAGCCCCGACAATACCAATGCTGATGGGTAGAAACGCAAAAAAGCAATTATATCTTAAAATCAACTACATATAAACAACGTATATTGGAGCGGGGTACAGTTTATCGAAACGGAAACCGTCGGGCTAGATTTCCGGCAGGCGTATGTTTAGGGCGTGTCCGTGAGTGTCGTTTTTCGGTCATTACACATCGGACCGGCGTTGTCGCCGTATCGCTATCGATCGAGATTCCGAATCCGGTGTATTCAGAAACCGAACGGCCGGTGCAGCCAGTTCCGGAGCACCTTTACGTCGCGTTCCGGCAAATAGGCGAAGCCGTCCTGCACATCGTCGATGACGGCGTAGGCGACGGCTTGCGGCACGCTCTTTGTGGTCAGCATGTGGAAGAACCAGGCCATCGGATAGCCGGCCTGTCGGTCGAACTGCTGCAATGCCTCGGCCAATGCCAGGCCTTTCGCCCCGTAGGCACTGAGAAATTTCGGCGATGGGCCGTTCAGGGCGGCGACGGGCGTCGCTTGCTGGATGGACTGGCGATAGCGGTCAAGGTACTCGCGTACGGCGAGGACCCAATGATTGCTGAAATGCGTGGTTTGACCGGCACTGCTCGCCTGCCAGGCATCGAAGAAGCGATGAACCGTCTGCGGTTCGGGTTTCTCCGCGGCGATGCGCTTGAGCAGTTCCGACACATTGGTGATGCGGCGCAGCGCATAGAACGGCACGGAAACCGGTTCATTCGTCGCTGCTCCGGCTTCCGGCGCTTCGAAGAGTTCCTCGAGGCTGCCGGGCACATGCCCCTCGAATAGCACATGGCTGACCGTTTCCTGCAGTTCCTCGATTTCGACCTGAACGAAATCCGCCGCCTGAGTGCCGGTGACCGCTACCAGGTAATGTGTCCGCCCGAGCAAGCGGGTCGCACGCAAACCGCTGCCGGCACAGGCGTCATAGAGGGCGCGCAGGTCGTCCTCGTGCTTCGCCAACTCGGACTCGCCCCAACGGGTCAGATCGTCGGCGATATGCCGGCCGGTGGCGTCGATAACCCCACCGAGCCGAAACCAGCCGCCGCGCGTCAGCACATCGCGGAAGGCGCGATCCGGCGCAATTGCCGACAACTCGCGCGCCAGACCGGATGCACCGATAGAGACGGGCAAGCCGACACACAGACTGCGCGCGGCAGCGTCGAAATCGAGGGTTTGCTTGGACATGATAGGTGTCATCGTTCAATCCTGAATCGTCATGCGTTGTCCGTCGTCGCGAACTTCTCCAGCGACTGCGCCGGCACCCCCATCACCCGCGCCAGCCAGGGCGGCGGATGGCGCAGCGAATTCTGCAGACGGGCGACGACGGCGCGCGCCGATTCCGGCCGGGGGATTTTGACCGGATGCACGCTGGCCCGTACCACCTTGGCCGCCGCCGGTCCGCCGATCGACTGGACGAAGACGACGTCGCAGTCGGCGATCAGCGCAGCGCGTGCCGCGTTGCGGTCTTCGGCGTGGTCGGCTTCGAGGGTCGGGCGGATGGCGATCAGGCGCGATTCGGCAGGCGAGAGTTGATAAATGAGAAAGCGTTCGCAGGAGCCGAAATGTCCGTCGAGTACCTCGCCGGTATTCGAAGCGCAGGCAGCGCGGATCGAACCCGGCATGTCGCCGTCGCTGTGGCTGTCGAGCGGCGGCAATTCGCTGAAGGCCAGGTCCTCGCCCCACAGCAGTCGCGCGACCTGCTTGAGCTTTTCCGGTTCGACGCCGACCGCGCAGTCTTTCTCGGCATGGTTGCCGGCGAGAATTTCGCGCAGATCGGTCACGGTGATCGCCGCCAGTCGCGTCTCCGTCAGCGGCAGTCCGAGACGATCGCCAACGGCCTGGGCGAACGCCGCGGCGCTGAGGCCGTCGAGTTCCCTGGCGGCCATGCCGAGGCGCAGTGCGGCCTCGCGGGTGATTTGTGCGGTCATGACACTTCTCCAACGGATCGCCCGTCATTGCGGCATTCGCCGCAATGACGGTCTTGAGGTCAGGCGTAGACGATGCAGGTGTCGCCACCCGGACAGGTGTCCTGGCACTTCGGCGAATCGGCCTCGTCGTCGCACTCGGTGCAGCTGTCCTTGTTGATCTTGAAAATGCCGCCCTTCTCGACGATCGACTTGGTCGGGCAGACCGGCACGCAGTCGCCGCAGGAGGTGCATTCGGATTGCGTAATCTTCATTGCCATGATGTTTCTCCTTTCAGTTCAACGATTCACTCGACGCCGTCGATGCGCCTGGCGCGCAGCGAATACGGCAGGCGCGCCGGCGCCGTCTGCGGCTCGATGTAGTAAATGCCGCCGTTGCCGAGCTTGATTTCGCCGCCCCACTTCTCCGGTGAATCGAACTCCATCGAGACGATCGAGTCCTCGATGTCTCGCTTGGGCATGTAGAACACGTAGCCGCGGTCGCCCTTGCGGATCATGATGTTGGCCATGTCATTTTTCCTTTCGCTGGCAAGACGCCGTCATTGCGGCGCAGGCCGCAATGACGGACGTATCGGCGCTTCGTTCCGAGGTCACTAGCGCACCAGGTCGAAGTTGTAGTCCGTTTTGCCAAGCAGCTTGGTCTGCTCGTCGAGACGTTCCAGCACAGCGTTGGTCAGCGTCGTCAGGATGTACATGCCGCCTTCATAGCCGAGCGTCGTCATGCGGTGCAGGTGATGCCGGTCGAAGATCGGGAAGCCCATGCGGATCAGCGGCACTTCGAACTCCGGTCCCTTGTGCAACGTGTCGCGCTGGATGAACTTGCCGAGGCTGCTGCCGATGACGAAATCCGGCTTGTCGGTGAAGCAGAGGCTGCGCAGGTGCCACAGGTCGCATCCCGGATAGAGCTTGGCGTGAATGCCGTAGGGCGATTCCTCGAGCACTTTCTTCATCGCCTTTTCCCAACGCTTGTTGCTGTTGTTGCAGACGATGTGCGTCGGCTCGATGCCGAGTTCGAGCATGAACTTGACGAGGCCCATGACGAAATCCGGGTCGCCGAATACCGCCATCTTCTTGCCGTGCAGCCACTGGTGCGAGTCGGTCATCATATCGATGAGGCGACCGCGCTCCTTGGTGATCGACGCCGGAACTGCCTTGCCGGTGACTTCCGAGACCTTCATCAGGAACGCATCGGTCCATTCGACGCCCATCGGGATACTGAGCTTTGGGACTTCGTGGTTCCAGGTGTTCTCGATATATTTCTTCGACTTTTCCAGCGTCGTCGATTGCAGCAGGAAGGTGGTGATCGCGTTCGGCGCGTCCTTGACCTCATCGATCGTCGTGCCGCCGGCGTACATTGCGTATTCGCCGGTTGCCGGCGTGTCGAGGACTTCTTCAGGATCGCAGAGATAGCTGTAATCGACGCCCATCTCGGTCATGTAGCGCTTGATCACGCGGTAGTTGCCGAGGTAAGTCTCGAAGCCCGGCACGATGTTGATCTTGCCGTTGCTGCCCGGCGCCTTGCCTTCCATTTCCTTGAGGGTGAAGTACTTGGCGACGCCTTCAAACATGTTATCCCAGCCGGTGATGTGCGAGCCGACGAAGGACGGCGTGTTGGCGTAGGGGATCGGGAAGTCCTTGTCGACATAGCCCTCCTTGCGCGCGTTGCCGATGAAGGCGCCGAGGTCGTCGCCGATGACTTCGGCGATGCAGGTGGTGCACACCGCGATCATCTTGGCGTCATATAGCTTGGTCGCGTTCTGCAGGCCTTCATGCACGTTCTTCTGGCCGCCGAACACCGCCGCGTCTTCGGTCATCGAATCGGCGATGAAGGCGATCGGTTCCTTGAAGTGCCGGTTGAAGTAGGTGCGGAAGTACGCCACGCAGCCTTGCGAACCGTGGATGTAGACCATCGTCTTCTCGAAGCCGAGGCCGCACAGCGCCGCGCCGAGCGGCTGGCAGGCCTTGGCCGCATTGACCGTCAGCGCTTCGCGCTTGAAGTTGAGATCCTGGTACTCCTGAGTGGTCGTCCACTCGAACACTTCCTGTACCTTTTCCTTCGGATGGCGCTCTTCGTAAGCGCGCTTGCTCTCGAAGATGTTCTGATACTCCGGCTCGGCGAAGAGCGGAAAACAGGGTTTGATTTTGTCAGCGACTTGCATTTGCATCTCCTTTGTCCGGCCACTCATCCGTGGACGCGAACAGAAGTTGAGGGAATTCGATCAACGACTTTTCACTCCGGCGACGCGGCGGGCACGGCGAGCAACCATGACATGGTCTTGCCTTCGCATTTCGTCGTGCCCGCTGCGCATGCCGTGGGGTTGTCCTTACGCGGCTTCTGCTTCCGCCGTACTTTCGGCCGGCTTCTGCCAGGGCGCCTTGAACAGGGTCCAGCACGGGTTGTTCACCGCCATGTCCATGTCGCGGGCGAAGACAGCGAAGCCGTCGAAGCCGTGGTACGGGCCGGAGTAGTCCCATGAGTGCAACTGGCGGAAGGGCACGCCCATCTTGTGGAAGGTGTATTTCTCCTTGATGCCGGAGCCGACCAGATCGGGCTTCAACTGGCGTACGAACTCTTCAAGCTCGTAACCGGTCGCATCGTCGTAGATCAGCGTCGTGTCCTTGAGGTCGTGCATCGTGCGGTCATAATCGTCGTTGTGCGCGAACTCGTAGCCGGCGCCGATGACTTCCATGCCGAGATCTTCGTAGGCGCCGACCGTGTGGCGCGGACGCAGGCCGCCGACATAGAGCATGACTTTCTTGCCTTCGAGACGCGGGCGGAACTTGGCGATGATCGCGTCCATCGCCGGCTTGTACTTGGCGATCACGCGCTCGGCGCCTTCCTTGATCGTGTCGTCGAAGTGCGAGGCGATCTCGCGCAGGCTCGCGGCAATCTTCGACGGACCGAAGAAGTTGTATTCGAGCCAGGGAATCCCGTACTTCTCTTCCATGTGCCGCGCGATGTAGTTCATCGAACGGTAGCAGTGCAGCAGGTTGAGCTTGACCTTCGGCGTGTTTTCGATCTCGGCGATGGTGCCGTCGCCGGACCACTGCGCGACGACGTTGAGTCCCATTTCTTCGAGCAGGATGCGCGACGCCCAGGCATCGCCGCCGATGTTGTAGTCGCCGAGAATCGCGACGTCATAGGGGCCGCCCGGTTCGAGCTTGCCGTCGCGATTGGAGATGATCCAGTCGCGGATCGCGTCGTTGGAGATGTGGTGGCCGAGCGATTGCGAGACGCCGCGGAAACCTTCGCAGCGGACCGGGACGATGGTCTTGCCGATCTCGGCCGCCTTCTTCTTTGAGACGGCTTCGATGTCGTCGCCGATCAGGCCGATCGGACATTCGGATTGCACGGAAAGCGCCTTGGAGAGCGGGAACAGCCCTTCGACCTCGTCGATCAGCTTGGCGAGTTTCTTGTCGCCGCCGAAGACGACGTCCTTCTCCTGGAAGTCCGACGAGAACATCACGTCGCAGAACGAATCGATGCCCGAGGTGCCGGCGAAATAATTGCGGCGGCCGCCGCGCGAATACTGGCCGCAGCCGATCGGGCCGTGCGAGATGGCGATGATGTCCTTGAACGGTCCCCACACCACGCCGCGTGCGCCGGCGTAGGCGCAGCCGCGCTGCGTCATCACGCCCGGCACCGACTTGCGGTTGGAGGTGATGCACTTCTTCGACTGCGTAATGGCCTTGTCATTGACCATCAGGTGTTTGGCCCGGTCCTTCTTGGCCTTTTCGGGATAAACCTCGAGCACCTCCTGGATGAGGGCTTCGGCTTCTTCGCGGTTGAGCAAGCTCATTTTGCTTCTCCTGTCGGGGCGGCGGTCTTCAGCTCGACACGGCGCCCGTGATCGTTAACTCAGGTTTCCGGTGACGCTGCCGCCGAGACTCAGGCTGCCTCGGCCGCGAGTTCCGCCGCCGTCTTGCCGATGATGGTTTCGTCTTCCACCTCCATGATGCCGAACTCCATCAGCAGGTCTTCCAGCTCTTCCATCTCGAGCGGCGTCGGAATGACGAACAGTTTGTTGTCCATGATCTTCCGTGCCAGCGCGCGGTACTCGTCGGCCTGACCGCAGTTCGGGTCGTATTCGATGACCGTCATGCGGCGGATTTCGGCGTGCTGGACGACGTTGTCGCGCGGTACGAAGTGGATCATCTGCGTGCCGAGCTTGGCCGCCAGTGCCATGATCAGTTCGTCTTCACGGTCGGTCTTGCGGCTGTTGCAGATGAGGCCGGCCAGACGCACGCTGCCGGAATTGGCGTACTTGACGATGCCCTTGGCGATGTTGTTGGCGGCATACATGGCCATCATTTCGCCGGAGCAGACGATGTAGATTTCCTGCGCCTTGTTCTCGCGGATCGGCATGGCGAAACCGCCGCAGACGACGTCGCCGAGCACGTCGTAGAAGACGAAGTTGAGTTCTTCGTCATAGGCGCCTTCTTCCTCGAGGAAGTTGATGGCGGTGATGACGCCGCGGCCGGCACAACCGACGCCTGGCTCCGGTCCGCCCGACTCGACGCATTTGACACCGCCGTAGCCGACGGCCAGCACGTCTTCGAGTTCAAGGTCTTCAACCGATCCGGCTTCGGCCGCCAGGTGCATGACGGTGGTCTGAGCCTTGCTGTGCAGGATCAGGCGGGTCGAGTCGGCTTTCGGGTCGCAGCCGACGATCATGACCTTCTGCCCGGCCTCGGCCAGCGCGGCGACCAGGTTCTGGGTTGTGGTTGACTTGCCGATACCACCTTTGCCATAAATAGCGGCTTGACGAAGCTTAGCCATGGTGCAATCTCCTATGTCTGTGTTTCTTTCGGGTGTTAGGAAAATCCCGGGTCCCGTGCAAGACTTCGCAAGGACCGTGCCACAACTAAAAACATTGCCTAAGTGCTTGTAATGACGGAAAAATCACAGAAGGACAACGCGGTGGAAGATACGGGGAAACCCGACAATGCGCCGGGCGTTTGTCGCGCTGCCGACAACGACAGTCCCTCGCTGCCGCGTTACGCGCGCCTGCCGATCAATCGCTGCAATGTCCCGCCTGTCATATTGGGGAGCCTGACGTTCCAGCGTCATCCGACTCCGCTTCAGCTCGACAGCGTTGCCGAGTTGCACGCCGATCTCTTCCGCCGCCTTGACGCCATCGACGACCGGGCCGTGCGCGCCGAGGCCTTCCGCGACTACGTGACGGTGCGCTTCTGCCTGGAGAGCCTGGAGGAGGCCGGGCTGAGCGAACGCTCGCGGGGGCGTGCCAAGGCCAACTGGATGCGCGTGATCCGCGGCTGGAGCTTCGACTCGGACGGGCGTGAAGGCGCCGTGCTCAAGGGCTGGGTGGAATCGCGTTTCGGACTGCTCGCGCGCTTTCACGGTGAGCCGCTTCGCGATTTTTCCGGCCGGGGCTACCTGCGTTATCAGGAAATGCGCTCGGCCGGCCTGTACGGCACCAACGCGCTCGAAAGCCAGCTCGACCTGCTCTACGCCTTCAGTCAGTATGAATACCGGCGTCGCGCGCCGGAGACAAAATGGATCGAACTGTTCCGCGGCACCAACCGCATCAACGAACATGAAGTGTTGAACAAGAGCGGGCGCCGTCAGGTCGTGCTGTTCAACAACCTCACATCGTTCAGTTCGTCGCGCGAGCGCGCCGGCGAGTTCGGCGACACCATCCTCGCCACCCGCGTCCCGGTCGAAAAGGTGTTCTTCAGCCATGCGCTGATTCCCGGCGTGCTCAAGGGCGAGGAGGAATACCTCGTCATCGGCGGCGTGTACGACGTCTCGCTCGCCACGCTGTAGCTTTGTCGCAAACGCGACAAGACGACATCGTCATTGCCCGGTGGAATGGCGGGAACCTCGGCCCGGTCCTTGTCACGAGGCGGGGGTGACGTGCGGTGCGTTTCTTGCATGGCGATTCCCGGACTCACCGAGGATCGCCCATGGACGCCACGCTCCGCACGACACTTCTATCCGGGCTGCACGACGGCAGCATCGTTCCCTATCTCGGCGCCGGCGCGCTGGCCGACGTTGTGCATAAGAAGAAGGGCGGGCAGATGCCCGCCACCAGCGAGCAGTTGATCCTCGCGATGAACGGCGGCCGGCCGATGGCGGCGAAACTGATGTACGAGTTCTCGCGCGCGGCGATGAACGTCGAGTTGAAGCGCGGACGCACGGCCGTCACCCGCTTCCTCCACGACACCTACGCCGACCGCGAGTGGTCACGGGCGAGTCTGCACGACTGGTTGCAATCGATCCGCCCGCCTTATGTCATCGACATCAATCGCGACACCCAGCTGCTGGACAGCTACGCCGGGTCACCGCATACGCTGATCCTTGGTTGCGCGCGGATCAGTGGCACGAGCTATCGTTTCAAGCTGTACCGCCACGACGGCGCCGTCTATGCACCGATATTGCCCGACGAGGCCGATCCGCGTCTCCCGGTCCTGTTCAAGCCGATGGGCTGCCCACGGCCGCACCCGAGCTACATCGCCTCGGATGCCGATTATGTCGATTACATTACCGAGCTGATGGGCGGCTTTGCCGTGCCGCCGTTCGTCAAGGCGCTGCGTCGGGAGAAACGGTATCTGCTGCTCGGCATGCGTCTCAACCGCGATACCGAACGCATGGTGCTTTCCGATCTGATCCATGGCGCGGGGTCGCCCGCCGGCTGGGCGATGATCGCCGACCCGACGGTCAAGGAGCGGCGTTTCCTCGAACGCATCGGTATCGCGCTGATCGAGAACAGTTGGTCGGCGTTGCTACAGGCGGAGACGCTTAAGTAGCGCCGGTCGCCTTGTCGGCGCACGCCATCAGGGCACGCGCCTGGTTGCGACAGGCGAGGCTCACCGCCGGATCGAGCGCCCTGATCCAGCGCGGCGGAATCGCCTCGATCCCGTAACAGGCGCCGGCGAGCATGCCGACGATGGCGCCGGTCGTATCGGCGTCGCCGCCGCGATTGACGGCATCGACGAGGCAACTTTCGAAGCTGTCGGTCTGCATCAGCGACTGCAGCACCACCTGCATCGTCTCGACAATCCAGCCGCTCGGGTTTTCGCGCCGCCGCGTGCGATAGGAGCACTCGGGATTGGCCGTCACGTAGGGCAGGATGCAGCGGCGATAGACGGCGCTCAGGGGGGCGCCGCGCATGAACTGTTGCACGGCGAGTACGATGCACTCGCAGGCGGCGTCAGACGCCGGATTGTGGTGCGTCACATGCGCCTGGGCGCGGACGCCGGCGCGGATCGTCGCTTCATCGCGGCCGAACAGCGCCAGCGCCACCGGCAGCACGCGCATCGCCGCGCCATTGCCGGCGTCGAATTCCGAGGGTTTCGCCTCGGGGTCGCCACTGCGCCGGAAGGCGACGAGATTGCGCCGCACGGTGTTGCCGATGTCGATCGGTTTGCCGCGCATCCAGGCGTCGAACGCGCGCGCGCAGGAGAGCGCGCTGACTTCGCCGTTGTCGTCGAGGATCGCCTTGCCGAGCGCCAATGCCATCGTCGTATCGTCGGTGACCTGGCCGGGTTTGATGTTCAGCCAGCCGCCACCGCGGATCTCGCCATGGACGCCGTAACGTTGCGCGATCTCGCGCGGCGTCATGAATTCGACCGTCGCGCCCAGCGCGTCGCCAAGCGCCAATCCGAGATAGGCGGCTTCGGCGCGGGCGACGCGCGCGCTGTTCATGTCGGCACCTGCTTCGCCGTTGGCTTGCCGGTCATTCGTCGGGGCGGGGCTCGCCACAGGACGGCCCCCGTCGTCCTCAGCGGCTCGGATACTCGACGATGAGGTCCTCGTCGCGCAGGACCATCTGACAGGCCAGTCGCCATTCGTTCGGCATGAAATCGTCGACCAGCATCTTGTCGACCTCGTCCTGCGTCACCTTGCCCATATCCTTGAGAATCGCGATCTCGTGATCGGTCAGCGGATGCGCCATGCGCTTCTTGCGATCGAGCGGGAAGACCTTGACCAGGCAGTTGCCGCATTCGCCATCGCCGCAGCTGAAATCGATGGGGACGTGATTCTCCTTGGCGATATCGAGAATCGTCTTCTTGTGGCTGCCGGCGACGGCATAGACGGTCTTGTCCTTGTGCAGCGTGCTGCTGAAAGTGATGGTGGGCATGTCTGACTCCTCTGTGGATAGTGGACGATGAAGAAAGCGCCGGCGGTCAGGCCGGCTTGACGATGACATCGCCTTTGAGCACCTGGGCCTGACAAGCCAGGCGGTGATGGCGCGGGGCCAGGTTGTCCTTCAGCACCTGGTCTTCGAGCACTGACGGCGCGGCGAGATGTTCGTAGCCGGACACGACCTCGGTCAGGCAGGTGCAGCATTCGCCTTCGCGGCAACCGTAGGTGATGCCGGCGCCGATCTTTTCCGACACTTCGATCAGGCGCGTGCCGGCAGGCACCGAGACGGTGATGCCGACGTCCTGGAAAGTGACATTCGCTTTGGGCATGCTTCTCCTTTCAGGCCAGCGTGGCCATGTCGATGACTCGGTGATCGGCCTTGCCGGTCAGGTGCTTTGCCAGCTCGACGCCAAGGCGGCGACAGGCGGCCAGTTCCTCGGGGGTCGGAATCAGGCGCGCGCGCACGCCTGGCAGGGGGATGCGCAGCTTGAGGCCGCGCAGGCGTTCTTCGATCAGGGGCACCGCTTCGCCGCTCCAGCCGAAGGCGCCGAAGGCCGCGCCGAACTTGCCGCGCAGTTCGATGGCGTTGAGCGAGGACAGCAGGTCCCAGACCGGCTTGACGGCGTCGCCGTTGATCGTCGGGCTGCCGATGGCGATGGCGTCGGCTTCCTCGACGAGATCGATGAGCAGGTCGGGGGCACAGGTTTCCAGATCGTGCAGCGACACGTGCAGACCCGACGATTCGGCGCCGGCCGCCAGCACGCCGGCCATCGCGCGCGTGCTGCCGTAGGCCGAGAGATAGAAAACATGCAGGCGTTTGAGCCGGCCTTCGGGTTGTTCCGCCGGACCGGCCAACTGTCGGTAGCGGCGCAGGTAGTACTGCGGCGTTTCCCGCAGCACCGGGCCGTGGGCCGGCGCCAGCGTGCGGATCGGCAGCGGATCGATCAGGTCGAGCGCCTCGCGCACATGCGCCTTGAATGGCCGCATCAGATGGGCGAAGTAATAGTCGAAGTCGCGGCGGAAATCGCCGACCGCGTCGTCGAACAGGCGTGCATCGCAGACGTGGCTGCCGAAGGCGTCGCCCGAGAACAGTACGCCGGCATCTTCCAGCCAGGTGCATTGCGTGTCCGGCCAGTGCAGGCAGGGCGTGGTCAGGAAGGACAGCGAGCGGCCACCGAGATCGACGGTGTCGCCCGTGATTACCGGCGTGACCGGCAGGCTGTCGGCGTGCAGCAGTCCCTTGAGCATCGGCTTGGCGCGCGCCGAGAGGTAGAGCCGCGCGTTCGGCGCCCGGCGGAGCAGTTCCGGTAGCGCGCCGGTATGGTCGGGTTCGAGGTGGTTGAGTACGATCGCCTGGATTTCCTCGTACTGCGCGACGGATTCGAGGCGACGGAAAAATTCGTCCGAAAAAGCGGCCTTGACCGTGTCGATGACCGCGACGCCACGATTGCCGCGAACGACATAGGCGTTGTACGAGGTTCCCCGCTCGGTCCTCAGCACGAGGTCGAAATTGCGCAGCCACGGATCGAAGGCGCCGATCCAGTGCACCCGCTCGGCGATCTCGACGGCGCCGCCGTGACCCGGATCCGGCGAGAGACTCATGTCGGCCGGTTTCATTCGCGCACCGGACAGGTCGTTCCGTTGGCGCCGTGCCGGCAGACCTCGGGATTGCCGATCACCGGCGCGCCGTCGAAAGCGGCGGAAAGGCCGATCCACGCATGGATCGTGCGGATGTCGAAGCCGGCCTGGCAGATGCCATCGACGTCGAGCAGCGGACGCCGGATCAGCAGCGGATGCTCGACCAGCAGGTCGAGCACGGTCGTCACGTCGGCGGCATCGAAGGCTTCCGGATTGATCGCGCCGCTTTGGATCAGCGGCGCGTTGCGGTTGAACCATTGCGATATCGGCAGCGACTTGAGGAAGGGCAGCAGTTGCAGGCGCCGCCAGTCGGTATGCAGAATGTCGCGTGCCACGACGGTATGGCCGGATGCTTCCAGCAAGGACTTCTGCCAGGCGTTGCCGGCGCATCCCGGCTTTTCGTAGAACACCACGGTGGCCATCGTCGTTCTCCTAGGGAGTGCCTGATGCCGGGCGCATCGCAGCCCACAGCTCGGGCGGCAGGTGCGTTAGCGAGCCGAGCGGGTTGAGCGGCTCATTCAGTGCATTGACGATCGCGCCCTCGATCGGACAGATTGAGGCGCATTGGGGATCGGCGTAGTCGCCGAGGCACTCGCCGCATGCCGATGCATCGATCAGGAAATGCGGCTTCGCCGCCCGGATCGCCCGGCTCGGGCACAGCGGCTCGCAGGCACAGCAATTGACGCAGGTGTCGACAATTCGCAGCGCCATCACGCACGCTGCCTTTCCGTCGCGGCATCGGCGAGTTCGCCTTTTTCCAGCATCGCGCGCCACACCGCCGCCACGGCCGCCTCGATCGCTTCCATGGCGTGTTCGGTATCCGGGCGGATGCCGGCCGCTTCCAGCCGGCTCCACGGTTCGATGCCGATGCGCGCGCAGAGCACCGCCTCGCAGCCTTCGAGCGTACGGACGATGCGGTCGATCCTCGACTCGCCGTCGCCGCAGGTCTCGCTGCCGCCACAGTATTTTTCCGTCTTGCGGTGGCCGATCAGGCGAACGCCGGCTTCGCTTGCTTCATACACCAGGAATTCACGCGCGTAGCCGAAATGCTCATTGATTATGCCGTTGCCCTTGGTCGCGACGGCCATCAGCACCGGGCGTCCGAGCGGTTTGCGCGGCGGCCGGTGCAGGGCGATCACCTGCGTCGCGGCCTGGGTGCGTTTCGCTTCCAGTTCGGCGCGCACCTGTTCGCGGAACGCCAGTCGGCGCGCCAGCGCGGCTTCGTGGTCGATTTCCATCGCCGCCACTTTCTCCAGCGTGAACTCGGCGCCGCGATCTTCGCCGAGCAGGCCGACCGCATCGGCGCGGCACTGGCGGCAATGGCGCATCATCGTCATGTCGCCGGCGCAGGCGTCCTGCACGGCTTTCAGCTCGGCCGCCGTCGGGCCGCGCTGGCCGGTCAGTCCGTAGAAAGTGCCGTGTTCCGGCGCGGCGATCAGCGGCATGACGTTGTGCAGGAACGCACCCTTGGCCTTGACGATGCGCGAGACCTCTTCGAGGTGGCCGTCATTGACGCCGGGAATCAGCACCGAATTGACCTTGACCAGGATGCCGCGCGCCACCAGCATTTCCAGTCCCTTCTGTTGCTGCGCGATGAGGATCTCGGCGGCGGCGCGCCCGCGTACGCGGCGGTGCTGCCAGAAGATCCACGGGTATATCTTCGCGCCGATGTCGGGATCGACGCAGTTGATGGTGATCGTCACGTGTTCGATGGCGTGCTGGCTCAGTTCGTCGACGCACTCGGGCAAGGCGAGGCCGTTGGTCGACACGCACAGCTTGATGTCCGGCGCCTTCTCGGCAAGCAGGCGGAAGGTCGCGAAGGTGCGTTCGCGATTGGCCAGCGGGTCGCCCGGGCCGGCGATGCCGAGCACCGACATCTGCGGAATCGCCGCTCCCACGGCCAGCGTCCTTTGCACCGCCTGTTCGGGCGTCAGCACTTCGGAAACGACGCCGGGACGCGATTCGTTGGCGCAGTCGTACTTGCGGTTGCAGTAGTTGCACTGGATGTTGCACGCCGGCGCGACGGCCGCATGCATGCGCGCGAAATAATGATGCGCCTGCTCCGAATAGCACGGATGTTCTTCGACCTTGCGACGGACCGCCTCCGGCAACCCGCCCATCTGCCGCGCAGACGCCCCGCATGCGCTGGCGCTACAGCCGCCCGAAGCCGGTACGACCGGAATGATGATGTCTGGATGCTCCACGATAGTCTCCGCACGCTGTGTCCATGTGCCTTGAGCAATCGACGTGCCAAACGGCGATGTTGGCGCAAGCCGCTGTTATTGCTGGCTTTTATTCAAAGTGGTTTATGTAGCAAGACAAACAAACCGGGAGGCTGCGTGTCACAAAGGCCACACGGGAAGGCGCGTGATCGCCGGTGTGACGCCGGCAGCTGCGGATCGCACGGATATGACGATTCGGCTCACGAATCGTCATATCCGTGTCGTCTACAGCTTTTTCACTTCGATGTTGAGCGTCAGGATGCGGTAGGCGATCTGACGCGGCGTCATGCCAAGGAGGCGTGCGGCGCGGGCCTGTACCCAGCCGGCTTGCTCAAGCGCGGCGATGACGCGGGCGCGTTCGTCGGGTTCGGCGTCGTTGCCGAACGGAGGGGCAACCTCTGGCGTCGGGGGCATGTCCCAGGTGGTGGCCGGCACGGCGGGCATCTCGCGTTGCCGGTCGATGCGGATCAGGTCGGCGTCGACGGTGCCCGACTCGGACATCACCGTTGCCCGCTCCAGGCAGTTTTCCAGTTCGCGCACATTGCCCGGCCAGCCGTACTGGCTCAGGCGCCGGATCGCCGCGTCGGTCAGCACGATCCGCCGGCCCTGCGTTTCGCCGATGCGCCGGACGAGGAAACTGGCAAGATCGGGCACGTCTTCCAGCCGTTCGCGCAGCGCCGGTAATGCAATCGGCATGACGTTGAGGCGATAGTAGAGGTCTTCGCGGAAGTTGCCGGCATCGACGGCAGCTTCGAGGTCGCGGTGCGTCGCGGCGATGACACGCACATCGACCTTGAGCGTGCGCGTGCCGCCGACGCGTTCGAGTTCGCCTTCCTGCAGCACGCGCAGCAGCTTGGCCTGGAACGCCGGCGAGATTTCGCCGATTTCGTCGAGGAACAGCGTGCCGCCGTCGGCCATCTCGAAGCGCCCCTGCCGTGCGCTGACGGCGCCGGTGAAGGCGCCCTTTTCATGGCCGAACAATTCGGATTCGAGCAGGTTCTCGGGCAAGGACGCGCAGTTGAGGCGCACATACGGTCCGCCCGAGCGCGGCGAATGGTAGTGGATGGCGTTGGCGATCAGTTCCTTGCCGGTGCCGGTCTCGCCGCGCAGCAGTACGGTGGTGTTCCACTTCGACACCATGCGCACCTGGTCGAAGACGCGGCGCATCGCCGCCGAGCGACCGACGATGTTGTCGAAGCCGTACTGATGGCGCACCGTCCGGCGCAGGTTGTCGCGTTCTTCGACCAGCGTCTTCTTTTCCCGCTCGATGTCGAGTGAGAGGCGCACGCTGTGGCCGATCAGGTTGGCGACCATTTCGACAAAGCGCGTGCGTTCTTCGAGCAGGCCGTCGTCCGGCGTGTTCGGCTGCACGGCGAGCACGCCCTGCAGCTTGCCGGCCAGACTGATCGGCGCGGCGATGAAGGGCAGACGGCGATCAAAGACGCCGAGACGGTTGAGAAAGCGTGGTTCGTCGCCGACGCGCGGCAGGGCGATCGTGCGTTTCTCGTCGAGAATCAGCCCGAGCAGTCCCTCTCCCGGCTGATAGCGGATGTCGCCGCGGTCGCCTTCCTCGTCGATGCTGACCGCATGGACGACGAGGTCGCCGCTCTCCGGATCGACGACGGTGACCAGACTGCGGCTCATGCCGGCGTGCTCGTCGAGTGTGCGCAGCACTTCGCGCAGCGTATGACGGAAGTCGAGCGTGCGCGAGAGAATCTCGCCGACGCCATAGAGCGTTTCGAGTTCGATCCGGCGCAGCGTCGTCAGCCCCGGCCGGGTGGATTCGTTGCTCAGGACCATGGCAGGCTTCCCTTGCGCAAGGCCGGCAATGTCACATGCATGGCGCAACCGCCGGCATCGCCGGCTTCGATCCTGATGACGCCCTCATGGACGGCGGCGACCTGCTGCGCCGATGACAATCCGGTGCCAAGATGCTGCCCGCCGGCCTTGCGCGTCGAGTAGAAAGGCTCGAAGACTTTAAGGCGCAGGGCGATCGGGATCCCCGGTCCGCTGTCCTCGATGATGACGCTGATGTTGCCGCTGGCGGCGCGCGTCGTCACGCGCAGTTCGCGCTGCGTCCAGCCCTTGGCATTCATCGCGTCGATGGCGTTGTCGACGATCGCCTTGAACATCGTGCGCAAGCGCTTGGCATAGCCCAGCACCGGCGGCATCACCGCCTGGGGCTGCCAGTGCACGGTGATCCCTGCCGCCAGCATGCGTTCGGTGCTGATGTCGAGTACATCGCGCATCACTTCATTGATGTTGACGGTCGTCTGCGATTCGGGCCGGTGTTCGGGGATGACGGCGCGCAAGGTCTCCACCGTCTCGCGACAGGCGGCAAGCGCCTCGCGTAGCGCGGCGGCGGCAGGATCGAGGCCGGAGCGTCGCTCGATCGTGGCCATCACCGAGGCCATCACATTGACCGGTCCCTCGATCTTGTACACCGCCGCCGACAGCGATTCCTGCAAGGTGTCGATGCGGCTTTCCTCGGCCATCATCGCTTGCAGCAAGGCCATACGGGTCTTTTCCTGTTCGGCGCGCTGGCGTGTCGTCTCGCGCGCGATGAGCAGGAGATAACAGTCGTCGCGCCGGTGAAAAAAGCCGTCAGCATCGCCGGGCTGGCGCTGCACCCAGAGGCCCGAACAGGAAAACCAGCGCGGTCCGGCCGGCGACTCGAGGCGCAGTTCGTGTTCGCTGAACGCCGGGTCGCTGATGCGCACCGACGGGCGCAGCACAGTACCGTCGGCGCGCACCGCGTCGAGGATCAGGCGCGCCGGTTCGACCATGCGCAGGTCGCCCATCAGCTTCTTGTATTCGTGATTGTCGAGCACGACCTTGTCATGACGATCGACCAGCGCGATGACGAGCGGCGCCGAATCAACGACCGTTTCGATCAGCGCCTTTTGGCCGGCGACTTCGCATTCGAGGCGGTGCAGCGGCGTGACGTCGCGCTGCAGGGCGAGATAGTGGCTGATCTCGCCGTCGCCATCGACGACCGGCGTGATGAGGAGATCGGCGAGATACTTGCTGCCGTCCTTGCGCCGGTTGACGAGGCGGCCGTTCCAGGCCAGCCCGCGCGAGATGACCGCCCACAATTCGTCATACACCGCCACCGGCGTCGATTTGTTCGAGAGGATCGACTGGTTGGCACCGACCAGTTCATGCGGCGCATAGCCGGTCATCCGCACGAAGGCCGGATTGACATAGATGATCGTCGCGTTCACGTCGGAAATCGAGATCGCGATGTCTGCCTGCTCGACCGCCTGCTCGAAAATCTGCGGCACGATGGTCGTCGGCGATCCGTGTGTCGACTGCGGAGTGTTCATGATCGTTTCCTGTGTCATGTAACGAGTCCGATGCAGGTTCCGTGCCATTGGCCGTCCCCTGCGATGCCGGGCACGGTCGGCAATTTGCCGTTGTTTACGCTTGTTCCAGATCTTGTTCCCGATCTTGTCCCTTATGCCGGCAGGGACATCGCCCGTCTGTCGGCTTTGTCGCAGCTTGTCGGACTTGCGACATTCCTGAGGCAATTCCGACGACGCGCCGCTCGCCCGGGCGCTCACCGAAAACACCGTAACGGTGCGGTTTATGGCGCGACCGCACATTTTCGGGGAGGCGACGAGCGCGCTTGGCACGATTCGTGAATCAGGACCGGCAAAGGACTATTCCGGCCTTGCGCCTTTCCTCACTTTCACGCGATTCAATCGAGCCATCATGGGTGAATACATTGCGCTGCTGATTACGACCGCCTTCGTCAACAACGTCGTGATGGTCAAGTTTCTCGGGCTCTGCCCGTTCCTGGGCGTGTCGAAGCGCATCGACGGCGCCCTCGGCATGGGCATGGCGACGACCTTCGTCATCGTCCTGGCCGGGGCGGTGTGCTGGAACATCGAACACTGGCTGCTCGCGCCGCTCGGCCTCGGCTATCTG
This sequence comes from Propionivibrio dicarboxylicus, assembly GCF_900099695.1. Classification (GTDB taxonomy): domain Bacteria; phylum Pseudomonadota; class Gammaproteobacteria; order Burkholderiales; family Rhodocyclaceae; genus Propionivibrio; species Propionivibrio dicarboxylicus. The sequence continues at coordinate 173,902 of NZ_FNCY01000001.1, read as the reverse complement.
CGCATCATTTCCTTCATCCTCGTCATCGCCGCCATCGTCCAATTTACCGAGATGGTGATTCACAAGATGGCGCCCTCGCTCTACCAGACGCTCGGCATCTACCTGCCCCTGATCGCCACCAACTGCGCGGTGCTGGGGCTGGCCCTGATCAACACGCAGGAAGGACAGAGTTTCGTCACGGCCGTCATCTACGACTTCGGCGCCTCGACCGGTTTCAGCATCGCCATGGTGATGTTCGCCGGGATGCGCGAAAGACTCGCGCTCGCCCGTATTCCGGCAGCATTTTCCGGAGCGCCGATCGCTTTCATCCTCGCCAGCCTGATGTCACTCGCATTCATGGGCTTTTCCGGACTCAACCTCAGCTAGGAGATCGATCGCGATGTTTGCCGCCGTCATCAGCCTGACCCTTCTCGGCGCCCTTCTCGGCCTTGGCCTCGGTGTCGCCGCCACGCGCTTCGCCGTCGAGGGCGATCCGCTCGTCGACGAACTGATTGCCTTGATGCCCGGCTCCAACTGCGGGCAATGCGGCATGGCCGGCTGTGCCGCGGCCGCCCAGGCGATTGCCGAAGGTAGTGCCACCGTCACGGTTTGCCCGGCCGGCGGCAAGGCCCTGGCAACGATGCTCGGCGAGAAACTCGGCATCAGCGTCGATCTCGGCGACATCGTCGATGACGGGCCCAAGCTCGCCGTCATCGCCGAGGAAATCTGCATCGGCTGCTGCCGCTGTCTGAAGGTCTGTCCGACCGACGCGATGATCGGCGCGCCCAAGCAGATTCACAACGTCATTCGCGAAGCCTGCACCGGCTGCGGCAACTGCATCGAGCGCTGTCCGACCGGCGCGGCGACGCTGCAGCCCGTTCCCGTCACGCTGCCGCATTGGGTCTGGCCGAAACCGGCGCCCGCACTTGCCTGAACCCGCCTGAGGATATTGTCATGGGCCTGATCGAAACTTTCCTGCACCGGTTTGCCGCGCCGCGTTGGGGCGTCCATCCCGACGACCACAAGCGGCCGGCCGCCGATGCGCCCTTGCGCCAGCTGCCGCTGCCGGAACGTCTCTACCTGCCGCTGCAGCAGCACGTCGGACAGCCGGCGCGGCCGATCGTGCTGCCCGGACAGAAGGTCCGCAAGGGACAATTGGTCGCCGAAGCGCAGGGTCGCATTTCGGCGCCGGTGCATGCGTCCACCTCGGGCACCGTCGCGGCGATCGGCGAGATCACGGCGCCGCATCCCTCGGGGCTACCCTTCTCCGCCATCACGCTCATCCCGGACGGCAACGACAGTGCCGGCGACATCGACATCGTCGCCGACCCGTTCGCGCTGGCGCCCGATGAGATCGCCGAACGCGTCGCCGCCGCCGGTATCGTCGGGCTCGGCGGCGCCACCTTCCCTTCAGCGGCAAAGCTCGCGCTCGGCAAGCGCTCGAAGGTGACGACGCTGATCGTCAACGGCGGCGAGTGCGAACCCTATCTCTCCTGCGATGACCGCATCATGCGTGACCACGCCGCCGACGTCGTCGATGGCATCCGGCTGATGATGCACGCGATCGGCGCGCGCGAGGCGCTGGTCGGCATCGAAGACAACAAGCCCGAAGCGATCGCCGCCATGCGCCGCGCCGCCGCCGGCTTCGCCGAGGTCACGGTGCGGCCGGTGCCGGCGCGCTATCCGATGGGCTCCGACCGCCAGCTGATCCAGACGCTGACCGGCAAGGAGGTGCCGTCCGACTGCCGCGCCGCCGATGTCGGTGTCATCGTTAACAACGTCAGCACGGCCAACGCCGTGCATCGTGCCTTGCGCCTCGGCGAGCCGCTGATCCGCCGCATTGTCACCGTCAACGGTGGCGCCGTGTGGCAGCCGGGTAACCTCATGGTGCCGGTCGGTGCGCTGGTGTCCGATCTGCTCGACTTCGTCGGACTCAAGAGCGAGCCGGCGCGGCTCGTCATGGGGGGTCCGATGATGGGCAGCGTGCTGCCGCATGCACAGGTGCCGGTCGTCAAGGGGACGGCCGGCGTTCTCGCCTTCAACGAGGACGATATCGCGACGCCGCCGCCGAGCCCCTGCATCCGCTGCGGCAGTTGCACGCAGGCCTGTCCGGTCGGCCTGTTGCCGCTGGAGATGGCGGCGCTGATCCGCAACGACCGTCTCAAGGATGCCGCCGTGCTCGGTCTCCCGGACTGCATCGCCTGTGGCTGCTGCGCCTATATCTGCCCTTCGCACCTGCCGCTGGTGCAGTACTTCAGCCACGCCAAGAGCGAACTCTGGGCGCAGGAACGCAGCACGCTGCGCATGGAAGCGACCCGGAAACTGGCCGCCGAGCGCGCGGTCCGGCTCGAACGCGACGCGCGGGAGAAGGCCGAAACGGCCGCGCGCCGCAAGGCCGAACGGGCCGCGCAGAAAGCGGCGCAGGCCGCCGCCGAGGCCGCTTTGTCCACGGAGAATGCCGCATGAACCCGTCATCGATCAGCCTGCCGCCTGTGGCCTCACCGCATCATCTGACCGGCAACAGTATTTCACGCATCATGCTGACGGTCTGCGCCGCGCTGATGCCGGCGACATTGTTTGCCTTCTGGCTCTACGGCTGGCCGGCGATATTCCTCTGGCTGGTCACCGTCCTCTCGGCGCTCGCTGGCGAGGCGCTCTGCCTGCGTCTTTCCGAGCGGCCCGTCGCCGCGGTTCTTGGCGACGGCTCCGCCTTGCTGACCGGCTGGCTGCTGGCGATGTCGCTGCCGCCGTGGGCGCCCTGGTGGATCGGCGCGCTCGGCGGCCTGTTTGCCACGGTCATCGCCAAGCAGGTCTTTGGCGGACTCGGCTGCAATCTGTTCAATCCGGCCATGGTGGCGCGCGTTTTCCTGCTCATCTCGTTTCCGGTGCCGATGACCGCCTGGGTCGCGCCGCTGCCGATCACGGCCGCGACCGCGCCCGGCCTGCATGACGGGCTGATGATCCTGCTCAACGGCGTTCCTCAGCTCGACGCCATTGCCAGCGCCTCCCTGCTGAGTTTCGCCAAGACCGAACTGTCGCGCGGCGTCGATCTCGTCCACGCGCTTTCGGGCGCCGCCGCGCCGGCCAGTTCGCTGATTGGCGCCCGCGCCGGCAGCCTCGGCGAGACGGCGTCGCTGCTGATTGCCGCCGGCGGTGCGCTGCTGCTGATTACCGGCGTCATCCGCTGGCATATTCCGGCGGCGATGGCGGCCGGCCTCGTCGTTCCCGCCGCCATCGCTCATGCCGTCGATCCGGCCCGATACCTCGATGTCGCCACCCACCTGCTGTCGGGCGGCGCAACACTCGGTCTGTTCTTCATCGCCACCGATTACGTCACATCGCCGAACACCAAGGCCGGACAACTCGTTTTCGGCGCCGGCTGCGGCCTGCTCACCTTCATCATCCGCACCTGGGGCGGTTATCCCGAGGGCGTCGCCTTCGCCGTGTTGCTGATGAATGCGCTGACGCCGGTGATCGATCGCTACCTGCGCCCGCGCATCCTCGGTCGCGATTGGCGCGGCGCCCCGCTCAACCCGGAGACAGAAAGAGCCAAATCATGAGCACGCTTGCCCTGTGGCGCGACAAACTCGCGTACCAGCCGGTCTCGCTCGGCATCGTCGCGATGCTCAGCGGCCTCGCCCTCGTCGTCGCCAATACCGCCACGCTGCCGGGGATCGCCGCGGCCGAACAGCGCGATCTCCAGACGTCGCTCGAACAGGTGCTGCCGTCCGGCTTCGCCAGCAACGATCTCGTCCGGGACACGATCCTCGTCAGCGGTGGCGACGGGCCGCCGCGCACCGTCTATCGCGCCCGCACGGCTGCCGGCGCCATCTGCGGCACGGTCTTCCAGGTCAGCGGCCGTGGCTATGCCGGCGACATCAACATCCTGATCGGACTCGATCGCGACGGCCGCCTGCTGGGCGCGCGCGTCATCAAACATCAGGAGACGCCGGGGCTCGGCGACAAGATCGAAAGCGCGAAAAGCCGCTGGATCGACGATTTCGCCGGCAAGTCGCTGTCGTCGCCGCCGCCGGCGCAATGGGCCGTTAAAAAAGACGGCGGCGTCTTCGACCAGTTCGCCGGCGCCACCATCACGCCGCGCGCGGTCGTCAAGGCGGTCCGCCAGGGCCTTGAGTTCTACGCCGCGCATCGCGCCGAAATTCTCAACGATTCGCCGAAGGAGTCCACGCGATGAATTTCCGTGAAATTTCCCGCAACGGTCTCTGGGACCAGAACATCGTCCTGTCCCAGATTCTCGGCATGTGCCCGACGATGGCCGTCACCACCAGCGGTACCAACGGACTTGGCATGGGCTTGGCGACGACGGCCGTGCTCGTCTGCTCGAACATGCTGATTTCTTCGGTGCGCGCCTTTGTCTCGCCGCAGGTGCGTATCCCGGTCTATATCGTCCTGATCGCGACGCTGGTCACGCTGGTCGACATGAGCCTCAACGCCTGGATGCACGACCTCTATCGCGTGCTCGGCCTGTTCATCGCGCTGATCGTCGTCAACTGCGCCGTGCTCGGCCGCGCCGAAGCCTTTGCCTCGCGTTCGGGCGTGCTCGCCTCGGCGCTCGATGGCCTGTTCATGGGTCTCGGCTTTACCGCCTCGCTGACGGTGATCGGCCTGATCCGCGAACTGATCGGCGCCGGCACCTTGTTTGCGCAGGCCAGCCTGTTGCTCGGTCCGGCGTTCGCCTTCCTCGAAATCAAGGTCCTTCCCAATTACGGCGGCATGCTGATGATGATCTTGCCGCCGGCCGGTTTCCTTGTCCTCGGTCTGTTGCTCGCGCTGCGTCGTTTGTTTGAATTACGGGCCGCCGCCCGCACGACGCCGGCGACAGCCGTTCCCGATGCCGTCGCCGGCTGTCACTGATAGATTGCCCCATCCAGGAGAACTCCATGCAAATCGGTGTCGCCTATTCCGAACATGCCCAGCAGGTCTGGATGACCATCGACGTTCCCGAAGCGACGACGGTGCGCGAGGCGATCGACCGGTCGGGCATCCTGCAGCAGTTTCCGACGATCGATCTCGACGCGCAGAAGGTCGGCATCTTCGGCAAGGTGGTCAAGCCCGACACCGCGCTGCGTCCCGGCGATCGCATCGAGATCTACCGTCCGATCGTCTGCGATCCGCAGACGGTGCCGCGCCGCGACGGTGTCGGCGCCGATGATGACGAATGAGAAAGAGGATCCGGTCCTTGCCTCCGGACCGCGCGGCAGGCTGACCGCCGCGCGGCGGTGAGAACTGCGCCTGAATCGACTGCCGCCCCCGTTCCTGCGCGGAGAACTCGAACCGGCGCTACGCCGCCCGTGCCGCCGCCTGATCGTCGGCAAACAACTGCCGGATCCAGGCTTTTTGCGCGCGTGCGCGCTGCGATTCGGCCAGCGCGGTGCGGATCTTCTCGCGTACTGCCACGAAGGGAATCACGCTGTCATCCTCGATGGCGACGCAATGGAAGATGTGAAAGCCCATTGGCGATTCGACGATGTCAGACACCTCGCCGAGCGCTAAGGCGAACGCCGTCGGTTCCAGTTCGGCGAACAGCTGGCCGCGCCGCACGGTACCCAGCAGGCCGCCCTCGACGGCGCTCGGGCATTGCGAATAACGCAGCGCCTCGTCGGCGAAGCGCGACGGCGTCGCGATGACGCGGGCGCGGATCGCCGCGATCGTGCGATACGCTGCCGTGCGCTCGCTGCCCGGCACGGCATCGTCGATGGTGATCAGGATATGGCGCAGCGTACGGTTTTCCGGGCGATGAAAGCGATCGCGGTGCATCAGGTAAAAGATCTCGGCGTCGATGTCGCTGGGCGTCGGCGTGCGGGCGGACACGCGCTCCAGCACCGCCTCGAAACGCAGGTCGCGTTCGATCGAGGCGCGCAAGGAGATAAGGTCGAGCCCGGCCGCGTCGAGCGCGGCGTCGAGTTCCTCGCGGCTGGCATAACGCGAACGAACATCGGCGAACGCCGTGTCGACCGATGCCGCCGGCAAATGCACGCCGGCCGCCTCGGGCGCCGCGAGGATGCGGCGCTCGATCTCGCGCTGGCGTCGCGCCACCTGATCGACGCGTGCACGCTCCTCGGCCGTCAGCGCCGTCGGCGATTTGCGGAACAGTTCCTGCGCCAGCTTCAGCACGAGGTAGGCGTGGGTGTCGGAGTTGTTTCGTTCAGGCGATTTCATGACGCTTCTCCAATCTTTCCTCCAACGCACGCAGCGCCGACTCCGGCACCGCGAAGACACGGCCGCGATGGCTGTCGAAATGGACGTGATAGACGGGGGCAGCGCCGTCGCGCAGCACGCGCAGCACCTCGCCGACCGTCCCCGGCGCAATCGTCAGTTCGGCGCCGAGCTTGAGGCGCTGCGCCGAGGCGACGCGTTCGCGCGAACCGAAGCGGCTCGGCAGCCAGGGGGCGTCGATGTCGTCCAGCTCTTCTTCGCGACAGCCGACCATGCGATCGTCATCGAGGAAGTGGACGGTGTAGATGACCTGGTCGATCAGGAAAGTGCCGACGTCGACGATCGTGCCGGTGCTGCCGGCGCGGATCAGCAGTTCGCCGACGGCGGTGCCGGCAAAGGTGCCGTCGTTGCGCAGGTTGCGCACGACGCGGACCGACTCGCCAATATCCCAGCGCGTCTGCATCACGGCCTCGCGCGCCGGATCGACGACAGCGGCACCGTGGCGATACCGGCGGCGCGCTTGAAGACGCGAAAGACCTTCTCGGTCTGCGCATCCGAATGCACGAAGTCCTCATAGGCGCGTGCGAGGCAGTCGCGATACTGCTCGTGGGTCGGGGGGGCTGTGTCGGCCCGGTGTTTGAGGTAGTCGTGAAAGCGCTGCAGGATGTGCAGCCGGCAGATCTGGATGACACCGGGATCGTAGGCGATGCCGAAGTAGGTCAGGAAGTCCTCGGCCGATTCCAGTTCGGCCATTTCAAGTTCGATGCTCATTGCAATGTCCTCGCTTATGTCTCGCCGCGCCTAGTGCCGCGCGCCTTCCAGCAGTGCCAGCAACTCTTGCGACGATGGCGGCCGTTTCGCCGCGTTCACGAAATCGCGGACGCTGTCCAGAATCTGCGCCGCCTCGGCGTCGGCGATCCGCTCGCCGAGCGACGCGTACACGGCCTGAACGCCGACTTTTCCGGAATGCTTGCCGAGCACGAAACGATGCTGGCGGCCGACGAGACTCGGGTCGAAACCCTGGTAGTTGTCGGGGTTCTTGATCAGTCCGTCGATATGCACGCCGGATTCGTGCGCGAAGGCGCCTTCGCCGACGACGCTCTTCTGCCACGGTACCGGTCGCCCGGAGGCGCAGGCCACGAGTTCCGACACGCGCGGGAATCCCTTCAGGTCGATGCCTGCGTCGATGCCGTGGCACTGGAACAGGCCGAGCACGACTTCTTCGAGCGGCGCGTTGCCGGCGCGTTCGCCGAGGCCGTTCACCGTCGTGTTGACGTGCGTCGCCCCGGCTCGCACCGCGGCCAGCGTGTTGGCCGTCGCCATGCCGAGATCGTCGTGTGCGTGAATTTCGATTTCAAGATCGGTGCGGCGGCGCAGGTCGGCAATCCGCTCGGCCATCGAGAACGGATCGAGCACGCCGAGCGTATCGGCGAAGCGGATGCGACGCGCGCCGGCCTTCTGGGCAACGTCGGCGATCTGCGCGAGAAAACCGGGATCGGAGCGCGACGCGTCTTCCGCGCCGACGGCGACCTCGAAGCCGGCGTCGAGCGCGTAGGCGATGTGCGCCGGCAACTGGTCGAGCAGCCAGCCGCGTTCCTTGCGCAGCTTGTAGGCGAGATGCTGGTCGGAGGCCGGGACGGAAATATCGACGAGATGAATCCCCAGGCCGGCACAGGCGTCGATATCGGCGCGCAACATCCGCGTCCAGACCATCAGGCGCGCGGCGAGGCCAAGACCGGCGACGGCCCGGATGCTCTCTTGTTCGAGCGCGCCCATCGCCGGAATGCCGACCTCCAGTTCCGGAATGCCGATGGCATCGAGCTGGCGGGCGATCGCGAGTTTTTCGTCGAGGCTGAAAGCGACGCCGGCCGATTGTTCGCCGTCGCGCAGTGTGGTGTCGTTGATCACCGGGATGGTAGTGCGTGTCATGGCCATGTTACCTCCTGGAGATACAACAGCAATTCCAGTGCCAGAATGATTTGTCACGCCTTTTCAATCGCTTGCGAATCGGCGCCGGAACGACGCAGCGCCTTTTGTCGCAAAGCCGACACGGCGTGGATCACGCGTAGGCCGGTGCGAATGTGACCGCCCCGGCGGCCGCGCCGTCGACCGGCCCGTTGCCGTTCCAGTACGGCGAGAGCTTGCGCAGCTGCGCGATGATCGGCGGCACCGCGGCGATGACGCGATCGATCTCTTCCTCGCGGTTGTAGCGCGACAGCGAGAAGCGGATGGTGCCGTGCGCGGCCGTGTACGGGATGCCCATGGCGCGCATCACATGCGAGGGTTCGAGCGATCCCGAGGTGCAGGCCGAGCCGCTCGACGCCGCGATGCCCTGCTGGTTGAGCAGGAGCAGGATTGCTTCGCCCTCGACATACTCGAAGGCGATGCTCGAGGTGTTCGGCAGGCGATTGGCCGGATCGCCGGTGACGAAGGCATGCGGCACCTGCGCCAGGATGCCGGCTTCGAGCTTGTCGCGCAGGCGCTTCACTTCGGTGTTCTCGAACGTCATGTGTTCGAGGGCGAGTTCGGCCGCCTTGCCGAGGCCGACGATCGACGCCGAGTTCTCCGTGCCGGCACGCCGGCCGCGTTCCTGGTGGCCGCCGCGCAGGAGCGGACGGAAGCGCGTGTTGCGCCGCAGGTAGAGCACGCCGATGCCCTTGGGCGCATGCAGCTTGTGCCCGGACAACGAGAGCATGTCGATCTTGCTCGACTTGAGGTCGATTGGCACCTTGCCGACCGCCTGCACCGCGTCGGTGTGGAACATCGCGCCGACAGACCGCGCCATCGCCGCCATTTGCTCGACCGGAAACAGCGTGCCGGTTTCGTTGTTGGCCCACATCGCCGAGACGATCGCCGTGCGCGGCGAGAGCAGGGATTTGTATTCGTCGAGGTCGAGCCGTCCCCGCTTATCGACCTTGAGGCGATGGACGACCACGCCTTCCTTCTCCAGATGCTCGCACAGCGCCAGAATCGCCGGGTGCTCGACCACCGTGGTGATGATCTGCTTGCGTTCGGGCTGCGCCCGCAGCGCCGAGAGGATCGCCGTCGAATCGGACTCGGTGCCGCAGGAGGTGAAGATGATCTCGGAATCGAATTCGGCGCCGAGCAACTGCTGCACCGCACCGCGGGCTCCCTTCAGACCCTGTGCCACCTGGTTGCCGAAGCTGTGCATCGACGAGGCGTTGCCGAACTGTTCGGTAAAGTACGGCAGCATCGCCGCGACCACCGCCGGATCGCAGGCTGTCGTCGCGTTGTTGTCGAGATAGATCGGGGTCATCGCTTACCTCCGCGCCTGCGCGAGCAAAGCCGCCGGCAGCAGCTGCACGAATTCGCCGAGCGCCTCGACGAGCTGCGCCTGGATGCCGGAGAGCGTCGCCTGTTCCATCATGCAGCCCTGGCAGGCGCCTTTGAGATTGACGTAGATGTTCTTGCCGTTGATCTCGACGACTTCGATGTCGCCGTGATCGCGTTGCAGCATCGGACGGATGGCCTCGATCGTTTCCTCGATCTTGCGCATGCGCTGATAATTGGTGAGGCGCGGTTTGCTCTCGGCCTCGATAACCGGCTCGGGCACGGCGTCAGTCGTCGAGGCCGAAGGCAGTTCAGCCAATGACGGAGGCATCGGTGCGGTGCAGTGTTCGGCCGATGTCCTGGCCAGGATTTCCTCGATGCCTTCATGACAGCTGCAACAGCCGCCGCCGGCCTTGGTGTACTGCGTCACCTGCTCGACGGTGGTCAGCGTGTTGGCGCGCACGACGTCCTCGATCAGCACCGAATCGACGGCGAAGCACTTGCAGACCATCGCGCCTTCTTCATGATCGTCGGACCAGGCTTCACCGCGGTAGTTGGCGACCGCCGCCTGCAAGGCCTCGCGTCCCATCACCGAGCAGTGCATCTTCTCGGGCGGCAGTCCGTCGAGATAATCGGCGATCTGCTGATTCGACACCTGCAAGGCTTCGTCGAGCGTCATGCCTTTGACGATCTCGGTCAGCGCCGATGACGAAGCGATCGCCGAGCCGCAGCCGAAAGTCTGGAAGTGGGCGTCGACAATGCGCTCGTTCTGCGGGTCGACCTTGAGCATCAGACGCAGCGCGTCGCCGCACTGGATCGAACCGACGTCGCCGACGGCGTTGGCATCGGCCATCGGACCGGCATTGCGCGGATTGAAGAAATGCTCACGAACTTTTTCGGAATAGTCCCACATGGCGCGACTCCTGATGTTTGAAAAATGCAGCGGCCAACTTCGATGTCATTGCAGCGACTGAGCGGTATCCGGAAGCGGGCCTCGCCAGGCGATCACGCCATCACCGGGCTGGCCGAATAGCTGTAGCAGCCCTTCGGGCAGACCCGGCTGCAGGCGCCGCAGCCGATGCAGTCCTTGGCGTTCTTGATCGTCATGACCGAGGCGGTATCGTCCTCGTCGTAATCCTCGTCGTCGATGTCCATGTCCTCGCCGCGATCCATGAGGTCGAGCACATCGCGCGAGCAGACCTTGTAGCAACGGCCGCAGCCGATGCACTTCTTGGGATTGATTTCGGTGATGAACTCAGGTGTCCAGGGAGTGCCGCCGAGGGTCAGGCCAGTGATGTTTTCCATGTCAGTTTCCTCAATCAAAAAAGGGTGGGGTAGAAAAAAAGGGGGGGCTACAGTCCGGCAACTTCCGGGTACTTGCCGACGATCTCCAGCGCCACCGCCAGATACTTGTCGGCCTCGTTCTTCATCTTCGACAGACTCTCGAAGCCGAAGCGATGCACGTCGCGCAGGGTGCGGTCGAGCACGACCAGTTTGCCGACCGTGATCAGCACACGTCCGAAGCCTTCGTAGGAGAGATGCACCAGCGGCACGGCCATCAGGCCGCATTCCTTCTCGATCATTACGGAGATCGCGTTGTAGAAGGCGCGCACGCAGGCGATCGTGGTTTCGTCGGGATCGCCGATGAGCGGGATCTCGGCCTTGCGCTCCTTGGTCAGGACGAAGGGATCGAGCAGGCGCTCGGCGGGTTGCCCGTCGAATTGTCCGTAGCTGTCGAGCGCGCGCATCTGGCGCACCATTTCCTTGATGAAGTCGGTCTCGCGCAGCGTGTCGAACGGGTTGGCAATCGTGGTCATGAGGGTGCTCCGGGGTGAAAAGTGTGGCTGCAGTGATCCGGCAACGCGCTGGGTGCCAGGGTGTTGCCGAGCGCCGCAGGCGCGACCGCGCGCGCGATCAGCAGCCCGGCGACGAAACCGAGCGCGGCGCCGGCGACCGTGGCTGCGTCGTTGCCGGCGTAGAGTTCGGCGAGGATCGCGCCGAGCAGCAGACAGACCGCCGGCAGCGCATAGCCGAGCAATGCCGCGACGACGACCGACGCCGACGAGGTCGATACGGTCACTGCGTCGCCGACACGCAGCGTTGTCGACAGGCGCAGGCGGACGATTTGATCCGCTGTCTGTCCGGCGCCGCAGGTGCCGCGACTGCCGCACTGGCCGCAGGCCGACTCACGCTCAAGCCGTACCTGCGCCAGGCCATCGTCATCGAAGCGGATGACCTCGCCGCGCCGTTCGACGGTCTCGTTCATTCCTGCCATCCTTCCTCGGCCATACGCTCGAAGCGGTCGGCATCGGCCGCGCGCCGCACGATGCGGTCGATCCAGGCGACGCCGCCGTCATGCGCCGCGCGACGCAGTTCGTCGAGCAGACTGTCGATGCTGCGTTCGTCGTCGAGGCGGAACGGCTGAATCCCCGCCGCCAGCAACTGACGGACCGCCGAACCGCCGACCGCCAGGCAATAGACGGCGGCGCAACCGGCCAACGCGGAAATCTTCTGCGCCAGCTTGTCCTCGTTGCCGTCCATCGATTCCTCGGGGAATTCCGCCACTTCGACGAGCCGCGTGCGCTCGCCGTCGATCGCGTGGATAGCGAAGCCGAGCGACGCGCCGAAATGCTGGTCGACGGTCGTGCGGTTGGAGGTGGCGAAGGCGACCTTGAGCATCGCGGGCACCGTCTCAGTGGTGGACCAGGCCAGCGCCAGCTTGCGTCCGCAAGGGGGTGGGCATGACGTCGGTTCGGTAAATGGATCGGTAGGCAGGAAGCTCATGGTGCTGCCCCAGGAAAAGGTTGGCGATATCGAACAGGGCTTGCCGCGACTGGCGGTAGCCCACCCATCCGCGCGCGTAGCCGCCGACGCAGTCATACAAGGGAAAGCCGGCGCGCAACAGCGGAATGCCCAGACGTTTGGCGAGCGTGTCGCCGTGCGAATTGCCGACCAGCAGTTGCGCGCCGGATGCTGCGGCCGCCTGCTCGCAATCCTCCAGGTCGCCGATCTGAACAGCGTGGCAGGAAACGCTCCCGAGCACCTCGGCGCGGGCCGGCGTCACCGCCGTCACGACCTCGGCGCCCATGCCGGCGAACAGGTCGGCGAAGCCTTTGAGCAGATCGGGTTCGAGCGCCAGCGCGACGCGCAGGAAGCCGGTCATGAAATGCGTATCGACCATCGCATCGAGCAACTGCGCGCGCTGCCGCTCGATTTTCGCCGGCACCGCTACGCCGGAGATGTCTGACAAGGCGTGCGTGAAGGCATCGCTGGCGTCGAGTCCCATCAGGTGGTCGAACCGGAAGGTCGGCACGCCGGTGCGCGCTTCGAGCCGGTCGGCCGCTGCGCCGATCGAACGGCCGATCGCCAGCGTGGCGATCGACTCGCCCATCGCCGCAATCTCGGCAAGCGGCGCGCCGCCGAGCGTCAACGGCGTGTACTGCTTCTCGATCAGGTGGCCGTCCATCGAATCGCCGAGGTCGGGCACGACGACCGGACGCAGACCGAAGGCTTCGATCCAGTCCTTGATCGCTTCGATGTCGCCCGGCGAAAGCATCGACGACGCCAGTACATTGACCTGGCGATGTCGCCGTCGTGCGTGGCGCGTTTCCGGCACCAGCGTTTCGATGATGGCGTCGAGCGCCAGGGCGAAGCCGCTCTCGAAACAGCCGTTGAAGTCCGGCGTATTGACCGGAACCACCGCGACATCGGCATATTCCGGATGCTTGGCGCGGAACTCGCGTACCAGACGGTGAATGTCGGTTCCCTGTGTTTCGGACAGCCCGGTCGTCGGCAAGCCGATGACGTCGGGATGGTTCCTGTCGCAGATCGTCTTGAGGCCGACGAGCACGTTCTCGTCGGCATTCATCACCGTGGCGATCTGGTCCATCGCCGTCGTCTGCAGCGGGATCGGCTCGCGGAAGTGGCGCACCAGAAAGACCTTGCCGAAGGCCGTGCAGCCTTGCGCGCCGTGCAGCATTGGCAGACAGTTGCGCAGTCCGAGGAAGGCCAGGGCGGCGCCGACCGGCTGGCTCGCCTTGAGCGGGCTGACCGTCAGGGCCTTGGCGCGGCGAATGATTTCAGCCATGGCGCGCTCCTGTTTCCGCAATGACGACCGGCTGGCCGACGCGCCTGACGTGCGCCCACGGCGCCGGTTTGCGCACCGCCAGCCAGACCGGGTTCTCGATGGTCAGCGCCAGCTGGCGCGCCATCTCGACCATGCCGGCGTAACCGGCATAGGCATGTTCGCGTTCCTGGTTGATGTCGAGGAAGGGCACGCGCGCCTTCATTGCCGTATAGAGATTGCGACCACCGGCGATCAGCACGTCGGCGCCTTTCTCGTTGTAGATCTTGAGCAGGCCGGCCGGGTTGCCGTCCTCGATCATGTGCGTGTCCTCGCCCATCAGTGCGCGGATGCGTTCCTTGTCTTCCTCGGTCGATTTGCGCACGCCGGTGGCCACGACCTCCATGCCCAGATCCTGCAAGGCGGAAATGATCGACCAGGACTTGACGCCGCCGGTGTAGAGCAGGGCGCGCTTGCCCTTCAAGCGCGCGCGCCAGGGGGCGAGCAGGGCGTGGACCTTGGCTTCCTCGCGGGCGATCAACGCTTCGGTGCGCGCCGTGAGGTCGTCATCGCCAAGCAGCGCGGCGAATTCGCGCAGGACTTTCGACGTGTCGGAAATGCCGTAGAAACTGCCCTCGAAATACGGCACGCCCCAGCGTTCCTTCATCTTGCGCGCGACGTTGAGCAGGGCGTTGGAGCAGACGACCATCGACGCTTCGGCGCGGTGCATCGTTTGCACTTCGCGGAAACGCGCATCGCCCGAGAGCGCGCCAAGGATGCGCAGGCCGAGTTCGTCGAACAGCGGCGCCACGTGCCAGAACTCACCGCAGATGTTGTATTCGGCGATCAGAGCGATGTCATGGACGCGGATGCCGGGGCGTTGCGCCGAGTCGGGCACCGGGTCGGGTTCGCGCGTACCGATGACGTACTCGAACATCGTCTCGCCGGCGATGCGGTCACCGAGTTTCTTGGAACCGTAGAAGCCGGCCGCGTCGACCGGCACCACCGGCACGCCCCAGCGCGCCTGCGCTGCCTTGCAGATCGCCGGCAGGTCGTCGCCGATCATCGCTGTAACGCAGGTGGCATAGACGAAGACGGCAGCCGGCGCGTGCGTGTCGATCGCCTGCTTGATGGCATGGAACAGCCGTTTCTCGCTGCGGCCCATGACGATATCCTGTTCGGAGAGGTCGGTCGCCATGCCGATCCGGTAGAGCCCCGGCCCGCTCGTGCGCGTGCCCCGGTTGTCCCAGGAGTCGCCGGCGCAGGCGATCGGCCCGTGCACGATGTGGGCGACGTCGGCGATCGGAAACAGGGTGATCTGCGCGCCGTCGAAGGTGCAGCCGCCAGCGGTCGCGCCGGGCTTTGGACGCGTGCAGCCGCCCTTGGCCTTGTTCGCGTTGTTCGAACAGGCGGGCTCGTTGATCAGCAGGGCGATGTCGCTCGTCTTCATGGCGGAATCCTTTCGGACCTCGTCTTGCAAGCTGCGTGCCACGGGCGGGAAGCCGCACGGGTCGAGGCGACTGGCGGTGGCATGAAAACGCCCCGCGACCGGCGCCGGTCGAAGCCGGCCGCGTGTTTCGGCACGTGCGGCGCCAAGCTGTCACCGACGTCGACGCTCGCGGTGGCGCCGGGTGGCTTTGTGGCGATCACGACAGAGTGCGCTGCCGGGGCCGGGCGTCTTGTCGCGAATCCGACATTCGCGCAACGAAATTGCCGGCCCGGCGGGATGGAAGGACTTTTGCTAGGAGTGAACGACCCGCAGGCAACACATCAGCAGCAAAGGAGATCTCACGATGACGCTACCCCTCTCTCTCGCCCGCCATCCCGAGCGCCCGGACACGCTGGCTTTCGCCGGCGTCATCGCGATGTCCTTGCGCGCCGGACGTGCGCCGCTGATCCGCGGCCTGAGTGAAGACGGCTTCAGCCACCTGATCGACGAATACTTCCCGGGGCTCGACTGCCGCAACGGCGCGTCACCCGTCGCCGGCGGACGCGGCCGCCTGTTCGAACTCGACGAGTTCGACGACCTCGTCGAGCTGCTGCTCGACCATCGCGCCGGCGGACGCGTGCAGGAAACCTGGTTGGCGCACGCCATCGCCACCGCCGCGATGGGCGAGAACCATCTCTGGCAGGACATGGGGCTACCCAGTCGCAGGGTTCTCTCGGAACTGATGACGACGCATTTTCCGGCGCTCGCCGCGAAGAATGTCGGTGACATGAAATGGAAGAAATTCTTCTACCGGCAACTGTGCGAGCGTTCGGGAATTCCGATCTGCAAGTCACCGCATTGCGCCGACTGCTGCGATTTCAGAATCTGCTTCGGGCCGGAGGACAACTGATTGTCCGGGCCACACTGCCGACGCAGGGCGCCATATCGCTGGCGGTATGCGTTCTTACCGATCAACACATCAGGAAATAAGATATGAAAACCAGTGCGCGCAACCAATTCCTCGGCCGCGTCAAATCGCTCAGGAAAGGCGCCATCAACGCCGAAGTCGTCCTCGATATCGGCGGTGGCGACGAACTCGCTGCGGTCGTCACCAACGACAGCATCGACCAACTCGCCCTCAAGCCGGGCATCGAAGCCTACGCGCTGATCAAGGCGCCGTGGGTCATCGTGACGACCGATACGTCGCTAAAGACCAGCGCGCGCAATAGGCTGTGCGGTACGGTCGTGCGCTGCCAGGAAGGCGCGATTAACGGCGAGGTGGTCATCGAGCTGCCGGGCGGCAAGCTCGTCGTGGCGACGGTCACCAACGAGAGCATCCACGACCTCGGTCTCGCCAAAGGCACGCACGCCTGTGCGTTGATCAAAGCCTCGCACGTCATCTTGGCGGTGCCGTCGTAAGCGCGAGGTGCTGACGCATGATCGCAAAAATCCTGGCAGTCGCCGTGCTGCTGGCCGCGTTCTCCACGCCCGCAGACGAACTGAAGCTTGCCATCGATGCGTGGACGACAGGGGCTCCCAGACCCGGCATCGTCGTCTGTTATAACGAGGCCCTCAGCGCCGCCTTGCCGGACAGGCGACGCAGTCGGGATCGGCACTGAGCATGAAAGGAGCATGTGTTGAAAATTGCTGTTGGTACCCGGAATTTCGTTACGATCGCAGGACATGCGGGTCGGACGCGTGACTGGCTGATGTTCGCCGCCGCCGATGCCGCGTCGATTCCCGATGCGCGGCGCATCGTGCTGGAGAAGATGCAGCTGATCCATCATTTCGGCGACTACGGTGAAGGCGCGCATCCGCTTGACGGTGCCGACGTGGTGATCACCGGCAGTGCCGGCGAAGGTTTCCTTCGTCATATGGCGGCGCGCGGCGCGCGCGTGATCCTCACCGGCGAGATCGATCCGCGCGAAGCGGTGCGCAAGCTGCTTGCCGGAGAAGCGCTCGCCGAAACGCGCTTCGACATCACGACGATGCTGTGCAAGGTGCACGATCTGTTCGGGACGCACTGAATGACAACGGCAAAGGACGGCATTATCGTGTGTCGACCAGTTCTGCCGGATTGACTGGATAGACATGGAAGCACGTATCGACGTCGCTACCGACGATGACCTCGAACCGATGGCCGATTTGCTGGCCGAGCTCTTCACGCTCGAAAGCGATTTCACGCCGGATCGCGACAAGCAGCTCGCCGGGCTGTATCTCATCCTCGACAATCCGGCGGTCGGCCAGCTCTTCGTGCTGCGCATCGACGGAAACGTCGCCGGCATGGCCAACGCGCTATTCACCGTCAGCACCGCCGAGGGCCGGCGCGTCGTGCTGCTTGAGGATGTGGTCGTCAGTCGGACCTGGCGCGGCCGTGGATTCGGTCATCGGCTCGTCGAACATGTGTTGGCGTGGGCCGCCGCCAAGGGCATGCCGCGCGTCACCCTGTTGTCCGACAAGGACAACGCACCCGCGCTGGCGTTCTACGAAAAGCTGGGTTTCGAGCATTCGGCGATGCAGGTGCTGAGAATGCAGACGATGGATCGGCCAAGGCGCCTTGCCTAGGCGCATCATCCTCCGCGAGTAGCGACGTCAATCGCACCGCGGGGGTGGAGATCAATGCCGTACGGGTCGGAGATATTCCTTGAAATCAGCACTGAACTCCGAAAGGTGGCGCTCGATTTCGGTGCCAATCCGTTCGTAAATTTCAATGGCCGTCTGGTTTCTCCCTTTAATCGCGTCAATATGAACGCTATAAAAAAGATCGCGGATCCTTCTGTGGCTCGCCAAATGGCGCTGCTTCACCGCGCCGGGAATCGAATGGAGTCCGAGCAGCTCTTCTTCATGAAGAAAGAAGGCGTCGGCGGCGTTGACCAGGAGCCGGAATCTTTCAATGAAAGTCTGGCTGGCAATCGTGTGCAAAGGGCTGAGATCGAGTAATTTGAGCAGCCGGATCAGTTCGCTGCAATGCTCGTCGAATGGGAAGTGCCCTTTGGCGCCGATAGGCATTTGGTGTTCTTGCGTTCTCATGAAGAAAACCCTCGGTGATGGAATGTCAGCGGATTGTTGCATCCAACGATTTAAGGACGATGACAGAAATGTGTCATGCGAACGGTGTGCCGGAGGCGCTGTTCATGAATGTCCGTAATCAATTTGTAATATGAGTTCGGTATGCTTGTTCAATCGAAAGAAACGGCCATTGACGCGAGATTGCGCTCGTGCCGACCGCGCTTGGCGCGAAGCACTCAGGTGAATTGACCTGCTGGCATGAACATCAGATGTCAGGCAAGCATCATTTCCCTGCGCTAGTATCTGTGTCATGGATCTTTGTCATGATCCTGGCGTGTCGTGTTTGACTCGCCGGAGCGTTCCTGTTGATGCAAAACGAAACCACGTGATGAATACTCAAAAAAATCCTCGATCAGCCGCCAAGAAACAGCGTGAAGGCAATGACGGCGACGATAAAACCACCCCGCCGAATTCGGAGCCCGTCACCACGGGAAAAAGACGCCGCTTGGCGCGTGCTTTTTCCTATCCGCTGGATGAGGCGTTGAGGAAAAAGGATGAACCCGTTCGAGAGCGGTTTTCGTTGCTCAAGACCGAATATGACACCCTGATTGCCAGGAAGGAACAACTCGTCGATCAGGGCGTGGACGTCAAGAAAAGGGATCTTGTCAGGTTGGGGCTGCAATTGCTGAACGATAAGACTGACGGCGAGATTCTCATTCTGCTGAACAGACTCCCCAAAATTCCGGAAAGCGGAAAGAAGTAAGAGCCGCTCCCCAATCACTACGTCGATCTTGCCCTTCACTTGCCGAAGAGCACGCAAGACCAGACCAGCCCGATATTGAGCAAGGCCAGTAGCACGGCGGAACTGCCGATATCCTTGGCGCGTTTTGACAAATGATGACGATCGAGTGAGATGCGATCGATGGCTGCTTCAATCGCCGAGTTGACCAGTTCGACAATGAGCACGAGCAGGACACTGGCGATCATCAGGGCGCGCTCGGAGCCGCTGACGGGCAGGAAAAAGCTCAGCGGCATCAGGACAAGGGCAAGTAGCGTCTCCTGTCGGAATGCGTCCTCGCACCGATAGGCTTCGCGCAAGCCGGCAAGACTGTAATTCAGCGCACACCAGATCCGGCGAAGGCCGGTTTTTCCCTTGAATGGGCTTTCCTCACGCAATATGGTTCTCCTCACCCAGCTGGGGCTGGGGATTCAGGGGGTGACGATGCTATTCAGGAAATCTTTCCTGCTGCAGTCGATAAGCAGGGGGCGCTGGTTTCAGGCCGTCGCAACTTATCTGGAATTACTTGGAGTGCCGCCAATAGTTGCGTCGTCGCTGCGTGCCAGGGGAATTTCTCGGCATGCTGTCGCACGGCGCTACGCGACAATTTGAGTGCGCTCAGGCACGCCTCGCGCAGATCCCGATGCATGACGCCCCCGGCTGATTCGCCGATGACGTCGATCGGTCCCGGGGCCAGAAACGCGGCAACCGGGGTGCCGCAGGCCATCGATTCGACCATCACCAGCCCGAATGTGTCCGTGACGCTGGGAAAGACCATCACATCTGCCGAGCGATACAAGCGTGCCAATTCCTCGCCTTTGAGCACACCGAACCAATGCGCGTCGGGAAAACGTGCTTGCAACTTCGCCCGCTCCGGCCCTTCGCCCGCCACCCATTTTTCGCCGGGGAGATCCAGCGCCAGGAAGGCGTCAACCTGTTTTTCGACGGCGATGCGGCCGACGTAAAGGAAAATCGGTCCTTGTTGAGTGGCTTCACGATCCCCAGTGTCGGTGAAAATGCCGAAATCGACGCCGCGTGACCATAAGCGAGCATGGCGAAAACCGCGCGCATGCAAATCGGCGACGATGGTCGGCGTCGGTGCCAGGGTGGCTCGTGCAGCGTTATGAAATCTGCGTAGCAAGGCGTATGTCCAATCCAGCGGTATGCCGAAACGCAGCTGCACATATTCGGGGAAGCGGCTATGGTAGGCGGTTGTGAACGGCCACTTGCGACGGAGCGCGATACGTCGCGCCATCCATCCCAGCGGACCCTCGGTGGCGATGTGAAGGCAATCCGGCGCAAATGTGTCGATGCGGCGTTCGAGTGTGCGCCGCGTCGTCAATGCCAATGAGATTTCCGGGTAGGTCGGACAGGGAATTGCGCGGAATTCGAGCGGGGAAATGATATCGACCACGTTTCCCATTGCTTCGAGTTCACGGCGCGTCATTTTCAGCGTGCGAACGACGCCATTGACCTGTGGCTCCCAGGCATCGCTAATGATCAGGATTCTCAACGCCATTCCTTATCGTCCCGTAATATGACCAACAGTTCGCTCACACAACGCGGCAGGGGTTTTCGGGCGGTGGTGCGATTCATCGTCGCGACGGATCGACCGAAGCGATCGCGTTCCTCGCGACTCGCCAGGGCCGCCATGACACTCCGTCGGCAACGCCATCGGAGACGGCCGCGGGTGACAACTTGACGCATCTCTTCGACCGGATGACTGCGTCGGCAGTGATAACAAAATCGTTGTGTCGCCACGAACAGAAGCCCTCCAAATAGTTGAATATCATCGACGCTCACATTGGCAGCAGACCGACACCGGACGCTTGCTCGCCCGTGTGGGTGGCAACGACGTCGCGATACAACGCAGCCATCCGGACGGCCAATCGCTCGTCCGACCACTCGGCTGCATATTTACGGCCTTCTGCCGCAAGACGCTTGCGCCAGTCTTCGCCGAGCAGCAAGAGCGACAACATCCGGGCGAAGGCCGCGGGTGAGTCTTCAGGAACGACCGCGCCGCGTTTCGCCCCGAGAATGTCGATGGTGCCCATCTCTGCCAACGCCACTACGGGCAAACCGGCGGCCATCGCTTCGAGCAGTACCAGGCCCTGTGTTTCAGTGCGCGAGGCAAAGACAAAAACGTCGGCTGCGGCATAGCAGGCGGGCAGTTCGGTTTGTCGGTCGAGATAGCCGATGAATTGAACATTGCGCTCCAATCCTTGCGCCTTGACCCGTTCCTGCAGAAAGCCCAGGGCGGGTCCTTCGCCGGCGATCAGTAACAGCAGATCGGGGACCGATGCGCGCGCCAGGGCGGCGACCTCGAGCAGGTAATGAATGTTTTTCTCATGCGCGACACGGCCGACGAACAAGGCCACCGGCCGGGTCGGTGCGATGCCGTAGCGCGCCCGGAACTCCGCGCGGGTGCTGTCGTGCACGGTCGCTTGCAGCGGAATTCCCGTTGGCAGTATCTGCATTGGCGTCGTTACGCCATAACTGAGCAATCGGGAATGAATTGCGCGCGACGGAACGATGACGGCATCGAGAGAATTGCACTGCCAGCGCGAGAAACGCCGCGTGGCGCCTCTCAATAAACAGGACGGAACGAAGGGAGCGTAATGCTTGAGATATTCCTCGAACAGCGTGTGGTAGGTGGCTATGACAGGCGTTTTGTAACGCCGTGCGGCCGCTATTCCAGCGTAATGGGCGACGAAAGGCGTCTGGATGTGAATCAGGTCGTAGCCGCCGCGAACGGCGCGATCGACGGCGTCATGCATGGCACGCCAATGCACAAGCCGGTCTTCGGGGTCGCACGGCAAGACACGAGACGGCACGCGCTCGATCCAGGCTTCGGTGCCGGTGTTGCCGTAGTCCGGCGCGATCAGGCTGATCTCCACGCCATTCTTTTGCAGTGATTGCCGGTACGTCTGGATGGCCGTCGAGACACCGTTGATGCGTGGAAAATAGACGTCCGAAACCATCAGGACACGCATGCTTCCTCCTTTTGTGCCGGCATTGCGTTGCCCATGTCGGCGCCCCAGTTGATAAGTTCGAGTCGTCCGTCGAGATGCTCGACGATGGCGGTGCAGCTATCGACCCAGTCTCCGCAATTGACGTAACAGAGGCCTTCGATTTCGCGAATCTGGGCCCAATGAATATGACCGCAGATGATGCCGTCGAGGCCGCGTTGACGCGCGGCATGGATCGCCGCGTCCTCGAAGTCGAAAATGAACTGCATTGCTTTCTTGATCCGGCGCTTCGCGTAGCCGGCCAGCGACCAGTAGCAATGCCATCCGAATCGCCTCCGAACGAAGGAAATCAGGGCGTTGACGCGGACCAGCGCGTTGTACATGACGTCGCCGAGAATCGCGACCCATTGGTGATGGCGCGTAATCTGGTCGAATTCGTCGCCGTGCAGCAAGAGAAAACGGCGCCCATCGGCAAGTTCATGCACGACTTCACTGGCAACCTGGATGTCGCCGAAAGCGATGCCAAGATAATCGCGTAGCGCTTCGTCATGGTTGCCGGGAATGAAGACGACGCGCTCACCGTGGCGTGCCCGGCGCAGGATTTTCTGCACGACCGTGTTCTGGGCTTCTGTCCAGACAACATGGCGACGCATGGCCCAGAAATCGATGATGTCACCGACCAGGAACAGGTTGTCCGCAAGTGTCTCGCGCAGAAAGCCCAGCAGGGCGTCTGCCTGGCAAGCACGAGTGCCCAAATGGATATCGGAGATGAAGATGGATCGCACGACACGCATGGCGCACAGCCTGCGCGTCGAATGTTACGCCGTTAAGACGATTGGATGACCGTGGTGTTGCGAAGGCCTTCGTTCGATCTGGCGCCTTGTCCGCCGCAACCGGGAAAACACAAGCGGCGCCGCAGCGCTGAAGTCATGAAGAATGAGGAAGATGTTCGCGCCGATGACGTGGGCATCGCCCGGCGAGACGAGGCGGCGATTACCGGTTCTTGAATCCGAGCAGAAAGCGGTGCGGGCCGGGAACGCCCGGCGGGACCAGCGCGACGCGATCGCCCGGATGAATCCGGGCGCAATCGACGGCGAACGCCTTGCGATTGATGAACATGACTTCGACATTGGATGCGTCGATGTCGAGCGCCGCCAGCAACGCTTTCCCCGTCAGATCGGCGTCGAGACAGAAGGCGTGCGGGTTCGACCACTGCCGCTGGCGAAAGACGTCGGCCAGGCCCATGAAGGCGTGGAGTTCAATGTTCCCGGCCATGATCCGGCTTCCTTATTATTGATGGGCGGCGTGCTTACTTGTTCTGCAGGCGTCGATACAGGGTGTTGCGGCTGATGCCGAGCCGCCGCGCAGCTTCGGACATGTTGCCGTGACTCAGGGCAATGGCCCGGCCAATGGTGGCCTGGGACAGTTCGCGCAGGTTCTCGGTCGTTTCTCCCGCCGCAGGGGCTGTCGATGGCACTCGCCAGTGTAATTCCTCGACCAGGTCGTCCGACAGATGGTTCCAGCCGATCCGTGTCTCGTCCGCGTCGAGCAGGGCGATGGCGGTACGCAGCGTGTTGGTCAGCTGGCGAAGATTGCCTGGCCAGGCGTACTCGGCGAATGCCGTCGCGAGCGCCGGTTCGAGCGTGATGGGGCGATCAGGCGCGAGGTCTTCGAGTGTCTTGGCGACGACGGCAGTGAAATCCTTGCGCTGGCGAAGCGGAATCAGCTGCAGGGTCAGGCCGCTGAGTCGGTAGTACAGATCGGCGTCGAAGCGTCCGGCCTCGATCTCCGCTTTGAGGTTGGCGTGTGTCGCCGAAATCAGGACGAAATCGACGGGTTCCGTTTCGCCGCCGAGCGGCGTGACGCGCCGATCCAGCAGGACCTTGAGAAAGCGGGCCTGGATGCTTGGGGGAATGGCCTCGATGCGGTCGAGAAACAGCGTGCCCTTATTCGCTTCGCGGATGTGCCCGAGCGCCCCCTCGCGGCACAGGCTGGGGGCGAAGCCGAACAGCGCGGTCTCGATCAGCTCTTGCTGCAGCGCCGCCAGGTTGACGGAGATGAAGGGGCCGTCCTGGCGCGGGCCCGAGGCGTGGAAGGCGCGCGCGAAACATTCCTTGCCGACGCCCGGCTCGCCATGCAACAGCAGCGAGATCGGCTTGCCGATCAGTTTTTGTGCCTTTTCGATCGCCGCGCTCACGCGTTCATCGCCGGTGTCGAGCGCTTTAAGCGCACTGCGCGGCGCTTCGGTTGTGGTGGGGCTTGCGACCGGGGGCGGCGTTCCGCTGCGCACAACCTGGGGCGGATCGACGCGCACGAACAGGCGTTCGCCGTCGGTACGCGCCACCAGCATCGGTTCGCCGGGGCAGCGGCGGTTCCAGTCGAGCAGGTCGGCCAGTCGCGGTTGCAGGAGTCGTTCCAGCGGCGTGATGCGCAGATCTCCGGCATGCAGCCCGAGCAGTGCCAGGCCGGCCTGGTTAGCCCCGACCAGCCAGCCGTCGTCGCTGAGCGCCACGATGCCCTCGGCAAAGGTGCCGATGCCCTCGGCCAAGGGGTGCAGGCGGAGGCGCAGGCTGCGGGCGTGATGCGCGTCGAACAGGCGGTTTTCCACCATGTGCGCGGCGGCCCGGATGAGACCGAAAGTATGCGGATGATGCTGGCGTTCGTCGCCGGAGATGTCGAGGACGCCGAGAATGCGACCGTCGGGCGCAGAAAGCGGCGCCGACGCGCACGACAGGAATCCGTTGCGTTCGAGAAAATGTTCGCCGCCATGCACGACGAGCGGCTTGCCTTCCGCAAGCGCGGTGCCGATGGCGTTGGTGCCACGATGACGCTCATTCCACGAGGCGCCGGGGGATAGCGTGACGCGCTCGGCGCGGGTCAGGAAGTCGGGGTCGCCGAGCGCATGCAGCAGCACGCCCTTGTCGTCCGAGAGAATGATCATGCTGCCGGAATTGCGCGTCTGTGCGTGCAGGTATTCCATCACCGGGCGGGCATGGGCGATCAGCTCGTGGTGACGTTCGGTGCTGCGCGCGAGTTCGCTGGCCGAAAGCCTGCCCGGGTCGGGCAGGCGGCCGTCGGGCGCCAGGCCGGCGTCGAGGCTGCGGCGCCACGAGCGCGTCAGCAGCGCGCTGACGAGATAACCCATGGGTATCTCGCCCTGTTTCAGCATCAGGTCGCGGGCGCGACGCAGTCTGGCGCGATCGAGTTTGGTCGGAGACTCCATGTTCCCCCGTGACGCAATAATGGACAGCCGGTCCCTTGGCGGTGTCATGCGCGGTTGATGTGGCCGCGCGGAGTCATTCTACTTGCAAGGGAATTCCTGAGGGGTGCAAATTATGCTGTTCGCCAAGGGGCTGGCGAGGCGTGGCGAGCGTGGAGCGTCGATCGTTGCGTGTCGCTCGAATGCGTCAGGAAATAGGCTCTTAGGGCTCGCCCCCGCTCACGGCATCGTTGTCGGCGGCACGGTAGGCGGCGGCGAGCAGTTCGACCGGATGGCTGACGCGCTGTGGCAGCAGTTGGTTGAACTGCATGCGACAGCTGAGACAGTCGGTCACGAGTTCCTCAGCCCCGGTTGCCTGTGCTTTGCGCGCCAGGCGTCCGCCGATGGCGGCGGACGTGGCGTGAAAGGCGGTTTTGTAGCCCATCAGGCCGCCCAGGCCGCAGCAGTCGAGCGTGTCGCCAAAGCGCTGGAGGTCGATGCCGGGAACGCCTGCCAGCACGTCGAGCCACGGCGTGCCGATCTCCTGTTCGCGCTGATGACAGGGCGAAAAGTACGCCAGCGATGGGGATGCCGGCGTGAACCGGCGGTCGAATTGCCTTTGCGTGTCCAGTTCACGGAGGTATTCGCCGAGGTCGTAGGTCCGGCTGGCGATTTTCAGTCGCTGGATGCCGTCGAATTCGGCGAAGTAGCCACGGTCGCGTAACAGTCCGGCGAGGACGAACTTGAGGGTCATCGGCTTGCTGGCGCGCTGGATCAGCGTGTCCTGGCGTTGTCCGAGCAGGGGATCCTCGGCGCGCAGGCGTCGGCCGATACGTTCGAGATTGTTCCCCTCCTCTGCGGCGATCGGGGCGATGCGCGCGCGATATTCGGGCGAATAGACGGCTTCGGCCGGTTGTACCGATTTCAGGAAGTAACCGCAGGTCGGGCAGGAGCAGATGATGTCGTAGCCGGCGTCGACCCCCTGCGCGAGGGATTCCAGGTTGAAGCGCGCGTTCTTCAGCGTGAACGCGCGATCGCCTTCGAGCAGGCTCGGCATGCTGCAACAGCGCTGCGGCGGCACATAGACGGAGACGCCGTTGCGCTCGAGGACCTCGACCGTCGCGCGCGCCACTTCCGGAAACAGATAGCGGGCCGTGCATCCGACGAAATAGGCGACCTTGCGGCCGTCGGTGGGTGTCGGCTGGTCGAGTTTTCGTGCGCGGACCCAGACGTCGAACGATTGCCGCGGAAAAGACGGCAGCTTGCGATCCGGGTGGATGCCGGCCAGGCGCTTCAGGCCCGGGCCGATCTGCCGGTGTTGGAGCAGGGCATTGGCGATGCGGGGAACGGCGCCGGCGGTTCGGGAGAGCAGGCGCAGGTCTTCGAGGGCGCGAACGGTGATCGGCACACCACGCCGCTTGGCGAAGCCGTCCTTGGCTTGTCGGATCAAGGTACGGATGTCGATGCAGGGACACAAGCCGCAGTGGTTGCAGAGGTCGGGGAGCTGTTCCATTTCCGTATCGGTAATTGCCGCGCCGCCGGCCGTCCGGCGGTCGTGCAGGCGAAACAGCCGATGAAAGAACAGGCAGGTCGATTCTTCCAGGTATTCGCGGCACCAGTCGCACGCCGTGCAGCGATCGATAGTCTGGCGAACGAATTGCTCGGGAGGGATCTCTGGCATGAGGGGCGTTGGGGGCGCGTCGGGATACGGAGTCCAGACTATTCTCCAGACGCGGCGTGGCGGCAAGTCCCGCCGGCATTGTTCGCCGGCCGTGTGTCATTTGGGGACAGTGCGCGCTCCCGGGGAGGGCGAAAAGGTGTGGCAAAACGTGACAACCGGAGAGGAATGTTCCGGGTTTGCTTGTGTCCGGTTTCGCCCGGTCGAATACTGTTATCAGAGTGGAGGGCAGGGCGCATCGGTCTTTTTTCGAAAGCCCCTGTACGCGCAACTCTTCAATGTCGACGCCTGCTGGCTGTCGTGTCACACCCCCCGGAGAAAAACATGGATAAAATCGTTCGCATCAATATGACGGATCGTTCCACCCGGATAGAGACCGTTCCCGAGGCGTGGGCCGGTCTGGGCGGGAGGGCCCTGACCTCGACCATCGTCGCCAATGAGGTTCCGCCGACCTGC
Source organism: Propionivibrio dicarboxylicus (assembly GCF_900099695.1). GTDB lineage: Bacteria > Pseudomonadota > Gammaproteobacteria > Burkholderiales > Rhodocyclaceae > Propionivibrio > Propionivibrio dicarboxylicus. Next base: position 146,874 of record NZ_FNCY01000001.1, on the reverse strand, counting down.
CACGCGCTGGGGCCGAACAACAAGCTGGTCTTCGCCCCCGGCCTGCTGTCGGGTACCGCAGCCGCCAATTCGGGCCGCATTTCGGCCGGCGCAAAGAGCCCGCTGACCGGCGGCATCAAGGAGTCGAACGCCGGCGGCACGGCCGCCAAGATGCTCGCCAAGCTCGGCATTCAGGCGCTGATCATCGAAGGGCAGCCGAAAGATGACGAGTGGTACAGCGTGCATGTCACGAAAAATGCCATCACCATCGCGGAAGAGAAGGAACTGGTCGGTGCCGGCAACTATTGTCTGATCAACCAGGTGCAGGCGCGCTACGGCCTGGCCGTCGGCGTCATCGCGATCGGACCGGTCGGCGAGATGAAGATGCTGACCGCGAACATTTCGGTCGCCGATCCGGATTCGCGCATTCGCAGCATCGGCCGCGGCGGGTTGGGCGCGGTGATGGGCTCGAAGCGGATCAAGTTCATTTCGATCGACGATACCGGCACGCCGCCCGTGATGCCCAAGGACGGTCCGAAATTCAAGGAGGCCGCCCGGCTCTTCGCCAAGACGCTGCTCGATCACCCGGTCAGCGGCCAGGGGCTGCCGACCTATGGCACCGACGTGCTGGTGAATATCCTCAACGAAGCCGGCGGCTTGCCGACGCGCAACTTCACCAGCGGACAATTCGACGGGCATGACAAGATTTCCGGCGAGACGATGCATGCCACGATCGTTGCCCGTGGCGGTTCGCCGACGCACGGGTGTCACGCCGGTTGCCAGATCCAGTGCTCGCAGGTCTATCTCGACAAGGAAGGCAAGTACCTGACCTCGGGGTTCGAGTACGAGACGATCTGGGGGATGGGCGCCAACTGCTGCATCGAAGATCTCGACGACATTGCCGAGGCCGACCATGTCATGGACGACATCGGCGCCGACAGTATCGAGACCGCGGTCATGTTTGGCGTGGCGATGGAAGCGGGCGTGCTGAAGTTCGGCGACGGCAAGGAAGTCGTGCGCATGCTGCGCGATGAAATCGGCAAAGGCACGCCGCTCGGTCGCGTGCTCGGCGGCGGCGCGGCGCATGTCGGTCGTTCCTTCGGTATCGTGCGGGTGCCGGTGGTCAAGAATCAGGGCATCCCGGCCTACGATCCGCGCGCCGTCAAGGGCATCGGCGTGACCTATGCGATGGGCACCATGGGCGCCGACCATACCTCCGGCTATTCGATCGCCACCAATATTCTCAACGTCGGTGGGCATGTCGATCCCCTGTCGAAGGTCGGCCAGGTGGAACTGGCGCGCAACCTGCAGATCGCCACGGCCGCCATCGACTCGACTGGCATGTGCCTGTTCATCGCCTTCCCGGCACTGGATATTCCGGAGTGCCTGAGTTCCCTGATCGACATGATCAACGCCCGCTACGGGATCGCCCTGACTGGTGACGACGTGACGGCGCTGGGCAAGTCGGTGCTCAAGCTCGAACGCCAGTTCAATCTGGCGGCCGGTCTTTCCAAGGAGCATGACCGCCTGCCGGAGTTCTTCAACTATGAGGCGATTCCGCCGCATAACGTGATGTGGGACTTCACGCCGGAGGAACTCGACGCGTTCTGGGATTTTTGATGGCATCATGACGCGCCCGCAAGGGCGTTTTAGGCCGGCGTGGCCGTTGTTGCCACGCCGGATTTTTCTTTAATGGCGGCGATGAATATCAGGCTGAGACTCTTCGCGACACTCCGGGATTACCTGCCGCCGGGCGCGAGCACGGAAGTCCCGCTCGAACTTCCCGATACGGCGACGGTGGCCGATGCGCTGACGACGCTCGGCGTGCCGCTCAATCTCGCGCATATCGCCTTCGTCAATGGGCGACACGTACTCAAGCCCGACTTGGCGACGCGTGTCCTTCAGTCGGGCGACGTCGTTTCGGTCTTTCCGGCCATTGGCGGGGGCTGATCCCTGTCTCGGGCGTGCAGGCGATGCGGCACCCATCGTCGGGAAAACAGCGAAAACATCCGGGCGCCGAGACAAACTGCCGGTTGCTATCGTCCGCAATTCAACTTGCCCCCATGCGCGCCTTATAAATCAGTACATTACCAATATTTTCGCAACATGACCCCCGGAGATTCGGCAACTGAAGTTGCTCCTTTTCGGACTCTCCGCAATTCAACTTGCCCCTCGTCTGTCTTGAGCAACCAAGCGAACTGGCCGCATCATTTCTTTGACACTGCGACCGACGACCGGGGCGCGCGTTTTCGCGCCCTCTTGGCCTTTTTCTGTTCAGCCGCCAAAATATCGAGCGGGCTGGGGGAATCCGGGTCGGGAAATACGCCGTCAAAATTCTCCAGCAACTCCATAGCGCGCAAAATTGCGATTAGATTGCGCAGAGTAATGGCGCCCGTTTTTTCGAATCTCTTGAGAGGCGTCAAGCCGATTCCAGCCCGCTTAGCCAGGACCTCCTGGGTTGTCGCTGCACCCCCACGCGCTACCCGCCAAGCTCGTAGCGAGGCAGCTATGCGTTGCGCCACTTCATCATTCGTTAGTTGATACAGGTCCATAGCCCAATATTAGACTTTTATCGACGTCAATACAATATAGCAGTCTATTATTAGGCTGCATGGCGGAAGGCTTATCTTGTCGATTAGGACTAGATACACCCGGTATGGAAACGTAGTCGTCCTACGACGGCAACGTATCGAGAAGGTCTATCCATTCCCGCGCTGCCTGGCACATTCCCTGATTTGCTCTTGATGTGAGCATTTCATCACTCGGTGGATACCAGTACGTCCCACTCTGGCATTTGGTTAGATGCTCCTGAATGTAAATACTTTCGTATCCAAACAATTTGTATCCGGCAAATCCCAACGCCAGCGATTTGGGGTCTCCAGATTCCTGCGGGACAGGAACTTCCAACAAATAGCTGCGAAATTGACGCACGTTATCGGCTGAGCACAGTTGACCTTTGTTAGCCAGGCTAGAAAGCAGATACCGAAAAAGCTTCGTTGCGTTATCGTCGCGGTCGACGTCGATGTAACCGCTAGGGCTAACACGCAACAGGGGTGGCTCAACAGGGGTGGGCAGCCCGGAGGCACAAGGAGGTTTTTTCTTTTCAGACATAAGGCAAAGCAACTCCGTCTGCCTCCCGAGCACGTAATAGTGAAGTTCGTGCGGCAGCGTTACTGGCTGACAGTCGACCAGGCTTTCACCGCACAGGCCGCAAAGAAGCAGGTTAACCTTCCCACGTACCCAATCCTGAATTGGTAGTTGAAACAAATGTCCGCAGTGCGGGCACCGGTCTCGTAGCACGCTGTCGTGAGTTGGACACACAAAGGCGCATTTCAATCGCCACAGCCACCGGATGTGCGGTGTTTTGTCGTTCCGCATACAGCTCTCGCAGAATCGATAGACGGGAAGTTTGTGAAATATGCTGGTTGTAACGCAAGCGAAATCGGCACGCCGGAACGGACTGTCCACCGGAGGCTCAAGCCTCCGAAAATCCTCGACCGGTAGCGCGAAGACCTCGGCGAACCGGCTCCAGTCTGGCTGATACCAGCCGGCGTCAACCCAACCAGGGGGTACCTCCAATCCGAGAATCTTACGGAATGCCCTCGTTGAAATGCCAACCCCACTTGTTGTGCGCCAAAGCCAGGAGCTAAATGCCTCACCGTCTATCGGAGCAGGGGTCCCGAATATTCGCTGGCGCGTCGGGCAGCTAGCAGCGAGGTGATTGTTGGCTTGGATATCGGACAGGACTTTGGAGATTAATTCCTTTCGGTCAGCCACCGTTACTCCTGTTTTTCGAAATCGAATTCAAGTTGCCGGACACGCCGAAGTCGATGCTTATGTCCGAACTCCTGCCAAATGGTTCGCAGATGCTGCTCATATGTCAATCGAATAAACGCCATTTCCTCGCCATCCAGTTCCTGTCGCAAATACCGCTGTACTGGACCAAGCAGCCTTCCTTCGAGGGGCCCCTGGTAATCTGCCGGTGGGCGCCGCGCGTATTCGGCCAGTAAGTCGCCGAATCCCTTTGGCCAATCCTTTAGCAACTCAAAAGTGTGCCTTATCATCAAATCCACCTCGGTTTGACCGCGCTTTAGCCTCCCGTGCCCCGTCCCATAACGTCCCAAGTCTTTGAGGCAATGTCCGAGAAACCATATCGTTTTATGCAGGCCATCCAAACTCAAGCCGGCCAGGAGGTCAAACTCTCTGTGACCGACCCCCAAGGACTCTCCCGGAGGTACTCGAGCGCCGCCACGTAGCTCGATTAGGAACGACATGGTTAACGCGTCGTTCGATGCGTGAAGTGCCTCGGCATCTGCGAGTTTGTAACCACAGGCGCAATACTCAAGGCGATGTGCTGTCCAGTTCAGCCGCTTTCGACACTTCGGGCAACAATCCAGCAGGCGCGTTCGATGGCGAGCGCAAGCATTGTAGAAAACCAGTTGCCAACACCCTCTGACAAAAGGTGCTTCGCGTAAGCAGCAGGGACAAAACTTGCGATGATTCGGGGCGATGAACGCTGCTTTGGTAACCCATTCGCCGCACACTTGCCATGACCGCACTCCATCGTGGTTGCGTCTCTCAATCCCGGACAGTTGCTCCACCTCTTCCGGATACAAGCGACAGTAAGTCGCGAGCTTTGTCACCACCGTTAAAGATACCGAATGCCGTGGCGTTCCCAATGCATCGGACAACAGACTCTGAATGCCTTTGATGCCGTTCTTTTCTGCCACACGGTGGAGGTACCCGAGCACGTACTCTTCGGGAAATGGCGTCACTCGGTGGATTACTCGAAATTCGCTCATATGTCGACGAGCCCAAATGGGGTTTGTTCGACACAGAAAATCTGGAAATGGGCCTTGGCAAAATGCACCATTGATATTGATTTGGCACCTGCTGAAGCTGCGATGGCTACTGCATCTGCAAGGAAGTTTTTCAAGCGACGAAAGTTGCCGCCGCACGTTTCATAGATTTTCTTGCTCAATTCCTCGTCGGCTAATCCGGATAATTCCTCCATCGGTAGCGCGCTATCAAGCGCCCCCAGGAGGCCAATAAAAATCTCATCATATTTGAAGGATTCAAGCTTCAGCGTTCCAGGCCAGCGCGTCGAAATTTGAGTATCCGCCAAGATGGCCTCCAAACCCGGAGTCCCGGCAAATACGAAAGCAACCGACTCAAGTTGGTCATAAAGTGTCTTGAGCGAGTCGCCTAAAACCCCACCAAATCGGTCTCTGGTTCGATTTCCCGATACGGACAGAAATAGATGTTGTGCTTCGTCAAACAAAATGATTTTGACGTTGCACTGCTTTAGCGCATTACTCGCAAGTTGGCGAAGTTTGCTGTTGCTATCGAATCTGACTGACTCCGGGTTCTGGCCAAGTTTCAGGAGAATTGATAGATAAATCTCCGATTCAGCCGGCCTACCGTCAAATCGAAGATACAAAACAGGGCACACATATCTTTCCGTCGTTTCGACAGGCAGGTGCTTACACAGGAAGGCCTGCAAAATAAACGACTTCCCCTCTCCTCCGCCACCGAATATCCACAACCCACCAGGGCTTTTGAATTTGTCCGATTTTTCCAGAAGAGTTTCCATAAATTTCATACTGCGCCGGTAAGAGGGCACCGCAATTGAGACCACGCGTGTAAATTCCGCGCGTTCCACTTCGGTTCCACGCAAAGCCAGGAGTCTTCTATCGTCTGGCGCCAAGTCTTTAGGTTGTGCCTTCTCCAAGCCCTGGAAAATGGACTTCGTTTGGAAAACTGCTGCGCCCATGTCAGATGCCCCAGGCAAAAATCGGTATGTCGGTGATGGGGGCGGTGGCCTGTTTAATTTCTAACGGGGTTTGCCTGGAAAGCTGCTGGCCGGCGAATGGGGTCAGGATAGTTCTCGATTCGCCATTCAGAATGGCGTTGGAGTTAATCTCGGCAAGTTTTGCTAGGCGCGCCTTGGGAATGTTCTCTTTGTTGGCGATTTCCTCACGGATTCGGTCATTAATCATTAGCCGGGTTTCTCTCAGGGTATCGACAGCAGTCACTGCCTTCAGCCTAACGCCAGCTTCTTTTCGCAAGCATTTGTGCTGGTGTAGGCTAAGTCCTTGCGCATAGTCAGGGCGAGTACATGGCACCAGGATGTACTCTTTTGTCCGTGGGTTCTGCACATGAATTTGCCCCAAATTTTCCGATGACACGACATAGTCGACCCTTGTATCTCTACCAAGCTGCTTCATCATTTCAGCCAATGTGTCGTCGGCATAGTTGAGCCATTGAAACCGTATTCCTTCGTGTGATAGGCACCCCGTATGTCGCTCGCCCAGGATAATATCCAGTGCGTCAATGCTGGCCGGATATGGCGGCGGAGCCACGCCTACCAATTCCTTCCATACCAGTAGCGGTATTTCCTGCGTTCTTTTGTTCGGAAAGACGTTGTGATGGTCAACCGCCCATTTGTGCAACAAGAAGGCGAGGGTTGAGACTCTGATTACCGCATCCTTTGCGGGGTCATAATCGCCACGCTCCTTAAGGCAGGAAAAAGTTCTTCCGGGAAGCATCTCAAAAAAAGTCTGTTCCAGTGTCAGGAAGAATCTCTCGATGGAGGCTTTCAACCAGGGGGTACGACGCTCGCAATGCTCGTATCCGCTCCCCAACGAAAGAATCGCTGCCTTGCATCGCTTGCTTAAGAAATCCGCTCCACGGTCCGAAACATATTTCACGGCACAGCCATGTGCCGGCCAAGGGTTTTCGAGCTCAGGCCAAATCTCGTAAGCGCGATTATGCGAAAGCAAAGAGTGCTTAATGGCCCCAAAAATCGAACGCAGTCCGGTTTGGTGAAACGAGATAAAGAAGCCAAGTAACATGCCGGTCCGACGGTCTTTGATGGCTGTTAGCCAGGGCCTCCCAAGGGGAAGCAACGCGCGGTCATCAATGACATAGAGGTTCATCGGCGTATGGTCAAGCTCCGCGCAGTCCAGCGGGAAGTCCGCCGGTAGATGGCCCTTAATCATTTTGAGCGTGTGCCTGGCGGCTTCCCGTCCTAACCGCGCCACCAACACCTCTTCTTTAGGCAGCAGCTTGATGCGGTTCAGGTAGGTGCGCTCTGACACCAAGGTGAGCAATTGCTCTCCGTTCAGTTGCCGTAGCGAGTTTTCCCGCTCCAGGGTATCTTTGTACTGACGATAGGCCGAAGCGCCCCCGGGCCGAGTTGGCTGTAAATAGACCTCCTCAATATTGTCTTGAAGATATTTCTCGCTTTCACCATCCAGCCGTTTGGCCGGGCTTTTCCTGGCGTTCTTATTCACCAGCGCAAAGACGTTGTAACTGTTTTTCTCAAATAGCCGCCACCAGCGGCGCAAAGTGGATTCACTCGGCACCCCGCGTGGGTCATCAATTTCCTTGGCTATCTTTTCAGCTTCTTCTCGAATAAGCTGCTTCTGACCTTTGGTGATTCCTGCTGCCTTCAAGCGGCTGATGTAGTCGTGCCGCCTTATCACTTCATCTTGATGCTTTTCGGGGATATCGGCCAAAGTTACATCGATTGTTGGCTCCGGCTCCTCTGGTAATAGCAACGCCTTTGGCGAGGAAAACGCAGTCAAGACGGCGAGGCGCCCGGTTTGTTGCTCTTCCCAGAATGAAGACTCCTCTATCGTCTCCCGCTTACCAGTCTCCGGATTCTCGAAATACAGTTCATCTCCACAACGAGACGAATACTCAAGGAATTGACCGAGTCGTTTTACAACCAATCCCTTCTCGAAGTAAAAGTGGCCCATTTTTCGTCCCGCTCACTTGCCGGCGTCGATTGAACCAGCGACCTGACCAAGCGAGAAACCTCCTCGGTGGTAAGCGTTTCGAAATAGGCGCTCCTCCTCGGTGAGACTACGTAGAGGCGCCCCAAGGACAGCGCCACCAAAAAATCCCCGTGGGCTAACAGGCTGACGACTCCGTCGCCAAGTCGCCGCATCCGCCAGGAGTGGTTTATTTGCCGGTCGACGACCCATAGCCATTTCTGCCAGAAGACCACTGTACCTGCCCGAACCAATAATCGACTCAAGGGCTAATCCTCCAAAAGGTTGCGCGGGCAGGCTGACGACTGTCGTGCGAGGGTGAAGAGGTATGCTCCAGTCAAAGCAGATTTTTCGGGTCGCTATCATCGACCACACATCGACTAGTTCAACGGAGGCGCGCGTCATCAAATCGAGAATCGAGAGAGGACCCGCCGTCAAAGTTTCAGTGATTCGAGCGACATTATTTGCCGGAACTCGTGAGGTAACGTACCGCGACAACAGCTTCACGGAAGAGCTTCGTGGCTCTTCTGCCAGTTGAGCGTCCACCAAGAAAGCAAAGGGTATCTGTCTCTCCCGGTACGCCCGAGCTATCGCGACGTATTTGTCCAGGGAATCTTCTCGAACCAGGAAAGTCAATGATTTGACTTCGAGCCGAAGACCATCAACAAACGCATCAACGGTGAAATCAGGGATATGGTGGCGAATCTTGCCTTCCAGCGAATAGGGCTCTTCACTGGCCTGTGAGGTGATGGCACGAACATCATGGCAGAGGAGCAGGTGGTTAAGCACGCCGCTCTCAATGTGGGATTCGTACTCGGCATCGAACTGAGTTATACCTTCCACAAATCGCCCCCCGGTGGTTCGATGAGGGCTGCATTCGGCAAGGTGACGAATAGGTGCGCCGGGCACCTCCACGAGAGGCTTCGGGGATTTTCTGAACTTCCTTTTCTTCGTCGCCATGGAACTCTCCAAGCTGAGCCTTAGCGCAGCAGCAGGACATGCATATGCATGCACTTACGCAAAGCACGGTTTCAAAAGACAACAAATCTCTTGACTTCGCCGCCTGGCTTGGAGATACTCTTAGCGCCAACCAAGAATCACCTCCTGCCTGGGCAGGGCGAAGCCGGATGACCATCAAGGACTTCCGGCTTTTTTGCGTTCTACCTCATCTCTCCTCCATCAAATCGGTCGGGCAATAGTTACTCTTCCCGGTGCAACCGCTCGTTCAACTGCTCCAAGGAACTCGCTAGCCCCGTTTTTAAACCCAGCGCCACAGCTATCTGATGGCTCTGCCCACGCAGGCACTTCCGCTTCCCCTCCAGAACTTGATAGACAAGCCCGGTCGAAAAGCCGTTGGCTCGAGCCCATGAAGAAACCGGTATTCCGGCCTCTTCAAAAATCACACGAACACGTTTGGTACTTTCGAACATAGTTGGCACTTTGCGCATTTAGTGTTATATTTTGCATGCTATTATCGTGATTTTTGCGCCTAAATAAATTCAATTGAAATCAATCTATCATCTTTGATTTCAATTGTCGACCCGGCGACAATAATTTCTACATGAGTGCACAAATGACCATTATTCCGGCTGGCTTTGGACGACGACTCAGGGAAGAGCGCGAGCGCTTAGGCTTTACCCAAGCACAGTTCGCGGAAGCTGCCGGGGTTCAGCGACTGGCTCAAGGCCAATACGAAAGCGAATCACGGTCACCTACCGTCAGATTCTTGTCGGCAATAGGAAACAGCGGCATAGACCTCAACTACGTCCTGTTTGGGCGCAAAAGCCCACCTGCAGCGGAGGAACAGCGCAGTCTGGAGAAGCGTGTTTTCGAATTGGTCGAAAAATATGCGCAGGGGCAACCCGACGGTAGATTAGGGGCGGAGGCCCGTTATGCCATGTTCGAGTTTCTTCGAGCCTACCTGAGCACGGCCGATGCGAACGCCAGCGAAACGCTAGACCCGGCAGAGTTGATTGCCAAGCACCTGCGTTCCTAGCATCGCGCCAGGAGGCCGGAGGATAGCGTGCCGGCCAAAAAATTGACTGCGGAAAACATCCCCCTTGGCCTAACAGCACCAAGAGCAAAGCGGGAGTACAACTCCGCTCAGGGGACTCAAAGTTCCGAGAATTGAAATGTTCCTTCGAAGCATCCACTTAAGCCAGGGTGAATGTCTCTTCACAGCTCCTCTGGTGCAGCTCGCAATGCCTGATGGCCGTCGTGAAGCCAAACACCAAGCCCCTGTGGGAACGGAGCTTTCCCCACAATCAAAAAAAGGAGCCCAGTAAACAGGCTCTTTGATGCGTTAGCATGGTCAGCAGCCATCTGGAGGTCCGTTCCCGACGGGTACGGTATTGGTTCCGGATGCGTATGCCAAAACCCAAGACAGTGAAGCCCTTGTTCAAAAAGTCGCTCTCGTTCGGCTTCCGCGTCTCGAAGGTCGAAACCAACGCCAGCGAACGCAGACCATTGTGCTGGGAGTTTCGTGACCATATCGACTACGACAACCTCTTTCGTGAGGTCGAGAGCGTAAAGTTGGCCAACGACCTCTCGTTTCATCCAACCACATTGTGCATGCTTCTTGAGCACAGACAAGCTATCCGAGGGTATCTCAAGGCTCCACGCAGCGCCAGGCAAGCGGAAGCGAAGGCTCTGGTCAGCCATTGGGATTTAGTACCTCGTCGTAGCCTCGTGACAGCATCCTGGAGTCTTGCTCACTGCCAGCCAACGGGACAATTGCTCTGGGCCTTGCACCAACATTGAGTGCGTCAAAGTAAGCCTTGGAGCGCACCCACGACCAAATCGCCGAGTCACCTGACGCCCGGCCAAGGGCACTTAATAGCCGCTCAGCAGCAAAACCCGCTGCTTGCCAGGTGTCAGCAACGCCATAGGGGTGGAACCCGGCTCCGCACGCGGGTATCTCGTGCTTCGTCGATTCTGGCCACTCGGCGGCATTGACCAAAGCATCAGCGGGGTCCGACATCGGCCAAGCATCGGCCGCCCCCACTAGAACGACGTGTGCGGCTGCGCAGAACGGCTCAAGCCAGGCATGCGCGATAGGCGTGCCCTGAAAAGCGCTATGCCGATACTGGCTCAAGAGAGCTCGCACGGAACTCTCGCCTGTGCAATCAACCACCAGGTCAAACATGCCAGGTGTTGCCCGGTCGCTCACCCAAGAGCTGGCTAAGGCAGACACTCCTTGGACGGTCACTCCGGGGATTTCTCGGGTCAAACGCTCGGCAAGCCGCGTTGCTTTGCCTTGATACGCCGATGATAAGCCAAGAACGTGTCGTGAACAGTTCTCCGGCAAGAACAAGTCGGGGTCGACGATGATGATGCTACCTACGCCGGCGCGGGCCAGAAGTTCGATTACCGGACTACCCAAGGAGCCGCAGCCAAGAACCAAGACGCGTTTATCCTGCCGGCTGGCGAACTCATCCGAGCCATAGCCTCGCGTCAGGGACCATTCGGCGTCCAACCGAATCGCTGGAAGTGGCTCGATGGCAGGTGGTGTCAGTCTTTGAACCAGTGGCGGACACAACTGGTAAGCATATACGAACTGGCCTTGAACAAAAGCCACAAGGAACAACTGCCGCGGCTTGTCGGCGAACTGCTGTAGCCACGAAATAACGGATACCGCGTTATCCGATAGTTGGCCCACCAGCATGTCAAGGTCTTCAAAGTCCTGAGGCCAAACACCGGGCCGCCAATCCTGGCCAATGGGTAGAGGGACGAACAGTGCTGTCCCACGAGCCAATTGACCGTCAGATATGCCGTGACGTCGCGCCAAGCTATGCGGGTCCGTGTCCCCATGGCAAGCAACAACGGCTTTTACTTTCTGACGGCCGGTACCGACCAAGTAGATGGCTAGTGAGCCTTCCTCAATCGTTGTCAGCCCCCGGATGGCCACATACAGATGTTTGGGCGTCGGTCGCGCATTCCTGCGTGATGCAACTTTGTCGCAAAACCGCATCCAGTAAGACCAACACTCACGCCTGAGCTCGGAAGCTATCCAGTCTTCGTCATTGCATTGCGTCAGGAAATGCTCGAACGCACTAAGGACCCGGCCTATGGCTTGAACGGGGTTGGCATAGTCGTCAGGGGTTGCTTCCACGCCTAAGCAGACCTTTCCCGTCTCTTCCACGTGTGGAAGAACCAAACAGTGGTCTTTGTGCAGATAGATTTGGGCAGGGGTTGCAGGGAAGTCACGGGGCAGAGAGAGCTTCGCAGTATCGTGCAGTAACCGCGGGTGGGATACTTTGAACTTCCACGCCATCGGTTTTGACGACCCCGGCACGCTTTCTACACGGGTTGCAAACGGCCTTCCAGCGTCAGTTATCCACGCCTCAACTGCCTTTGCAGCGACGGCAAAAGGTTTGACCATGCAGACCTACTTCAAGCCAGCGTGTTTTTCGAACCCTGAGGACGCACCGTCGTCGGATTGGTCCGAGGCTGACCAGGAACCGCGGCGAGCAGGCCTTGTAATGGGCTTGTAGGCATCGAGGCTTTCCAAGCATCTACGCCATATTGGCCAAAGACGCTCCTAATACGAGCCTCGCTCTTCTTGCTGTACTCCTCTGAGAACAGAGCCTCAAGGTCAGCAACGAGTTGCTTATGCCAGGTATTGAACTCCCGCGCTCGAAGGCCTCTATCGGAGTTCCAGCGGTCAGCGAAGTTCTCCATAGTTAACGCCGGGTTTGAAACGCAGTAGCTCCTGCCATCAGTAAAAATGCCCCGAGGCATGCGGTCAACCAATTCCAAAAGGACTTCAATAGGCGATGAATAGGCCGTTTGTTCGTGGGTCACCATGTTGTTGTAGGCATGTCCGGCCAACGTTACCAAGATGACTGAAATGGGCTTCGCGTCCTTTCGCTCTTCAGAAAGATTCCAGTAATAGTTGTCACGATGCAGCTTCATAAGCTGAATGCCGCGCCGAAGGATATCGTCGATACCAACAGGTGTATCAGGAATCGGGGTGACTTGCGTGTCAGCTTTGGCAAGCATCTCTCGCAGCTCTCGGTGGAAAGAGAACCGCTTATCAGCAATCGTGCAGAACCAGTCGGCAAACTCTTCCGGATTGGAGGGACTCCAACGGGTGTCAGGGTCTCGAACCCGGAGGTCGGTAGCTACGCTCAAGCCCATCGAACGACTATCAGGTAAGGCAGGCGTTACATCGAAATAGAATGGCTCGCCAGGGTAATTGAGGCGCCAGCAGCGACGTTTTTGTGTGGGTTCACCTGCGCCATGAATACCCTTTAATGCGGAGCCAAAAGCTTGGAAGAATGGTTCGGGGTTAGTAATGCCATGAACCTTTGGGCCCGTAAGCTTTACCACTATGTCGAGGTCGAAATTCTGGTTGCCTCTCGGCGATACCGTTGTCTGTGTGCGCATGGAGCCTTGGACGAAGACGTACGCATCGGCATCGGCCATATCCAGCTTTGCTGCAACGTGTCGCCCGAGCGCTTCGTATCGCGCGGTGGCTCGAGCACGCTCTTCCTGTGAGAGTTCCAGCTTCTGAAGCATCTCCACAATGAAAGCCTCCCATTGGACCCTTTCCTGGCGTGCCTGGAGGGCATCAAAAATGCGTTTTGCGTAGCTATTTGCAGTAGTCATATCAAGAGGCTTTCATGGTTCAAGATTAGAGCGCTACCTGCTCACCGCCAGGGCCGGAGACCAAGGTTGATGAAATTTCTATGGTTTGCTTAAACGGGCTTCCGGAGCCCCGGTCGGTCTCGTAGCAGACATATATGGCTTGATTGCGTGCTTGAATTTTTTGCCCTACACGGAAGCAGGCAGAAGCCGGCGCACCTACGAAGAGATGAATGCGCCGAACCTTCCATCTATCCTGAAGTGTACGGATGGCTTCATCCAGCTTGGTGCCAAAGAGTTCCAAGTCCTTGGGATGTCCGATGACATCAGAGCTAAATCGGTTAGCGGTGAGCTTAAGAGTTGGCAACTTCAGCACACCGTTTTCGTAGCATTCAGCAGTCAGTCTATCTTGAGCAATGTCGAACGTCAGTGACACCAATAGGCAAGCCTCGGTCTCACTCTGGTGGTCCTTGAGAACCTCCAGTCGATACTTTTCGGGGCGTGGCTCGGTAGCATCCGACGGCCATGCCCACTGCCCACCTTGGTTGCCCGCCACCTTGTCTCGGTGGAATTGAAAGACTGAAACTCCGGCCGTGTCACCAATGAGCCGACCGCCCAGTATCAAAACTGAGGTGCTATGTATCGGGAAGACAGCAAGGTGAGGTCGCGCATGACCTCGCGCCGAGCCGTTCAAGAGGGCTTTCATGCGAGGGATGTCGGTGGAAAGCGACTCGAAGAGACTGCCCCAGTATGCCGCCGAATGCGGGTTGTGCAAGATGTAGCTATTGAAACAGAAATACTCCGGCTCATCTCTACTAGGTCTTAGCCCGACATTAAGCATGGCGTCTTCGACGTTCCGCTTCGAGTAGTGATGAGGCTGCCCCGTGACGTTGCCGATTAGCATGATTGGCTCAGCCGGTGGGTACTGGAGACCAGCAAGAAGGCGCTTTATATCGGCAACGTTTCGGGCACGCATGGCTCGAAGCTTTTCCGTTGTATAAATGGCCGGAGCTACTCGGTCGATAAGCCGATGGCACTTGTCGCAAAGCAACATGATGTTCTCAGCGTCGTCGGCTAGCAGTGGAGACTGGACCGCATCCCCGCGAGGGCCATCTGCCGACGAGGCAACGATGTGGGCGAGATAGCTGTAGTTCGCGTGCCCATCTGTCGCAAAATGAGATGAAAGGTCTTCGCCGCACCCATCAAATTGACAGCGCCACGCCGATGCCATGAACACCTTTTGAGCTGTTTTTGAACTTACCTCACCTGTGCGCCCCTTGGAGGTAGTGGCCCCGAGCACTGCAGCCTGCCAAGACTGAACCACTTTCTTGGTTGCTGCAGTGACCCTCAAGGCTGATAGGTTGGCATCCCTTGGGTTAGTTGCGGTGGTTTCAGCCCATTTAAGGACACGGCGCCTGAAGTACGAAGACATGGCGCTCAAGGAGTCTCCACCAAGGTCACCGATACCCTCAAAGTCCCACACATTGGTCGAGGCTTCCTTCGAAAACACACTGCAGGTGAATCGATTGACTACCAGCAGAGATTCTTTCCCAGCGGCTAAAAGCCCTTGAAGCAGACGAGCCAGCTCCTCATCGGTCAATCCGACGGGATGCATGGGTGGTGACGAGACGATTACTGAACCTAGCATGCAAGAATTCCTAGGTTAGCTAAACATAAGTGCAACGTACGGTATGGAAAAACAAGTCTCCATTAGTCGTCAATTCTAATGGCACGAAAGGACCCGAGACGACGAATTGGCTGATTCTTTGGCGGATTGCGTGGCTGATTCTATGAATTATATTCGTCTTATATTTCAATGCATTAAAAGAACATGGCCACTCAAGTGGCGTTTGATTTGGCGGACTATTTGGCGGATTGAAAGCCGCAAGGGTTAAACTCATGGCGAGGTGGTTGATATATAAATATATTAAGCAACTGTGGCTGACGGCCAAGCCTTAGCTCGAAGCTCCTCATACAACTGCGCCGGCCCCAACAGAGTATCTTTCAATCCCTCGCGAATCTTCTCCGAGCCCAGAGCCTGGGTGCTCATCGTTGTATGCGCACCCAGCGCATCCATAATGGCGTTGAGAAGCGCTTGTGACAGGTCTGGAGAGTTGGCAAACTGCTCCTTGGTGTTGTTGGCCGCCTGCTGAACCAGCGTTTCGTTCTCCAGGAGCTTCCCTTTTAGGACACCATTCACATAGACGAGCTGGTCGTTGTCAGAAAGGTCGCCTTCGAACAGCCCGTTCACCTGCTGGATGATTTCCTCGAGATAGGCCTTTTCCTTGTCATGGAGAGTGCCGCCGCCAGTTTCGGCCATGGGTTGCAACTTCTTCGATTCGCCCTGCTGAAGGTCAAGGCTATGCTGTCCCTTGTTACGCAAGGTGTGGTGGGTCAACACCACCTTGGATAGGTCAACGGTGTCCCGCTCTCGCCCAAAGTCCAGTAGCGGTATCAGACGCTTGAAGAAGATGAAGCGTTTCTCGATGTCGGTATTGCCGTAATCGAATATTTGCGACAAGAAGGCATAGAGGCGGTTATAGGCGCCCATGTCTTTCTTGAAGAGCACCAGCACTTCCATCGCCTCCTTGGCTGCCTTGGCAGCTTGTTCGTCCTTGTTGGCGTCAGCAGTGGCTTTGGCTGTCCGAAGGGCCTTGTAGCGTTTGAGCAGTCGGTCTGCGACGGGCGCAATGGCGGCATTGAGTTGAGCCTGTGTGCCTTTCGGGTCCATCTCTACCTGGGCGACCCGGTCGACCTCATAATTATCGTAGTAACCGGCAGCGTCCAATTTTGCGCGAAGGTCGAGGACCAGGTTCGGGTCGGTGGTAGCTTCGAGCTGGGCGGTTTCGTAATAGGTCTTGAAGGCTTCCAGGACATCCTCGGATTCGTTGACGAAGTCGAGGATGTAGGTGGTGTCCTTGCCGGGATAAGCGCGGTTCAGTCGGGACAGCGTTTGTACCGCTTGGATGCCGGCCAACCGTTTATCGACATACATGCCGCAGAGCAGCGGTTGGTCGAAACCAGTCTGGAATTTGTTGGCTACCAGCAGCAGGTGATAGTCCGGTTCGGCAAAGGCATCGCGGATATCTCGCCCTTTCAATTCAGGGTTGAGCAGTTTGCTGTGTTCCGAGACGGATTCGGGGTAGCTATCGTAGTCGGTGATTTCACCTGAGAAGGCTACCAGGACACCCAGCTTGTAACTATGCTTCTGGATATAGGCCGTGATGGCCTTCTGCCAGCGTACGGCCTCTTTACGGCTGCTGACCACGACCATGGCCTTGGCCTTACCGTTGAGCAGCGGCTGAACGTTCTCGCGGAAGTGTTCGACGACCGTCTGGACCTTCTGCGCGATATTGTAGGGGTGCAGGCGGACCCACTGCATGATTCCCTTCAGGGCTTCCGACTTCTCGACCTGTTTCTCGTCGTACTCCTGGCCATTGTTGGCGAGCTTGAACGCCAGCTTGTAGGTCGTGTAGTTCTGGAGGACATCGAGGATGAAGCCTTCTTCAATCGCCTGACGCATCGAGTAGACGTGGAAGGCTTGAGGTAAGCCGTCTTCGTCTTTGCGGCCGAACAGCTCAAGCGTCTTCTGCTTGGGCGTTGCCGTGAAGGCGATGTAGGTCAGGCCTTTGTCTTGGCTGGCCTTGGCCGACATCTGGAGAGCCAGCAAGGTCTCGGTATCAACTTCGCCGCCATCCTGGAATTCAGCAAGCTCCTCGGCAGACAGCACCTGCTTAAGCTTGGCAGCAGCTTCTCCGGTCTGGGAGCTATGGGCTTCGTCGGCAATGACGGCAAAGCGCTTCCCTTCGGTGGCCGAGAGCTTCTGGACGGCTTCGAGCGCAAACGGGAAGGTCTGGATAGTGCAGACAATGATTTTTTTGCCGTCCTTGAGTGCCTGGGATAGTTGGGCGCTCTTGCTGCCGTGGTCATCGGAAATGGTGGCAACCACGCCGGTGGTGCGCTGAAAATCAAAGATAGCTTCCTGCAATTGGGCGTCAAGCACATTGCGGTCGGAAACCACCAGGATACTGTCGAACAGCTTCTGGTGCTTAGCATCATGCAAGTCGGCCAGGAAGTGAGCAGTCCAGGCTATCGAGTTGGTTTTGCCGGAGCCGGCCGAGTGCTGAATCAGGTAACGCTCGCCGGGTCCGTTTTCTAGAACGTCGGCCACCAGTTTGCGCGTGGCGTCGAGTTGGTGGAAGCGCGGGAAGATGACGCCAGTCAGTTGTTTCTTGTCGTTGCGCTTACCCATGAGGTAACGACCGAGGATTTCGAGCCAGCTGTCGCGCTGCCAGACGTCTTCCCAGAGGTAAGCGGTGGCGTAGCCATAGGGATTGGGTTCGTTGCCTGCGCCACCTTCATTGCCGCGGTTGAACGGCAGAAAAGTCGTGGCCGGACCAGCCAATTGCGTCGCCATCATGACTTCGCTTTGGCTAACCGCGAAATGGACGAGGGCTGCGCCGGGGAAGGCCAGCAGCGGTTCGACCAGTCCTCCCTTCGGGGTCGGATGACGGTCAAAGCGGTATTGGTCGACGGCATCGCCGACGCTTTGCGTGAAGTCGGACTTCAGTTCGGCGGTAGCCACGGCGATACCGTTCACGAAGAGCACCAGGTCCAGTGCTTCTTTGGTGTTGTTCAACGAGTGATGGACTTGGCGGACCACGCGAAGGCTGTTGGCCTCGTAGGCTTTCTGGATGGTTGCGTTTAGTCCCAGTGCTGGCTTGAACTGCACCATGGCGAGCGGCTTCTTGAGGCCGACTATCTCGACACCGCGGCGCAGCACTTCCAGCGTGCCGTGCTCGTTAAGGCATTTACGTACCCGCTCGGCCAGGACCTTCGGCAGGCTGGCACCGTGTGTCTTGCTCAGTTGTTGCCAGCTATCCGGCTGGGTGGCCTCGACCCAGGTTAGCAGGTCGGGAAGGAACAGAGCATTTTGCCGGTCGTACAGGGTGGCATCGGCTTCCTCATAGAGCCAGCCATTCTGACCAAGATGCTCACAAATCGCCGATTCGAAGTGGTGTTCTTGGTGCAGGCCTGGCATTTGGCGCTCTCTTAATTGGCTAGGTGACGGACGTCGATTTTTCCGGTAACGGCGGCGGAGATTAGGGCGGTGCGGCGCTCTTTAAGGAGGCCAATTGCTCGCAAGGCTTCAACCGTAAGTGCATCAAGCCTTCCCATTTCTTTATCAAGAAATATAGAAATCGCCTGCTGCTCTTTCAACGGGGGGATGAAAAACCGGAGTTGCTTATACTCTCCAAGTCCCACTCGTGTTCTCGTCGATTCGACCGAGATTTGGTCAATCGCTGTTTGACCATATTTTGAGTTAAGCAACCAGCAGACGTAGTTGCCATCGGCCTTACAGATATCAAGCCGAAGACGAATTACATCTTGGGTAATAATTCCGTTTGGCTCATTTTGTGGGTAAACAGCGGCCAAACCTGGTGGGTCTCCGACTTTGGCCACCAAAACGTCTCCCGGCAGGACGTTGCAGAATTGAAGTTGTGCGGCCTTTTCTTCGGTAACGCACCATTCACTAACCCTGCAATAGCCGCTCTGCTTGATATCCCGGATATAGATGACGGGCACTCCATCAGAGACAAGCTCTGATGTGAGCAAGTCACTTCCAAAGGGGCCGTTTACAAAGGAGTGTCGATGGCTTGTCACCAAATCAAGAAGTTTCTTTCTGTGCCCCCAATGTGCCGGTACTTCTCCCAACCACTCTACCCCCGAATCCTTCATCGGCACATCCGGATTCAGGCCCTTGGTCACAGCTTGTGAAATAGTGGCTTGGCGCTTTTCTGCTAAGAGCGTGAGAAGCTTTTCCTGCTCGGCAACCAGGGCGTCAATCTTGGCGGTTTCTCGGTCGAGGAAGGTGGCGATGGCTTCTTGTTCTTCTGGTGGAGGTACACTACAAGACAATGCCCCAAACACTTCGGGATAGAGCCGTAACCTAGACTCAATCACCCCTGATGAATATGCCTTGAATTGGAGCGTGGTCTTATCTTCTCTAACCAGATAGTCAAGAAACCTAGGATTATCTTTACGCTTGAGAGAAAAAACGCTGTAGGCCGGGCTAACAATCCCATGGTACGCGGAGAATCCAAGCCCACGATTCCAAGCGAGCATGATGTTCATCACTAGGTCGTTGGGATAGCAAACCTTATAGCCTTCAAGTGACTCTGCGCGGCTTAAGAAATCCCCTTCGTCGATGATATCTGCCCGAGGGGAGACCCCCGTGTACGCGGAGACTGATAGCAATGTTTCACCACCTTCTGTCGAGCGCTCATTCCGTTCTGCAAAAAGTTCTTTGTAGCGGATTACCTCCCAGTGAGATGGGACATCGCCAAGCCACGCAATACCGCTATTCTTGTAACCCTGATACCTTGGCAAGCTCATTCCGCCAGCCCCTCAAGCATCTTGGTGATGTTGGTGGCCACCGCCTTCAACTCTTCGTCAATCTCATGTAGGCTCCGCGGAGGCTCGAAGACATAGAAATGTCGGTTGAACGGGATTTCATAGCCGACCTTGGATTTTTCCTGGTCAATCCAGGCATCCGGAGCATGCGCTAACACTTCCCGCTTGAAATAAGCGTCAATATCGTCCAAGAGCGGGACGTTTTCCGTGTCGCGCAGAGCGGCATCGGGTTGGGGCTTGCCCTTTTGTTTTCCCTTCTCGCCAACCAGGACTTTGCCGGCAGCATCGCGTAGCGGGCGCTCGACGGTGATGGTCGTGTAGCCGAATTCCTCATCCTTGAAGATGCGTGAAATCGGAACTGTCTTGATACGGCAGCCTTCTGGCACTGGAGGAGGGGTTTCCCCCTCAGCCAGGAGCACCCGGCTGATTTCCTTGCCAGAGGCATCCAGCAAAGTCGCAAGGTTGGCTTCGGTGAATGCGCCGAACAGGCGTGTGATATCGGCGATATGTTCGTCGGACAGCTCTTTTCGCTTGCTGCCGAGACTTTTGCGCATCTTCTGCCAGAAGCTGCTTGCGTCGATGAGCTGTACCTTACCTTTGCGGACCCCTGGCTTCTTGTTGGAGAGAATCCAGACATAGGTGCTAATACCGGTGTTGTAAAACATATCGGTTGGCAAACCGATGATGGCCTCGACCAAGTCGTTTTCCAGCACATAGCGACGGATTTCAGATTCTCCACTGCCTGCTCCGCCGGTAAACAGGGGCGAACCATTGAGAACGATACCGATACGACTGCCACCATCGACAGCCGGACGCATCTTGCTGATGAGGTGGAGCAGGAACAGCATTGAGCCGTCGGAGACCCGGGGCAACCCGGGGCCGAAACGGCCGTCAAAACCTTTGTCCGCGGCTTCCTTGCGAACTTCCTTCTCGACCTTCTTCCATTCGACGCCAAACGGCGGATTGGAGAGCATGTAATCGAATTTACGGCCACCGTGGCCATCTTCGGAAAGGGTGTTGCCGACCACGATATTGCCGACATCCTGGCCCTTGATGAGCATGTCAGCCTTGCAGATGGCGTAGGACTCATCGTTGAGCTCTTGACCAAACATGGTTAGGCGAGCCGATGGATTGAGCTCCAA
Source organism: Propionivibrio dicarboxylicus (assembly GCF_900099695.1). Taxonomy (GTDB): domain Bacteria; phylum Pseudomonadota; class Gammaproteobacteria; order Burkholderiales; family Rhodocyclaceae; genus Propionivibrio; species Propionivibrio dicarboxylicus. Next base: position 125,975 of record NZ_FNCY01000001.1, on the reverse strand, counting down.
CAGGTATTCACCGGCCACGGAAAGCATACCGCCTGTGCCGGCTGTTGGGTCGTAGATGGTCCGAACAACAGCATTGCCAGATGTCAGAACATCGTCGTCCTCAATAAACAGTAGATTCACCATCAGCCGGATGACTTCGCGCGGGGTAAAGTGCTCCCCGGCAGTCTCGTTCGAGATTTCGGCGAACTTCCGAATTAGCTCCTCGAACACCAGGCCCATCTGGGCGTTATCGACGATATCCGGGTGTAGGTCGATATTGGCGAATTTCTCAGTGACTAGATAGAGCAGCCCGGCTTTGGCCAGTCGCTCGACCTGGGTGAAGAACTCGAAGCGCTCAAAGATGTCCAGAGCTGCCGGCGAAAACCCCTGAATGTAGGCATAGAGGTTCTCGCGAATGTTGTCCTGGTCGCCCAAGAGTTTGCCGAGGTCGAGCGGCGAAGTGTTGTAGAAACCCTGGCCCGCTTTGCGTAGGAGAAACGGGTCAGGATTAAGTCCGGCAGCCGTCTTTGCTTTCAATTCGGCCAACACGGCCGCTTTGGTGGATTCAAGCACACAATCCAGGCGGCGCAGAACTGTAAATGGGAGGATTACTTTGCCGTATTCGGATTGTCTGTAATCGCCGCGTAGTAGGTCTGCAACTGACCAAATGAAGGAGGAGAGGGCTTGTTGATTCATGTTCTCGTTGTTGTGTTGGCTGGAATGGCTTATTTGGCCAGCCTTTTATCGAAAGCATGACTATAACTCGTTGCTGCCCCCCAGGGCATACTAAGGCCCAGCCGTCACCGTTGAAGTGGCTCGCTGGCCAAAATTGATACTTTCCGAGGGGAGCAAGTTGAGTTGCGGAAGGAGCAAGTTGAATTGCGGACGATAGTTGCCGCGGTGATCAACACCCTGTTACAAGAAACCTTTCGAGCGTTTAGCACTCTTACGCAACGAGTGCTAAAATGGCTCTGGGTAATCCTAGTAACAACAGGAGGTGTGATTCCAAATGACGCAAGCACTGGCGTTCCCGACGATCTCTGCGGTAGGCAATATCGACGCCTACATTCAGGCAGCGAAACAATTTCCGATTCTGACCGAGGAGGAAGAGTTCCGGCTGGCAACGCGCCTTCGTGAGGAAAACGATCTGGAAGCGGCGCGTCAGCTGGTTCTTTCGCACCTGCGTCTGGTCATCTCGATTGCGCGCGGCTATCTGGGTTACGGTCTGCCGCATGCCGACCTGATCCAGGAAGGCAATATCGGCCTGATGAAGGCGGTCAAGCGCTTCGACCCGTCGCAGGGCGTGCGCCTGGTTTCCTTCGCCATCCACTGGATCAAGGCCGAGATCCACGAATATGTGTTGCGCAACTGGCGCCTCGTCAAGGTCGCGACGACCAAGGCGCAGCGCAAGCTGTTCTTCAATCTGCGTAGCATGAAGGAGAGCAGCGAGGCGCTGACCCCGGCGCAGATCGACGCGATCTCCGAACAGCTCAAGGTCAAGCCGGAAGACGTGACCGAGATGGAGACCCGGCTGAGCGGTCACGACGTGGCGCTCGAGCCCGGTAACGATGAGGACGAGGCCTTCGCGCCGATCGCCTACCTGCAGGACAATCGCTCCGAGCCGGTGCGAGTTCTGGAGAGCCGGGCGGCGGATCATCTGCAAGGCGAAGGCCTGCAGATGGCGCTGGGTGAACTGGATGAGCGTAGTCGGCGCATCGTCGAGTCGCGCTGGTTGGCTGAAGAACCGGCAACCTTGCATGAACTTGCCGCGGAATTCGGCGTGTCGGCCGAGCGTATCCGGCAGATCGAGGTCAAGGCGATGCAGAAGATGCGCGCCAGTCTGGCACCGCTGGTCGCCTGATCCGGCGCCTGACACCACAGCCAAAACCGCCCGCCATTTGCGGGCGGTTTTTCTTTTCCGGCCCTGTTTCCTGAGATAATCGACGTTTCGCGTATTCGTTCGTTTCGCTAGGGTGTGCTCTCAATTGACCGCTGGATTGCGTTGCGCCCTGCGCCGGATCGGCTGCAAGGCGCGTGCCGTAGCGAAGGGTTGTTCCCTTCGCAAGACGCGCAACGCTGCAGACGACCGGCGCATCCGCCGCCTAGCGCTACGCCTCGCCAGACCCTTGCGCAACCAACGCTTAATTGAGAACACACCCTAGGAAACCCGGTATGTCAAAAACTGTCGAAGAAATTGCCAAGGCTACCGGCTTTTCGATCACCACCGTCCGCTTCGTCATCAACGGGCAGACCGATCGCTACCGCATCAGCGCCAAGACCCGCCAGGCGATCGAGGATTACATCGCCATCCACGGTTACTCGATCAACCATGCCGCGCGCAGCCTCAAGCTCGCCCGCACGGAGACGATCGGCTTCGTCGTGCCCGACCTTGCCAACGCCTATTTCGCGCGGCTGATGGCGGCGCTGGAAGCCCGTTGCAACGAACGCAATCTGCTGCTGCTGACGCTGGCCTCGCACGAGAGTCCGGAACTCGAAAACCGCGCAATCACGAGCCTGCTCGAACGCGATGTCGATGGGCTGGCGATCGCTCCCTGCCAGTCGGTGGTGCTTCCGCAACTGCGCAGCAACAAGACGCGCGCGTCGATCGTCGCCTTCGACCGTGGCTACCCTTCCTGGCCGTTTCCCGCCGTCGTCAGCGACAACTACCAGGGCGGGCTGGAAATGGCGCGCCGCATGCTGCAGGAATCCGCCGGCGGCGAATGTTTCTTCCTGTGCGCGCATGCCGATTCGCCGAGTATTCAGGATCGTATCCGTGGCTTCGAGACGGCTTGCGCCGAGTCCGGCGTCGATGACGTCGCGTCGCGGATCTGGACGGATGCCAACGACAGTCCCGACGCCGGCCGGCATCTGATGCGCATCCTCATCGACGAGTTGCGGCGACCGCCGGCCGCCTTCATGTGTTCGTCATTGCTCGTGCTCGAAGGGGCCTTGCTGCAATTGCGCGAACAGATGGGCAACATCGATCCGGCGCTGTTGATCGGCACCTTCGACGATCACGCCATGCTGGATCTCCTGCCCAACCGGATCGTTGCCGTCCGCCAGAACGAGAAGGCCATCGCCGAACGCCTGTTCGAGCGTTTGCTGGCGCCGCGTGATCCGGTCGGCCTGCCGGGCGAAACCGACACCGTGCCTTGCGAAATCATCTGCCGGAATTTCTGAATCTGCTGTTTTCCTTCGCCTTTCGCGTGGCTGTGGCTAAATCGTAACAGCGTGAGTCGCCATGAGCCTTTGCTGTCAGTAGACATTCGTCTTTGAGGCGTATAGATTGCGGGCTTGGGGACGCGTGGGTCATGGTTTCAAGAGGCGCTGTCGTGGCTTGCACAGGCTTGTCGGGACGTGCTTGAGTCAATCGCTCGTCAGGAGGTCGGCAACGACAGCCTGATGCGATGGCAGTCTTGAATCCGTTTGCGCTTTCGTGCGTGGGCATCGGCTCAAAAACGTCCGGCAGTCTGTTCAACAGCGACAAGGATCTGTTCTCCCGCTGCGACACGATGCGGCGGAGACGGGTTTTTGGGCTTTGATTAGGAAGGGGTGTGCGCATGGAAGAAACGACCGCCGCTGACCAGCCAAAAACGTTTTCGGCGTGGGTCAAGAAGCAGAATGCCGGCCTGTGGTTCGGGCTAGGGTATCTGGCGTTTTCGCTGCTGTTTTTTGTCGTCTCCTTCGATCTCCTGTACAAGTCGCGGCTGATCGGCGCTGGGCCGGGTATGTATCCGCGCTGGCTGACCGGTCTGTCGATCGTCGTGGCGCTCGCCTACATCTGGCAGTCCTGCCACGGCCAGGTGTTCCGCGTCGGCGAGTGCTTCCCCGGGCGGAAAGAACTGACCAATGTCGCGACGGTGTTCCTGTCCTGCATGGTCTTCGTGCTGCTGCTCAATCACACCGGCTTCATCATCGCCGGCTCGCTCTTGCTGCTGATCATGTTCGTGCCGCACTACAAGCTGTGGCAGGCGGTGCTGTTGTCGATCGGGATCTCGCTGGTCTGCTACGGCATCTTCAAGATCTGTTTTTCCGTCCCCCTGCCCTGACCGCCGGAGCATCGCACTATGGAATCACTGATGGGTTTGTTGTCGGGTTTTGGCGTGGCGATGACATGGCAGAACCTCCTGTATTGCCTGATCGGCGTCACCGTCGGCCAGCTGGTCGGCGTGCTGCCGGGCATCGGCCCGACCACCGCGACGGCGCTGCTGATCCCGCTGACCTACGGCATGTCGCCGGTCTCGGCGATCATCATGCTGTCCGGGATTTATTATGGTGGCATGTACGGCGGGACGATCACCTCGGTGCTGATCAACACGCCGGGCGAGGCCGCCTCGGTGATCACCTGCCTCGACGGGCATGAAATGGCCAAGCAGGGGCGTGCCGGGGTCGCGCTCGGGGTGGCGGCCTTGGGCTCCTTCGTCGGCGGCGTTGCCTCGGTGCTGGGCCTCGCGCTGATCGGTCCGCCGCTGGCCGACTTCGCGCTGCGCTTCGGGCCCTCGGAGATGTTCTCGCTGATGCTCTTCGGCATGACGATGGTCGTCGGCCTGATGGGCAGTTCGATCGTGCGCGGCCTGGTCGCCATGTTCATCGGCCTGATGCTCTCGGTGATCGGCATGGATTCGATCACCGGTACTTTGCGCTTTACCTTCGGGCAGCCTTTCCTGATGAACGGTCTTGACCTGGTGACGATCGCCATGGGCTTGTTCGGCCTGTCGGAAATCTTTCTCGGTATGGAAAACCTCAATGCCGTCGGCAAACCGGAGAAGCTGTCGAGCCTGTGGCCCGAGAAAAAGGAAATGAAGACGACAACCAACGCGATCCTGCGCGGGACCGGTCTCGGCTTCTTCATCGGCCTGATTCCGGGCACCAACTCGGCGATTCCGGCGCTGCTGTCGTACTCGATGGAGAAGAAGCTGTCGAAGACGCCGGAGAAATTCGGCAAGGGCGCCATCGAAGGCGTCGCCGGTCCGGAAACCGCCAACAATTCGTATTGCGGCGGTGCGATGATCCCGCTGCTGACACTGGGCATTCCGAGTTCTCCGACCATCGCCATCCTGCTCGGCGCCTTCGTCATGCACGGGCTGACGCCGGGACCGATCCTGTTTACGCAGAATCCGACTTTCGTCTGGGGCGTGATCGCCAGCATGTTCATCGGCAATGCCATGCTGCTGCTCATGAATCTGCCGCTGGCCGGCTGGTGGGCGCGGATCGCGCTGGTGCCGGCCAAGCTGCTCTATCCCATTGTGCTGATCATCTCGATCATCGGCGCCTATACCGTTTCCAATGACCTGTGGGATGTCGGTGTCATGCTGGTCTTCGGGGTACTCGGTTACATCATGAAGAAGATCGACATTCCGATGGCGCCGATCGTGCTCACCTATGTGCTGGGCACGATGATGGAGAAGGCGCTGCTGCAATCGGTCAAGATCAACGGCGGCAGCCTGATCGGTCTGGTCGAAAGCCCGATCTCGCTGGTCATGCTGATCCTTGCCGCGATCGTGTTCTCCGGCAGCGTCTATGCCGAGATCAAGAACAAGAAGGCGATGATCGCCGGCGAGATCGACTGAACCCCGCCGGGCTTCCTCCGGCAATAAAAAAGCCGACCGCAGCAAGCGTGCTGCGTCGGCTGTTTTTTTGCGTCGATCGCGCGTCCGGCGATCGACCTTCCCGCGACCTGCGTCAGGCGGTCGGTTCTGCGGCGGCCGGCTCGGGCAGGATGCAGACTTCCGGCCATTCGATCATCAGGTCGTTGTCCTTGGCGAAGTTGACGACGAAGTCCCAGAGTTCCGGGTCTTCCTTTTTCAACTCGGCGGCGATAAATACGCCTTTGTCCTTATCCTTGTGGATGGGCCGGACATACTTCGAATAGGTCAGTCGTCCGTCCTCGAACTTCGACACGGAGCAGCACAGGCGCTGATCCCAGTCGCTCGGGCGGAAGACGCGGCCGGAGTTGGTGCGGCCGATGATGACCAGGCACCCGGATTCCAGAATTTCCATAATATCGATCTCAACACGCAATAAGAAACGGCAGGGCGCCCACACACGGCGCCATCATCCGGTCATTTTCCCATACGTTCGCACCGGCCGTCCAACGAAAAGCGGACGACAGGCGGAACGGGGGCGGCAACTCAGAGCGCGAGCAGCGTTTTCAGCGTTTCGCCCAGGCGCACCATCTGCTGGGTATTGGTCGCGAAATGGGCGCTGTAGTAGTGCGCCGGGTCGCGCGTCCGGCTCGTCGCCGTGCGGAAATTGCCGATCGACACCTGGTAGTCCTTGGCGCAGATCGGGTAATCGAGCGATTCGGCGAGCGAGGCCGTGGCAAGATAGTCGGAAACGATCCGGGCTTTTTCCGGCGCGTCTTGCCAGTGCTTGCACAGCCAGACGTACAACTCGGGATGGAAGTTTGCCATGACGCCGCTGTAGCCGTGCGCCCCCGCCTGCAATGACGCGAGCAAGGTCTGGCCGTTAGCGTTGGCGAGGTGGACGCGGCTGCCACGGGTCAGCTCGAGTCGCCGTTTGATCGTGTCGATCTGGCAGCAAGTGTCCTTGATGAAGGTGTAGCGCCCACTCTCCGCGCACCAGCGCACGACCTCGTCGGAGAGCAGGCGCTTGTAGGGATGCGGACATTCATAGATACCGAGTCCGACCCGGTCGTCGAGCGCGGCGGTGATGCGCTGCAGGCTGTTCAATACGGTGTCGTCGCCTTCGCTGGCCGCAGCGAGTCGGTTGCTGATCAGGATCAGGCTATCGACGCCGGTTTCGGCCATCTTGCCGAGCTGGTCGATCTGTTGCGACAGGGCGCAGGCGGTGTGGCCGGAGGCCACGACCGGGACGCGCCCATCGACGCGCTCGAGCACGAAGCGGACAAGCTGTAACGATTCAGCTTCCGACAAAAAGAACATCTCGCTCGACTGGCAGTTGGCGAACAGGCCCGAGACGCCGGCGCGCAGATACCATTCGATCAGTTTCTCCAACGACGCCCAGTCGATCTCGCGGTGTTCGTCGAAGGGCGTCAGCATGACGGGCCAGACACCGCAGTATTGGCTAGCAGTTTGCATCGGGACTCATTTCCTGAAAAAACGGGGCGACCCATGCCAAGGCCGCCCCCATGGAGAAATTACAGAAGGGCGTAGGCGTCGCCGGCCACGCTGACCCGGATGTTCTGCGTCAGTGCCTGGGCGACGAAGGCGCGCAGCACGTCGGCAAGCTTGTCGTCATCGACATAGGCGACCGTGATGTGGTTGCTCTGGTGGCCGGCCATCAGGTCGTCGCGGCCGACGCCGTCGAGCACGCAGTTGAGCAAGGGCCATTCGTAGGTCGTCGCCTTGCGCCGCCGTTCGAACTCCTCGGCCGGCAGTTCGACTGCCGTGCCGGTGCCGATATGCATGAAGACCTGCGTGCCTTCGTAGTGCGCCCGCGCCCAGATCAGGCGGCCGGACTTGCCCTGGCCGTGGATCGACGAGCCGCCCTTGGGGAAGTACATGGCCGGCTGACGGTAGCCGGTGGCGCCGGCGATGCCGCCCTTGAGGTGTTCGAAGGGGACCGATCCGGAAATCTCGAAATCCCAGTAGAAGGTGCCCTGATATTCGCTGCCCCAGCGGATGTCGTGCAGCGTCGTTTCCGACGGCAGTCCGAAGGCGTCGAGCAGGCGCCAGAGCATCGTCTGGGGAATCGCCGTGCCCATGTCGACTTCATTGATGCAGGGGATCGGCTTGCCGGCGCGAATGATGTTGCCATTTTCGTCGGGGATCGGGAAGCGCGCGGTCGAGCCGATCGCGCCTTCGGCGAAGTCGGAGGCAGCGCACGAGTGGGCGAGGCCCTGCTGGTACTGGACGCCGACCGAGGTGAGGCCGAAGCGCTGGGTGAAACGCGCCATCGCGATCATCATCGCGCACTGTTCGAGCACCTGATCGCGCGTCAGTTCTTTTGCCGGATCGCTGCCGAAATTGAACTTCATGCCGCGTGCCTCGTACCACTGCAGGCATTCCTCGCGCAGCGATTGCGGCACCTTCGCCATTTCGACGAGCAGGGCCGATTGCGACAGGCTTTCCATCGGCATGCCAATGTCAACGAGCGCCTTCTGCGGGAAGACGCCGTTGATCATGCCCATGCAGAAGCTGTCGAACAGCCCCATGATTTCCTTGTTGCGCAGGACGAATTCACCGACCTGGCGGCCGGCCTGCCAGGCGTCGGTCTTGGCGGCCGGATGCGTGGTATCCACCGTGTGCAGATAGGAGACGTCGTGGTCGATCTTGCCGGTCTTGAGCCAGGCGCCCAGGCCTTGATAGAAGAAGGCGTCGTCGAAGTCCGAGGACCACAGGCGCGCGTACTGCTTGCCCAGGCTGTTGAGCGTGCCGGCCATGCACAGCATGCCGACGAGGCCCGGCCAGGTGCCGTCGAAATTGGCCAGCAGCAGGACCGGCCCGCGATGCTTGGCGAGACTCGGCGCCAGGTGGTGCGAGTACTGCCAGGCGGTCAGCAGCACGATGACGGGCGCATCGGGGTCGATGCTCGCGAAGAGGTCGCTGCCTTCCCGTTGGCTGCTGATGAAGCCGTGTCCCTTGTCGTTCTTGTAGAGGTGGGCGCGCTTGGCGGCGACGCCGAAACGATCGGCCAGGGCCTTTTCCAGCTTGGCTTCGAATTTGTTCTGGACCGGCCAGCATTCGACGTTGGCCGATTCGCGCAGGTCGGCGTTGGTAACGACCAGCACTTCCTTGGCGCCGGCCGAGATCAGCGGCTTGTTCTCGGGCAGGGTGAGCTTGAGCATGTGGGACATCCTTTCGACAGAGGGGCGGGCGTGGCTCAGTGCCAGGCCTGCATGGCGGAACGGCAACGTTCCATTGTTTCGTAAAGTTGCAGATAGACGGCGTATTTGGCGTCGTGGAAGGCCTTGGTGTCGGGGCGCGCCTTGACACTGCCGCCGGGACGGACCATGCAGGCCGCCGCGTCGGGCAGGGTCGGGAAGGCGCCGTCGGCCACGGCGCCGAGCAGGGCGGCGCCCAGCGTCACGGCGTCTTCCTCGCTGACGAGGTGGATCTCGCAGCCGGTCGCGTCGGCGTTTTCACGCAGCCAGTACGGGTTCTTCGTGCCGCCGCCACACATGATGATGCGTTCGATCTTGTGCCCGGCCGCGTTCATGCTTTCGATGATGTGGCGCGTGCCGTAGGCCAGCGCCTGCAGCGTGGCCAGGTACAGGCGCGCCAGCGCGTCCTTGCCGGTTTCCAGCGTCAGTCCGACGACGACGCCGCGTGCGTGCGGGTTGGCGCGCGGCGAGCGGTTGCCGTGGTGGTCCGAGAGTACATGCAGGTCGCGGGCGGGGTAGGCTTCGCGGCGTTCAAGATCCGCCGTCCAGTCGTTGAGCACGGCGTAGAGGTTGCGATTCTCGTCTTTCGCCGTCGCTTCGAGCAGCGGCCAGGCGTCGCTCTGGCGTAGTGTCCAGTCGAGCAGCGCGCCGGCGGCACTCTGTCCGCCTTCGCCGAGCCACCAGCCCGGTAGCATGGCGCCGTAATAGGGCCCCCAGACGCCGGGAACCATGACCGGGTCGGGATTGACGACCATGTGGCAGTTCGAGGTGCCGCCGATGATCGCCAGGCTGCCGAGCGGTGCCGTGCTGACCAGCGCGAGCCCGCCGGCGTGCGCGTCGATGATGCCGGTGGCGACGGTGATGCCGGCCGGCAATCCGAGTTCGGCCGCCGCCCCCTGGCTCAGGCCGCCGGCGGCCGAACCGAGCGGCAACACCGTGGCCGGCACCTTGCCGAGCAGGTCGTCGAGGCCGACTGCTGCAAGTAGCGTTGCGCTGAAACGGTTCTCGTGCGCGAGATAGTTCCACTTGCAGGTGAGTGTGCACACGCTTGCCGTGTCTGCCCCGGCGAGCCGCCAGGTCAGGTAATCGGCGAGGTCGAAGAAGCGCCAGGTCCGGGCGTAGCGCTCGGGGAAACGCTGCTTCAGCCACAGCACCTTGGGCAATTCCATTTCGATGCTGACTTCGCCGCCGACGTAAGCCAGCACCCGGTCCTTCGTGGCGTTGATTGCAGCCGTCTGGTCGCCGGCACGGTGGTCCATCCACATGATGATGTCACGTTCGGCTTCGCCGCCTTCGGCCACCGACACCGGCGCGCCATCGGCGCCGACGGCGACGAGCGAACAGGTGGCATCGACGCCGATCGAGACGACTTGCGCCGGATCGATCGCCGCGGTGGCGACGGCCTCGCGCACGGCGGCGACGGTTTGCGCCCAGATGTCGGCCGAGGATTGCTCGACATGCAGCGGCTTGGCATGGAACTGTTGGATCGTGCGCACGGCAAAGGCCAGGCGATGGCCTTCACGGTCAAAAAGACCGGCGCGCACGCTTGCCGATCCGACGTCGATTCCGAGATGAACGGGGTTTCCCACGACACCCTCCATTGTTATAGCTAATTCGAGTTAGCAATATAGTGAATGGCGGCGGTTTTATCAAGCTGCGGATGTGAAAAAGCCTCCGCGAACGGAGGCTTCCGGGGCTGCGGCGCGCGTGTCCGGCGGCGCGCCGGGTCGCGGCGGATCAAAGGCCGAGCAGGCTGCTATGCACCTTCATGACGACCTTGCGGATCATCTTCTTTTCACTGACGACGACGCAGGGGCGATGCAGTTCCTGCGGCAGGAAGACCAGGAAAGTGCCGGGATTGACGTCGATGAAGGCTTCGGCGGCCGGCGTCGGGAAGAAGGCGAGGTCCTTGTCCTTGAGCTGGTCGTCGGCGATCGGCAGTTCCGGTTGCGGCAGGGCGAAGCCATAGCGCTCGGCGGTCGAGTAGGGCAACTGGATGTCGGCGTATTGCTTGTGCGCTTCGGCACGGCTTTCGGCCAGCGTGCGCAGTTCGACGTCCTGGACGAGATAGAACAGCTTGTCGCCTTCGACTTCGTATTTGCCTGGGGCCAATTCCAGCGGGTTCACCTTCTGGATGGCTTCGAGCGCCCGCACGACGGCGGCGGGCAGAACGGACTTCTGGCGGGCGACATCGGATACCAGACCGACGATCATGGCGATTCTCCTTTTAAAAAACGGGATCATACCCGCCTCGCCGGCCAAGGCAAAATGGCCAGACCACTTTTGTGACGCGCTGTCATCCTGTTGTCACAATCGCCGCGTAAGGTGCGCCCTGAACTCACTGACAACAGTCCGAAAGGAGCGCAGCAATGATGAAGCACAGAATTCTTTCCGCCCTGGCCCTGGCCGGGTTTGCAATGGTCGGCGCGCAGCCGGTGCTGGCCCAGGTCGTCAAGGTCGATGGTTCGTCGACGGTCTATCCGATCACCGAAGCGGTTGCCGAGGATTTCCAGAAAGCCAAGAAGAACGCGGTCAAGGTGACCGTCGGCATCTCGGGCACGGGCGGCGGTTTCAAGAAGTTCTGCCGCGGCGAGATCGATGTGTCCGATGCCTCGCGTCCGATTCTCAAGGCCGAGATGGAAGCCTGCAAGCAGGCCGGCATCCAGTATTACGAATTGCCGGTGGCTTTCGACGCGATTACCGTCGTCGTCAATCCGAAGAGCTTCCTCAAGGACATCAGCGTCGAGCAGCTGAAGGCGATGTGGGAGCCGGCGGCGCAGGGCAAGGTCAGTAAGTGGAACCAGATCAATCCGGCCTGGCCGGACGCGCCGATCAAGCTCTTCGGGCCGGGCGCCGATTCGGGCACCTTCGATTACTTCACCGAGGCCGTCGTCGGCAAGGCCAAGTCTTCGCGCGGCGACTACACCGCTTCCGAAGATGACAACGTTCTGGTCCAGGGCATCTCGCGCGACGTCAATGCGATCGGCTATTTCGGCTACGCCTACTACGCCGAGAATACCGGCAAGCTGAAGGCGCTGCCGGTGATCGAGAAGACCGGCAAGGCGGGTATCGCCCCGTCGGAAAAGACGGTGCTTGACGGTTCCTACCAGCCGCTGTCGCGGCCGATCTTCATCTATGTCAATGCCAAGTCGCTCGACAAGCCCGAGGTCAAGGAATTCGTCGAGTACTACATGAAGGAAGGCGCCAAGCTGGCGAAGGAAGTGAAGTACGTGCCGCTGCCCGCCAAGGCCTACACGGTCAATCTTGAACACCTCGCCAAGAAGAAACTCGGCACGGTGTTCGGCGGCAATGCCGAGGTCGGTGTGACGATCGAAGCGCTGCAGAAGCGTGAGGGCTCGCTCTAAACCTTCCGGTACGACGCCGCTGCCCGGCATGTCCGGCGCGGCGTCGCGATCGGGGCGTACAGCGCCATCCGCTCAATTTTCAGGGTCAATTACGTGAGCCTATCCTTGTCTGATCGCACTCCTCCCGGCGCAATGACGCCCGGTCGGGTGAGTCCGCGTTTGTCGCACAACGCGATGCGCCACTGGAACGAGCGCCTGATCGAAGCCGTCCTGTTCCTCGCCGCCGCGCTCTCGGTGCTGACGACGCTCGGCATCGTCTATATCCTCGTTTCCGAATCGATTCATTTCTTCGCGCGTATTTCGATCGTCGATTTCCTGACCGATACGCAATGGACGCCGCTTTTCGACGACGCCCACTTCGGCATCATGGTGCTGGTGTCCGGTACGCTGGTGTCATCGTTGGTGGCGCTGCTCGTGGCGATTCCGGTGGGCACGACGATCGCCATCTACCTCTCCGAATTCGCCGGCAGTCGCGTGCGCGAAATCGCCAAGCCGATCCTCGAACTGCTCGGCGGCATCCCGACGATCGTGTATGGCTATTTCGCCCTGCTCGTCGTCACGCCGATCCTGCAGGTGCTGCTCCCCAACCTGCCCGGCTTCTCGCTGCTCTCGGCGGGTTTCGTCATGGGCATCATGATCGTGCCCTACATCGCCTCGCTCTCCGAGGACGCCATGCGCGCGGTGCCGATGAGCCTGCGCGAGGGCGCCTATGCGATGGGTTCGTCGCGGCTTTACACGGCGATCCACGTGGTTATACCGGCGGCATTGTCCGGGCTGGCCGCGTCGTATGTGCTGGCGGTGTCGCGCGCCGTCGGCGAGACGATGATTCTCGCCGTCGCCGCCGGCATGCAGCCGAACCTGACCTGGAACCCGATGGAACCGGCGGCGACGATCACGTCCTATATCGTCCAGGTCGCGCTCGGCGATTTGCCGCACGGATCGATCGGTTACCAGACGATCTTCGCCGCCGGCCTCACGCTGCTGCTGATCACCTTGATGTTCAACATCGTCGGCCAGTGGTTGCGGGCCAAATACAAGGAAAACTACTGATGAAACCGCTGACGACCGAAGAAATCCGCGCCGTCATCGCGCGTGGAAAACTCAAGGACACGCTCTTCAAGGCGCTTGGCATCCTGTGCCTGGCCTTCGGGTTGTTTGTCATCGTCGCGCTGATCCTCGACATGGCGATCAAAGGGTCCGAGCGCTTCACGCTCGATTTCTTCCTCAACTTTGCATCGCGCCGGGCGGCGCAGGCCGGTATCCTCTCGGCCTGGGTCGGTTCGTTGCTCGTCATGTTCGTCACCGCGCTGGCGGCCGTGCCGCTGGGCGTCGCGGCCGGCGTCTATCTCGAGGAGTATGCACCGCGCAACTGGATGACGCAGGTGATCGAGATCAACATCGCCAATCTTGCCGCCGTGCCGTCGATCGTCTATGGCCTGCTGGCGCTCGGCATCTTCGTTTATCAGTTCGGCTTCGGCCAGAGCATTCTGTCGGCCGGCCTGACGCTGGCCCTGCTGATTCTGCCGATCATCATCGTCGCGACGCGCGAGGCGATCCGGGCGATTCCGGCGATGATCCGCGAAGGTTCGATGGCCGTCGGCGCGACGCGCTGGCAGACCTGCCGCTATCACATCATTCCCTATGCGATGCCGGGCATCCTGACCGGCGTCATCATCGGCCTCGCCCGCGCCATCGGCGAGACCGCGCCGATCATCACGATCGGTGCGCTGACCTTCATCGCCTTCCTGCCGCCGGCGCCGCTGACGGCCTTGCCGGACGGCGGCACGGCGGGGTTGTTCGACTGGGTCACGGCACCTTTCACGGTGATGCCGATCCAGATTTTCAACTGGACCTCGCGCCCCGATCCGGCCTTCGAGATCAATGCTGCCGCCGCCGGCTTCGTGCTGATGGCGATGGTGCTGGCGATGAATGCGCTGGCGATCTGGCTGCGCTACCGGATGCGCAAGAACATCAAGTGGTAATCAAAATCATTGGAGCCCTTCGTGCCAAATAACACGACGCAAGAACGCCTCAAGGCGGAAGCCCGCGGCCTGAATTTTTTCTACAACGGTGGAATTCAGGCGCTCAAGAACATCAACATGCCGATCTATGACAATCGCGTGACCGCGCTGATCGGCCCGTCGGGCTGCGGCAAGTCCACCTACCTGCGCAGCTTCAACCGCATGCACGACCTCTATCCGGGCAACCGCTACGAGGGCGAGATCCGCTTCTACCCGGACGACACCAACCTGCTGGCGCCGGAGGTCGATCCGATCGAGGTGCGCATGCGCGTCGGCATGGTCTTCCAGAAGCCGAATCCGTTTCCGAAGTCGATCTACGAAAACGTCGCCTACGGCCTGCGCGTGCGCGGCGAGCGCAATCGCCGCATGCTCGACGACAAGGTCGAACATGCACTGCGCGGCGCGGCCCTGTGGGATGAGGTCAAGGACCGTCTGCAGGACCTCGCGTCGAATCTTTCCGGTGGACAGCAGCAGCGCTTGTGCATCGCCCGCGCGCTGGCGACCGATCCGGAGTTGCTGCTCTTCGACGAGCCGACCTCGGCGCTCGATCCGATCGCCACCGGCGCGATCGAGGAACTGGTGCACGAGCTGAAAAAGCGTGTCACCATTCTGATCGTGACCCATAACATGCAGCAGGCGGCCCGCGTCTCGGACTATACCGCCTACATGTTCCTCGGCGAGATGATCGAGTTCGGCAAGACCGACGAGATCTTCATCAAACCGAAGGACCGGCGCACCGAAGACTACATTACTGGCCGGATGGGCTGAGGAGAACACTGCGATGGAAGACATTCTGCATCATCAATCGAGCCAGTTCGACGAGGAACTCGGACGTCTGCGCAGCGACGTGCTGCGCATGGGCGGGCTCGTCGAAAACCAGGTGGCGACGGCGATCGAGGCTTATGGCGCCTGCGATCCGCGCGCCATCGAAGAGACGATTGCGCGCGACCAGGACATCAATGCGCTGGAAAAGCAGATCGACGACGAGAGCGCGCAGCTGATCGCGCGGCGCCAGCCGACGGCGGTCGATCTGCGCCTCGTCTTCGGCATCATCAAGATCGTCACCGACCTCGAACGCATCGGCGACGAGGCGAAGAAGATCGCCAAGGGCGTGCGCCGGATCTGCGCCGCCGGCAGTCAGCCGACGCAGTTCGCGCCGGCCATCCTGCATCTTGCCGAAACCGTGCTGGTGATGGTGCGTGAGTCGCTCGACGCCTTCGCCCGCCTCGATTCCGGTCTTGCGCAGAAAGTCATCGTCGATGACAATGGCGTTGATGCCGAATTCAAATCGATCGTTCGCCAGTTGATCACTCACATGACCGAGGAACCCAATACCATCAGCATGGTGATGGACGTGATCTGGATCGCCCGTTCGGTCGAGCGTATCGGCGATCATGCCAAGAATGTCGGCGAACACGTGATATTCATTGTCGAGGGGCAGGACGTGCGCCATCGGCGATTGTCGAGCAACGGAGGTGCGGTGTGACGACGTCTGTTCTGGTCGTCGAGGACGAACCGGCGATTCTCGAACTCGTCGCGATCAACCTGCGCCATGCCGGCTTTCAGGTGATTCGCGCGACGAGCGCCGAGGAGGCCGATGCCGTCATCCGCAATGAATTGCCCGATCTCCTCGTGCTCGACTGGATGCTGCCCGGACAGTCCGGGGTCAGCTTCGCGCAGAAGCTGCGCGGCGACGAGCGCACGCGCGAACTGCCGATCATCATGCTGACCGCCCGCGTGCACGAGGAAGACAAGATCCAGGGACTCGAAGCCGGCGCCGACGACTATGTCACCAAGCCGTTTTCGCCCAAGGAACTCGTGGCACGTGTCCGCGCCCTCCTGCGCCGCCGGGCCCCGCATCTCGCCGGCGAGGCCGTCGAGGTCGGTTCGCTCAGCCTCAATCCGGCGACGCACCGGGTCCTCGCCGGCGGCCAGCCGGTCGAACTCGGACCGACCGAATTCCGCCTGCTCTTTTTCTTCATGACCCACCCCGAGCGCGTCTATAGCCGTGCCCAGTTGCTCGACGAGGTCTGGGGCGATCACGTTTTCATCGAGGAACGCACTGTCGACGTTCACATCCGTCGCCTGCGTGCCGCGCTTGAAGCGTCCGGCCATCACGAACGCGTCGAGACGATCCGCGGTACCGGCTATCGCTTCAACGGAGCCTGAGCCTCTTGCGACAGGAACTCATCCGGACGCTGCTGCTGACGACGCTGGCGGGCTGCGTCGCTCTGCTCGCCGCGCTGGTGTTTTCGGCGACGGTCGGCTGGCTGGTTTTCTGCGCCGGCTTGATGTTGCAGATGCTCGCGCATTTTCGCAACTTTGCCTTGCTCGACCGCTGGTCGCGCGCGCCGGAAGTCGATATCGCGCTGGAAGGCCGCGGCGCCTGGGACGGTGTTTTCGGCCGCCTCTATCGCCACGAGAAGGACCTGCGCGCCCTCGTCGAACGGCGCAATCGCCGCATCGACATGTTGCTGGCGGCGATCCAGGCGCTCAATGACGGCGTCGTATTGCTCGACCGCAACGACCAGATCGTTTTTTGCAACGCGACCTCGGAGGCGCTGCTCGGGCTGCGCGCGCGCACCGACATCGGCCAGTCGGTCGCCAATATCGTCCGCCAGCCCGAATTCGTCGCCTACCTGACGGCGCGCGACCTGAGCCGTCCGCTGATCTTGCGCTCGGAGCGCAATCCCGGCCAGGTGCTGTCGATCCAGCTGATTTCCTATGCCGACCAGCGCACGCTGGTGCAGATCAAGGACGTGACGCAGACCGATCGCCTCGACCGCATGCGCCGCGATTTTGTCGCCAATGTTTCGCACGAATTGCGCACGCCGCTGACCGTGCTGTCCGGTTTCCTCGAAACCTTGCGCGAGATCGAATTGACGCCGGACGAGCGACAGCATTACCTCGCCCTGATGTCGGAGCAGTCGGGTCGCATGCTTTCGGTGGTCCAGGATCTTTTGACGTTGTCATCGATCGAGGCGGCGCCGCCGCCCGAGGATGGACTCATCGACATGGCCCGGATCCTCGACAAGCTTCGGCGCGATGCCGAATCGCTGTCGGCCGGACGCCACCGCATCGTCGTCGATGCCGACGATGCCTGCGATCTGCTCGGCGGTGAGCACGAACTCGTCAGCGCCTTGTCCAATCTGGTGTCCAATGCCATCCGCTACACCCCCGCCGGCGGCACGGTGACGATCCGCTGGCATGCAAACGCGCAGGGCGGCGTCTTCGCCGTCGAGGACACTGGCATCGGCATCGAGGCGCAGCATATTCCCCGGTTGACCGAGCGTTTCTACCGCGTCGATCGCGGGCGTTCGCGCGAGGCCGGCGGTACCGGACTCGGGCTGGCGATCGTCAAGCATTCGCTCAACCGTCATCAGGCCTTGCTCGACATCAGCAGCACGCCGGGCGTCGGCAGCTGTTTCGCGGCACGCTTTCCCGGCGCCCGCGTCGTCACTCACTAAGGTTTTGTTTCCGCGCCCCACGGCGTGTGCGCGAACCAGTCGGTCAGGAAGGCTGTCATCGCCTGTACCTTGGCCGAGAGGTGCCGCCGGGTCGGATAGACGACCTGGATCGGCAATGTGCGCAGGCGCCAGTCGGGTAGGACGCGCTGCAGCGCGCCACGGTCGATCAGCGGTTGCAGGATGAAGCAGGGCGCGAAGACGATGCCGGCGTCGGCGACCGCCATTTCCGTCAGCAGCATGCCGTTGTTCGAATGGAAAGGACCGCTGTAGCGCACGCTGGCGACGCTGCCGTCGGCCTGCGAAAACTCGGCCTGATTGCCGCCGGCCGCATAGTGATAGGTGAGACAGATATGCCGGGCGAGATCGCCGGGGTGCTGCGGCATGCCGGCGCGTGCCAGATAAGCCGGCGAGGCGGCGGTGAGCACCACCGTTTCGGCGACGCGGCGGGCGACGAGGTTGTCGCTGCCGACCCGTCCGACCCGGATCGCCATGTCGAGTCCCTCTTCGGCAAAGTCGGCGACGTTGTCGGACAGCACCAGATCGAGCGTGACTTCAGGGAAGCGGCGCGAGAAGGCGACGAAGGCCGGCGCCAGTCGTAGCGTCGCCAGGGCGATCGGCGCGGTCAGGCGCAGCCGTCCGCGCGGTCGTTGTGCCTGACCCGAGACGCTGGCTTCGGTTTCCTCAAGGTCGGCAAGCAATTGCGTGCTGCGCTCGAAATAGGCATAGCCTTCGTCGGTCGGTCGCATCCGCCGCGTCGTGCGGTTGAGCAGGCGCACGCCGAGCAGCGTTTCGAGCTGGGCCACGTGCCGCGATACCGCCGTCGTTGATAGACCCAGCTGGTTGGCGGCGGCGGCGAAACTGCCGGCCTCGATGACCGCGCAGAAGACCCGCATTGCTTCAAATCGATCCATCTGATTATCCCGAATTTCGCAACAGAGATTCAATCTTACGCGTATTTATCCCGGTTTTCGTGTTCTGTACAGTTCAACCCATGCGCCGGACCACTTCGGTCCGGACCGAATCCACCGAATTTTTCAGGAGACTGTCATGACTGCGATCACCGCAACCCTTACCCCCTCGAATGCCGCGAGCGCTTCGGCCGCTCGTCCGGAAGCGACGGCGCGTGCCGCCGACTATGGCATCGCGCTGTTGCGCGTCGCCCTGTCGGCGATGTTCCTCTCGCACGGCCTGCTCAAGCTGCTCGTCTTCACCCTGCCGGGTACGGCCGGATTCTTCGCGTCGGTCGGTTTCCCGGCCTGGACCGCCTACATCGTCGTGCCGGCCGAGATCCTCGCCGGTATCGCTTTGCTCGTCGGCTTCAAGACGCGTTGGGTTGCGCTCGCCACCGTGCCGCTCCTGATCGGTGCCCTATCCGTGCATCTCGGGAACGGATGGCTGTTCAGCGCGCCTAAGGGAGGCTGGGAATATCCGCTCTATCTCGTCGTGCTGGCCGCAGCCCAGTCCTTGCTCGGCAGCGGCGCCTTCGCGCTCGACAACGTTCGCCGCACGACCGTCTGAGCTTCTCTTGTTGCGCTTTCCATACGAAAGGAAATGTCATGAAACTGTACTTTTCGCCGATGGCCTGCTCGCTCTCTCCGCATATCGCCTTGCGTGAAGCCGGTCTTGACGTCGAACTCGTTCGCGTCGATCTCAAATCGCATACGCTGGCCACGGATGGCAGCGACTTCGCCGGCATCAATCCCAAAGGCTATGTGCCCGTGCTCGAACTCGATGACGGCTCCCGCCTGACCGAGGGGCCGGCGATCGTGCAGTACATCGCCGACCTCAAGCCGGAAGCCGGTCTGGCGCCGCAAAACGGCACGCTCCCGCGCTATCGTCTGCAGGAATGGCTGACCTTCATCAACTCCGAAATCCACAAGGGTTTCGGCCCGCTCTTCCGGCCGACGACGCCGGAAGACGTCAAGGCGGCCGCGCGCGAGACCCTGGTGAAGCGCCTCGATTATGTTGCGGCGCAATTGAAGGACCACGACTACCTGCTGGGCGATCGCTTCAGCGTCGCCGACGGGTATCTGTTTACGGTGCTCAACTGGGGCCAATGGACCGGCGTCGATGTCGCCCGTTGGCCGGCCTTGCAGTCCTTCCAGCAGCGTGTTGCAAGTCGTTCGTCGGTACAGGCGGCGCTGGCTGCCGAGGCTGCCTGAGTCCTGTGTTCGGCGGGGGCGCTGCCGCAGTCAGCGTGGCGCCCCGCCATGATCGAGTCATCCATCATGTCAAAACAGCCCGTCCTCTTCCTGTCGCACGGTTCGCCGATGACCGCCCTTGGCGGTGACGACCTCGCCGCCGTCTGGTCGGCACTCGCGCCCCGCTTGGAAAAACCCGCGGCCATCCTGGCGGTGTCCGCCCACTGGACGACGCGGCTGCCGATGGTCTCCGGTGCGGCGCGTCCCGAAACCATCCACGACTTCGGCGGCTTCCCGGCCGAACTCTACCGCCTGCGCTACCCGGCGCCCGGTGATTCTGCCCTGGCGCAACGCCTCAAGCAGCGGCTGTCCGAGGCCGGCATCGCCGCCGGCATCGATGCCGGTCGCGGTCTCGATCATGGCGCCTGGGTGCCGCTGCGTGCGCTCTTTCCCGCCGCCGACGTGCCGGTTGTCTCGGTGTCGGTGCAGCCGGATCGTTGTGCGCGCCACCACCTCGCGCTGGGCGCCGCGCTGGCGCCGCTGCGCGACGAGAATGTGTTGATCGTCGCGTCCGGACACATGACGCATAACCTGGGTGAATATATGCGGAGCAATGGTGACGGACCGTCGCCCGAGTCGCTCGTCTTTCGCGATCATGTTCATGCCAAGATCATGACAGGGGACGTCGAGTCCCTGCTCGACTGGCCGCATACCGCGCCCGGCGCGCTGGCAGCGCATCCGACGCCGGAGCATTTTTTGCCGCTGTTCGTGGCCCTGGGCGCGATCGGGACGACCGATCGCAGCGAGTGGCTGGGCGGTGGCTGGATCGGTGGCAAACTGGCCGCCGACAACTACCGTTTCGCCGGCGAATCCCTCTAGGGCTTGACGCTCGGGAAGCGCGTTCAGCCTTCGCGGGCGAAACGCAGCAAGCCTTCGAGGATCAGGTTTTCCGCGGGTCGGCAGGGAATGCGCAAGTGCGGCACGATGGCGGCCGCGGCGCCGCCGGTGATCAGGCAGAGCGCATCGGGCTCTCCGGCCACGTGCGAGAACATGCGCTCGATGGCGCCGGTCTGGGCAAACAGGCAGCCGCTGACGATGGCATCGACGGTGCTGCGCGGATGCTCGCTGCAGACGCCTTCGGCAAACGGCAATTGTGCGGTGTTGCGGGCCAGCGACGAACGCATGAGGTCGATGCCGGGCAGGATAAGGCCGCCGCGGAAAACGCCATTGGCATCGAGGTGGTCGACAGTCGTGGCGGTGCCGGCGCAGACGACCAGACAGTCCGAGGCGTGCTGCGCGCGGGCGCCGATCAGTGCCGCCCAGCGGTCGGCGCCGAGCTTTTCGGGGAATTCGTAGCTGCTGCGCACGCCGCAGGCTTCACGGCTGGAGCGCAGCCAGCGTAGCGGGTGGCGTCCCGCCAGCGCCTGCGTCACGGCGCTTTCGACGGCCTCGCCGGCGACGTTGCTGGCGACGACCTGGGTGCCGTTCGGCCATTCCGCCGCGAGTTCGGCCAGTCGCGCGGCCTCGGGCGTCGGCAGGGCGGTGCGCATCAGCCAGTCCTTGCCTTCGCGGACGCCGACCTTGACGCGCGTGTTACCGATATCGATGGCGACGATCATGATGCGGGCCTCAGGCTGACGTCGCCGGACAGGCAGCGTTCGATGCGCCCGTCGCCGTCGACGAGCAGCGCGCCGTCGCTGTCGGCGCCGCAACAGCGTCCTTCGAGAACGGTGACACCGTCGCGCAGCACGCGCACCTTCCGGCCCTGCCAGGCGTGACAGGCTTGCCAGGCGTCGCGCACGGCGGCGAAGCCTTCGGCAGAAAAGGCGTCGAATACGGCAGCGAGTTCGACCAGCAACGTGCCCAGCAGATAATGACGATCGGGTAGTGGCGTCACCATCCCGGCGAGCGCGGCGACCGGCATCATCATCGGCGTTGCCACCGGGTCGAGTTCGGGCAGTTTCAGGTTGAGGCCGATGCCGATGACGGCCCGCGTCGTTTCGTCATCGCCGCTCAATTCGACGAGGATGCCGCCGAGTTTGGCGTCGCGGTAGAGGATGTCGTTGGGCCACTTGAGCGTGGCGCCGGCGGCGCCACAGCTGTCGAGCGCCCGCACGACGGCGAGGCCGACGCCGAGCGAGAGGCCGGCCATGTCGGCGAGGCCGCGGTCGAAGTCCCAGAGCAGCGAGAAGGTCAGGCTGGCGTCGGGCGCGGCCGACCATTGCCGACCCCGGCTGCCGCGGCCTGCGGTCTGGTGATCGCAGACGATGACGCTGCCCGAGCTCGCGCCTTGGGCGCTGCGTTCGAGCAGGAGCGTGCTGGTCGACGCGCAGGCGTCGATGGCGGTGATCGCAAATCGTGCCCGGGCGGCGCCGAGGGCCGTCTGCAGACGCTCGGGATCGATCAGTTGAGAGGGGCCAAAAGCACTCAAGGGGACGGTTCCGGAATCGGGAGTCCGCCATTATCCCCGATTATCCGCCGGCGCGCTCCGTGTCGTCGGCGCGACCGCCGTCCATCCCGAGTTCCTGGATCTTGCGGGTGATCGTGTTGCGTCCGATGCCGAGCGCAACGGCCGCTTCGATACGACGTCCGCCGGTGTGCGCCAGTGCCCGCGAAATCAGGATGCGCTCGAAAGCGTCGGTCAGCTTTTCGTGGACCTGGCCTTCGCTGGCGGCGAGCATGCGATCGACTTCGCTTGCCAGGCCGCTCTGCCAGTCGCCGCCGCTACCGGCGGCAGCCGGCGCGTCGCGCATTTCAGGCGGCAGGTCGGCGACATCGACGGTCTGTCCCGGTGCCATCACCGTCAGCCAGTGGCAGAGGTTCTCAAGCTGCCGGACGTTGCCGGGGAAATCGAGGTTCGAGAGGAAACGCAGCGCGGCGTCGGAAAAACGCTTGCCTTCGACGCCAAGTTCCTGCGCGCTGCGTTGCAGGAAATGGCGGGCCAGGATCGGGATGTCTTCGCGTCGTTCACGCAGGCTGGGCAGGCGCACGCGGATGACGTTGAGCCGGTGGAAAAGGTCTTCGCGGAAGAGACCGTCCTTGACGCGCGTTTCGAGGTTCTGGTGTGTGGCGGCGATGATGCGGACATTGGCCTTGATCGGCGAGTGGCCGCCGACGCGATAGAAATTGCCGTCGGAAAGGACGCGCAGGAGGCGCGTCTGCAGATCGGCCGGCATGTCGCCGATTTCGTCGAGGAAGAGCGTGCCGCCCTCCGCCTGTTCGAAACGGCCGCGGCGCTGGGTGGCGGCGCCGGTAAACGCGCCGCGTTCGTGGCCGAACAGCTCGGATTCGAGCAGGTCCTTCGGAATGGCAGCGGTATTGATGGCGATGAAGGGCTTGTCGCTGCGCGGGCTGTGGCGGTGCACGGCGCGGGCGACGAGCTCCTTGCCGGTGCCGGATTCGCCGGTGACCATCACCGTCGCGCTCGACTGGCTGAGGCGGCCGATGGCGCGGAAGACTTCCTGCATCGCTGGCGCTTGTCCGAGAATTTCCGGGAGTTGGCTGACTTCATTCTGCGCACCGCCTTGGTGCGCGCTCTCGTCGATGGCGCGCCGAATGAGTTCGAGCGCCTGGTCGACGTCGAAGGGTTTCGGCAGATATTCGAAGGCGCCGCCCTGGAATGCGGCGACGGCGCTGTCGAGGTCCGAGTAGGCGGTCATGATGATGACCGGGACAGAGCTGAACTTGGCTTTGAAGCGTTTGAGCAGATCGAGGCCGCTCTCGCCCGGCATGCGAATGTCGGAGACGAGGACCTGCGGCGGCTCCGCGCCGTGGTCGAGCTGCGAAAGGACCTCGCTGGCCGAGGCGAAACTCTTGAACGGGACTTGTTCGCGCGTCAGCGTCTTTTCGATGACCCAGCGAATTGACTTGTCGTCGTCGACGATCCAGACCGGCTTCATGTGTTTTCCAGACTTCATGATTCGTATGCCAAGCCTATAGCAAATTGCTTGCCATCACGGCGATCCGAGTGGCAGGCGGATGGTGAAGCAGGTGTAGCCGGGCCGGCTTTCGCATTCGATCGTCCCCTGGTGTTGCTGGACGAAACTTTGCGCGAGCGTGAGCCCCAGCCCGCTGCCGCCCTCGCGGCCGGAAACCAGCGGATAGAACATGCGTTCGCGGATGTCGTCGGGAATGCCGGGGCCGTTGTCCACGACCTGCAGTTCGAGCGCCAGGCGGTGGCGCTTTTTGGCCAGCGTCACCTGGCGGGCGACGCGGGTGCGCAGGATCAGCTGGCCGCCCAGCCGTAGGGCGCCGTCTTCCTGCGGGTGCGGTTGTCCCTGGATGGCCTGCGCGGCGTTACGGGCGATGTTGAGCACGGCCTGGATCAGTTGCTCGCGGTCGCCGATCAGATCGGGCAGGCTGGTGTCATAGTCGCGCACGAGCCGCAGCGTCGTCGGGAATTCGGCCTTGAGCAGGCTGCGCACGCGTTCGAGGATTTCGTGGATGTTGACCGGCGCCGGCTGCATCGGGCGATGCGGTGACAGCAGGCGCTTCATCAGATCCTGCAGGCGGTCGGCTTCCTTGATGATGACTTGCGTATATTCGCGCAGGCCGGGATTGTTGAGTTCGTGTTCGAGCAGTTGTGCGGCGCCGCGAATGCCGCCGAGCGGATTCTTGATTTCATGCGCGAGATTGCGGATCAGCTCGCGGTTGGCGATCTGCTGTTCGATCAGCCGTTCCTCGCGCGTCGCCTTGAGTTGCTGGTCGATTGGCCAGAGCTCGACGAGCAGCCCGGCTTCGGGCAATTCGGTCGGGTTGACCGTGCAGTTGAGGTGTAGGGTGACATCGTCATTGCGTCGCAATTCGACGTTCTGGCCGGTATAGCCCCAGCCGTGGCGGCCGGCGTTTTCCAGGGCTTCGTGCAGCACCGGCGAGCAGATGGCGATGGCGTCGAGGGTTTCGCCGATCACCGCCTTGCGGCTGACTGCGAGCAGGTTTTCAGCGGCGGCGTTGATGTAGCGCACCCGAAAGGTGCCATCGAGCAGCACCACCGACGATGAGAGTAAATCGAGTCCGGCAAAGGGGTTGGGGGCAGCCTCGGACATCGTGTGGTTCTCTCCGGAATCAGCGCACTCGCGTCAGTTCGGCGCGAATCGCTTCGATATTGCGTTCGTGTAAGGCCACCCGATCCTTGAACGGTTGCAGGCGGTCGAGGACTTTCTGGTAGTTGCGTTCGTTACCGTAGCGCACGGCTTCCTGGTCGGCCAGGTCTTTCTTGGCCTGGTCGAGGTTTTTCTGCTCGGTGTCCAACTCGCCTTCGAGGATGCGTTTGCGGTCGCCGTCGCGGGCGCGCTGCGCACTTTCGTCGACCTTCGGGAAGTTCTGCGG
Source organism: Propionivibrio dicarboxylicus (assembly GCF_900099695.1). GTDB lineage: Bacteria > Pseudomonadota > Gammaproteobacteria > Burkholderiales > Rhodocyclaceae > Propionivibrio > Propionivibrio dicarboxylicus. The sequence continues at coordinate 100,868 of NZ_FNCY01000001.1, read as the reverse complement.
CGTCGGTGCGCGCGCGGCGGGCTTGGCCGGCGTGCCGGTGGCAGCGGGGGGGGCAGCGGGCGTGTCGAAACTGAGGCGCTTGCAGTGCTTGTCGCCCATGTTCGAGTAGGTGACATGGCCGTCGGCACTGACGCACTTGAAAATGTCGGCGTGCGCCGGCATGGCTGCGAAGAAGAGTGTCGAGGCGGCGAGTAGCAATCTTGTCATTGTCATTGGTCCATCCAGGCGGATTCGCGCGTTCGAATCGGGCAGTGTATTGGATGGTTCCTTGAAATACAACGGCACTTCAGGTGAGTCCGGGCGATAAAAAAGGACGGGAAAGCCCGTCCTTTTTCCTCGGAACATCCAGCGATCAGCAGCTGTAGTACAGCTCGAACTCGACCGGGTGGGTCGTCATGCGGATCTTGTTGACTTCTTCCATCTTGAGGTCGATGTAAGCGTCGATCCATTCGTTCGAGAAGACGCCGCCCTTGGTCAGGAATTCGCGATCCTTGTTGAGCGCGCCCAGGGCCTCTTCGAGGCTGGCACACACGGTCGGGATTTGCGAATCTTCTTCCGGCGGCAGGTCGTACAGGTTCTTGCTGGCCGGCTCGCCCGGGTGGATCTTGTTCTGGATGCCGTCCAGACCCGCCATCATCAGGGCCGAGAAGCACAGGTACGGGTTGGCGATCGGATCCGGGAAGCGGGTCTCGATGCGGCGAGCCTTGTCCGACGCGACGTGCGGGATGCGGATCGAGGCCGAGCGGTTCTTCGCCGAGTAGGCCAGCTTGACCGGGGCTTCGTAGTGCGGGACCAGGCGCTTGTAGGAGTTCGTGCCCGGGTTGGTGATCGCGTTCAGCGCCTTGGCGTGCTTGATGATGCCGCCGATGTAGAACAGGGCGAGTTCCGACAGGCCGGCGTAGCCGTTGCCCGCGAACAGGTTCTTGCCGTCCTTCCAGATCGACTGGTGCACGTGCATGCCCGAGCCGTTGTCGCCGACGATGGGCTTCGGCATGAAGGTGGCGGTCTTGCCGTACTGGTGCGCGGTGTTATGCACGACGTACTTGAGCATCTGCGTCCAGTCGGCGCGACGGACCAGCGTGTTGAAGAGCGTGCCGATTTCGCATTGGCCGGCGTTGGCGACTTCGTGGTGATGCACTTCGACCGGGATGCCGAGCGACTCGAGCGTCAGCACCATGGCCGAACGGATGTCGTGCAGGCTGTCGACCGGAGCGACCGGGAAGTAGCCGCCCTTGACGCCCGGACGGTGACCCGAGAAACCGTTGCCTTCGTTGCGCTCACCGGCGCCCCAGGCGGCTTCGGCCGAATGGATCTTGAGGTTGCAGCCCGACATGTCGACCGACCACTCGACGCCGTCGAACACGAAGAATTCGGGTTCCGGGCCGAAGTAGGCGGTGTCGCCAATGCCCGAGGACTTGAGGTAGGCTTCAGCGCGCTTGGCGATCGAACGCGGGTCACGGTCGTAGCCGCGGCCATCGGTCGGATCGACGACGTCGCAGGTGATGACCACCGTCGTTTCGTCATAGAACGGGTCGATGTAGGCCGTGGCGGGGTCCGGCATCAGCAGCATGTCGGAGGCTTGAATGCCCTTCCATCCGGCGATCGACGAGCCGTCGAAAGCGTGGCCGCTTTCAAACTTGTCTTCGTCGAACGCGCTGACCGGAACGGTCACGTGCTGTTCTTTGCCGCGGGTGTCGGTGAAACGGAAATCGACGAACTTGACGTCGTTTTCCTCAACCATCTTGATTACATCTTGTGGGCTTGCCATTGCAAAGTCTCCTCAGCAGGTACCGGCGAATCCGGCGACGATAGAAATTGGTGATTCGGGTGTTAGCAGAAACCATGCCAAGCGCTTGGCGTGGAAATATCCATTGTGCCATAAGAGAAAATTCGAATTGCTGGAGTTTTGTCGCCCTGCAATGGTGCGCCGCACTTCTGAACGCACCAAAGCGGTGCAATTGAGTATTTTTTGGAAAAATCCGGTCTAACGAAGCGATGCCTGCTGTTTTGCGTTAGCGCCGACGCAAGCAGGACAAGTGATTTATACTTCAAGAACTCACCGCCGATCGCAAATTGTCCGTCATGGGAAAACTGTCCGACTTGCTGAACCTCGCTCAGGCACGCGCCAGCGATCGGGGCCTCCCTTATGCCGGCGCGCTGACGCCGGCGGAAGCCTTCGAAGTCCTGCAACTGGCGCCCGGTGCGAAGCTTGTCGATGTGCGTACCCGGGCTGAGTGGGATTGGGTCGGCCGCATCCCCGGCGCCGTCGAGATCGAATGGAATACCTATCCCGGCGGGCAGCACAATCCCGATTTCCTGTCGCAGCTCAAGCGCCAGGTCGATGCCGAGTTGCTTGTCATGTTCATCTGTCGTAGCGGGGTGCGCTCGCATAATGCCGCCAGCCTGGCCAGCGAGGCCGGATTCACGGCGAGCTACAACGTCCTCGAGGGTTTCGAGGGCGATATCGACGCCTTCGGGCAACGCGGCAAAGTCGGCGGCTGGCGCCGCGCCGGACTCCCCTGGAGAAGCTGAGCCGGGCGAGAGGAGAGATTTTCCGTTTGTCATTGCAACACCCCTTTATCCACCAAAGTAACTACCAAAGTCAGAACCTACCGATGTCAGAACTCATTCCTTTTGACGTGTTCAACGCGCTGTCCGATGACGAATGTCATGCCCGTATCCGCAGCGCACGGGAAAAACTCGGCAAGCGCGCCGCCTTGCTCTGCCACCATTACCAGCGCGCCGACATCTACCAGTACGCCGATCTCACCGGCGACTCGCTGCGCCTGTCGCGCATGGCAGCGAACACCGATGCCGACTATCTCGTTTTCTGCGGCGTGCACTTCATGGCCGAAGTAGCCGACATCATGTCGAAGCCGCACCAGATCGCGATCCTGCCCGACCTCGCCGCCGGCTGTTCGATGGCCGACATGGCCAATCTCGCCAAGGTCAGCCGCTGCTGGCGCGAGCTCAACGAAGTGATCGACGCCGAGGCGCTGGTCACGCCGGTCACCTACATCAACTCGGCTGCCGACCTCAAGGCGTTCTGCGGCGAGCACGAAGGCATCGTGTGCACCTCGTCCAATGCGCCTGTCATCGCCAAGTGGGCGTTCGCGCGGCGTGAGAAGATCCTGTTCTTCCCGGACCAGCACCTCGGGCGCTGGACCGGTTATTCGATGGGCATACCGCTCGACGAGATGTTCGTGTGGGATCCGGATCTCGAGTTCGGCGGGCTGACGCCGGAGCAGATCCGCAAGGCGAAGCTGTTGTTGTGGAAGGGCCATTGCTCGGTGCACCAGATGTTCCAGCCGGCGCATATCGCCAATTTCCGCCGCCAGTATCCCGACGGAAAAGTCGCTTCGCATGCCGAATGCGCCTTCGAGGTCTGTATGGCGTCCGATTTTGTCGGCTCGACCGAGCTGATCATCGATGTCGTCAAGAAGGCGCCGCCCAACACGCGCTGGCTGGTCGGCACCGAGCTCAATCTCGTCAATCGTCTGGCCGAGGAGGTCAAGCCGGAGGGCAAGATCGTCCAGTTCATGTCGCCGACGGTGTGCATGTGTTCGACCATGCAGCGCATCGATCCGCAACATCTGGCCTGGACGCTCGAGAACCTGGCGGCGGGCCATGTCGTCAACCACATTCGCGTTCCGGAGCATGAGGCCGCGTTGGCCAGAGCCTCTGTCGAAAGGATGCTCGCGGTATCGTGAGCGCCATGTCCATCCCGCAGATCAGTGTAGTCACCTACAATATCCACAAGGGATTCTCGCAGTTCAACCAGCACATGATGGTGCATGAACTGCGGGAGCAACTGCGGGCGCTGGCACCGGACATCGTGTTTCTCCAGGAAGTGCAGGGGCGCCACCGTCGTCATGCCGCGCGCATCGACAACTGGCCGGAGGAACCGCAGCACAATTTCCTCGCCGCCGACGTCTGGCAATCGACGGCGTACGGGCGCAACGTCGTTTATGACCACGGCCACCACGGCAATGCCATCCTCTCGCGTTTCTCGATTTCGCAGGCCTACAACCAGGACGTGACGCACCTGCGCTTCGAGCGGCGCGGTCTCTTGCACAGCATTCTCCAGGTGCCGGGACTGGCGCGGCCTTTGCACTGCGTCTGCGTGCATCTCTCGCTTTTTGCGCGCTCGCGCCGGCGTCAGCTCGACGCGCTCTCGGGCTATCTCGAAAGCATTCTCGATGACGATACGCCGCTGATCATCGCCGGCGATTTCAACGACTGGCGGAACGAGGCCGACAACCTGTTGGCGCAGCGCCTCGGCTTGGTCGAGGCGATTGGCGGACTGGGCGGCGACGGCGGCTCGCCGGGCAGAAGCTTTCCGGCGACACTGCCGGTGCTGCGGCTCGATCGTATCTATCTGCGCGGTTTCAGCGTGACGCATGCCGAGGTGCTCTCGGGCGATCCCTGGGCGAAAATTTCCGACCACGCCGCCTTGTCGGCGGCCTTGTCGTGGTCGGATGCTGCCTGAGGTGCGCTGAGGCGGTCAGCCTGGCGTGATGACGCCCGGATAGATGGCGCGGACTTTCGGCACGCGCGACATCGACCAGTGGCCAATGGCCCAGCGCCAGAATTCCGCGAGCGGCGCGCCGCGAAGTTCCGCCGGCGGCGGATGTCCAAGAAAGGTACAGGTGGCGGCCAGCGCGACGCTGCCTTGCGCCGGATCGACCGCTTCGGCCAGCGTCTGTTTCGACAATTTTTCGCCGACGGCGTTGACCACCACCGGCAGGTGCGCATAGATCGGTGTCGGCAGTCCCAGGCAGCGTTGCAGCCAGAGTTGGCGGGCGGTGGAGTCGAGCAGGTCGACGCCGCGCACGACGGTGTTGATGTCTTGTGCCGCGTCGTCGACGACGACCGCCAGTTGATAGGCATATTGCCCATCGGCACGCAGCAGCACGACGTCGCCGACATCGCGTTCGGGGTTCTGGCGCGTCTCGCCCTGGATCCGGTCGACAAAGCCGATATCCTCGTCGGGGACGCGTAGCCGCCAGGCGCGGGCGGCCTTGCCCGGGGCGAGGCCATCGCGGCAGGTGCCGGGATAGCGCAGGCCGCCGTCGATCGAGCGCGTCGTCGTCGCGGCGGCGATTTCGCTACGCGAGCAGGCGCAGGGGTAGACCCAGTCGTCGGCCTGCAGGCGCGCCAGTGCCGCGTGATAGCGGTCGAGGCGCTGGCTTTGCACGACCACTTCGTCGTCCCATTCGAAGCCGAAACCGGCGAGCGTGCGCAGGATGTGATCGGCGGCGCCGGCGACTGTGCGCGGGCCGTCGACATCCTCGATGCGCACCCGCCACTCGCCCTGATGCGCGCGGGCGTCGAGATAGCTACCCACCGCCGCCACCAGCGAACCGAAGTGCAGCGGGCCGGTGGGCGAAGGGGCGAAACGCCCGCGATAGCGGACGGCTGCCGGCGGTTGGGCGCTTGTGTCAGGCACGTCGGCTGGCGTTCTCGACGACCCGTGGGTGGCGCGGGGTCGAGAAGGCCTTTCCTAGACGTTGAACAGGAAGTTCAGCACGTCGCCATCCTTGACGACGTATTCCTTGCCTTCGGCGCGCATCTTGCCGGCTTCCTTGGCGCCCTGTTCGCCGCCACAGGTGATGAAGTCCTCGAAGGAGATCGTCTGGGCGCGGATGAAGCCGCGTTCGAAGTCGGTGTGGATGACGCCGGCCGCTTGCGGTGCCGTGTCGCCCTTGTGGATCGTCCAGGCGCGCACTTCCTTGACGCCGGCGGTGAAGTAGGTCTGCAGGCCGAGCAGGTGGTAGGCGGTATGGATGAGGCGGTCGAGACCCGGCTCTTCGAGGCCGAGGTCGGCGAGGAAGAGCTGCTTTTCCTCGTCGTCGAGTTCGACGATTTCGGCTTCGATCGCCGCGCAGATCGCCACGACTTCAGCCTTTTCGGCGGCGGCGTGGGCGCGCACGGCGTCGAGCAGCGGATTGTTCTCGAAGCCGTCTTCGGCGACGTTGGCGGCGTAGAGCACCGGCTTGGCGGTGATCAGGCAGAAGGGCTTCAAGTTGAGCCATTCTTCCTTGGAGAGATCGAGTCCGCGCACCGGTTTGCCCTGGTCGAGCTGGGCGAAGCATTTTTCCAGCACGGCGACCAGCAGCTTGGCTTCCTTGTCACCGGCGCTGGCCGGCTTGCGATAGCGGTTGAGTGCCTTCTCGACGGTGGCGAGGTCGGCCAGCGCGAGTTCGGTGTCGATGACTTCGATATCGCGGATCGGATCGACGTTGCCCGACACGTGGATGACGTTGTCGTTGGAGAAGCAACGCACGACGTGCAGCACGGCGTCGGTTTCACGGATGTTGGCGAGGAACTGGTTGCCAAGGCCTTCGCCCTTCGAGGCGCCGGCAACGAGTCCGGCGATGTCGACGAATTCGGTGACGGCCGGGACGATGCGTTGCGGCTTGACGATGGCCGACAGCGCTGCGAGCCGCCTGTCGGGGACCTCGACGACGCCGACGGCGGGGTCGATCGTGCAGAAGGGATAGTTTTCCGCTGCGACGCCGGCCTTGGTCAGCGCGTTGAAGAGGGTGGACTTGCCGACGTTGGGCAAGCCGACGATTCCGCATTTGAGGCTCATGGTGAGATTCCCGGGAAGTGTTCGGTTAGGGGGTGGCGGCGGGCGTGCCCGCCTTGACGTGGAGCGCCCGCTGGGCGGCGGCGTAATCGCCGTCGGCGAGCTTCGGCCAGGCGTTCAGGCAGCGCGTCAGCGTCGCGTCGATCAGCGCCTGTTCTTCCTTGCGCGGCGCCTTGAGGACGTAATTGACGACTTCGTTGCGGTCGCCGGGGTGGCCGATGCCGACGCGCAGGCGCCAGAAATCGGGGACCGACAGGTGCGCCTGGATGTCCTTCAGGCCGTTGTGCCCGCCGTTGCCGCCGCCCTGCTTGAGCTTGACGCCGCCGGGCGGGAGGTCGAGTTCGTCGTGGATGACGAGGATTTCGTCGGGCAGGATCTTGTAGAAGTGCGCGAGCGCGACGACCGCCTGGCCCGAACGGTTCATGTAGGTGCTCGGCTTGAGCAGCCAGAGATCGCCACAGCGGCCGACGTGCCCGTGAAATTTGCCTTGCGGCGCGAGCGAGATCTTGAGGTCGCGCGCCAGGGCGTCGACGAACCAGAAGCCGAGGTTATGGCGGTTGTCTTCGTATTCTGCCCCGGGGTTGCCGAGGCCGACGATGAGGCGGGGAGCGGGCATGGCAATCGACTCGTTAACAAGCGAAAGGCCGCCGCGGGCGGTGCCCGGCGACGGCCTGAGAGCTCAGGGCGACGATCAGGCCGCCGGAGCCGCTTCTTCTTCGCCTTCGGCCGCAGCCGCCTTCTTCACCGTGATGGCGACGACGACCGGGTCATCGCTACCGTGCGTGACCGGCTTGACGCCGTTCGGGAAGGTCAGTTGCGACACGTGCAGCGATTGGCCGCCAGCCAGATCCTTGAGGTCGACTTCGATGAACGACGGCAGATCCTGCGGCAGGCAGGTGACGTCGATTTCGTTCATCGCGTGCGAGACCGTGCCGCCCGCCATCTTGACGCCCGGGGCCATCTCGGCGTTGATGAAGTGCAGCGGCACCTTCTGGTGGATCGCATGCGTCGCATCGATACGCTGGAAGTCGACGTGCAGCACCAGGGCCTTGTACGGGTGCATTTGCGCGTCGCGCAGCAGCACCGTCTCGTTCGCGCCTTCAAGCTTGAGCGTGATGACGGACGAGTGGAAGGCTTCCTTGCGCAGCGACAGCAGCAGGTCGTTGTGGTCGAGTTCGATCATCGTTGCGCCAGCGGTACCGCCGTAGACGATGCCCGGGACCTTGGCGGCGCGACGCAGGCGGCGGCTCGCTCCGGACCCCTGCAGTGTGCGCGTGTTTGCGTTGAGTTCAAATTGCATGACAGCTCCTGAGTGACAAACCCTGCCCGCGACCAGGCAGGGGGTTGAGAAAAACTATTCGATGAACAGCGAGGACACAGATTCCTCGTTGTTGATACGGCGGATCGTTTCGGCCAGCACGTCGGCGACCGAGAGCTGACGGATGCGCGGCGATGCTTGCGCTTCCTCGGTGAGCGGGATGGTGTCGGTGACAACGAGTTCGTCGAGGTCGGAATCGTTGATGCGCGAGACCGCCGGACCGGACAGGACGGGGTGAACGCAGTAGGCGATGACCTGCTTGGCGCCGTGTGCCTTGAGCGCCGACGCGGCTTTGCAGAGCGTGCCGGCGGTGTCGACGATGTCGTCCATCAGCACGCAGGTGCGGCCCTTGACGTCGCCGATGATATTCATCACTTCGGAGACGTTGGCTTTCGGGCGGCGCTTGTCGATGATCGCCAGGTCGCATTCCAGACGCTTGGCCAGCGCACGGGCGCGGACGACGCCGCCGACGTCGGGCGAAACGACCATCAGGCCCTGGATGTGTTTTTTCCAGACATCCGCCAGCATGATCGGCAGCGAGTAGATGTTATCGACGGGGATGCTGAAGAAGCCCTGGATCTGTTCGGCGTGCAGGTCCATCGTCAGGACGCGGTGCACACCGGCGGCGGTGAGCAGGTCGGCTACGAGCTTGGCGGCGATCGGCACGCGCGCCGAGCGGACGCGGCGATCCTGGCGCGAATAACCAAAATAGGGGATGACGGCGGTGATGCGACCGGCCGAGGCGCGGTTGAGCGCGTCGACCATGATCAGCAATTCCATCAGGTTTTCGTTCGATGGCGCGCAGGTCGGCTGCATGATGAAGACGTCCTTGCCGCGCACGTGTTCCTGAATCTCGACGCTGACTTCGCCGTCGGAGAAGCGTGCCACATTGGCGCGTCCCAGCGAAATGCTCAGGCGGCGGGCCACTTCGGCGGCCAGTTTCGGGTTGGCATTGCCGGTGAATACCATCAGGCTATCGTAGGCCATCGTACACATCCAGTGACGCCGACGCGGGGCGCCTTCAAATGAAACGCGGGCAGGTCGATAACCTGCCCGGCTTGGAGAATTCGATTTGGCTGGGGAAGAAGGATTCGAACCTTCGAATGCCGGAATCAAAATCCGGTGCCTTGACCAACTTGGCGACTCCCCAGCGGCGCTCGCAGACGATTGCCTAACGAGCGAGGCGCGGATTATAGCGAGCTTTTTTTAAAAATACCAGCCCCTCGCGTCTTATTGTTGTCGGTTTGAACGCCGGATCCCCGTCATCGCCGCGCCTGCAGGATCGCTTCCATCTCGTTCCGGTTCAGCGTGGCCGGGCTGTTCTTGCCGTTCGAGCGCGAGAGGATTGCGTCGAAATCGGCGTTCGTCAGGCCGTAATCGCCGAGGCGCGGGAGTTTGAAGCGTTCGATCCAGCCGTCGAGCGTGTCGATCAACGCCTGGCAGTCCTCACCGGTCGAGCGTGCCGGGCGTCCGGCCAGCAGGGCGCCGACGCGTGCGTATTTGTCGAGAGCGAGACGCTGGCGTTCGCCGTCGGCCGACAGCGCGGCGAGGGTGCGGCGCGTCGTCTCGCCGAGCAGGGTGCCGCAGACTTCGCCGTGCGGCATCGTGCAGCGTCCGCCGATCGGTCCGGCGAAGCCGTGTACGAGGCCGAGGCCGGCCTGTGACAGGACGATGCCCGAGACCAGCGCGGCGTAGGCCATGCGGCTGCGCGCGTCGAGATCGTCGGCGCCGTTTTCGCAAGCGCGCAGGAATCCGGCGGCAAAGGCGTCGAGACCGCTCCAGGCGAGGGCGTCGGTGAGTGGCGAGGCCTTGGTCGAGACGTAGGCTTCGAGCAGTTGCGTCAGCGCGTCAAGGCCGCAGGCGGCGGTCACCGCCGGCGGACAGCCGAGCGTCAGCGCCGGGTCGACGAGGGCGACATCCGGCATGAAGTTGTCGTGGCGCAGCGAGTTCTTGAAGCCGTTCGGGCCGACGGCGCTGAGGACGGCATTCTTGGTCGCCTCGGCGCCGGTGCCCGAGGAGGTCGGGACGGCGATGAAGGGGCGTTTGCGGCCGTCATGGCGGCGCGTCTCCTGGCCTTCGAGGAAGTCGCGTACCGATCCTTCCTGCGTCAGCATGGCCGAGATCGCCTTGCCGGCGTCGATGGCGCTGCCGCCGCCGATGCTGACGACGGAGGCCGGCGCTTCGGCGCGGAAACGCGCGCTGACCGTGTCGACGAAATCCGGCGAGGGCTCGCCCGCGACCGAGACCTGTTCGACCGCCACGCCGGCATCGTGCAAGCCCTGCATCAGTGTGTCGAAAGCGGGCGATTGACGGAAGGAGGCGCCGCCGGTGACGAGCAGGGTCGTGTCGCCGCGTGCGCGCAGCAGCCCCGGCAGGCGGGCGAGGGTGCCTGCGCCGAAGTGGATGTCAGGGAGTCGCGAGAAAACGAAAGGAAGTTCAAACATGAGTCATGCCTTTCAGTCGGCCAATGCACATAAGGGATGTTCGGCGAGGCCCGGTGCCGCCCAGCCGCGCATCGACGCCGGCAGGTCGGCGAGGACGGCGCGGGCTTGCGCTGCGTCGGTGAATTCGGCGAAGACGCAGGCGCCCGAGCCGGTCATGCGTGCCGGCGCGAAGCCTGCCAGCCAGCGCAGGCTCTCGCCTACTTCCGGAAAGCGCGCGACCGCCACCGCTTCGAGATCGTTGTGCCCGAATCCCGGACGCCAGTCGGCGGCGCGGATGGCCGGCGTATCGCGGCAGAGTTCGGGGGAGGTGAAGATCGCGGCGGTAGGCACTTGCACCGGCGGTTCGAGCACGACGAACCATGACGGCGGCAGCTCGACCGGTTGAAGCGCTTCGCCGATGCCTTCGCCGAACGCGTTCTTGCCGAAAATGAAGAGCGGCACATCGGCGCCGAGCGTCAGGCCGAGGGCTTGCAGCCGTTGGCGCGGGAGTCCGAGTCCCCACAGGTGGTTGAGCGCGAGCAAGACGGTGGCGGCGTCCGAACTGCCGCCGCCGAGACCGCCGCCCATCGGCAGGCGTTTGACGACCTCGATATCGGCACCGAGGCGGCAGCCGGTCGCGTCCTGCAGCAGGCGCGCGGCCCGGATGCAGAGGTCGCTTTCCGGCGGGACGCCGGGCAGCGGTTGGGTCAGGCGCAACTGGCCGTCATCGCGCCGGGCAAAACGCAGGGTGTCGCCGTGATCGACGAAGCGGAACAGCGTTTGCAGCAGGTGGTAGCCGTCGGCGCGGCGGCCGGTGACGTGCAGGAACAGGTTGAGTTTGGCCGGCGCGGGATACGCGCTCTGCCAGTCCCAGGAGGATCGGGGCGTCAAGGGTGGGCCTCTTCGGGGGAAAGACTGTGCCAGGCGTCAACGAAGACGCGCAGTTCGACGTGTTCGCCCTGCCGGGCGATGATTCGCATCGGTGGCGAGCCGGGCGCGTCGTCGCCATAGCCGTAATCGATCTGCCAGCCGTCCTGTTGCAGCGACAGCACCCGTCCAAGCGGGTCGAGCCGGCCGCTCCCCGGGGGGGTGCGGCCGCGTACCCAGTCCGCCAGTTGTTTCAGCGGCAGGGGATAGCCGAGGACTTCGCGCGTCAGTGTTTCGGCGTCCGGCGCAGTGCGGATGCGACCGTCGCTGCCGGTCAGGCGGGCGCCGTCGGCGTCGGTGACGATTTCGGCCAAGCCCTGCCCAAAGGGAGACGACAGCAGCAATTCGCTGGTGTTCGGGCGGTAGGTCCAACTGATGCGGCCCGAATAGCTCTTCGCTTCGTGATTCAGCGCAAACCGTCCTTCGAGCGAGAACGCGGCCAGCGCATCCCGCGGTGGGGGCGGGACGGGCGCCGGCGTCAGCGACGCGCAGCCGGAAACGAGCAGGAGCAGGGCGGCGGCACCGGCGAGCGCGGCGAGAAAGGATCGAGCGGACATCGGGGCGATCAGGGCAGGAACTTCTTGATGACCTCGCTCAGCGCTTCATTCGCGGGGTGTTTTTTTTGTGCTTCCAACCACATTTTCCTGGCATCCTCGGGGCGTCCCTGCGCCCACAGAACCTCGCCGATGTGGGCGGCAATCTCGGGGTCGTCGCGCCGGGCGTAGGCCTGTTGCAGGTAATCGAGCGCGCCGGCCAGGTCGCCCTGGCGGAAAAGAACCCAACCCATGCTGTCGAGGATGAAATAGTCCTCCGGCGAGAGCTTGAGCGCCCTTTCGATCAGTTCGCGCGCTTCCGCCAGGCGCTCGTTGCGGTCGGCCAGCGAATAACCGAGGGCGTTGTAAGCCTGGGCACTGTCCGGCCGCAGTTCGATCAGGCGGCGCAGGCGGGTTTCCATCAGCGGGATGTTGCCGAGTTTCTCGGCCAGCAAGGCCGATTCGTAGAGCAGGTCGGGCTGGTCCGGCTGCTTTGCCAGCAGCGCGTCGAGCAGATCGAAGGCTTGCTGGGACTGCTTGGCGTCACGCAGCAGGCCGGCTTCGGCAATGGCGAGTTGCGTGCGCTCGTCGGCGGAGCTCGCTTTGGCCGACGCCAGCAGGCGTTGCGCTTCGTCGAAGCGTCCCTGGTCGATCAGCAGGCGCGCGCCGCGCAAACGTGCCTGAACGTAGTGCTCGCCGCCGGTCAGCTGGGCGTAGTAGCCGAGCGCTTCGGCGCTCTTGCCGCGTTCTTCGGCAATCTGGCCGAGGAAGAAGTAGGCGTAGTTCTTGTCGGTGGCGGGGGAGGCGAGGAAACGCTTGAATTGCTTCTCGGCCTCGTCGAGATCGTTCTGCTGCAGCGCCAGGATGCCCAGCGAGAAGAGCGCGTCGGCGCTGTCGGGCGAGAGGTCGAGGACGGCGTTGAATTGCCGGCGCGCGTCGTCGTAGCGCTTCTGGCCGACCAGAAGCCGTGCCAGTTGCATGCGCACGTCGCGGGCTTTCGGATACCGATCGGCGAATCCCTGCAGGAAATCGATCGATTCGACCGGCGACAAGCGCGTCAGCAGTTGGGCGTGGAGCAGGGCGGCGATCTCCCAGTCCGGGCGGTCTTCCAGCGCTCGCCGCGCTTCGGCGCGCGCGCGCTCCTGCTGCCCGGCGCCGGCGGCGGCGACCGAGATCGCGTAGTGGGCTTCGGCCTGATCGGGGAAGGCGCGGCCGACGCGTTCGATGATGTGGAAGGCGCTGACCCGGTCGGGCAGGCGCGCCAGCATGCGGTTCAGTCCGAGCAGGTTGTCGCCGAGCGCGGCCCGATCCTGTTCGAGCATGCGAATGAGCAGCGCCGGCAGGTTTTCCGTCTGGTTCGACATGATCATGACGCTGGCAAGCATGAGCGGCGCCTGCTTCGAGTCGGGTTCGACCTCGACCCAGCGTTGCGCGGCTTGCAGCGCGAGGTCGAAACGGCGCGTGAAGCCGGCGATTTCGACGGTGCGTTCGAGCAGTTTCGGGTCCTGCGTCTTGAGCGCCAGGTCGGCATAGGCGGTGGCGGCCAGCGGCGCTTCGCCGCGGCGCAGGGCGATTTCGCCGAGCAGCACCTGGAACACGACTTGTCCGATCGACGGGCTGGCGTCGGTCGCCCCGGGTTCGACAACGGTGGCCGCGACCGCTCGTTCGCTGCGGACCGGGCGCTTGCGGTGCGTCGTCGTGTCGTCCGCGGCGGCGGCAAGGCTGACGCCCGTCGCAAGCGCTATCGCGAGGACAGTCAGTCGGGTTTGGCGGAAGTTGACGCGAAATGCGACACGAAATGCGTTCATGGAGTCCTTCAATCGCCCGGATGCCGGAACCGGTTAGAGCGATGTGCGTCCAAATGGTTTAGTCTGGTCAAGCCCGGCGACGTGGCGTTGCCGCCGAATCGCCCGTGGAGCTTGCATGTTATTGGGTTTCTCAAGGAGCATCAATGCCGGAACTGCCCGAAGTCGAAGTCAGCCGCCTCGGTTTGCTGCCCCATCTTGTCGGCCAACGATTCCGGCGGGTGGTGTTTCGATGTCCGAAACTTCGCCATGAGTTGCCGCCCGCGCTGGCCGATCGTCTCGCCGGCCTGCGTGTCGATGCCATCGCCCGGCGCGGCAAATATCTGCTCTTCGACTGCGAGAGCCGGTCCGGCGGCGGTTGGCTGATCCTGCATCTGGGCATGTCGGGCAGCCTGCGCATGGTGTCGCTCGGCGATCCGCCGCAGAAGCACGATCACGTCGATTTCGTCCTGTCTGGCGAGGTGCTGCGGTTTCGCGATCCGCGCCGTTTCGGCACGCTGGTCTGGCAGCCGGGGAGCGCGGTCGAGCAGCATCCGCTGCTCGCCTCGCAGGGGATCGAGCCCTTGTCGGCGGCCTTCGACGGCGCCTGGCTGCATGCCGCGACGCGCGACAAGACGGCGCCGATCAAGACGACCCTGATGGATAGCCATCTGATCGTCGGCGTCGGCAACATCTATGCCGCCGAAAGCCTTTTCATCGCCGGCATCTCGCCGCGCCGGCCGGCCGGCCGGCTGACCCGGCCGCAATGCGAGCGACTGGTCGGGGCGGTGCGGGACACGCTGATGCGCGCGATTGCCGCCGGTGGCAGCAGCGTGCGCGACTACGTTCATAGCGACGGCGGCGCCGGCAGCTTTCAGTTGAGTTGTGCCGTCTATGGCCGCGCCGGTCAGCCGTGCACGGTCTGCGGTCATCCGGTGCGCGTGATCCGCCAGGGCGGGCGCAGTACTTTCTACTGTCCGCACTGCCAGAAGTAGTTTCGACGGCGAGAAAATAAAACGCCGCTCGCAGCGGAGCGGCGTCGTCTTTCGGCCGTCAGGCGACGGCCGGAAAAACGGGGATCAGCCAGGATCAGCGCGACTTGCCGGTCAGGCGCTCGAACTTCACCCAGAGCTGGTCCTTGCTTTCTTCGTTGTTTTCGTCCTTCTGGATGCAATCGACCGGGCAGACGTCCACGCACTGGGGCGTGTCGTAGTGACCGACGCATTCCGTGCATTTGCCCGGATCGATCTGGTAGATTTCGTCGCCTTGCGAGATCGCCTCGTTCGGGCACTCCGGTTCGCAGACGTCGCAGTTGATGCACTCGTCGGTAATGATCAGGGACATGACAATTTCTCCTAGAGGATGATCAGGCGGCTTGCGTGGCCGTCACTTTTTTGTTGAGTCGTGCGCCCACGCTCGGGTGCACGAACTTGCTGACGTCGCCGCCGAGCAGCGCGATTTCGCGGACGAAGGTCGCCGAAATGAAGGTGAATTGCTCGCTCGGCGTCAGGAACATGGTTTCGACCTCGGGGAAGAGGTTGCGGTTCATCCCGGCCATCTGGAATTCGTATTCGAAGTCCGAAGCGGCGCGCAGGCCGCGCAGGATGACCTTGGCGCCCTTTTCATGGAGAAAGTCCATGAGCAGGCCGTCGAAGGAGGCGACTTCAATGTTCTTGTACGGCGCCAGCACTTCCCGCGCCATCTCGGCCCGCTCCTCGAGCGTGAAAAAAGGTCGTTTCGACAGGCTCGCCGCGATGGCGACGATGACGTGGTCGAAGAGTCCGGATGCTCGCCGCGCGATGTCTTCGTGACCTTGGGTGATCGGGTCGAAGGTTCCCGCGTAGATTGCCACCCGCTTATTCAGCGCCATTGGTAGTGCCGCTCCGCATTAAATGATAAAAAACCTGACCGGCACGCCCGCTGCGCACCGTTTGCCAGTCTCCCAGCGAATCCAGCGCCTGCTCGGCTTCGACGTAGATCGCGCCGTCGTCGGCCATCAGCCGCGATAGCAGCGGCGCCAGCCGTTCGAGCCAGCCCTGCTTGTAGGGCGGATCGAGAAACAGCACGTCGAAGCGCGGGGCCTCGCCGGAAAGAGAAGAGGCGAATTTTACCGCATCTGCGCGGATCGTTCGCAAGCGGCCTGACGCGTTCAGCATTTTTGCGTTGGCCTCGAGCGCGGCGAAGACCTTGGGCGAGGCTTCGACCATGGTCACCGAGGCGGCCCCGCGCGAGGCGGCTTCGAAGCCGAGCGCGCCGCTGCCGGCGAAGAGATCGAGGCAGTGGCGCCCGTCGAGATCCTGGCCCAGCCAGTTGAACAGCGTCTCGCGCACGCGGTCGGGCGTCGGCCGCAAGCCTTCCGAATCGGGAAAGCGCAGGACGCGGCGGCGCCATTCGCCGCCGATGATGCGAACCGAATTCACGCCTACTCCGCGCCGACGATCAAGGTGACGAGATTTTGCGGGCGCACGCGGCGGGCAAAGGCGGCCTTGATGTCGGCAATGCTGACCTGCTCGACCTTCTCGGTGTAGCGGTCGAGGTAGTCGAGCGGCAGTCCGTAGAAACCGATCGCCGCGACGTTGTCGAGGATCTTGCGGTTGCTGTCGAGGCGCAGCGGGAAACTGCCGACCAGATTCTGCTTGGCGGCCTGCAATTCGGTCTCGCTCGGTCCTTCGGCGAGGAAGGTCGCGAGCACCTGGCGCGTCACCTTGAGCGCGTCGCCCACTTGCGCCTTCTTGGTCTGCAGGCCGATCTGGAACGGTCCCGGCTGCGCCAGCGGCATGATGTAGCTATAGACGCTGTAGGCGTAGCCGCGTTTCTCGCGCACTTCCTTCATCAGTCGCGAGACGAAACCGCCGCCGCCGAGCGTGTAGTTGCCGACCAGGAGCGGGAAGAAATCGGGATCGCCGCGGCGGATCGTCGGCAGACCGAGCAGCAGGTGGGCCTGGGCCGACGGATGGGCGATCCGCTTCTCGCCCGCTTTCGGCAGCGTCGGCGCCGGCAAGGACGGCAGTGCCTCGGCTTTCGGCAGGTCGGCGCTCAGTTTCTGGACGAGCGCTTCGGCCTGTGCCCGGTCGATGTCGCCGACGATCGAGACGATGGCGCGGGCGGCGGTGAAATGGCTGCGGTAGAAATCGAGCAAGTCAGTGCGCTTGAGGGCGGCGAGTTTCTCCGGTTCGGCGTGGACGCCGTAGGGGTGGCCCGGATACATCAGCGCCCAGAAGTTCTTGCTGGCGATCGATTCGGGGCGCGTCAGCGCTTCCTTGAGCGAGGCGACGGCGCGCGCCTGTTCGCGGACGAAGATGTCGTCGTCGAAACGCGGGCTGACGAGCACGGCACGCAGGATGTCGAGCGCCGGCTCGCGCTTGTCGGCGGCCGACAGCGTGCGCAGGCTGACCGAGGCGCGATCCATGTCCACGTTCGTGGAGAGCAGCGCGCCGAGATCGGCCAGACGGTTCGAGATCGCCGTTTCGTCCATGTCGCCGGCGCCGAGGTCGAGCAATGCCTGCGTCAGCGAAGCGGCGCCGGGCTTGCCGGACGGGTCGTAGGCGGTGCCGGCAGCGAAGTCGATCTGGACGTCGAGCATCGGCAGGTCGTGGTTCTCGACGAAATAGACCCGCACGCCCGAAGGCGCCACCCAGTGCTGGATGTTCACGCCGGCCTGCGCCAGCGTGGCCAGCAGGCAGAGGCAGAGTGCGGACAGGAGGTGTCTGAGCTTCATCTCAATGCTTTCAATGGCGGGTGGCGGCCGGACGGCGACGCGGCGTGTCGGGCAGCGGCTGGGGATCGAGTTCGGCGACCGTCAGCTGGTCGTCGACGAAGTATTTCTTGGCGGCGGCCTGCACCTGCTCGGCCGTGACTTCCTGCAGCTTTTCGATCAGTCGCTTGTTCGCCGTGTAGGGGACGCCGGAGGTTTCGAGCTGTCCGATTTCCATGGCCTGGGCGAACATCGAATCGAGTTTGTAAGTCTGGTTGGCGACGAGTTGCGCCCGGGCGCGGGCGAGCTCTTCGGTCGAGACGCCGTCGGCGACGATGCGGGCGATCTCGGTGCGGAATCCGTTTTCCAGTTCGGCCGGCGTCTTGCCTTCGCTCGGCGAACCGAGCAGGTAGAACAGGCCGGGGCCGCGCGAGGTGGCGTCGTAGCCGGTGCCGGCGCTGACGGCGAGGCGCTGTTCGCGCACCAGCCGCCGCGAGAAGCGCGCCGCGTCGTGTCCGTCGAGAATGGCGGCGAGCATTTCCAGCGCGTAGGGATCGACGTCCTTCTCGACGTCGCGCACCACGGGCACCTTGTAGGCCATGACGACAACCGGCAGTTCTGCCGGCGCCTTCACCGTCAGCCGGCGGGTGCCGGTCTGCGTCGGCTCGACCTGCGGCTTGCGTGCCGGCAACGGGCGCGCCGCCAGCGGGCCGTAGTATTTTTCCGCGAGCCGGAAGACGTCGTCATGATCGACGTCGCCAACGATGACGACAAAGGCATTGTTCGGTTCGTACCAGCGCTCGTACCAGTCGCGGGCGTCCTGGACCGTCATCGCTTCGAGATCGTTCATCCAGCCGATCACCGGAACCCGGTAAGGGTGCGCCTGGAAAGCGACGGCGCCCATCTGTTCGAAGAGCCGCGCCTGCGGCTGGTCGTCGGTGCGCAGGCGACGCTCTTCCATGACGACCTTGATCTCCTGTTCGAATTCCTTCGGGTCGAGGTTGAGGTGACGCATGCGATCGGCTTCGAGCTGGATCATCTGCTCGAGCTTCTGCTTCGGCACTTGCTGGAAGTAGGCGGTGAAGTCCTTGCTGGTGAAAGCATTGTCACGTCCGCCGGCGGCGGCGACGAGGCGGCTGAATTCGCCCGCGCCGATGCTCGGCGTGCCTTTGAACATCATGTGTTCGAGCAGGTGCGCGACGCCGGTCGTGCCGTTCGTCTCGTCCATGCTGCCGGCCCGGTACCAGACCATATGCACTGCGGTCGGGGCGCGGTGGTCTTCCTTGACGATCACGCGCAAGCCGTTGGCCAGCTGTTTTTCGTAGGGATTGGCGAACGCCGCTGGCGTCGCCGACAGGGCTGCCATCAGGGCCGCCAGCAAGGTGCCCCACCAGCCGATTCGTCGGAGTTCTCGCATTGAAGTCAATACCTTCTGTTAGAATTTCCCGGAACTTCCGGGGCTCGGCATCTTACCATCGCCCCATTCTTCCGGTATTCACAGACAATTTTCCCCCATGTTTAGTTTCTTCAAAAAGTCCGTCGATGCCCCGGCGTCGACCGCGCCGGCCGAGAATTCTTGGCGCGAGCGGCTCAAGGTCGGGTTGGCGCGTACGCGGGCGCAGCTTGGCGGCCGGCTCAAGTCGATTTTCGCGCGCGGCAAGGTCGATGACGAATTGCTCGAGGAACTCGAGGCATTGCTGCTGACCAGCGACGTCGGTCTCGACGCCACCGAACATCTGCTCGAAAGCCTCAAGGAGCGCGCCCGGCGCGAGTCGATCGACACGCCCGAAGGCATCCAGCAGGCACTTGCCGATGCCTTGCACGAACTCCTGCTGCCGCTGGAGCAGCCACTCGACGTCGGCAGCCACCGGCCGTTCATCATCATGATCGCCGGCGTCAACGGCGCCGGCAAGACGACTTCGATCGGCAAGCTGGCCAAGCATTTCCAGTCGCAGGGACTGTCGGTCCTGCTTGCCGCCGGCGATACGTTCCGCGCTGCCGCGCGCGAGCAGTTGCAGACCTGGGGCGAGCGCAACAATGTCACAGTCATTGCCCAGGAAGCCGGCGATCCGGCCGCCGTCATCTTCGACGCGATCTCGGCCGCACGGGCGCGTGGCATCGACATCGTGCTCGCCGACACCGCCGGCCGCCTGCCGACGCAGCTGCATCTCATGGAAGAAATCGCCAAGGTGCGCCGCGTCATCCAGAAGGCCGATCCGACCGGGCCGCACGAGACGCTGCTGGTGCTCGACGCCAATTTCGGGCAGAACGCGTTGGCGCAGGTCAAGGCCTTCGACAAGTCGATCGCCGTTACCGGGCTTGTCGTCACCAAACTTGACGGCACCGCCAAGGGCGGCGTCGTCGCCGCCATCGCCCGGCAGTGTCCGAAGCCGATCCGCTTCATCGGCGTCGGCGAAGGCATCGACGATCTGCGGCCGTTTGTGGCGCGGGACTTCGTCGATGCGCTGTTCGATCAATCGCAGGCCTGATCATGATCATCGCCAACGCTGTCTGCAAACGCTATTCCGAAGGGCTGACCGCCCTGCGCGATGTCAGTTTTGCGATCGAGGACGGCGAGATGGTGTTCATCACCGGGCACTCCGGTGCCGGCAAGACGACGCTGGTCCGTTTGCTCGCCGCGATCGAGCGCCCGACCTCGGGCAGCATCATCGTGAACGGTCAGAACCTCGCGTCTTTGCGGCGTGGGGCGATCCCCTATCTGCGACGCAATTTCGGCCTGATCTTCCAGGATCAGAAGCTGCTGTTCGACCGCAGCGTCCTCGACAATGTGCTGCTGCCGCTGGCGATCATCGGCCTGGCGCCGAAGGAGGCTGCGCGCCGGGCGCGCGCCGCGCTCGACAAGGTGGGGCTGCAGGCGCGTGAGAAGGCGTTTCCGATTGCCTTGTCGGGTGGCGAACAGCAACGCCTGGCGATCGCCCGTGCCGTCGTCAACCGGCCGGCGATCCTGCTCGCCGACGAACCGACCGCCAATCTCGACAGCGATACGGCCGCCGACATCCTCGATATCTTCCAGGCCTTCCATCAGGTCGGCGTGACGGTCATCCTGGCTACGCACGATCCGCAGTGGATGAAGCACCTGGGGCCGCGCGTGCTGCGGCTCGAACACGGTCGCCTGTCGGGCGCCGACGGAGACGCGCTATGAGGCAATTTCTCCATCAGCATGCCACGGCCTGGCGCGATGCCTTGCGCCGGCTGGGCGCTTCGCCGCTCAACACGATCCTGTCGCTGATCGTCATTGGCACCGCGCTGGCCCTGCCGAGCGCCGGCTGGGTGGTGCTCGACAACCTGCGCGGCCTGACCGACGGTGCCTCCGGCGTCCAGCAGATCAGCATTTTCATGGTCGCCGAGGCCGGCAAGAAGGACGTTGCCGAGATCGAGTCGCGGCTGCGCGAAACCAAGGCCGTTAACTGGCGTTTCGTCTCGCGCGAGGAGGCGCTGAAGCGCTTGCAGGCGAGCGAGGGCATGGCCGAAATCATCGCCAGCCTGCCGCGCAATCCACTGCCCGACGCCTTTATCGTCGAGCCGGCCGATACGCGCGCGGAAACGCTGGAGGCGATGGCCAAATCGTTCTCCGCCTGGCCGAAGGTCGCCCACGTCCAGCTCGACTCGGCCTGGGTGCGGCGGTTCAATGCCTTCCTCCGCATCGGCAAATTGTCGCTGACGCTGCTTGCCTCGCTGTTCGCCGGGGCGCTCGTGGCCGTGACCTTCAACACGATCCGCCTGCAGATCCTGGCGCAGTCGGCGGAAATCGAGGTGGCCAAATTGATCGGCGCGACCAATACCTTCATCCGTCGCCCCTTCCTCTATTTCGGCGCCCTGCAGGGGGCGCTCGGCGGTTTGTTCGCAGCACTGCTCGTCGGCAGCGGCGCCTACCTGTTGGCTGAACCGCTGGCCGAACTGATCTCGCTCTATGGCCAGGATTTTTCGCCGCACGGCTTGTCGGCGGTCGGCGTCGCCGCGCTGACGGCGGTCGGCGTCACGCTGGGCTGGCTCGGAGCGATCCTGTCGGTGGCCATTCATTTGCGCCGGTTCGACTGATCGGCCCGGAACCGGGGATGGCCGGCGGGGTCAGAGAGTGATCCGATTGTCCATGACTGTTCCGGAACATCCATGATCGATTCTCCTCGGCAATCTCCGCCGTCAAACCGTATCGACAGCTTGCGCGCCTACGTCAACGCCAACCGCCTCGCCGCCGGGATGTTGGCGTTGACGATCCTGGCGATGGCGGCGCTGGTGGCGCAGAGCCTCGTCCGTTTCTTCGCCGGCGAAGCGCCGCCCGGTTTCGAAAGGGCGCTGCTGGGCGGGCTGGCGGCGGCCGGCGCGACGGCGCTCGGGGCCTTGCCGGCCTTCGGCATGCGCGGCATTTCGCAGAAGGTCGAGGACAGCATGCTCGGCATGGCGGCCGGCATGATGCTGGCCGCCAGCGCTTTTTCGCTGATCCTGCCGGGTATTGCCGCCGGTACAGAGATTCTCGGCAGCAAGCTGCCGGGGACCGGTCTCGTCGCCTTCGGCATGGCGCTCGGCGTCATGTTGATGCTCGGCCTCGAACGCTTCACGCCGCACATGCATCCTTCGACGGGTCCCTGCGGTCCCGGCAACGAGCGCTATGGCCGGGTCTGGCTGTTCGTGTTCGCGATCGCCTTGCACAACCTGCCCGAGGGCATGGCGATCGGCGTCAGTTTTGCCCACAACGATTTGGCGGTCGGGCTGCCGACGATGTTGGCGATCGCCTTGCAGGACATTCCCGAGGGGCTGGCCGTGGCCTTGGCGCTGCGCACCGTCGATCCGCGCACCGGCCGCGCCGTGTTGCTTGGCGCCGCGTCGGGGCTGGTCGAGCCGCTTGGCGCCCTGCTCGGCATCGGTCTGTCCAGCGGTTGGGCGACGGCCTATCCGACCGGTCTTGGGCTGGCGGCCGGCGCCATGATCTTTGTCGTCTCGCACGAAGTCATCCCCGAAACCCACCGCAACGGCCATCAGACGCCGGCGACGATCGGTCTGATGGGCGGTTTCGTGTTGATGATGATGATGGATACCGTGCTTGGCTAAGCGCTTGTTTCGCTAGGGCTCGCGTGCCCTGTCAGGCGGCGAGGCGTGCCGATGCGCGCCGGCCGAGGCGGTTGAGCCAGAACGAGGCCATGATGACAACCCCGCCCAGCGCAATCCGCTGCAGGTCGGCGTCGCGGTTCCAGATCAGCACATTGACGAGCAGTCCGGCCGGGACATGCAGTTCGTTCATGATCGCCAGCACGCCGGCATCGACCTGCGTGCTGCCCTTGACCCACCAATACATGCCGAGCGCCGTGGCGAAGACGCCCATGTAGATCAGCACGCCCCATTGCATGGCGGTCTGCGGCATCTTGGCGGCGTCGCCGAACAGCAACCAGGAGGGCAGGGCGAGGACCAGCGCGCCGAGGAAAAAATGCCCGAACAGCCGGAACATCGGCACATCGGTCGGGTAGCGCAGCAGCAGGCGGCGACAGAGGACCTGCCCGGCGGCGAAGGTGGCGTTGGCGATCTGCAGCAGGACGAAGCCGAGCAGGTAGTCGCCGTGCAGCGGCCGGAAGCGGATGATGATGCCGCCGACGACGGCGACCGCGGCCGCCAGCATCGCCCAGCGGTTGAAGCGGCGTTGCAGCGCGTCGTCGATCAGGGTCACGTAGATCGGCGTCAGCACGGTGAACAGCAGGACTTCGGGGACGGTCAGCACGGCGAAGCTGCGGTACAGGCAGAGGTAGGTGACGCCGAACTGGAGCGCGCCGGCGAGCCAGAAGCCGCGGATCAGCGCCGCCGGCAGGCCGCGCCAGACGGTGAAGGGAACGAAGAGGGCGGTGGCGATCAGCACACGGACGAGGACGGCGAGGTCGCTATCGACCTGCCCCGCCAGGTACTGGCCGATCAGGCTGAAGGAAAAGGCCCAGAGAATGGTGACGACGATCAGGTAATTCATGGCTTCTTGCACGGACAATGAGCGTTCATGATACGGCAGCGCTTCGCTCGCTTGAAGTTCGGTTTTGCGCAGGGACTTGAACTTTGTGCGTGGCGTCGCCATATAAGCTGAAGTGCCGGACGCCATGTCGCTCCGGCATCGATCGTTTGGAATCGTGAAGGTAGGCGGGAATGAATGCGGATCTCGGGCACTACGTTGGCAGAATCGTCAGACTCCGGCAGCAGGTTTTTCAGGCGGTGCGCGAGCGCGCGCGGCGCCAGGGCGTCTCGCTCGAAAACTCGTTCATCGTCACGGAAGTGAAGCGAGGCGTCAAAAAGCTGGTCTGCTACGGCGCCAGTTTTCGCATCGAGGTGGCGGTTGCCGATGTGGTACTGGTCTAGGCGTTATTTCGGCAGGGATCGTCGGCCGCGCCGGATGCCGGTTGTTGCGCCGGAAGCAGTGATAGCGGCGTAACAACGCGCTTTTCCCCAAAAAATTTGTGGAATTGTGAGATCATTGCGGTTTACCGAAACGTCCCGGTTTTCCTCCGCGCCTTCGGTTGGTCGGGGAGAACCTTCGTGTCGGATTCGCGTGTAATCCGGGCGACGCTGTGCCGGCATAAACCATTCCCAACCACCTTACGAGGATGTCATGACCAAGCGAATTCTTTTCCAGGACACCACTTTCCGTGACGGGTTCCAGTCCGTCTTCGGCGCGCGTGTTTTTACGCGTGATTTCATGCCGGCCGTCGAAGCCGCGGTTGCCGCCGGCATCACGCACTTCGAAGCTGGCGGTGGTGCCCGTTTCCAGGCGCCGTTCCTGTACTGCGGTGAATCGGCCTTCGACATGATGGACGAATTCCGCAAGACGGTCGGTCCGGATATCCGCCTGCAAACGCTCGCCCGTGGCATCAACGTGGTGGCGCTGGAACAGCAGCCGGCCGACATGATCGACCTGCATGCCAAGATGTTCAAGAAGCACGGCATGACCCGCATCCGCAACTTCGATGCGCTGAACGACGTCAATAACCTGATCTACTCCGGCAAGTGCATCGTCGACGCCGGCCTCGAGCACGAAGTCGTCGTCACCATGATGGAACTGCCGCGCGGCTGCTCGGGCGCGCACGATCCCGAATTCTATGCTGGCGTGCTGCGCCAGATCCTCGACGCCGGCGTGCCTTTCACCAGCGTCTGCTTCAAGGACGCGTCGGGTACCTCGAATCCGCGCAAGGTGCATGAAACCTTCAAGCTGGCGCGCAAGCTGGTCGGCGACAAGGTCGAACTGCGGATCCACAGCCACGAGACCTGCGGTACCGGCCTGGCGCAGTACCTGGCCGCGATCGAAGCCGGTTGCGACGGCGTCTGCGTCGCCCGCGCCCCGCTCTCCGGCGGCACCTCGCAGCCCGACCTCTTCTCGCTCTGGCACGCGCTCAAGGGCACCGATTACGATCTTGGCATCGACATCGACAAGGTCATGGAAGCCAACCGCGTCACCAAGGAATGCCTCAAGGACTACGACTTCCCGCCCGAGGCCCTCGGCGTCGATTCCGAAGTCATCTTCAGCCCGATGCCGGGCGGCGCGCTGACGGCCAACACGCTGATGATGCGCGAGTCGAAGACCTTCCACCTCTATCCGAAGGTCATCGAAGCGATGGCCGAGTGCGTCGCGCGCGGCGGTTTCGGTACCTCGGTGACGCCGGTGTCGCAGTTCTACTTCCAGCAGGCCTATGCCAACGTGCTGATGGGCAAGTGGGAAAAGATGACGGACGGCTACGGCAACATGGTGCTGGGCTACTTCGGCAAGACGCCGGTCGCGCCGGATCCCGAGATCGTCAAGATCGCTTCCGAGCAACTCAAGAAGCCGGTGTTCACGGGCGATCCGATCAAGGATCTCGAACCGGGCATCCCGAAGGCCAAGAAGCTGCTCGAAGACAACGGCTTGCCGGCCACCGACGAAAACATCTTCATCGTTGGCGCCTTCACGACCAAGTCGGGCAACAAGGGTATCGACTTCCTCAAGGGCAACTTCAAGACCTCCGTGCCGAAGAAGGATCCGGCCAAGGCTGCTGCCCCGGCACCGGCACCCGCCGCGCCGGCAAAGGCCGAGCCGACCCCGGATGTCGGCGGCAATCTGTACCACGTGTCGATCGCCGGCCAGGCGTTCGACGTGCGCGTGCGCAGCCACTGAAACCGAGCGCCGGGCGCCTGACCGGCGCCCGTGCAGCGCACTGAATAGCGGGATTCCTGAAAGGGGATCCCGTTTTTTATGGGGCGTTCGCGGCCTGCCGTTGGTGGATGCTGGCCATGTGGCGCCGATCCCGGCAATGCCTCAGCCCCGGTGTCGAGGCTGAGGGGGGCGGTTGCGAATAAAAAAAGCGGAGCGACGCCCCTGGCAGCGATCTGCTGCCGTCGTCCCGCTGGAGGAAAACGTGTTCCCGCCTCAGCGCCTCGCTGCCCGGAGAATGCGACACAGGCGCGTCGTCGCCGCTTCGATCAGTTCCTCGCCGCGTGCCATGCACTCGTCGAGCGCCATTGGGCGGTCGCAGATGCTCATGACCGCGTCGATGCCCTGGGCGAGCGTTTCGTCGGCGCCTTCGCCGAGGCTGCCCGACAGACAGAAGACCGGTACGCGGTGAAGCTTGGCGGCCTTGGCGACGCCCACCGGCGCCTTGCCGAAGGCCGTCTGGAAGTCGGTGCGTCCTTCGCCGGTGATGACGAAGTCGGCGCCTTTGACTGTTTCGCCGAAACGCACGGCATCGAGCACGATTTCGACGCCGGGGCGCAGTTTGGCCGGGGTGAAGAGCAAGAGACCGGCGCCCATCCCGCCGGCGGCGCCGGCGCCCGCGGTTTCAGCGACGGTGCGCCCGGTGGCGGCCTGTGCAATCGTGGCGAAGTGCCAGAGCGCGGCGTCGAGTTCGGCGACGAGCGCCGGCGTGGCGCCTTTTTGCGGGCCGAAGACCGCCGAGGCGCCGCGCGGGCCGCAGAGCGGGTTGTCGACGTCGCAGGCGACCAGGATGTCGGATTCGCCAAGACGCGGATCGATCCCGGAAAGATCGACGGCGGCGAGTCGGGCGAGGGCGCTGCCGCCGTCGGGGAGTTCCTTGCCGGCGGCGTCGATGAAGCGCACGCCGAGCGCGCGCGCCATGCCGGCGCCGCCGTCGTTGGTGGCGCTGCCGCCGATGCCGATGATGATCTTGCGCAAGCCGGCGTCGAGTGCGGCACGCAGGAGTTCGCCGGTGCCGTAAGTCGTCGCCCGCAACGGATCGCGCTCGGCGCTGGCAAGCAGCGGCAGGCCCGATGCCGATGCCATTTCGATGACGGCGGTACGTCCGTCGCCGAGAATGCCCCAGTGGGCGCGGATGCGTCGGCCGAGCGGGTCGGCGACGTCCTGGTGGCGCAGTTCGCCGCCGGTGGCCGCGACCAGCGCTTCGACGGTGCCTTCGCCGCCGTCGGCGATCGGCATCTTGAGTACGTCGGCATCGGGATGAATCTTCAGGATGCCGCGTTCCATGGCCTGCGCTACGCCCAGCGCCGAAACGCTGCCTTTGTATGAATCGGGAGCGACGATGATACGCACCTTGATTTCCTCCTCAACATTCCAAAGCGCCGGCCATCGCCGGCGGCGGGGCGACTGCCCCGCGGGTCCGGCTCCGGCTCAGCCTTTGCGGCGCAGAGCCAGTTCGGCCTTGCTGACAATGTGGGCGGCGCTGAGGCCGTACTTCGCCAGCAGCTTCTCGTAGTCGCCCGACTCGGTGAAAGTGTCCTCGATACCGACGAATTCCATCGGTACCGGGCATTGCCGGGTCAGCACTTCGGCGACGGCGCTGCCTAGGCCGCCGTAGACGTTGTGTTCCTCGGCGGTGACGACGGCGCCGGTTTCCTGCGCGCAGCGGATCAGCAAGGCGGCATCGATCGGCTTGATCGTGTGGATATTGACGACGCGCGCCTGGATGCCGCGCTTGGCGAGAATCTCGGCGGCTTCGAGCGCCTTGATCAGCATGTAGCCGGTGGCGACGATGGTCAGGTCCTTGCCCTCGACGAGCGTCACGCCCTTGCCGATCTCGAAGTTGTAGCTCGCCTTGTCGAGGATCACCGGCACTTCGGCGCGGCTCAGGCGTAGATAGACCGGGCCCTTGTAGGCGGCGACCGCGCGCGTCGCCAGTTCCGCCTCGACCGGGTCGGAGACCGAGACCACCGTCATGTTCGGCAGCGCGCGCATGAAGGCGATGTCGGCGATGGCGTGGTGGCTGGCGCCGTCATACGAATCCGACAGGCCAGCGTAGGTGCCGGCGAGCTTGACGTTGAGGCCGGTGTAGGCGATCAGGCTGCGCACCGGATCGGCAGCGCGCAGCACCATGAAGGCGGCGAAGGTGTTGGCGAAGGGAATCTTGCCGGCGGTGGCGAGGCCGGCGGCCATCGCCACCATGTTGGCCTCGGCGACGCCGACGTTGTAGTAGCGTTTCGGGAATTCCTTGCCGAAGACGATGCTCTTGCTCGAGCTGCCGACGTCGGCATCGAGTGCGACGATGTCCGGATTCTCGCGTCCCAGTTGCGCGAGCGTCTCGCCATAGACGTCGCGGATCGCTCTTTTCGTGTTTGTCATAATCGTGCTCATACCGTCACCCCCAGTTCCTTCATCGCATTCGCATATTCTTCCTTGCCGATTGGCTTGCCGTGCCAGGCGCTCTTGCCTTCCATGAAGGAGACGCCCTTGCCCTTGACGGTCTTGGCGACGATCACCGTCGGCACACCCTTGACGGTGGCCGCCAGGTCGACCGCGTCGGCGATCGCTTCGACACAGTGGCCGTCGATCTCGATGACGTTCCAGCCGAACGAGCGCCATTTGGCGGGGATGTCGCCCATCGGCATGATTTCGCTGACGGTGCCGTCGAGCTGCACGCCGTTGTTGTCGACGATGACGAGCAGGTTGTCGGCGGCGAACTTGGAAGCTGACATCGCGGCTTCCCAGACGATGCCTTCCTGCAGTTCTCCGTCGCCCATCAGCACGACGGTGCGGTAATCGTGTCCGTCGAGCTTGGCCGCCATGGCCATGCCGAGGCCGGCCGGCAGACCGAGACCGAGCGGTCCGGTCGAGAGCTCGACGCCGCAGGTTTTCTTCGCGCAGGGATGTCCCTGCAGGTGGCTGTCGAGCTGGCGCAGGGTGACGAGGTCGTCCTGCGGGAAGAAGCCGCGGGCGGCGAGGATCATGTACAGCATCGGCGCGGCGTGGCCCTTGCCGAGGATGAAGCGGTCGCGGTTCGGATCCTTCGGGTTTTTCGGATCGACGCGCAGCTTTTCGAAATATAGCGTCGTCATGATCTCGGTCGAGGACAGCGATCCGCCCGGATGCCCGGTCTGGATGCCGAACAGCAGCTTGATCAGATCCCGACGCAGCCCGAGGCAGGTCTCTTCAAGGAAGCGCTTCCTTTCGTTGCTCAAACTCATTGCGTTCTCCTGGTAAATCGTGTGTGACGTAGCGCGCGAAGGCTCATTCGCCGATGTCGATGACAACCTTCATGACGCTTTCCGGATGGGTGTCGATGTGCGGGTAGACGGCTTCCATCTGGCGGATGTTGAAGTGGTCGCTGATCAGTCGCGAGGTGTCGATCTTCTTTTGCGTCATCAGGTCGATCGCCCGCTGGAAGTCCTCGCGCAGGTACATCATGATGCCGAGCATGTCGACCTCGCGGCGCTGGAAGAGCGGCAGTTCGACCTCGACCGGTTCCTTGTAGTTGGCGACGATGACGAGCTTCGACGAGCAGCGCGCGGCGGCGACGGCTTCGTTGAAGATCGCCTTGACGCCGGCGCAGTCGATGATGATGTCGGCTTCGTTCTCGCCGAACTCTTCCATGATGACGTCCTTGAGCTTGCGGCCGCGCGTGTCGATGCAGGCGTGGATGCCGCAGTCGCGGGCGATGGCGAGACGGGTCGGGTTGATGTCGGTGATGACGACCTTGCGCGCGCCGGAGGCGACGGCGACTTGCGCGACGAGGTTGCCGATCGTGCCGGCGCCAAGGACGACGACATTGGTGCCGGTGATGTTGCCGCAACGCCGGATGGCGCCGGTCGCCACCGCCGTCGGTTCGACCAGCGAGCCTTCGTCGAAACTCATCGTCTCGGGCAGGCGCAGCACCTTCGAGGCAGGGGCCGCGAAATATTCCGAGAACATGCCGCCGGTATGGACGCCGTAGACCCTGAGGTTCTTGCAGACGTTGGGGTGGCCGCTACGGCAGGGCGCGCATTCACCGCAGAAGACCTGCGGCTGGACGGTGACCTTGTCGCCTTCCCTGAATCCGGTCACCTTGCTGCCGACCTTGGCGACGACACCGGCGCCTTCGTGTCCCTGCACCACCGGGAAGCTCATGTACTTGTGCTTGCCGTGGTAGATCTGGATGTCCGAACCGCAGACGCCGACGCGCTTCATCCGGATCAGTACGTCGTCATCGCCGATGTCGGGGATCGGTGTGTCCAGGAAGCTCATCTTGAAGGCTTCCGTCATTTTTACTTGCAGCATCATGGTCTCCAAAGTCTGAAAACGTTTTGCGTTACTTGAGGGCGTGCGGCAGCCACAGCGAGACCCAGGGCACGTAGGTCAGCACGATCAGGACGATCAGCAGCACGCCGACGAAGGGCAATACTTCTCGCGCGATCTGGCCGAAACGCACCTTGGTCACCGACTGGGCGACGAAGAGCAGGATGCCGACCGGCGGATGGATCTGGCCGATGGTCAGGTTGACCAGCAGGACGATGCCGAAATGCACGAGGTCGATCTGGTACTGGGTCAGCACGGGGATCAGGATCGGCACCAGGATGATCATGATCGCGATCGTCTCCATGAAGCAGCCGAGCGCCAGCAGGATGAAGTTGAGCAGGATCAGGACGACCCAGGGCTTGTCGGTAGCCTGCGTCAGTGCTTCGGTGAGCATCTGCGGCGCCTGGGCGATGCCGATGTACCAACTGAACGGCGACGCGGCCGCGACGATCAGCAGGATCACCGCCGTTTCCTTTGCCGTCTGCAGCAGGATGGTCGGGACGTGCGTCCATTTCAGCGTCTTGTAGACGAAGAGGCCGACGATCAGCGAATAGAAGGCGGCGACGGCGGCGATCTCGGTGGCGGTGAAGATGCCGGCGCGGAAACCGCCAAGAATCAGTATCGGCATGAACAGCGCCCACACGGCTTCGCGGAACGACGAGGCCAGGCGGCTCCAGGCGAAGGCCGCGTCCTTGGGGAACTGGCGCTTGTGCGACACCCAGCCGACGACGAGCATCATGCCGCCGGCCATCAGCAGACCCGGCAACAGGCCGGCCCAGAAGAGGTCGCCGAGCGAGATGTTGGCCTGCCAGGCGTAGATGACCATCAGCGTCGAGGGCGGGATGATCGGACCGAGCGTCGCCGCAGCCGCGCAGAGGGCGGCGCCGAAACCGCCGTCATAACCGGAGCGCTTGAATTCGGAGCCGAACACGCGCGAGAGCGCCGAGCAGTCGGCGACCGAGGAGCCGGAAATGCCGGAGAGGAAGATCTCGCCGACGACGACGGTATGGGCGATGCCGCCGCGGATGTGGCCGATGAAGGCGCGGGTGAAGCCGAACAGGCGCTCGCTGATGCCAGAGTCATTCATCAGTGAACCGGCCAGCGTGAATAGCGGGATCGCCAGTAGCGGGAAAGACTGGACGCCGGTGACGACGCGCTGGGCGACGAGCGACAGCGGGATGCCTTCGAGGCCGATGACGAGCATTGCCGAGCCCATCATGGCGAGGGCGATCGGCAATCCGATCAGCAGCAGGAAGACGAAACTCAGGATGAGAATGGTCATTGGGCACCGCCTTCCTTCATGATCACGACCTCGGTTTCGCCGCGGAAGACCGGGGCGGCGCCCTCGTCCATCCAGACGCGCAGCGCGTGGATGATCATCAGCACCAGTCCGATCGGCATGGCGACGGCGAACCAGGCTTTGGAGACGCCCATCATCGGCGAGTCCACCACCAGTTCCTGCAGTACCTGTTCGATGCAGCCATAGACCATGGTGCCCATGATGACGATGCCCATGAAGACGGTCAGCACGTTGACCCAGGTGAACTTGGGCATGCGGAAGACCGGCGCCATGACGTCGATGCGGATATGCATTTGCGAGCGCACGGCGGCGGCCGCGCCGATGAAGACCATCCAGGTGAGCATGGCGACGATCAGTTCCTCGCCCCAGGTCAATGGATCGTTGAAGACGTAGCGCAGGATGACCGAGAGCATCACCATGAGGGCGATGGCGCCGTGAATTGCAATGACAAAGAAATCTTCGACCGCGGCGATGAGATCGTCGATCTGGCCGAATAAGTTGCGAAAACTGTTCATGTCTGTTCCCGAATACGAGTCAGTGAATCCGTATCGATACGCGTGGCAATCCCCTCCTGACATGATGTCGGGATGAAAGTCCTGGCGCGGGTGTCGGGCCGGCGTTGGCCGGCCCGGGTTGATCGGAGTCGGTTGCAGGCCTTACTTGGCGGCGTCGACCGCGGCG
The DNA here is from genome assembly GCF_900099695.1 of Propionivibrio dicarboxylicus. GTDB lineage: Bacteria > Pseudomonadota > Gammaproteobacteria > Burkholderiales > Rhodocyclaceae > Propionivibrio > Propionivibrio dicarboxylicus. The sequence goes on along the minus strand of NZ_FNCY01000001.1, from coordinate 69,138 downwards.
CGGATGCGCTTCAGGTTTTCCGCGCCCCAGCGCGCTTCCAGAGCCTTGTATGCCGGTTCCATACGGGCGGCGAAGGCGGCGCGATCGGGCTTGTCGTTGATCGTCGTCTTGCCGCTCTTGCGGATCTCCTCGAGCATGCTCGCCTCACGCTCCTGCTGGATGCGCGAGTTCTTTTCCGAGAGCGTGGCGATCTCGTCGAAGAGCAGCTTCTGGAATTCCGGCGACAGTTTTTCAAGCGAGCGCTTGTTGATGATGACGGTATTGTTCTGGAGCATGTGGCGCGTCATCGACAGGTGCGGCTGCACTTCGTAGAACTTGCGCGTATAGATCGTCGGGATCGGGTTTTCCTGGCCGTCGACAAGCTTCATCTGCAGCGCGGTGTAAACCTCGCCGAAGGGAATCGGCGTTGCCGCCGCGCCCATGGCCTTGATCATTTCGACCCAGACGGGCGATTCCGGCACGCGGATCTTGAGGCCGGCCATGTCTTCGGGTTTGTTCACCGGCTTGCTGCCGGTCGTCAGGTTACGCCAGCCCCAGTACCAGATCTTCGACAGCATCAGCACGCCGTGCTTGTCGCGCAGTTCGTCGAAGACCGGCTGGAAGGCCGGGCCGGTGATGACCTTCTGGGCCTGCGCCCAGTCGCGCCAGAGGAAGGGGCCGCTGGCGATTTCAAGCGCCGGGGCCAGGTTCGAGAGTGCGGCCATCGACGGTGCCGAGAGGTCGACGGCGCCCGACTTGACCTGCTGGATCAGATCGACTTCCTTGCCCAGCTGCTCGCCGGGGAAAACCTTGATCGTCAGTTCGCCCTTGGTCTTCTTGGTGATGTTGTCGGCAAACTCCTGGAAGAGTTCGGTTGCCAGTTCGCCATTGTTGTTGACGTGGCCGAAGCGCAGCGTGGTCGCCGCCTGGGCGGCGAAGGGCAGGGCGCTCAGCGTGGCCAGGACGGCGGTGGCGAGGGTCGAGGCGAACAGTTTCCGGGGGGTGAAACGATGCATGGTGAACCTCCTTGTGATCGGGTTATGGTTTTTACGTCGTCGAACAGCATCGGGGTGGCCGGTCGCGCCAGCCACCCGCAGGGGAATCAGGCTTTGCGGCGGACTTCGGTCTTGGCCAGCTTCTCGTAGAAGCGGACGATGGCGCTGTGGTCGCAGGCGCCCATGTCGTCACACTTGAGGGCTTGCAGCGTCTCCATGACGTTGGCCGTCAGCGGCGTCGCGACGTTGAGCGCGTGCGCCGTGTCGAGGGCGTTCTGCAGGTCCTTGATGTGCAGTTCGATGCGGAAGCCCGGCTTGAAGTTGCCGTCGAGCATCATCGGCACCTTGGCGTTCATGACGGTCGAGCCGGCGAGGCCGCCCTTGATGGCGTTGAACACGGCTTCCGGGTCGACGCCGGCCTTGGTCGCCAGCACGAAGGCTTCGGAGACCGCGGCGATGTTGAGGGCGACGACGATCTGGTTGGCGAGCTTGGTGACGTTGCCGGCGCCGACATCGCCGACCAGCACGACCGAGGCGCCCATGCACTTCAGGATCGGTTCGCATTCGGCGAAAACGGCGGCGTCGCCGCCGACCATGATCGACAGGGTTGCGTCGATGGCCTTCGGTTCGCCGCCGGAGACCGGCGCGTCGATCATCTTGACGCCCTTGGCCGCCAGTGCCTGGGCGACTTCCTGCGCTGCCTGCGGGGCGATCGAGCTCATGTCGACGACGATGGTGCCGGGCTTGGCGCCTTCGGCGACGCCATTGGCGCCGAGGACGACGGTTTTCACCTGCGGCGAGTTGGGCAGCATCGTGATGACGATGTCCGTCTGGGCGGCGACGTCCTTCGGCGTGGCGGCCGATTTGGCGCCGAGCGCGACGACTTCGGCGACGGCGGCGGTATTAATGTCGCAGACGGTCAGGTCGTAGCCCGCCTTCAGCAGGTTTTTACTCATGGGCTTGCCCATGATGCCGAGTCCGATGAAACCGATTTTCTTGCTCATGACCTCTCCTGAGGGGTGTTGGGTTCAGAGGGAATAGCCGTAGTCGCGGATCCAGCCCAGCGATCCGGCGGTGTTCGGGGTGGGGACGTATTCGAGACCGATGTAACCGTCATAACCAGTCGCCATGAATTCGGCGAGCAGCCAGCGGTAGGCGATTTCGCCGGTGCCCGGCTGGTGGCGGCCGGGGTTGTCGGCGATCTGGACGTGCGCGATGCGCGCCAGGTTCGTCTTCAGGATGCCGGTCAGTTCGCCTTCCATACGTTGCGCGTGATAGACGTCGTATTGCAGGTAGGCGTTCGGATGGCCGACAGCATCGAGGATGTCGAGCACCTTGCCGGTCGTGTCGAGGAAGAATCCCGGCACGTCGCGCGAGTTGAGATGTTCGACGAGCAGGCGGATGCCGGCCTGGCCGAGCGCCTCGGCGGCGTGGCGCAGGTTGGCGACGAGTGCCGCGCGCTGCTCGGCGACGGGCACGTCCGGCAGCGTCTTGCCGACCAGGCAGTTGATCTGCGGCACGCCCAGCGCTTGCGCGTACTCGATCGCACGGGCGACGCCGGCGCGGAATTCTTCCTGACGCGCCGGGTTGACGGCGATGCCGCGTTCGCCGGCGGCGAAATTGCCAGCCGGCAGGTTGATCAGCACCAGCGTGAGCCCGTTGTCCGTGAGCGCCGCCTTCAGGTCGGCGATCGCGTAGTCGTACGGGAACATGAATTCGACCGCCTTGAAGCCGAGCTTCGCAGCCGCCGCGAAGCGTTCCATGAAGGGCACTTCCTGAAACAGCATCGACAAATTCGCCGAAAACTTCGGCCTTGCACCTTCTGCGCTCATGTCTTCATCCCCTGTCTTGATTGGTTTGGCGAAAGCGTCGTTGCGCCGTCGCAAAAATGATGGGATGACTATGGCAATAACCGGGCCAGCGCCGGGGTTAAGCTGTATGAGACTGTTTTGTCGTGGTTTTCTGCTTCGGGTAGGGGAGACGTAAGCCTGTGTCAACGTTTCATAATGAAACGTCGATGTTTCATTATTTTTATTTCGTCATTCAGTTGGCGTCGCTGGCCGGCCGGGTGATGCGGCGGTTGTCGCGAATCCGGCGCCACAAGGTCGTGCGCCCGAGACCGAGGATGGCGCTGGTTTCCTTGACCGAACCGCCGGTCTTGTCGAAGACGTGGGCGATGTATTCGTCCTCGAGTTCCTTGAGCGTCATGTCGTCCGGGAAGTGCGTTCCGCCGGCGTCGCTTGGCGTTTGCGCTTGCGGCATGCCGGCGAGATCGTCGATGCCGACGATGCGGCGGTCGGTGACGACGACGGCGCGCTCGATCATGCCGCGCAATTCGCGCACATTGCCCTTGAAATGGTAGCGGCGCAGGTAGGCGAGCGCTTCGGGGCTGAGGCTGAGGCGGCCTTTCTGGTAGCGTTCGGCGAATTCCCTGAGGAAATGCTGGCCGAGTAGCTCGATGTCCTCGATGCGCTCGCTCAGCGGCGGGATGTAGAGGCTCAGGATGGCGATGCGGAAGAACAGGTCGCCGCGGAACTGGTGCGCGTCGATGAGTTGGCGCAGGTCGCGGTTGGTGGCGCAGATGACGCGCACATCGACCGGAATCAGCTTGTCGCCGCCCAGGCGCATGACCTGCTTTTCCTGCAGGACGCGCAGCAACCGGCCTTGCAGCAGCAACGGCAGTTCGCTGATCTCGTCGAGGAAGATCGTGCCGCCGTGGGCCATCTCGAACAGGCCGGCCTTGCCCTTGCGGACGGCGCCGGTGAAGGAGCCTTCGGCGTAACCGAACAGCTCGCTCTCGATCAGCGTTTCCGGCAGCGCCGCGCAGTTGATGGCGACGAAAGGCGCGTTGCGACGCGGGCTGGCGCGGTGGATGCTCTGTGCGAACAGTTCCTTGCCGACGCCGGACGGCCCGTAGATCAGCACCGAGGCGTCATAGGCGGCGAATTTCTGCGCGCTGCGGATGCAGTCGGCGATCGCCGCGCTGCCGTGGATGATGTCGGAAAACTGGTATTGGGCGACGAAGCCGCGTTCGGCGAGCTTGATGCGGATCTTCTGTTCGAGGCGCTGGACGTCGGTGATGTCCTGGTAGGTGGCGACGGCGCCGCGCACCTCGCCGTCGACGACGACCGGGATGCGGCTGGCGGCGACGACGGTCTGGTTGTTCAGCGTCTGGATGTCGCCGATGACCGACTGTTCGCTCTCGAGCACGGCCAGCAGCCGGGTTTCCGGGATGACCTCGGTGATCGGCCGGCCCATCGCCTCGTGGCGGCTGCAGCCGGTGATCTTTTCCGAGACGCTGTTGAAGACGGTGATGACGCCGCGATTGTCGATGGCGATGATTCCGTCATGGACGAAGTCGATGATGGCGGAGAATTGCTGGGCCTTTTCCTTTTGCAGTCGCGAGGCATAGAGGATGTCCTTGGCCTGCTGGATGGCGATCTGCATCGCCTGGCTGCCGGACTGGACCAGCGACGCCTTGCCGTTCGAGCGCAGCGCCGCCATCTTGACGTTGTTGTCGCCGACGAAGGTACGGATGCCCTGGCCGAGCAGGCGCTCGACTTCCACTTCGATGTCGCTGTGCTTGGTGATTTCGCAGCAGACGGCGGGCAGGTCCATGACCTTGGCGATCGTCTCGGCGCCGTAGATGACGTTGCGGAAGCCGATTACGCCGATCGGCCCGTCGATGCCGGCGTCCTTGGCTTCGGTGAAGGCGTCGATGAGGTCGAAAGCATTGACCTTGACTTCGACGGTCGGGATGTCGAATTCGCTGCGGATGAGTTCGTAGAAACCGCCGCGTGAGACGATCACGCGGGCGCCGGCATCGATGGCCGAGCGGGCGCGTTCGAGGACGTTGCCCGGTTCGGCTTCGAGCAGGCCGACATTGCTGTAGCCGTTTTCGGCGATGATGCGATGGGTGACGTCCGCCATCGCGGAAAACGGGGTGACGACGACGATTTCCTTCATGGGCCGGTCCGTTGAAGACGTAAGGATGGCGACCGCAGCCCTTTCGCGGCTGCGGTCCGGCCCAGATTCTATCGCTTTGCGCGGGGATTACGAGCGGATATCACGCGGAGATATCCGCGTGGCGTAGTGTTCCGGCGTATGCGCGGCGCCTATTCGCCTTCTATGCGGAAGCCGACTTTCAGCGTTACCTGGAAGTGTGCGACCTTGCCTTCGACGACGTGTCCGGTCGTCTTTATGACCTCGAACCACGAGATGCGGCGGATCGTCTTGGCGCTGGTTTCGATGGCGTTGCGAATGGCGTCGTCCGTGCTGACGTGCGAGGAACCGACGATTTCAACCATTTTATAGACGTGATCAGACATGGTAGCCCTCAGAAAGTGGTGTTTGTGCGAGCGGTTTGACCGTGGTCCGGCGCTCAGGGTTCATTCTGCCCCAAGGTGGTCGTCTGCCGGTACTGGAAGAGCACATCGTCGATGAGGTCGTCGAGATCGACGGCGGACAGGCCGAAGAATTGGGCGACCGGTGCCGCTGCGCGTTCCCACTCGTGTTCCTCCGGTTTGCGCAGGAGCATGCCGGCGATGCGTTCGGAAACGAGTGTGATGCCGATGAGGACGCAGACCTCGTCACCTGGCGCGTGGGAGAGCGAGCCGTCGAGCACGTCATGGTCGTGATGGTAGCGGATGGCCTCACAGAGGACGTCCGACAGTCCCCAGCTTTTCGTCATCAGGTAGCCGATCGTCGCATGGTCGGTGCCGTGTTGTTGCTCTTCGATCTCGGTGAATTTGCTCAGGCTCTTGTTGGCCAGTTGCAGCGTGTCCTTGTAGTCGGGAAAGCGCTGCATCATCAGCGGGATGCCACAGTCGTGGAACAGGCCCATGCAGTAGGCGGTTTCGCGGCGCGTGCCTTTGAGCTGTCCGCTGAGCAATGCCGAGATCTCGGCGTTATGCGCGGCGCGGTCCCAGAAACGTTCCAGGTTGAGCTTCTTGCCGCCGCTGACGGCCTGGCGGACGAAGTGGCCGACGACGAAATTCATCAGGTTGCGGTTGCCGATCATGAGCACCGCATCGTCGACCGAGTTGACCGAGCGGTTGATGCTGGCGCCGACCGAATTGACGATCTTGAGGACGGCGGCGGACAGGGCGACGTCGCCCCGGACCAGCGCGGCTATGCGGCGCGGGTCGCCGTCTTCCTTGCGCAGCTCAGCGTTCAGGTCGTTGAGGATTTGCGGGCACGGCGGGATCTTGAGACCGCGCAGCAAGGCGGCTGGGTCGGTTTTTTTTGCGGCAGGCGTCATGGCTTGAATCGACATCGTGATATTTTCATCGAGTATTGCATATCTCGGTCACCGCTGTCGCGTCGGTCATCGGCATGATTCCCGCGTCATGTTGCCTGGAGGGCGTGGCGGCGCTTGCCGCCTGGCCTAGGCGGGGTGATCAGACGTAGAGGAGATCGCGGTCGAGCAGATCGGTGACCAGCATTTTGCCGGGCGCGTGCGTGATGCAGAAGGCCGGCTTGGCCTCCATGACGACCGACTGGGGGGTGACGCCGCAGGCCCAGAAGACCGGAATCTCGTCGGGCAGGACGGCGACCGGATCGCCGAAGTCGGGGCGCTGCAGGTCGGCGATGCCGATCAGCGATGGATCGCCCAGGTGGACCGGTGCGCCGTGCACGGTCGGCATCCGCGCCGTGACCTGGACCGCCTTGATCGCGTCGGCGGCTTTCATCGGCCGCATCGAGACGACCATCGGCCCGTGGAAAGGTCCGGCCGCCCGGGTGGCGATGTTGGTGCGGTACATGGCGACGTTGCGGCCTTCCCGGATATGGCGAAGGGGTATGCCGGCGTCAATGAGCGCCTGCTCGAACGAGAAGGAGCAGCCGATGACGAAGGTGACGAGATCGTCGCGCCAGTGTGACAGCAGGTCGACGGGTTCCTCGACGAGGGCGCCGTTACGCCAGAGGCGATAGCCGGCGACGTCGGTGCGGATGTCGAGGTCGGCGCCGAGGCCCGGCAGATGCGGGTCGCCGGGCTCCGAGACGGCCAGCAGGGGGCAGGATTTCGGGTTGCGCTGGCAGAAGCGCAGGAAGTCGTTGGCTTCGCTTTCCGGCAGGATGGCGACATTGCCCTGGACATGACTCGGCGCCATGCCGCTGGTTTGCCCGCGCCAGCGTCCCTCGCGTACCGCCAGGCGTGCGTCGAGCCCGGTGCGGACGAGTGGACGGGCCGCTGTGTCGGTGGAGGTGCAGGATGCGATTTGGGATGGCATGGCGTCTTCCTTGTCGCCCCGGAGGGGCGGAAAGTGATCAAGATGTCCTTGCCGCGATAGTACCGAAAATTTCCGTTGCTGGATTCGTCAGGCGCGCTTTTTCGATGCCATTCGCTTGCGATGCGGCAGCATGGTTTTCCGATTGCCGGTGTCGCAGTTCATGACAAAGTGCTGCGATCGGCGTAGAGTCCTTGACTTGGAAGCACGGACCAAGAGCATGGGTTATGACAGTTATGGCGGTCACGGGATCGCGCCGGAGCATCTTCTCGCTTCGCTGAAAATCGGCGACGCAGCGATCGATGGCGAGCACGAGCGTTTGTTCGGCGAACTGTATCGCCTGCGGCAGGAGATGCTGGCGGGCGGGGCGGCGTCCGGCGGCCGGTCAGGGTTCCAGTCGACGCTGGGCACGATCGGCGCCACGATGATGGCGCACTTCGAGCACGAAGAACGTTTCTTCGCCACGCTGGGGATGCCCGAGTCCGAAGTGCTCTGTCATCTCGGCGCGCATCGGGAAATCGTGCATCAGTATGCCGAACTCAATCTTCGCCTGCTGCAGGATCCGTCACTCGATAGCGAGGCGGTCCTGACGATGGTGCAGGAGTGGATCTTCTACCACCTCATCCGTTACGACCTGAAAATGCGGCCCTATGTCGCGCTCATGCATTCGGAGTGAGGCCCGGCCGGATGGCGGCGTGCCTCAGTGTTCGCCGAAGTCCAGCCATTTCAGCACGCTGCCGTAAAGTTCGTCGGGCGAGAAGGGCTTGACGATGCAGTCGTTCATGCCGACGTCAAAGCATTCCTGCTGTTCCTCGCTCAGCGCGCTGGCGGTCAGCGCCACGATCGGCAGCCGTTCGTACCCCGGTTCGGCGCGCAGGCGCGGCGCCGCTTCGAGTCCGCCCATGACCGGCATCTGCACGTCCATCAGGATCAGGGCATAGGTCTGGCGGCGGGCCGCCTCGATCGCCTGTTGGCCGTCTTCGGCCGTGTCGACGACGAGGCCGCAGACTTCGAGCAGGAACTTGGTGATCTCGAGGTTGACCGGGATGTCGTCGACAACGAGCACGCGGCGACCGGTGTGGCGCTGCTTGATCCCTTGCTCGGCGTTGACCTTGTCGGCCGCGTTGACTGGCGACAGGGGCGCGGCGCTGCCTTTTTTCAGGCGGGCGCTGAACCAGAAGGTGCTGCCGACACCGACCGTGCTCTCGACGCCGGCTTCGCCGCCCATCATTTCGGCGAGGCGACGCGTGATCGCCAGGCCGAGGCCGGTGCCGCCGTAACAGCGGGTGGTGCTCTTGTCGGCCTGCTCGAACGCACCGAACAGGCGCGGCAGGACGTCGGCATCGATGCCGATGCCGGTGTCGACGACTTCGAAGCGGACCATGACGCTGTCGTCATCTTCGCTCTGGTAGCTGATGCGGATGGTCACCGAGCCGTGCTCGGTAAATTTGATGGCGTTGGTGGCGTAGTTGAGCAGGGCCTGGCGCAGGCGCGTCGGGTCGCCGGCGAGCCGCGGCGGAAACTTGCCGGTATCGAAGACGAGGTCGAGGTTCTTGCGTCGGGCGCGTTCGGCGAGCAGCGCCCGGACGTCGCCGACGATGCTGTCGATGTTGATCGGGATTTCCTCGAGCGCGAGTTTGCCGGCTTCGATCTTCGAGAGGTCGAGGATGTCGTTGATGAGTCCGAGCAGATGGTTGGCCGCCGTGTCGACCTTGTTGATCCGGTCGGCCTGGGTGGCGCTGAGACCTTCGCGCCGTAACACCGAGACCATGCCGAGGATGGCATTCATCGGCGTGCGGATTTCATGGCTCATGTTGGCGAGGAAGAGGCTTTTCTCGAGGTTGGCAGCCTCCGCCTGGATCTTCGCCTCGGTCAGCTGGTGGGTGCGTTCCTCGACGAGACGTTCGAGGTGGTGACGGTATTGTGTGAGTTCCTGCTCGGTGCGCCGTCGTTCGGTAATGTCGCGTGCCGACCCGACGGTGCCGATGCACTTGCCGTGGCTGTCGATGAACGGCGCCTTGTAGACCTCAAGGTGCGCCGGTCGGCCATGCAGGACGCCGCTTTCCTCGTAGATCGAGAGACGGCCCCGCGCGATCGTGTCCGCATCGCTCTTGCCGCAGATATCGCCGAATTCGAACCAGTCCTGGCGATCCGGGTTCGCGGCGCGTTGTCGTTCGGCGAAGTAGGCGGTGGTCTTGCCGACCGGGTCTTCGTCGTCTTGGGCGCCGAGTCGCAAGCGGGTATTGGCGTCGTTCGAGAAGATGTAGCGTCCCTCGAGATCCTTGGCCCAGATCATGTCCGGCACGATGTCGCACATGCGACGGAGCAGCGTGGCGAGATCGGTGGCGGCCTGTTCGCTGCGCTGCAGTTCGTGCTCCATCGCCTTGCGCGCGCTGATGTCGCGGATGCGGGAAATCGTCTGTGCCTCGCCGCTGGCGCTGGTGAAGATCGTCGATTCGTAATCGGCGATGAAGGTGCTGCCATCCTTGCGCGTGAAACGCGCTTCGCCGGCGAATTTGCCGTCGCGCTGCCGCTGGGCCAGTATTTCGCCGGCCTGAGGATCGGCGGCGTCGAAAATCGGTTGGCGGCCGAGCGCGCGGAATTCCGTCAGGCTGTAGCCGAACAATTCGCAGGCGGCCGGATTGGCAAACAGGATCGTGCCGTCGGGGGTGCCGAAGAAGATGGCGTCGCCTGCGAGTTCGAAGGTCAGCCGGAAATGCTCCTCGCTTTCGCGCAATTCGCGTTTGCGTCGGGCCAAGGTTTCGAGCAACTGGTTGAAGCCGATGACCATCTGCCCGATCTCGTCCCGCCGGCCTACCGGCAGCAGTTGCGGCGGTTGATCGCCGTGTGCCATGGCGGCCAGGGCCGAGGCGGTTCGGGCCATCGGCGAGAGTTGCCGCCGCAGCCCCCACCAGATCACGAATCCGGCCAGCAAGGTCAGCAGCGCGGTGGCGATCAGCATGCGCTGCTCGGTCTGTCGGATCGGGGCGAACGCCTCGGCCACCGGCAGGCTGACCGCAACGCCCCAGTCGATGCCGGGAATCCGTTTGTACGAGGTCATTTCCTTCTGGCCGTCGGCGTGTTCCAGCAGGACGGTCCCGTCGCGCCCGCCGTGCGGGCTGCCGAGGACGCGCTTGACGGTCGGCGCGTCGAGCTTCTCGAGGATGCGATTGTGGTCGGACGCGGTGACGACCAGTCCTTCCTTCTCGGCGATGAGCAGATAGCCGCCGCTGTCGCCATAGCGGCCGGTCGCCAGCCGGTCGAGGAAATTCGGGCGGTTGAGGTTGCTGATGCCCGACACCGCGCCGACCACAGCGCCGTGCGCGTCGCGAATCGGTGCGGCGATGACGACCAGCGGTGCGTGCGCCGTTTTGCCTCGGACGGGCCTGCCGACGGTGGTCACGCCGTTATTCAGCGCACCGGCGAGGTAGTCGCGATCGAGATAGTTGACGCCGATCCGTTCGAGTCGGTGGGGCTGGGTGGCGATGGCGGTGCCGTCGCGGCCGTACACGATGAGCCCGTCGTTGAACAGCCGACCGGTGGTCGCATGGCGCAGCAGGATTGCCGGCAAGGTCTCGGGCTGGGTCAGCGCCGCCGGCGCGATATCGGTGGCGAGTTGTTCCAGGCTGATGCGCCGTACCTCCATCTGTTCCTGAATGTCGGCGGCCATGTAGCTGGCGGTGGAATATTGCTGCTGCCCGAGCAGCCGTTCCATGTCGCCTTGCAGGACCCCGGTCGCGTGCCAGGAGAGGAGGCCCATTCCGGTCAGGAAGATGACCAGCGCAGTGGCGGTGGCCCGGGTTTTCAAAGAGAACTCTTTCCGGATGAAAGGCATGGGCGCTCAGTTGTTTTTGTTTTTACTGAAATTTACAAATAAACAAGATGTTGTCCTATTCTAACACGTTGGCGGCAGAGCGCTGGCCGGGGCCTGGTGCGGGTTCCGCGGCTAATGACAAAGTACTTGAGCGGATGCCGGCCGTTTTTTACACCTTTTTTATATGCCAGGCGGGACAATGCATTCCATGGACTTTCGAGGAGCGCTGTCATGGGCACGGTGCAGCACGGGGATCGCGATATTCAGGGGTGGCAGGGGATTGCCCTGGCCGTGGCCGCCTGCGCGGCGGTGACGCTGCTTTGTCTGCCGCTGGCCAATCTGCTCGCGCCGGCCAACATCGTCATGCTCTTCCTGCTGACGGTGCTGCTGGTGGCCGTCCGTCTCGGCTTGTCGGCGGCATTGGTCGCGGCCTTTCTCAGCGTCGCCCTGTTCGATTTCTTCTTCGTGCCGCCGCGCTTTTCCTTCGAGGTCAGCGACGGTCAGTATCTCGTCACCTTTGCCGTGATGCTGGTGGTGGCCGTCGTCACCAGCACGCTGGCGGCAAATCTGCGTCGCAATGCGCTGGCCTCGGCGCTCGAGGCACGTCGGGCGCGGGCGCTCTACGAAATGGCACGCGAACTGTCCGGCGCGCTGACGATGGCGCAGGTTGCCGAGATTACGCGCGTCTTCCTGCGCAACGTCATGAACGCCGAGGGCGATGTGCTGCTTCACGACACGCAGGCCGGCTTCCGCTCCTGTGCCGAGAACGCGCCGCCCAGTCTGCGCATCGAACCGGCGCTGGCGCTGATCGCCTTCGAGCGCGGCGAACCGGTACGCTGCAATCCGCTCGCCGGCTCGGGGAGCGCGGCGCTGTATTTGCCGCTGAAGGCGCCGATGCGCATGCGCGGTGTCATCGCCGTGGCGCCGCTCGAGAATTCGGCGGCCGAGCTGACCGACATGCAGGCGCAGCAGGAACGGTTGGGGACCATGGCTTCGCTGGTGGCGATCGCCATCGAGCGGGTGCACTATGTCGAGGTCGCCCAGCGCTCGCAGGTCGATATCGTCTCCGAGCGCCTGCGCAGTTCGATCCTGTCGGCCCTGTCGCACGATCTGCGCACGCCCCTGACGGCGCTCGTCGGTCTGGCCGATTCGCTGGTCGAGTACCGTCCGCCCCTGGCGATGCCTGCGCGCGAGACGGCGATGGCGATTCGCGATCAGTCCGAATATCTCGCCGGACTCGTCACCAACCTGCTCGACATGGCCCGCCTGCATGCCGGCAAGGTGACCTTGCGCAAGGAGTGGCAGCCGATCGACGAGGTCATCGGCTCAAGCATCAAGCTGCTCGGCCGCGCGCTCGCCGGTCATGCCGTTCGCGTGCGGCGGGGCGGCGATCTCCCGCTCGTCGAATTCGATGCGGTGTTGATCGAGCGGGTGCTTTGCAATCTCCTCGAAAATGCTGCCAAGTATTCACCGCCCGACCAGGACATCGGCATCGAGGTGGCGCTGCAGGACGATTGTCTGGCGGTGTCGGTCGTCGATCGCGGTCCCGGTTTTCCCGGCGAGGCCGGCGATTCGATTTTCGAGATGTTCGTGCGCGGCGAGCACGAGTCGACACGCGCCGGCGTCGGGCTCGGCCTGGCGATCTGCCGTGCCATCGTCGAGGCGCATGGCGGCAGCATCCGGGCGATGAACCGGCCTGAAGGCGGCGGCTGCGTCTCTTTCTCGTTGCCGCTGGGAACGCCGCCAGCACTCGATGAGGAACCCACCGGTCTGGAGGAGGCGTCATGACGACGGGGCGGCTGACGGTACTGGTGGTCGAGGACGAAAAGCTGATCCGCCGTTTCCTGCGCTCGGCGCTCGAGGAGGAAGGCTGCACCGTGTGCGAAGCCGACGGTGTCGGACGCGGATTGACCGAGGCCGGTGCCTGCAAGCCGGCACTGGTGGTGCTCGACCTGGGACTGCCCGATGGCGACGGCGTCGATTTCATCCACAATTTTCGCGCCTGGTCGGAAGCGCCGATCCTGGTGCTGTCGGCGCGTTCGAACGAACAGGACAAGGTGCGGGCGCTCGATGCCGGCGCCGACGACTATCTCACCAAGCCATTTGGCGTCGGCGAATTGCGCGCCCGGGCGCGGGCATTGTTGCGCCGGCATGGGCGGCATGGCGACGCGGTCGATCCGGTCGTCGAATTCGGCAGCGTCCGGGTCGATCTGTCGCAGCGCAGCGTGCTGCGAAACGGCGAACCGGTCCATCTCACGCCGATCGAATATCGCCTGTTGCGCGTGTTGCTCGCCAACAGTGGCAAGGTGATGACGCAGCGTCACCTGCTGCGCGAAGTCTGGGGCGGCGACCGGGTCGAACACAGCCCCTACCTGCGCGTTTATGTCGGACACCTGCGCCAGAAGCTTGAAGAGGATCCGACACAACCGACCTATCTGCTCACCGAAACCGGTGTCGGTTATCGCTTCCAGCCGCCGGTGGCGGCTCTGGAGAGTTCGTAGTCAATTCGCATTTCTCGGGAACATTCAATGAACCAGCCCGCTTCGTCCGGCAAGACGAGATTCGCTTCGCTCGCACTGGCCGCGCTCGGCGTCGTCTATGGCGACATCGGCACCAGTCCCCTGTACGCGCTCAAGGAGGTGTTCGGCAACGCGCACCATCCGGTGCCAATCAGTCCGGATAATGTTCTTGGCATTCTCTCGCTGGTGACCTGGGCGTTGATGATCGTCATCACCGGCAAGTATGTTTCATTTGTCATGCGTGCCGACAATCGCGGCGAAGGCGGCATCATGGCCTTGATGGCGCTGGCCCTGCGCGACATGCCGGCGGGGAAAGGACGCAATATCCTGGTGATGCTCGGCCTGTTCGGCGCCGCGTTGTTCTACGGTGACGGCGTCATCACGCCGGCGGTGTCGGTGCTGTCGGCGGTCGAGGGGCTGGAGATCGTGACGCCGGCGTTCAAGCCGTATGTCATCCCGATCGCGCTGGTCGTCCTGGTTTTCCTCTTCCTCCTGCAACGCCACGGCACGGCCAGCGTCGGCAAGCTCTTCGGTCCGGTGATGATGCTCTGGTTCGCGGTCCTCTGCGCGCTGGGATTCGCTTCGATCGCCAACGAGCCGGGCGTGCTGCGGGCGCTCAATCCGGCCTGGGGTGGCGCCTTCCTCGCGGCGCATCCGGGGATCGGCTTCTTTTCGCTTGGCGCCGTCGTCCTCGTACTGACCGGCGGCGAGGCGCTCTATGCCGACATGGGGCATTTCGGTCGCGTGCCGATCCAGGTCGTCTGGTGCGGGCTGGTGTTGCCGGCACTGCTCGTCAATTACTACGGCCAGGGCGCGCTGCTGCTTGCCGATCCGTCCGCGATCGAAAATCCCTTCTACCTGCTGGCGCCAGGCTGGGCGACGCTGCCGCTGGTCCTCTTGTCGACGGCGGCGACGATCATCGCCTCGCAGGCGGTGATTTCCGGCGCGTTCTCGATGACCTTGCAAGCCATGCAACTTGGGTATTCGCCGCGCTTCGAGGTGCGTCACACGTCGGAGCGCGAGATCGGTCAAATCTACCTGCCGGCGATCAACTGGCTGCTGCTTGCTGCCGTCATCGCGCTGGTCATCGGCTTCGGGTCGTCGAGCAATCTGGCCGCGGCCTACGGTATCGCCGTGACCGGCACCATGCTGATCACCAACCTGCTGGCCTTCGTCGTCGCGCGCCGCCAGTGGGGTTGGTCGCGGGCGTTGGCGCTCTCGTGCATCGTTCCCTTCGTTCTCATCGACGTTGCCTTCTTCTCGGCCAATTCGACCAAGATCTTCGATGGCGGCTGGTTCCCGCTGGCCTTCGGCGCGCTGGTGTTCACCGTGTTGACGACCTGGAAGCGCGGGCGCGAAGTCCTGCACGAGAAGCTCGGGCAGGAGTCCATCGCGCTGGCCCCCTTCATCGACAGTCTTGCGCTCGGCGGCGCCACGCGCGTGCCGGGCACGGCCGTCTTCCTGACCGGGCGTCCCGAAGGTGTGCCGCGTTCGCTGCTGCATAGCCTGAAGCATTACAAGGTGCTGCACGAGCGCATGGTGCTGGTGACGATCCGCATCTTCGATGTGCCGCATGTGCCCGAGATCGACCGGGTCGAAGTCAAGCCGCTCGGACAGGACTTCTGGCTGGTGACGGTCCAGTACGGCTTCAAGGACGAGCCCGACCTGCCCGAGGCGCTGACCCACTGCGCCGAGGTGGGGCTGGACTTCGACATGATGGACACCTCGTTCTTCCTCGGACGCGAGACGCTGATCCCGCGCTTCGGCAAGGAAATGGCGTACTGGCGCGTGCTGCTCTTCGCCGCCATGTTCCGCAATGCGACAAGCATCACGGCATTCTTCCGCGTGCCGTCGAACCGCGTCGTCGAACTGGGGTCGCAGGTGGTGCTCTAGCGTCGTGCGGTCGCCGGCGTAGAATGGGCACCCCGGCGATTTTCCCGCCGGGACTTGCCGACGCCGATGATCGTTTATTTTCCGCCGCTGCATGCGCGCCACGCGCCGCCTTGCGAGATTTTTCGCGGCGAGCGCGTTCCCTGTTTCGAGACGCCGGAACGCGCCGCTATCGTTCATGAGGCGCTGCGCCAGCGGGGCCACGCGCTGCGTGAGCCGGATCGCGACAGTTCGCCGTTTCTGGCGCGCGTGCACACACCGCCATACCTCGCCTTCCTCGAAACCGCCTGGGCGCGCTGGCTGGCGCTCGACGCCGACAATGCCGGGCGGCAGCCGTTTCCGTCGGTGTGGCCGGTACGCAGCTTGCGCAGCGACGTCGAACCCGGGAATTTCATTGCCCAGCTCGGCCTGTATTCTTTCGACAACGGCACACCGATCAGCGCCGGTACCTGGCTTGCCGCCAAGCAGGCGGCCGACGCGGCGGTCAGCGCGGTGGCTTGTCTCGGCGCCGGCGAGGTCGGTGTGTTCAGCGCCGGGCGTCCGCCGGGACACCACGCCGGGCGAGACTTCATGGGCGGCTACTGTTTTCTCAACCATGCGGCAGTCGCCGCCGAAGCCCTGCGCGAGGCCGGCTGCCGGCGCGTCGCCATCCTCGACGTCGATTATCACCACGGCAACGGCACGCAGAGTCTGTTCTACGACCGAGCCGACGTGCTTTTTGTCTCCATCCACGGCGATCCGCGCAGCGAGTATCCGTTCTATCTCGGCCATGCCGACGAGACCGGCAGCGGCGCCGGCGCCGGTTTCAATCTCAATTTGCCGCTGCCGGCCGGAAGTTCCGTCGCCGACTGGTTTTCGGCGCTGGATGTGGCGCTGGCGCGCATCGCCGGGTTCCGGCCGGAGGCGCTCGTCGTCTCGCTCGGACTCGATACCTACGCTGGCGATCCGATCTCGCGCTTTGCGCTGCAGGCCGCCGATTTTCGGCAGCTGGGCCGCTGCCTGCGGCGCCAGAATTTACCGACCGCTTTCATTCTTGAAGGCGGTTACGCCGTCGCCGCGCTTGGCGTCAATGCCGCCGGTGTGCTCGACGGCTTCGAAGAATCTTGCCCCGGAGGCCCCGCATGAGCCTGGTTGAACGTGTCGCTGCCCGCATCGAAACCCGCTTTGCCGGAGAAGGATCCGGGCACGACTGGCACCACATCCGCCGTGTCTGGCAGCTGGCGCAGGGGCTGGCGCGCGAAGAGGGGGCCGACGTCGAGGTCGCCGAACTCGGTGCGCTCGTCCACGACATTGCCGACTGGAAATTTCATGGCGGCGACGAGTCGGTCGGCCCGCGCGAAGCCGAGCGCCTGTTGCGCGAGGAGGGGGCGCCCGAAGCGCTGATTGCGCCGGTCGTCGACATTGTCGCGACGATCTCTTTCAAGGGGGCCGGGGTGGCGACGCCGATGCGTTCGCTCGAAGGCGCCTGCGTTCAGGATGCCGATCGGCTCGACGCGCTCGGCGCCATCGGCATCGCCCGCTGCTTCGCCTACGGTGGCCATGCTGGCCGGCCGCTCTACGATCCGGCGATGCCGCCGGTGCTGCACGCGACGGCGCAGGCATATAAAACGGCGAAGGGCACCAGCCTCAACCACTTCCACGAAAAGCTGTTCCTGCTCAAGGATCGGATGAATACCGCCAGCGGTCGACGCCTGGCGGCTGCCCGGCATGCCTACATGGCCGATTTCGTCGCGCGCTTTCTGCGCGAATGGGCGGGTGAACTCGGGGCCGACGAACGCGGCGACTGAGCAAAAAAAATCCCGTGCCGGTGTGGCACGGGACATAAATCTCATCATTGCGATGAGTCAGGGAGGGTCAAACATTGTCAGCAGGGGATGCTGAAGCAATGGAAACGAGTCTACCGAGCCTCGTTGCTTGCGTCTGTGTGGGAATTATTCTCGTTTCGTAACGCTATGTAATCGCCTGGCGTATGCTGACGCGTTAGCAGCGGCGGGCGCTTCGAGGCGTATTGCGAATGCCGGTCAGCTGTGTTCGCGGGTCGGCGATGGCGTGTTCAGACAGCGCTGGCACGCGGTGCGTGTGGCCGCTGCATCCGGGCAGGTGCAGGAAGGCGCGCGCCGGTGTATCCTGCTCGGCGCATCGTAGTTTTCCCGGCCTGGCGGTCGGGTGTCGGGGCGTTCCAGGGGAGGTTATGGATAGCGGATACAAGGTGTTTGTCGTCGATGATGCCAGTGTCAATCGACGCATTCTCGAGTCGGCGCTCGAGAAAATTTACGACGTCGAGTCTTTCGCGTCGGGCAGCGCTTGTCTGGACCGGATGCGGCAAAAGCTGCCGGATTTGTTGCTCCTTGACGTCGATATGCCGGAAATGGACGGCTTTACGCTGTGCCGCCACATCAAGGCCAACGCGACGACGCAGCATGTGCCCGTCATTTTCGTTTCGGCGCTCGACGATCTGGAATCGCGTCTGGCCGGCTACGATGCCGGTGGGGCCGATTTCATCGCCAAGCCCTTCAGCTTCCCCGAGGTCAAGAAGAAGATCGAAATCGTGCAGCGGGTCAGCGAGGAAAAATCCCGCTTGCGCGGCCAGCTCGACGAATCCGAGATGCTCACCTCGCTGGTGATGTCTAACCTCGATGAATATGCCGTGCTCGTCAAGTTCCTGCGGGCGCTCAATGTGTGCGAACAACTCGACGCGGTGGCCGCCGCGGTCCTCGATCTGTTAAGCAGCTTCGGGTTGAAGGGCGCTGTGCAGTTCCGGTTGGCCGGCGAGGAAATGACCGTCGATCATCAGGGGCAGGTGACGCCGCTCGAAGCGTCGATCATCGCCCATGTGCGCACGCTCGGCAGCATCGCCACGTTCAAGAACCGCGCAGCGTTCAATTTCGAGCATGCGACGGTACTGGTCAGCAATATGCCGATCGAGGATCCGGACTTGTGCGGCCGTCTGCGCGACCACCTGGCGATTGCCGTCGAGACGCTGGAGGCGCGCTTGCAGGCGCTGCAGATGCGTTCGGAGCGCGATGCGGCCAAGGCGGATATCGGCGAGGTCTTGCAGGGACTGGCGCGGGTCATGCACGATTCGGGCGAAAAATATCGGCTGGCGCATGAGCTCGGGGCGACGACCATCTACCAGTTGCAGGACGAATTGCGCGGCGTCTTTGCGAGTCTTGGCATGAGCGAGGCGCAGGAGGATGCCATTCAGGCGATCATCGAGACGAAAACCGATCGTCTGGTCGAGCTCTACGATTTCGGCGGGGAGATCGAGAAGACCCTGGCGGCTTTGCGCGGGCGTTTGAACCATGCCCTCGGGAAAGGGCATTGAGGTTCGCGTGTTGGCCCTCTTCCTGAAATGTCTGCTCGGCGCCGCCGCTGTGCTGGTGATCGCGCTCCTGTCGAAGTCGAAGAGTTTTTTTGTCGCCGGTCTGGTGCCCTTGTTCCCGACCTTCGCCCTGATTGCCCACTACATCGTCGGCGTCGAGCGTTCGGCGGCCGACCTGCGCACGACGGCGCTGTTCGGGCTGTGGTCGCTGATTCCTTACGCGGTGTATCTTGTCGTCGTCTATTGGCTCAGCGTGCGCCTGGCGCTGGTCAGCACGCTGGCCTGGGCGACAGCCGCCTGGATGGCCTGCGCCGCTGTCGTGCTGATCGCCTGGACGCGGCTGCATCCGGCCGGCGCGTGACCGGGTCCGACGCGCCGGCACCGTCGGCGGAATATGCTCCTATAATGATGCCGATGCGATGACGCGCTGTTCATCGCCCTGTCCACTCTGAAAGGGAACTGCCGTGAAACTCTTGCGTTATGGCCCGCCGGGCCAGGAAAAGCCGGGGCTGCTCGATGCTGCCGGGACGATTCGCGATCTCTCCGGGCTGCTTGACGATCTGACGCCGCGGGTGCTGGCGCCGGCGGCGCTCGACGTGCTGCGCGCCATCGATCCCGAGCGCCTGCCCAAGGTCGCCGGGAATCCGCGCTTGGGCGTGCCCTGGAGCGGTATCGGCAAGTACGTCGCGATCGGCCTCAATTACAGCGATCACGCCGCCGAGTCGGGCATGCCCCTGCCGGTCGAGCCGACGATGTTTACCAAGTGGCTGAGCTGCCTGTGCGGCCCGAACGATGACACGATCATGCCAGCCGAAGCGACCAAGCTCGACTGGGAAGTCGAACTCGGTATCGTCATTGGACGTCGGGCGCGCCAGGTGTCGCGCGAGACGGCGCTCGATTATGTGGCCGGTTACGTGCTCGCCAACGACATCTCCGAACGCGGTTTCCAGATCGATCGCAGCGGCGGCCAGTGGAGCAAGGGCAAGGGTTTCGATACCTTCGGCCCGGTCGGCCCGTGGCTGGTGACGCGCGACGAGATTGCCGACCCGCAATGTCTCGACATGTGGCTCAATGTCAATGGCGTGCGGCGGCAGACCGGCAATACCGCGAAGATGATTTTCAAGTGCGATGAACTGGTCGCCTACTGCAGCCGCGTGATGACGCTGGAACCCGGCGATCTCATCATCACCGGTACGCCGCCGGGCGTCGGCCTGGGCTGCAAGCCGCCGCAATTCCTCAAGGTCGGCGACGTCGTCGAACTCGGCGTGGCCGGGCTCGGGCAGCAGCGGCAGGTGGTGGTGGCCGGCTAAGAGCCTGTTTCGGTAGGGATCGTGGGCCGCGCCGACGGCCCTTCGGGTTGCCGATAGGGGCGGTGTCTGCGGCGTTGCTCCGCTTGCGCATGGAACAACCATGCGCTGCGCCTCGCGCCTTGCATCCATCCGCCCCTATCGACAACGCGGCCCGCGAGCCCTGCCGAAATAGGCTCTAAGGCCGGTGCCGGGCCGGGCGCGGCCGGAGGTTTTTCCGGCCTCAGTCTTGTGCGCCCGGCGGTTCCGGTGTTGTTGGCGGTGGCGCCGGCGGAACGCTCTTGGCGGATGCCTCCTGCGTGTCTTCGGCGATGATGCGGTCGATGACTTCCTGCAGCGGATCGGCCTCCTCGGTCGGTTCGCTGGTCGATGGCTTCGGCGGGGAGGTCTTGCGCGGCGGCGGTGGCGGCGGCCCGAACCAGGTCGGCGCGAGCTTTTCAGCCCACTGCGATACCTGGATGACGAGACGCTGCCAGAGGCTGCGATCGTCCGGCGCGGTAAAGCGCTGGCGCTCGTCGATCAGCCGGGTGCGCAGCGCGCTGCTGAAGACTTCGCCGACGATCGGCAGAGCGCTGTGCGCGCCTTGGCCCCAGTAGTCGCTGCGCAGCGTAATGCGCGGATCGTTGAAGCCGACCCAGGCGCCGGCGACGAGTTGCGGGTGCATCAGGATGAACCAGCCGTCGGCGTTGTCCTGCGTCGTGCCGGTCTTGCCGGCGACGTCGGCGCGGATGCCGAAGCGATTGCGGATGGCGATGCCGGTGCCACGATCGATGACGCCGCGTAGCGCGTCGAGCAGCGCGTAGTCGGTCGTCTCGTCGAGCGCGCGTTCCGGCGCGGCCGGCGCGAATTCCTCGAGCATGCGTCCGTTGCGGTCCTCGATGCGCGTGATCAGATAGGGGGCGCGATAGCGACCGCCGCCGGCGATCGCGGCGTAGGCCGCGACCATTTCCTTGAGCGACACCGGACTCGTGCCGAGCGCCAACGACGGGACGGCTTCGAGCGGGCTCTGGCGCACGCCGAGCGCACGGGCGAGGCGGATGACCTTGGCCGGGCCGACTTGCTGCATGAGTTGGGCGGTGATCGTGTTCTTCGATTGCGCGAGTCCGTCGCGCAGCGTCATCGGCTGTTCGCTCGGCGGCTTGCCATCGCTTGGGCGCCAGATTTCGTGCCGGCCGACCGGGATCTCGACGGCGCGGTCGACGAGCGTGCTGTCGGGTGGGATGCCCTGGCGGAAGGCTTCGCCGTAGACGAAAGGCTTGAAGGTCGACCCGGGTTGGCGCCGCGCTTGCTGGACGTGGTCGAAGGCATCCTTTTCGAAGTCGCGGCCGCCGACCCAGGCGCGCACGGCGCCGGTGTTGGGGTCGAGCGCGAGGAAGCCGGATTCGATCAGCGTTTTCTGCTGCCGCAGGTTGAGCAGGAAGGCGGGATTGGCCGCCAGTTTCCGGATCGCCTGTTCGTGCGTCGCGCCGGCGGCGCGGGCGGCCCGGTACTCGGCCGTTTCGCGGATGAAAGCCTGCACGGTCGGATGCTTCGCCTGCCAGGCCGAGCGCGGCCAGGCGCCGTCGGCGATTGCCTGCAGCGTCAGGCCCTGGCGCGCGACGGC
Source organism: Propionivibrio dicarboxylicus (assembly GCF_900099695.1). Classification (GTDB taxonomy): domain Bacteria; phylum Pseudomonadota; class Gammaproteobacteria; order Burkholderiales; family Rhodocyclaceae; genus Propionivibrio; species Propionivibrio dicarboxylicus. The sequence continues at coordinate 47,482 of NZ_FNCY01000001.1, read as the reverse complement.
CTGATTGGCGAAGGCCTGCAGGCGCGAATCGAGCGTCGTGCGGATGACGAGGCCGTCGTTGTACAGGTTGTAGTCGTTGCGGTCAGCCCAGGCGATCAGCCATTTGCGCAGGATCTGGGTCATGTGCGGCGCCGCGCCGGACTTCTCGAACTGGCGCTCGAAGTCGAGGTTGAGCGGCACCTTTTTCAGGATCTCGTAGCGCGCCGGCTTGAGTTTTTCGCGGCGGACCATCTGGGCCAGCACGGTGTTGCGGCGTTGCAGCGAACGCTCGGGGTTGAGCACCGGGTTGTAGTAGCTGTTGCCCTTGAGCATGCCGACCAGCGTTGCGCTCTGTACCAGGTCGAGACGTTTGGCGGAGGTGTCGAAGTAGGTGCGTGCCGCCATCTCTATGCCAAAGGCGTTGTAGAGGAAGGGCACCGTGTTGAGATAGGTTTCGAGAATGTCGTCCTTGTCATGGACGGCTTCGATCTTGAGCGCGGTGATCGCTTCCTTGAGCTTGCGCGTCAGCGTCGCTGCGCGGCCGATGTCGTCGGGATAAAGGTTGCGCGCCAGTTGCTGCGTCAGCGTCGAGCCGCCCTGGCGATCGCCGCCGAGCGTGCGGACGAGGGCGGCGCCGGTGCGAAAGAAATCGAGTCCGTGGTGCTCGTAGAAGCGGTGGTCCTCGGTGGCGAGCAGGGCATCGATGACGTGCGGCGAGATGTCGGCGAGCCGGACCCATTGGCGGTTGGCCAGCCGCAGTTCGGCAAGCTTCTTGCCATCGGCCGACAGGATCTGGGCCGGGTGCTCGCTCGTCGCATTGCGGATGTCGCGGATGCTCGGCGTGAACGGAATCAGGACGATGGCATAGAGCAGCAGCGCTAGCGGACCGGCGGCGAGGGTCAGGGCGATGCCGCGTCGCGTCGGGTGGCGCAGCCGCGCGTACGCGCTCAGCAGGATCGGCGTCGCCAGGGCGCGCAAGCGTTGCCATGCCGGACGAATCGCGTCGGCCCAGGCCGTTGGAAAAATCATGGTTCGATACGAGGGGACTCGAAAAGGATGTGCAATGCTATCAGGGTAGGCTGGAAGCCACTGTTTTGATTGTGTAATTGAAGCGGGTCAGCGGGTTGGTGTGCGTCGGCTGCAAGGCGCAGCGCATGGGTGTTCCATGCGCAAGCGGAGCAATGCCGCAGACACCGACCGTATCGGCAACCCGGAGGGCCGCCGGCGCGGCCCACGATCCCCGCCGAAATAGGCGCCTATTTGCCGCCGATGCTGCCGACGGCGTTCGTCGCGGTATTGTCCTGGCCGACGGCCGTGGCGCTCATGTCCTTGGCCGCGGCGTTGATCGTCGTGTTGCCCTGGATCGACGTGCCGCCACTGCCGCTGCCGCCGATGCGCCCCCCCCCGCCGGGTTGGGCGCTGCCGCCGCCGAAGTTCAGGTATTTGGGCGCCGACTGGCGATTGGCGATGTAGGCGCGCTGGCCTTCACCGACGGAGAAGGCGCCGGCGCGGTTGGTCAGCGAGATCTCGCCGTGGTCGACCTGGACGTGCAGGCCGTTGTCGAGCCGCGCGCTGTACTCGGTGCCGCGGATGCCGATGGTCGCGGCTTGCGTCGTCACCCGGTAGGTGCCGCGGTTGATCTTGCCGAGCAGGCCGGTGACGGTGCGGAAGCCGCCTTTGACGAGGCTGAAGAAGCCCTTGTCGTCGTCGCTGCGTCCGCCGGTGAAGGCGTACTGGTCGATGCGGAATTCGGAATCGGCACTGAGCTGGACGACCGACTCGTCGCTGAAGCGGACGGTGATCCGCCCCTGGGTGCCGGTGACCAGCTGGTCGCCCGCTTCGACCGTCATGCCGGGCCGTGCGCTGCGGCTCGCGCCGGCGGTAACGATGCTGGCCGGCGCGTTGCTGGTGACGATCCGGCCGGCACTGTCGGCGAATGCCGCTGTCGCCGTCAGCAGCAGGACGAGCAGGAATGCCTTGAGAATGTGCGGGATGCCAGCGGGACGGCAGGCGTTGCGACGGGTCGGCATGGTCGTGGGCACGGAAATCGTCATGCACTCAGGATAGCCCAGGAAGCACCGGGCGCGGAAAATAATACGGGCCGTGGCGGGCATTCCACGGTGTCCGGCTGCAGGACGCGCCGCCGCCGGCTATACTTGCGCTTTTCAGCTTCTTCGACAGCATCCGGGAGTGTTCATGGAGTCCTTGCGTTTCGTTCTGCCCCAATCCGAAATTCCGACGCATTGGTACAACGTCGTTGCCGATATGCCCAACGCGCCGATGCCACCGCTCGGGCCCGATGGCAAGCCGGCAACGCCGGAGCAGATGAGCGCCATCTTCCCGATGGCCATCCTCGAGCAGGAAATGTCGGCGGAGCGCTGGATTCCGATTCCGCAACCGGTGCGCGAAATTTATCGCTTGTGGCGTCCGTCGCCCTTGATCCGCGCGGCGCGGCTCGAGGAAATGCTGGGAACGCCGGCACGCATCTATTACAAGAACGAGAGCGTTTCGCCGGCCGGCTCGCACAAGCCCAATACCGCCATCGCCCAGGCCTATTACAACAAACAGGCCGGCATCAAGCGCATCACCACCGAGACCGGCGCCGGCCAATGGGGCTGTTCGATGGCGCTGGCGGGCCAGATGTTCGGAATCGATGTCCGCGTCTATATGGTCAAGGTCAGCTACAACCAGAAGCCGTATCGTCGTTCGATGATGCAGACCTGGGGCGCCGAAGTCTTCGCCAGCCCTTCCGAAATGACGCAGACCGGCCGTGCCGCGCTGGCCGCCGATGCCAACAACCAGGGCTCGCTCGGCCTGGCGATTTCGGAAGCGGTCGAAGAGGCGGCGTCGCGCGCCGATACCAATTACGCGCTCGGCTCCGTGCTCAACCACGTCGCCCTGCACCAGACGGTCATCGGGCTGGAGGCCAAGAAGCAGTTCGAGATGGCCGGCGACTGGCCGGATGTCATCTTCGCGCCCTGCGGCGGCGGATCTTCGTTCGCCGGCATCGCCTTCCCCTTTGTCGCTGATAACGCGGCGGGCGGGCGCAACGGCAAGCTCGTGCAGCTCGTCGCCGTCGAACCGGCGTCGTGCCCGTCGCTGACCAAGGGTCAATATGCCTATGACTTCGGCGATTCTTCCGGCTTTACGCCGCTGATGAAGATGTTCACGCTCGGCCACGATTTCATGCCGCCGGGCATCCATGCCGGCGGCCTGCGTTATCACGGCGCCTCGCCGCTCGTCTCCCAGCTTTACCACGAGGGCTTGATCGAAGCCATTGCCGTGCCGCAGCTGGCGACCTTTGAAGCCGGTGTCATGTTCGCCCACGCCGAGGGCCTCATCCCGGCGCCGGAATCCTGCCACGCCATCCGCGGCGGCATCGACGAAGCCTTGCGTTGCAAGGCGACCGGCGAGGCGCGCACGATCCTCATCAACGTCACCGGCCATGGTTACTTTGACATGGGCTCCTACGACCGCTACTTTGCTGGCGAACTCGAGGACTTCGAGTATCCCGAGGCGGCGATCAAGGAATCCTTGACGCACCTGCCGCACGTCGGTTGAGAGGGCGTTTCCGATGCGTGCGGCCGTCTTCCTGCTGATCCTTGCCAATCTGATGTTCTTCGCCTGGACGCAGGGACTGCTTGGGACCGGCGACAATCCCGATGCCTTGCGGCTGAGCCAGCAGTTGCTGGCCGAGCGAGTGACGGTGGTCAGCCGCGACGAGCCGCCGGCCGACGCGTCGGTGAAGGCGGTGAAAGCCGAGAAGCGCGAGCCGGAGTCGTGCCTGTTGCTGGGGGATCTCTCGGCAGCCGAGCTGGCGCGCGTCGAGGCGCTGATCCACGAGAAAGCGTCGGCGCTCAGGGTCGAGCGGAGCGAGACGGCGTCGAGCGGTGGCTTCTGGGTTTTCATTCCGCCGTTGCCGAACAAGGCCGACGCCGAACGCAAGGCCAGCGAACTCAAGCGCTTCAAGATCCAGGACTTTGCCATCGTCCAGGAACCTGCGGCGGCCCGTTTTGCCATTTCGCTGGGGGTGTTCTCGAGCCGGGAAGCGGCCGAGAGCCGGTTGGAAGAACTGCGCACGAAGGGCGTCCGGTCGGCGAAGGTCGGCGAGCGCGAGCGTAGTGTCAGCGCCGCCCTCGAAGTGCGCGGCAGCGAGGCCTTGTTGGCCGCGGTGCGCCCGCTTCTTGCCGAGAGCGGCGTTCCGGGGGCGCCGACGGCATGCCGGCCGGGGCGGACGGCGGCGCAGTGAGCGTCTGGGTTGTCGGCTTGACCGGCGGGATCGGCAGCGGCAAGAGTACGGTCGCCGATCTGTTCGCCGCGCGCGGGATTGCCGTTGTCGATACGGATGTCATCGCTCGCGAACTGACCGCTGTCGGCGGCGCGGCGATGCCCGACATCGAAGCGGCCTTCGGTGCCGGTGTCATCGCGCCGGATGGCAGCATGGATCGTGCGGCGATGCGGCAACGGGCGTTTGCCGATACGACGGTGCGTCAGCGTCTCGAGGCGATCCTGCATCCGCGCATCCGCCGGGAAGCCGATCGCCGTTGTGGCGAGGCGGTGTCGCCGTATGTGCTCCTGGCGGTGCCGCTGCTGGCCGAGACGGGCAGCTATCGCGACCGTGTCGCACGGATTCTCGTCGTCGATTGCCCGGAATCCACGCAATTGGCGCGCGTCATGGCGCGCAACGGGCTGTCGGTCGACAGCGTTCGCGCGATCATGGCGACGCAGGTCTCGCGTGCGGATCGACTGGCCCTTGCCGATGATGTCGTGACCAACGATGGCGCGCGCGAATCGCTGGTGCCGCAGGTTGAGACGCTGCATCGACGTTATTTGCAGCTGGCGGGCAGCGAAAATCGCCGCAACGGTTGAGATTTTGGCCCAGATGCCGCAGAATTCGCGTACTTCTCTCAGACCCACCCCGGCGGCCACGTGATCATCTACGAATATCCCTTCAATGAGCGCATTCGCACCCTGTTGCGCCTGGAGGACCTGTTCGACAAGGCCGACTATTTCGTCCAGCAGGCGGGCGCGCAGGAGCATCATGTCGCGCTGCTGACCTTGTTCGAGATCCTTGAGGTGGCCGGACGTGCCGATCTCAAGATGGATCTGATCCAGGAACTTGAGCGCCAGCGCCAGACGCTGCTTGGCTTCCGCAACAACCCGGCGATTTCCGAAGAGGCCTTGTCGGGCGCGCTGTACGAGTTGGAGCAGGCGTCTGCGTCCTTGTTGGCGATGGCCGGCAAGATCGGCCAATCGTTGCGCGACAACGACTGGCTGATGGGGATCAAGAGCCGGGCGTCGATTCCCGGCGGGGTGTGCGAATTCGATGTGCCGTCCTACCACTTCTGGCAGCACCAGTCGTCGGAAGTGCGCAAGGCAGCGCTGGCTGGCTGGTTGAAACCGTTCACGCCGCTCGATCATGGACTCTCGATCGTCCTGCGCCTGTTGCGCAACAGCGGCGGCGTCGAGCATCTGGTCGCGCCGGGGGGCGCCTTCCAGCGCACCATGACCGGTATCGCCTCGCAGATGGTGCGCGTCATCCTGCCGTCGCAGTCGCCGTTCGTGCCGGAAATCAGCGCCAACAAATATGCGCTGAACATCCGCTTCATGCGGCCGGACAGCGAGCATCGGCCGCGTCCGTGCGACAGCAGCGTCGAAGTGCCGTTCGACATCGTTTTCTGCGCACTCTGATGGCCGCGCGTCATGTGACCTGCCCGCAGTGCGGAGGCGTTGCCGTTTGGTCGCCCGAGAATCCTTATCGGCCTTTCTGTTCCGAGCGCTGCAAGCTCATCGATCTGGGCGCCTGGGCGGCGGAGACGTATCGCGTGCCGGCCCAGGAAACCGAAATTCCCGGCGAGGCGCCTGATCAGCCGGCCTCCTGAGGCGCTTTTGCCTCACCGGCGAGCGGATTGATCCCGCTGCGCACCGACTGCGGTTCATCACATTGGAATAGGCGCCGGCTTCGGTTAGGATGATGTTCCTATGAACGGCCTCGCTCCCGATTCCCGTCCCGGCTCGGACTCCGGGCATCAGCTGCTGCGCTTTCCGTTGCTCATGATGGTGGTGACAGCGGCCGTCCTGCTCGTCATCGCTGCGGTGTCGCTCGTTCTCGAGAATCGCCGGCACATCCTGCAAGAAGCCGGGCGTGAAAATCTCAACGTGGCGCGGCTCGTCGGCTTTCACACGATGTATGTTCTCAATTCGAGCGTGTTGTTGCTCGACAGCGTTGCCGACAATGTCCGGAAAAAGGGCTTTCCCTATTTCCAGAGCGAAGAGGGCAAACGTTTCCTGCAGGCGAGGACGCAGGACTATCCCGATCTGCAATCGATGCTGCTGATCGATCGGGACGGCCAGTTGCTGGTCGGGGCGACACTGCCGTTTCCGCCGCCGCGGGTGAATTACGGCGATCGCGACTATTTTCAGGCGCATGTCGGTGGGCGGGACCTGGTGCTCGGCGAACAACTGGTCAGCCGCACGCAAGGACGGCGGGGCGTCACGATCAGCCGGACGATCCGGGGTGCCGACGGTGCCTTTCTGGGCATCGTTCTGCTGACGATCGAATCCAGCCATTTCGAGCGTATGTTCCAGTCGGTACGCGGTCTCGGCAATGAGGAGATCACCGTTTTCAGAAATGACGGTGCCATTTTTGCGCGCTATCCGGAAACCGAGGTCGGGCGGCGTTATCCGCAGGCGTCGGTGTTCGAGCAGGCGCGCGAACTGTCGAGCGGCATCTACGAAGCGACGAGCGTCTTCGATGAGCAGCTCCGGCTTGTCGCCTTCGAACGGCTCGGCGATTTCCCGCTGGTCGTCGTCTCCAGCCAGTTGCGCGAACAAGTGCTGTCGTCATGGTGGTCGTTCTGTCTGGTCGTTTTCTTCACGCTCGCGCTGGCTTTGGTCTGGCTCGGTGCCGCCGGACGCTATGCATTTCGTACGGTGCTCCATAACGAAACCTTGCAGCTCGAACTCGCTCGCCTGGCACGCACGGATGCTTTGACCGATCTTGCCAACCGCCGGCATTTCGCCGAACTGGCCGAGAAGGAACTTGCCCGCGCCCTGCGTTACGGGACCTCGATGGCGGTGTTGATGGTCGATATCGATCATTTCAAGCGCATCAACGACAGCCATGGGCATGCTGCCGGCGACGAGGTGCTGCGGCAGTTGGGCGAAGTGTTCCGGCTGACACTGCGCAACATCGACGTCGTCGGTCGGCTCGGCGGCGAGGAGTTCGCGATCGTGCTGGCGCAGTCGGGCCTGGATTCAGCGTTGGAGGTTGCGGAGCGCTTGCGGGTGACGATCGAACAGCATGGTGTTCTCCTGTCCAGCGGCATCCTGGTCCATTACACGGCGTCCGTTGGTGTGGCCGTGCTGGCCGGCAATGAAGATACCGTCGAGCGCCTGCTCAAGCGGGCGGACGATGCCCTGTATCAGGCCAAGAACGCGGGGCGGAATACGGTCAGATCGGCCTAGCGCATTGCTAGCGCCAATCGCGCAGCATCGCGACGCCATGGGCGCCCTGAGTCTGGGCGTAGTCCTGCAGTTCCGCTGACATGCCGCCGAGTGCGAACACCGGCAGCGGCAGCCGTTCGCTCAATCGCGCGAAATTTTCCCAGCCGAGACCGGGATGGTCCGGATGCGTGCGCGTCGGCAGCACCGGTCCGAGCAGCACGAAATCGAGTCCGAGCGCCGCGGCCTGCGCGAGTTCTTCGGCGTTGTGACAGGACGCGGCGACCCGGTCGGCGTCGGGGCGAGTGCCGGTTCGCATGAGACGCTGCGCCGTCAGGTGCAGTCCGTCGGCGCCGATTTCGCGCGCCAGCGCGTCGTCGTCGTTGACCAGCACGAGCGTGCCGGGATGTTGCCGTGCCAGCGTCATCGCCCGGTGGGAGAAATCACGCCGGGCTTCCGCGGCGAGCCCTTTGTCGCGCAGTTGAATGAGCCGCAGGCCGTGATGCAGCGCCTCTTCCAGACGGGCGAGTTCGGCTGCGATGCCGTTCTCGCCGGCGTTCGTCAGCGCGCAGACGCGCGGCAGTTCGAGCGCCCGCAGGATCGGGCCGTTGGCGGGAAGGACGGGTGATACCGTCGGCGTCTCGCCGATACGCGTCCAGATCATGCCGGTGTGTTCGTGCGGGTGAAGCTCGCCTTCCCAGGCATGGACATGAAAAAACTTGAGCCGCACATGCGCGTGCGGATAGACGAATTCGCGCGTGATCCACGGATTCGCCTGCAGGACGCGGATGCCGAGCTCTTCGTCGAGTTCGCGGACCAGCGCCTCTGCCGTGGTTTCTCCGGCTTCGACCTTGCCACCGGGAAACTCCCAGTAGCCGGCATAGGCCTTGCCCGGTGGGCGCTGGGCAAGCAGATATTCGCGCCCCGCGTCGCCGTCGCGCAGGAGTACGGCGGCGGCGACTTCGGTGATGCCGGTCATTTGCGCTTCTTGGCCTTGGCTGCCGGCTTGTTGGCGCCGGCCCAGTCCTTGGCGAATTGCCAGGCGACGCGGCCGCTGCGTGAACCGCGCATGAGCGCCCAGTTGAGCGCCTCGCGTTCGGCACGCGCAATTTCGCTCTTGGTGCAGCCGAAGTGCTTCAGCCAGTGGTTGACGATGTCGATGTAGGCGTCCTGGTCGAACGGATAGAACGACAGCCAGAGACCGAAACGTTCCGACAACGAGATTTTTTCCTCGATGGCTTCGCCCGGATGGATTTCGTCGCCGACGCGGTGTGTTTCGAGGTTCTCCTCGAAATACTCCGGCATCAGGTGGCGGCGGTTCGAGGTGGCGTAGATCAGCACATTGTCCGGTGCGGCGGTGAGCGAGCCGTCGAGCACGACTTTCAGCGCCTTGTAGGTGGCGTCGCCGGCGTCGAAGGAAAGATCGTCACAGAAGATGATGAAACGCTCGGGACGGTCTTCGAGCAGTTCGACGATGATCGGCAGATCGACGAGGTCGGCTTTTTCCACTTCGATGACGCGGAGACCGCTAGCGGCATATTCGTTGAGCAGCGCCTTGATCAGCGACGATTTGCCCGAACCGCGCGCGCCGGTGAGCAGCACGTTATTGGCCGGATGTCCGTCGACGAACTGGCGCGTGTTGGTGTCGATGCGCGCCTTCTGCTCGTCGATGTCCTGCAGGTCGCTGAGGCGGATCGAGGAGGCTTTGCGCACCGGATAGAGGTAGCCGGCATTGGCCTGTTTGCGCCAGCGGAAGGCAATGGCGCTGTTCCAGTCGGGGGCGGCGGAAGCCGGAGGGAGAAGCGGGTCGAGGCGTTGGAGCAAGAGTTCGGCGCGTGCCAGGAACTGGAGCAGAGCTTGTTCTGAGGGAGAAGCGGTAGACATGATGGCGCTATACTTCTGGGCTTGGAAAACCAGACACTCTAGCAAATCATGACGGGAAACCCAAACCGGACGCTCGGATTCTATGTCATTGTTCTGGCAGCGACGCTGCTCACGGCCTGCGCCTCGCTCACCCGAACGCCTGCGCCGGCGGCCTGTCCAGCCAGTCCTGCCTGCCCGGTATGCGCGGCGCCAGTGCCTTGTCCGGCGGTGAAGCCCGAGCCTGCGCCGGCGGCGCCGCCGATGCGGGCGGCGAGCTGGTCCGACCTGCCGGGATGGAGCGACGACAATCTGCTCGCCGCCTGGCCGGCCTTCCTGCATTCCTGCAAGGCCCTGGCGAGCCGGGCGCAATGGCCGCTGTGGCGGGCGACCTGCGAGGAGGCGAAGACGCTCGCAGCGCCGGACAACGAAACGCTGCATCGTTTCTTCGAGGCGCGCCTGCGCCCGTACCAGCTGACCAATCCCGACGCGACGACACAGGGCCTGATGACCGGCTATTACGAGCCCTTGCTGCAAGGCTCGCGTACCCGGACCCATCGCTTCTCCGAGCCGCTGCTCGGCGTGCCCGACGATCTGCTGACGATCGACCTGACCGAGGTCGCGCCCGATCTCAAGAACATGCGCCTGCGGGGGCGCTTGCAGGGCAACAAGGTCGTGCCGTATTTCTCGCGTGCCGACATCGTCCGGCGCGAGCAGGCCTATGCCGATCGTGTGCTGGCCTGGGTCGACGACGCGGTCGAACTCTTCTTCCTGCAGATTCAGGGGTCCGGGCGGATCAAGCTGCCCGACGGCAGTCTCATGCGGGTCAATTATGCCGATCAGAACGGCCACCCCTACCGCTCGCTCGGACGCGAATTGATCGATCGCGGCGAGCTGAAATCCGAGCAGGCGTCGATGCAGGGGATACAGGCCTGGGCGCGGGCGCATCCGGAGCGCTTGAACGAAATGCTCAATACCAATCCGAGTTACGTCTTCTTCCGCGAAGTGAAAGCCAAAGGCGGCGACAGCGATGGTCCCGAGGGGGCGCTGGGGGTGCCGCTGACGCCCGAGCGCAGTATTGCCGTCGATCCTCGCCATGTGCCGCTCGGCGCGCCGGTGTTCCTGGCGACGACACGCCCGAACAGCGAACAGCCCCTGCGGCAGCTGATGTTGGCGCAGGACACCGGCGGTGCGATCCGGGGCGTCGTGCGCGCCGATTTCTTCTGGGGATTCGGTGCCGACGCCGGGGCGCAGGCCGGGCGAATGCGACAGTCGGGACAGATGTGGGTGATCCTTCCGCCGGGGGTGGCACCAAAAGGAGAGTAGGTCGCCGGCAGGTGTTCAAATTGGTGTATTGCCGGTGGTCGATGCACGCTTGTGGTGCCTGATTGGTGTGCGCCTGTTTTTAAGTATATGAATTTACGTATTTTGTGTGCATGGAACGTATTTTGCATCGATTGGCCCCTCTGATTAACGGGAGGTGGCATGGAAGCGGCGAAAACAGGCAGCGACGTACTTTTCATCTTGCTCGGCGGCATCATGGTGCTAGCCATGCATTCGGGGTTCGCCTTTCTCGAACTCGGCACGGTGCGCAAAAAGAACCAGGTGAACGCCCTGGTGAAGATTCTGGTCGATTTCTCGGTATCGACGATCGCTTACTTCTTCATCGGCTTTTCGGTGGCGTACGGCGTCAATTTTTTCTCCGGCGCCGAAGTCCTGATGCAGCAGAACGGATTTGAGCTGACGCGCTTCTTCTTCCTGCTTACCTTCGCGGCGGCGATTCCGGCCATCATTTCGGGTGGGGTCGCCGAGCGGGCCAAGTTCAACCCGCAGCTGATCGCCACCTTCGTCATCGTTGGGTTGATCTATCCGTTCTTCGAGGGCATTGCCTGGAATCAGGCCTACGGCATCCAGGCCTGGCTGAAGGCGAGCTTCGGCCAGGAGTTTCATGACTTCGCCGGTTCCGTCGTCGTGCATGCCATGGGCGGATGGATCGCACTGCCGGCCGTCATCCTGCTGGGCGCGCGTTCCGGCCGTTATGCCAAGAGCGGCGCCATCGCCGCGCACCCGCCGTCATCGATCCCGTTTCTGGCACTCGGCGCCTGGATCCTGACCGTCGGCTGGTTCGGCTTCAACGTGATGAGTGCGCAAACGCTCGACAAGATTTCCGGTCTCGTCGCCTTGAATTCCTTGATGGCGATGGTGGGCGGCACGCTCGTGGCGTTGATCCTCGGCAAGAACGACCCGGGCTTCGTGCATAACGGTCCGCTGGCCGGCCTGGTGGCAGTGTGTGCCGGTTCCGATGTCATGCACCCGATTGGCGCCTTGGCGGTCGGTGGTGTTGCCGGTGCGTTGTTCGTCGTGATGTTCACGCTGACGCAGAACCGCTGGAAGATCGACGATGTGCTCGGTGTCTGGCCCCTGCACGGCCTGTGCGGCGCCTGGGGCGGCATCGCTGCCGGCATCTTCGGTCAGCCGGCCTTGGGCGGTGCCGGCGGCGTGTCGCTGGTGGCGCAAGTGATCATGACGGTAATGGCGATCGGCGTCGCGCTGATCGGCAGTACCATCGTCTATGGTTCGCTCAAGGCGACCCTGGGACTGCGGCTCGATCGCGAGGAAGAATTCGACGGCGCCGACCTGTCGATCCACAAGATCACGGCGACGCCGGAGCGCGAACCGAACTGGTGATCATGGTGCCTGGTCAGCGAGCTGCGCTGACCGTATGAAGACGAAGACCCCGGCCTATGTCGGGGTTTTTTCTTGCCTGATTTCGATGATTTTCCCTGCGGTTGATGACATGCTGATATCCTGTATTTCCGAAATTGTCGAGGTCAAGGATGGTTTTTCCTTATGACTTTCACTTGCGCGGCGAAAAGGGAGTCGGCGCCAGCGGTCGTCTGACAATGGCATCCTCGATCATTGCTACTCTAACTACTCATCAAGCGGGAGAAGTATGAACTTGCTTTCTATGTCGGCAGCCGTGGATGACTTCTTCTGGAGTCAGGTCATGGTCTATGGGTGTTTGTTGGCTGGCGTCTACTTTTCGTTGCGGATGCGCTTCCCGCAGATCCGACTGATCCGGGATATGGTTGGCCAGTTGTTCAGTGGCAAATCGTCCGCTTCCGGAGTTTCGTCATTCCAGGGATTCGCGATGGCGCTCGGCGGACGTGTCGGGACCGGCAATATTACGGGCGTTGCCTCGGCGATATTTTTTGGCGGTCCCGGGGCCGTATTCTGGATGTGGGCGATCGCCTTTCTCGGGGCCGGTTCGGCTTATATCGAATCGGCGCTCTCTCAGGTTTGGAAGGAGCGCGTTAACGGCGAATATCGGGGTGGTCCGGCGTACTACATGGAGAAGGGCCTGAAGAGCCGGCCCTTGGGCATTGCCTTCGCAGTGCTAACCGTATTCGGTTGCGGACTTGCCTTGCCGGGCATTCAATCGAATGCGTTCGGCCAGGCGGCGGCGCACTCGTTGTCCCTGTCTCCGTTGATTTCCGGAATCCTCTACACGGTTGCCGTGGCGTATGTCGTCCTGGGCGGCGGGCGGCGCATCGCGAAGACGGCTGAGATGGTCGTGCCGTTCATGGCCATCGCTTACATCTTACTGGCCACGATTATTCTCTTTGTTCACGCCGACCGTATCGGAGAAATCCTCGCGCTGATATTTTCCTGTGCCTTCAATGCCAACGCGGCTTATGGTGCCGTCTTCGGCCTGGCCATCCAGTGGGGCGTCAAGCGCGGCATCTTTTCGAACGAAGCCGGCCAGGGGACTGGCGCCCAGGCCTCGGGTGCGGCGGAAGTTTCACACCCGGCCAAGCAAGGACTGGTTCAGGCATTTTCGGTGTACGTCGATACCTTGTTCGTCTGCACGGCAACGGCAGTCATGATCCTGTCCACGAACGCGTTCAATGTAGCGGATCCGGCCAAGCAGGGTGGGTTGTTGATGCAGTTCTTGCCCGGCATCGAAAAGTCCAACTTTACGCAGGAGGCCGTTGAATCTGTGCTGCCCGGTTTTGGTGGGATCTTTGTTGCCATTGCGCTGTTTTTCTTCACCTTCACGACGGTATTAGCCTATGCCTTCTATTCCGACTCCAGTATTGCCTATCTATTCAAACGGAATACGACCGGAGCGGGCTATCGCTATGGGATTTTGCTGACGCGGATTGCCGTGATCTTTGCAACCTTTGTCGGCGCGATCAGCTCGGTGGACGTCGTATGGAATTTCGGCTCGGCTGCGGTTGGCGCGATGGCGTGGTTCAACATCGTCGTCATCGTCCTGCTGGCGAAGCCCGGTATTGCCACCCTGCGGGACTATGAACAGCAGCGAAAGCTCGGCCTGGATCCGGTGTTTGTGCCCTCGCGTTGTGGCATCGAAGGTGCCGAATTATGGGACAGTATCGTTCAGGAACACTATGCCAAAGAGCTGGCAGCGCTCGAAGCCTCCGAATCAGTGCGCGACGAAGATGAAGATCCGGATGGGATGAAGCGCGCTGCGGTAGAGGTCGCCTAGTCCAACAGCATTGTCTCGGGAAGTCGCAGAAGGCGCGGTCTCACAGTAGTGAGACCGCGCCTTCCCTTTTTGCGCTAGCGCTGGTCGATGCGTTCTTGCCTGGCGGTCACCGGTGATCTCCCGCTGTCTATGACATTTGTCTGCAATGGCCTCGCCTTTATATAAGATGTCTCATCTATATCATTCGCAGTATGAGACCATCTGCCGCCGTTCAGAGCCGAAGCGCAGGCGCCTGGTCATCGTTTCGGGGTGTATTCGGGTAGCATCGGGCACGCGCTCGACGGGCGCACGGCGCTGCGCTTGGGGTTGGTTTCGGCACGCGTGTGCCAGATCGTCAAGCTTGAGGAAAAGTGTTCTTTATTGGTGGCTAACATCTTGGGGGGATAGAGTCATGGTACCGGGACCGATGTTGCTCGTTATACTCGCCGTTGCAATCGTCATGATTGTGGTGTTGATTTCCCGGTTCAAAGTGCATGCCTTCCTGGCACTGCTGGCGGCGTCTTTCTTTGTCGGATTCGCCGCCGGAATGAATCCGATCGATGTGACCAGGACCATCATGAAAGGCTTCGGCGGCACGGTCGAGCGAATCGGCATTGTCATTATCGCCGGCACGATCATCGGTGTCTTTCTCGAGCAGACCGGCGCTGCGTTGACGATGGCGGAGACAGTGCTCAAATGGGTCGGGGCGAAGCATCCGGCGCTGGCCATGAGCATCATCGGCTACATTACCTCCATCCCAGTTTTCTGCGATTCGGGCTTTGTCATTCTCTCGGCCTTGAACAAATCCTTGTCGAAGAAATCAGGCGTGTCCATGGCCGTCATGGCGACGGCGCTGTCGACGGGTTTGTATGCGACGCACACGCTGGTGCTGCCGACACCCGGGCCGATTGCAGCGGCGAACAACCTGCACGCGGATCTCGGTATGGTGATTCTCGTCGGCTTGATCGTGGCGATTCCGGTGACGATTGCCGGCTATCTTTGGGCGACCAAGTTCGCCAGCCAATACGAAGTGATTGCCGAAACCTCGTACCCGTTTGTGTCGCCACCGGGCAGGGGTTTCCGCGGGTCAAAGTGAAGTGACTGGGCGCTCTCTTCGGCGGCAGGGGCGTTTGGGCTGAGACTTACGCCGGGACTTCTGGACGCAGGTGAATTGCCAGCCAGAGGGCGCCGGCGGAGGTCTGTGTCACCGAGTGTGGGGTGCGGGCGGGCAGGAACAGGTAATCGCCCGTCGCCAGTCGTACTTCTTCACCGTCGACGACAAGCGTCGCCGAGCCGCGCAGCAGTACGACCCATTCGTCCTGCTCCTGCAGATAGTCGCCGGGCACGATGTCGGCCGAGCTGACAATGCGTTCGACGAGCAGATTGCGGTGGGCGAGCAGGGTGTCGAAGCGTTCGCCGCTTGAAGGCGGCTGATCGTCGCGAAAAAGGTTGCCGGGGTGCATGGCGCGGCGCGAGGGAGTGTCCGTCCTTAGCGCGCGAGCGGGACGGTGGCGGTCGGCCCGACACCGACTTCCTGGTAGCTGACTTCGCCGTCTTTTGCCCAAAGATAATGCGCGACGTTGGCCGGGGCGACGTAGAGTCCGCCGGCCGGAACCGCGGTCATCTGGGATTCGTCGAAGACGTCGCCGAAGCCGACGTAGAGCGTCCCGCTCAGTACCGTCGTGTGGCGGGTGTCGGGATGGGTATGCACCGGGAGTTTTGCGTTCTTTGCCAGCGCCACGCGAAAGACATAAGCGCCGGCGTCCTGCTCGGCGCCGAGCATCCAGGCGCCGCGAACGAGCGGATTGTTGGGCGGGCTGAACCAGCGCAGCGCCTCGGGGAGGACCGGCTGCGGCGCGGACGTCTGCGCCATCATCGGGCTTGCGGTCAATGTTGTTGCCAGAAACAGGAGAACGGCGGAGCGCTTCATGGGCATGTCCCTTACTTTGAGGAGCGGGGCGTTATGCGCTAGGCATGAGCCTGACGATTGGCGCTCACTTTCCCAGATCGGCGGCGCCGCTGTCAATCCAATTTCATACGGTACGCCGAGGGGCCGCGTCCGTTCAGCTGTCGCTGCCAGCCGCGCCGATGGCGGCGTACAGCGCGCTCAGCGACGAACCGCTCGTGCTGCTGTTGCCCAGCAGTCCCGTCGTTTGGCTGCTGTCCTCTGTTTGCAGCAGGGGATCGCTGAGATTGGTCGCCAATTTGAGCGACGTCAGCAAGCCCTTGGCGTTGTAGGTCTGCGATGCGGAGCTGTCGCTGCTGCTTTCGCTCTTGCTCAGGGTGACGAGGCTTTGATAGAGCGGCAGGGCGCTGCCGCTACCGGCGGCGATGGCCTCGTTCAGCGCCGTCTTGAGCTGGCTGTAGGTACCGGAGGTGTTTGAGGTGCTCGTGCTGCTGCCGGAGAGCAGTGAGTTGATCGTTGCGGAGACGGAGGCGGTGTTGCTGACGGTCATGGCGACGTTCCTTTGCGCGATTTGAATGCAGGGCGCTTTTGCCGGCGAGCGGCAAGACATGCCGTGCGCACCCGTCGCTGCATTGGCAATATCGGCGGAAATTGCCGAGATCCAGACAGGTGACGGGACGCACGACGCCAGTACCATGCCATGCATTTAACGTGCCATTCGTCGTGAGTTGCCACCCACGACGACACCGGGCTGTGCGGCTCTGAATCGAGGCGGTGACGAGTGACTTCTGTCGAAGTCGCCCCTTTTCGATTCTTCTATGTCTTTCGCTTACGCCGGCATGCCAAGCCTGCCGTCACGGTAGTCGTTGAGCGCCTGGTAAATTTCCTGCTCACTCGTCATGACGAACGGTCCGTACTGGACGATCGGCTCACGTAGCGGCGCGCCGGCGATCAGCAGGGCACGGGCACCTGCTTCACTGCTGATGACAATGCCATCGGCGTCGGCAGCGTTGTCGAGGATCGCCATGCGTTGTGCCGGTACCGCCGTGCCGGCGATGTCGACAGTGCCACGATAGACGTAGACGAAGGCGTTGTGTCCGGGTGGCAGCGTTTGCGCGAAGCGGCTGCCGGCGGGCAAATGCAGGTCGAGGTAGAGCGGCGCCGTTGCTTCGCGGGTGACCGCGCCGGTGATGCCATGGCTGGTGCCGGCAATGACCGTGACATCGACGCCGACGGCGGTCGAAAAGCGCGGCAGGTCGGCAGCGGCGAAATCGCGATACCACGGGGCGCTCATCTTGTCGCGCGCCGGCAGGTTGAGCCAGAGCTGGAAGCCTTCCATGAGGCCCTCTTCCTGCTGCGGAATTTCCGAGTGGATGATGCCGCGCCCGGCGGTCATCCATTGCACGCCGCCGTTTTCGAGCAGCCCCTCATGGCCGGCGCTGTCGCGGTGGCGCATGCGGCCGGCGATCATGTAGGTGACGGTCTCGAAGCCCCGGTGCGGATGGTCGGGGAAGCCGGCGATGTAGTCGTCCGGACGGTCGCTGCCGAAGGCGTCGAGCATGAGGAAAGGATCGAGCCGGCGCTGCAGCGATTGCGTCAGTACGCGTGTGAGTTTGACGCCGGCGCCATCCGAAGTGGCTTTGCCGACGACGAGGGATTCGACGCCGCGCGAACCTTGGACGGCTTCGGAGGGGACGCTGTTTGGGCGGGTCATGATGGCTCCTTGGCGGGCGCCGCTCGGCGCCCGCATGACGAAGGCTTGGGTCAGGCGAGGACGGCGGCGAGGTCGGCAGCTGCTTCGGCAAAGCCCTGCTCGGCGGCTTCCGGGCCCATGTTCAGGCCTTCGGCATAGACGAATTCGACGTCGCTCATGCCGAGGAAACCGAGGACGACCTTGAGGTACGGGACCTGCGTGTCGAAAGCGCCGTCGCGATAGCGGCCACCGCGGGCGAGGGCGACATAGACTTTCTTGCCGGTCAGCAGGCCTTCCGGACCTTTTTCGGTATAGCGGAAGGTGACGCCGGCGCGGGCGATCGCGTCGATCCAGCTCTTGAACTGGACCGTGACGCCGAGGTTGTACATCGGCACGCCGAGGACGAGCACGTCGGCCGCCTGCACCGCGGCGATTTCGGCGTCATAACGGGCGACCAGTTCGGCCTGTTCGCGCGAGCGCTGTTCGGCCGGGGTGAACAGGGCGCCGAGGGCGGTCTCGTCGAGGAAGGGAATCGGCGCGCTGGCGAGGTCGCGCAGCGTCAGCGTGGCGTTCGGGTTGGCCGCTTGCAGGCGTGCGGTGATGCTGTCGGCGACGCGGGTGGAATTGGCACCGGTACGGGCGCTGGCGTTGATTTGCAGGATGTTCATGGTTTTCTCCTTGGCGATGGTGAATGGCATGGGCGTACTTTATTGCAGCCAAAAAAGAAGCAGAAGTCCTCAAATCGGGTAACATTGTTCCAACCATGGAACAATATGAAGCCAACGATCTGCTGATCTTCTTCCGTGTCGCCGAGGCGGGCAGTTTCAGTCGCGCGGCCGAGCGGATCGGCTTGCCCAAATCGACGGTGTCGCGTCGTGTTTCCTTGCTCGAAGAACGTCTCGGCGAGCGGCTGATGCTGCGCACGACACGCCGCCTGACGCTGACCGAGTTCGGCCAGCAATTGCTCGAGCATGCGCGTCAGGTTGCCGCCGAGGTCGACGCCGTGCAGGCGCTCAGCGAGCACCGGCAGGCGCGGCCGAGCGGACGTCTGCGCGTGTCGATGCCGAGCGATTTCGCCAACCTGCTGCTGACCGACATGCTGGCGGCATTCATCGCGCTGCATCCGGCGGTGTCGCTGGTGCTCGACCTGTCGCCGCGCCGCGTCGATCTGCTCGGCGAGAATTTCGACATCGCCGTGCGCATGGGCGATCTGCCCGACGATGCCTTGTTGGCAGCACGACGCATCGCGATTTTTTCGACCGGCTTGTATGCGTCGCCGGGCTATCTCGTCGAGCATGGCGAGCCGGCTTCGCCCGAGGACTTGCTGGCGCATGACGGCTTGCGGTTGCTCGGCCGGCGCGGCGAGGCGGTGCCCTGGATCCTGATGCGGGGCAAGCAGCGCTGGGAAGGTGTGCCGCCGGGGCGGACGACGGCGAATTCGCCTGAATTGCTGATTCGCCTGGCCTGCGCGGGCGCGGGCATCGCTGCCGCGCCTGACTATTTTGCGCTGCCGGCCGTGCGCCGCGGGGAGTTGCGCCGTGTCCTGCCCGACTGGCAGTTGCCCTCGCATCCGGCCTGGGCGGTGTTTCCGGGGCGGCGCTTGATGCCGGCCAAGACGCGTGCCTTCATCGACATGCTCGAGGCGGCGCTGGCCGGCGCCGTGCCGCCAGCCGCTTGAGTCGCTGCGTCAGCGACGGGCGAGGCCCATGCGGCCGATCAGGCCGTCGCGCAGGATGAACTGGTGGTAGAAGGCGCCGCCGACGTGCAGGGCGAGCAAGGCGAAGATCGTGATGCCGATGGCGCGATGCACTTCATGCAGTAGCGAGGCGTCAAAACCCGCCGGCAAGGTCCCGGTCAAACCGAAGACGGCCGGGAAGACGCCACCGAAGGCGGCCATGCCGATGCCGCTGGCGATCATGGCGAGGATCAGCAGGTCGAAAATGCGATGGACATAACGCGCGAGGCGGTCGGCCCAGGCCATGCCGCTGCTGAGAAAACCCGGTCGTTCGGTACGGCGGCGCGCCGCCATGCGGACGAAGGTGAGCAGCAGGACGATCAGGCCGACCGACATGTGGCGGCGCAGCGCGTCGATTTTTTCCGGCGAATCGTGGCGGATGCCGGGCATGACGAAGGCGCTCATCACCAGCGCCGCGATGATCAGGCCGGCGACCAGCCAATGCAGCGCGCGCATGACCGGGGCATGGCGACGGGGGGCGTGATTTTCCCGGGATGACTGTGTGTGGGCGCGTGACGACCGGGAGGCGGGACGCGGTGAATATTCGGCTTTCATTGACAGCAACTTTCCTCTCGTCTTCTTCATCGTTCAGGCGCCGAAGATGGCGGGCCACCAGCAAGCGCCGATGATCGTGCATCCGGCCAGTCCCGGCAGCACCGGCAGCCAGCGCCAGTGTGCCGGCACGCCTTGCCGGGCGAGGATCTTCTGGCTGAGCCAGACGCTCCAGGCGGCGCCGACGACGAACAGCATTCCCTTCACTGCCTGGACGCCGGCAGTGCCGAGCGCCGTCTCCCGAATCGGGTCGAACAGCATGGCGCCGAGACCGATCACCAGCGAAACCATGGCGACCGGCGCGTACTGATAACCAAGCTCGGTGAAGCGTCGTCCGAAGCTGCCATCGCCGCCGACGCGTCCGGAGAGCGCGGCGGCGAGGCCGGTCGTGGTGGCCAGCAAGGTCGTCAGACCGACCATCCAGGCGATCATGAAACCGCTAATTGTAAAGAAATCCAGCCACAAGAACACCTCGCCGCGTTGCGGATGGACACTGACCAGCCAGGAGGGGCCGACATCGAGCAGCCAATTCCAGCCGTGTTCGAGCGCCGTCGCCCCGGCCCACTGACGCAGGTGCTGGTAGGACGGCAAGACCAGCCAGAGGAAGGCGCCGAGGGCGACGCCGGTATCGAGGAAGAGGAACCAGGCTTCGGCCGGGTTGGCGCGGTTGTCGCGGATATTTTCGACTTCGACGCCGGGGCGGCGGAATTCCATGCGGACGCTGCCTTTCGCCTCGGGATTGACGCAGCGGAAGCATTCGATGCAGTGGCGCGATTCGTTCTTGCCGACGAGGTCGATCATGGTCGGGCAGGCGCCCTTCTGGCTGTAGGCGTCGCGGCCGGGACGGCGTACCTGCGGCGCGAATTCGACGGCGCCGAGGCGCGAATAGAGGCCGAGCAGGCGGCCGATCGGGCAAAGGTGGCGGCACCAGGCGCGCTTTTTTCGGCCGAAGAGATAACCGATGACGAGTGCGGCCAGCAGGGTGCCGCCGAAGATTTCCGCCGCCGCTTCCGGGTGGTCGCGCACGCCGACGGTCTGGCCGAGCACGGTGGTGATGACGAAGCTCACCGCCGGCGTTCCTTCCCAGCGCAGCCAGGCCGGGATGCGCTTTTGTGGGCCGATCTTGTTCAACCATTCCGAGGCGGCGCCCATCGGACAAAAGAGGCCGCACCAGGAGCGTCCGGTGAAGATCACCGAGAGGAAAACGAGCGGGAACCACAGACCCCACATCACGTAGTTGGCGAAGGTGGTGAAGTGCGTCAGCGGCGTTGCCGTTTCCGGCGCCTCGTCGAGAAACAGCGGCAGCACGATGATCAGCACGAAGGCGACGAAGGCAGCGGCGTGAACCCAGACGAGCCGTTCGCGATGCCGCACGAAGAAGGCCTCGATCGCGTCACGGAAAGGCTTGGGCGAGCGGGCGGGGGGAGTGGCCGCTTGGGCGACGATCGGGATGACGATTTGTTTGTGCGACATGGCGATCCTTTGTGTGCGAAGGAGGCTTCGGTCCTGCTTAGCGGCGGCGCCAAAGCAGGGTGACAGCGAGCCAGTAGAGCGACCACACGCCGAGCGTGGTCAGGGCCGGACGCGCTCGATAGCCGGCGAAGTCGGCCAGCAGTTTGCCGGCGGTGCTGGCGTCGTCGACCAGCCAGGCGCTGTCCCAGAGCGGATCGACGAGCGGCGGCAGCCAGCCGGTGCCGATCAGGCGGTCGCAGGCGGCGACGGCCATCGCCGAGGCGATGACGAGCAGGGCGAGCGAGGACAGTCGGAGGACGAGGCCGATGTCGAGTCGTGCGAGGCTGCGGTTCGCGAGCCCGGCGGTGGCGCCGGCAGCGACCAGACCGCCAAGCGCGCCGACGGTCAGCGTGCCGGCGTCGATGCCTTGCGCCAGGCCGCAAAGGAAGACGACGGTTTCGGCCCCTTCACGCGCGACGGCCAGGGCGGCGACCAGAGCGACGCCGAACAGGCCGCCGTTGCGCCGGGCGTGTGCGAGTCCGGCGTGCAGACGCGTCTTCATCTCGCGCGAATGCCGCCGCATCCACAGGACCATATGGGTAATCATGCCGGCGGCGATGATCAGCGCGGCGATCCGGAAGGCTTCGAGCGCATCGCCGGTGAGATCGTCGCGGATGTCGAGCATGGCCCAGCCAAGCGTCGCGGCCAGAGCGATGCCGGCGAGGACGCCGCCCGCCAGCGCAATGCGGCCGCGTCGCCCTTCGTCGTTCGCTCCCAGCCATGCCGAAAGCATGGCGACGATCAGCCACGCTTCCAGGCTTTCACGCCAGACGACGAGAAAAACATTCGTCATGTTCGTGTTCCTTTCCGGTTGTCGTCAGCGCGCGACGATCCGGCCCTGGCCGGTCTGCGGGTGGAAATCGTCGAAGAAGCGGTAGCTGCCCGGCTTCATCGGCGCGAAAACGAGACTGCGCGTCACGCCCGGCGCGAGCACCAGTTCCTTGCGCAGTTCGAGACTCTCGAACTCGCTGGCGCCGGGGCCGTCGTTGCTGACGGTCAGGCGGAAGCGTTGCCCGGCGACGACCTCGACGGTGTCCGGCGAGAAGCGTCCGTCCTTGACGCGCAACGAGTAGGTCGGCATGTCGTCGGCATGGACGCCGATGCTTGCGCAGAGGGCCGCGAACAGGAATGGCAGGGAGCGCATGACGGTCCTCTCAATAGGCGATGTTGGCGCGGACGGCGAACACCCGGATCGGTTTGGCGTCGGCGTTGCCACCGCTTTGCGTGATGTACTGGAAGTCCGGCGTCAGCTCGACCTGCGGCGACAGGCGGTAGCGGTAATAGATCTCGCTGACCTTTTCGGCGCCCTGCGGCGCGTAGCTGAAGGCGCTGATCGTGTGGTCGTCGTCGAGCCAGGCCGTGGCCGTGCTCGACCGATACGCGTTACCGGCGTGCAGCCTTGCCGTGGCGATGCCGATGGCATCGGCGCCGCGATTCCAGTAGGCGCCGGAGAATTCGGCGCCGACGGTGCTGGCCCGGTTGAAGGTCAGTTCGCCCTTGAGCATCTTGCCGTAACGGGCGAACAGGTTGATGCCGTCGCCGACGCGCTGGTCGAGCGACGCGCCGACGCCGGTGTGCTTGGCCATCGTGCTGTCGAAGTCGACGCCCTGGCTGCGGTTCCAGGCGTAGATCCGGTAGTTGCCCGGTCGGCTGTCGAAGAGCTTGAGCTGCTTTTCGGCCTGGACCATCGTCAGCGGCGCGGTCAGGCTGCGCTGGTAGTTGGCGCCGCGCGCGCCGGTGCCGAAGACGCCGAAGGACAGGCGCCACGGTTCGATCTTGTTGAAGTAGTTGAGGTAGGAAGCGACAAAGCCCGGCTGGAAACCGTTGGCGTCGACGCCCACTTCGCGTCCGGCGTCGAGCAGCGGGTTGTGCACGAACAGCGAGTTGAGGAATTGCCGCGACTCGTCGCCGGCGGCGGTGTTCTGGTCGAAGAAGCCGAAGATGTCCATCTTGCCGAAGGTGAGTTCCAGCGTTTCCCGCGAGTAGGGCTTGAAGCCGAGGAAAGGCAAGGGAATCGCGGCGCGGTACCAGGCCTGTCCGAGGATCGCCACCGAGTCGTCGGGGCTGGCGCCGGAAGCGCGGAAGGCGAGCGCGTTCGGCGTGTTGGCGAAGCTGCCGAGGTTGGAAAAGGCCGAGTTGAGTCCGAGGCCCTGGCCCAAGCGCACGTGGGCGAAGAGCTTGTGCTCAATGTCGCCGAGCGGCGCCAGGGGCAACTCGACCGAGACGTCGGCGCGGTAGTTGAGTTGGCTGCTGCTGCCATCCATGCCTTGCGGCAAGCCGCTGGCGTGCTGAATGACCGTCGCCAGCGAGGCGCCGACCTTGATGCCGTCGAGCCCTTCGGCGATTTTGGCGGCCTTCTTCATGTTCAGCGCATCCTTCTCGACGGCTTTCAAGCGGACGGTCAGCTCGGGTTCGCTTTCGGAGAGCAGCGGGCTGTCGAGCGCCGCGTTGATGCGTTCGTTTTCACCGCGCAGCGAACGCACCTGTTTTTCGAGGTCGGCGTTGCGGCTCTCCAGTGCTTCGAGTCGGGCGACGAGTTTTTCCAAGGCGGCCGCTTCAGGCGTCGCTGCCCAGGCCGGCGCAGTGAGGCCGACGACGAGCAGTGTCGTCGCCAGGCGGTTCAGTCGTGGGGCGTGCATGCTCAGTACCCGCCCTTCTTGCCGATGCCGACGTAAGTGAATTCATACTCGACCTCGAACGGCTTGAACCAGGGGCGTACGCCGGTCGCCCGGTCGGTGTGGCGGCCGAAATGGGCGTGCCGGTTTTCGCTCGGCGGCAGAATCGTGTATTTGACCTTGTACTTGCCCGGCCCTGCCAGCTTGATGTTTTCGCCGTAGTGCGGCCCGTCGTTGGCGACCATCGGCATGAAGTCGCCGGCGACCTTGTAATCGCTGCCGATCTTGGCAACTTCGTACTTGACGACGAGATAGGGAATCCAGGCGCCTTCCTCGAAGCCGTTCGGATTGTTGGCCAACGCATGAATGTCGGCCTCGATGTGGATATCGGAGTCGGCGACCTTGCGCATCATGCCGTCGGGTTCCATCTCGATCGGTTGCAGATAGACGGCTGCGATTTCCATGCCGGCGCGTTGCTGCGGGACGCCGATCGGATATTCGAGGGCAAGCGCCGGGGTCGCGAGGATGACGGCAAGACTGGCTGTGGCCAGGGTTTTCTTGATGATTTGCATGGAATTTCTCCGGAAAGGCGGCGTGGCAGATGAATCGGGACGGCTGCACGCATCTTGGTTATATGAGAATCGTTCTCATGTGTATTTTTATCGTAATGAGAACCGTTGTCAACAACACGAGGGCCGTTCGGTGGCGTTGGAACGTGCTTTGGTTGAGGTGTCGCGACGGGCACGCAGAATTACGGACGGCGCTGCCGGGTTGTGGCTACAATGACGAACTGCTCGCTGTTTCAGATGACAATCGGGTACATTCCCGTCGCCGGACGGGTAAGGGTCGCTGATGGCGGGAATGGCGGATGAACGACGAATGAACGAAAAAGCAGCCTATTGGATACTGCGGTGCGGTGGTCGGATACTCGTGCGGGGCGGTGTGTCGCCGGAAGAGTGTTTCCCGTATGCCGTCGCCGCCGATGTTGGCAATCCTGGCGGTGCCCTGCGGGTCGGCGATTGGCAGGGACAGCCCTGTTATGCCGCCGATGTCGACGCGACGCCGGACAACCTTTCCGGCGAACTGACCGGTTTGCGCGAGGTATTCGGCGTTGCCGGCGCCGAGGCGTTTGCCCTGGCCGGGCGGGGGAGCTTGTTACTCGACTGGCAGCGTAATCACCGCCATTGCGGACGGTGCGCGACGCCGACCGTCAAGAAGACAACCGAGTTTGCGATGGAATGTCCGGCCTGCGGCCTGCTGGCGTATCCGCGGATATCCCCGGCGGTGATGGTGCTGGTCACGCGTGGCGATCGCCTGTTATTGGCGCGCAGCCCGCATTTTCGGCCGGGCGTGTTCAGTGCGTTGGCCGGGTTCGTCGAGGCCGGTGAAACGCTGGAGCAATGCGCGGTGCGTGAAGTGCGCGAAGAAGTCGGGATCGAAATCACCAACCTGCGTTATTTCCAGAGCCAGCCCTGGCCCTTCCCCGACTCCCTGATGCTGGCCTTTTTTGCCGACTATGCGAGCGGCACGATCACGCCGGATCCGAGCGAGATCGAAGCGGCCGACTGGTTCTCGCTCGATGCCTTGCCGACCTTGCCTGACCCGGTGAGTATCTCGCGGCGTCTCATCGATGCCGGCTGCCGTCGTTTGGCCGGGCTTGAGCGCTGACGCGGCGTCAATGACGGTGGCCTGGATGCCAGGACAAGCGAGCGCATGTTTTCCATTGGGAGAACGCTGATGGCGTGGTGGTCGGCATTCGGGAGAAACGGCGGCGCGTTGCGAATCGTGCTGCTTTACGCGGTTTTTTCCTGCCTCTGGATTCTGCTGTCGGATCGCTTGGTGTTTTTCCTGTTCAGCGATTCCGCGCTGATCTCGGCGGCCAATATCGCCAAGGGCTGGTTGTTCGTGGGCGTGACCTCGCTGTTGCTGCTGCAGTTGATCACCCGGACGCATCGACGTTTGTTCGATTCGATGGCGTCCGAGCTCGATGCGCAACGCGACCGTCAGCGCGCCGTGCGCCTGCTGGAGATGCTCGCGGCCAACACGACCGATCTGGTGTTCGTGAAGGATTGCGCCGGTCGTTACGAGTTCGTGAATTCGAGTCTGGCGGCCTCGATCGGGCGGCCGGAGAAGGAGATACTCGGGCACGACGATAACGAACTGCATACCGTCGAAGGCGCCGCCGCCTTGCGCAGAGAAGATCTCACCGTCATGCAAACCAATCGGGTCATGGAGTTCGAGGTGTCGCTGATGACCTCGGTCGGAATGCGGACGTTCCTGGCGACCAAAGGACCGATGCGCGACGCCGACGGAACGGTGGTCGGCGTTTTTGGCATCTCCCGCGATATCACCGACCGTCTGCGCGACGAGGCGCAATTGCGCAAGCTGTCGTTGGCGATCGAGCAGAGTCCGGGCAGTATCGTCATCACCGACATCGAGGCGCGCATCGAGTACGTCAACCAGGCCTTCCTCGACTGTACCGGGTATGCGCGTGCCGACCTCATCGGGCAGAACATGCGCGTCCTGAAATCGGGCAAGACGCCGCCCGAGACCTACGAGGCGATGTGGGCCGCCATCACTGCCGGCAATGCGTGGAAGGGTGAATTCATCAACCGGACGAAGGATGGGCGTGAATTCGTCGAATTCGCCCTGATCGCGCCCTTGCGGCAAGCCGACGGCAGCGTGACCCACTTTGTCGCGATCAAGGAAGATACGACCGAGAAAAAGCGAATCGGCGAGGAACTCGATCGTTATCGCAACCACCTCGAGGAACTGGTCGCCCTGCGTACGCAGGAACTGCAGGCGGCGCAGCGTCAGGCCGAAACGGCGAACCAGGCCAAGAGCGCTTTCCTGGCCAACATGAGCCACGAGATCCGGACGCCGATCAACGCCATCATCGGGCTGACGCACTTGCTCCGCCGCAGCGAGACCTCGCCGGTGCAGGCGGCGCGGCTCGACAAGATCGACGACGCGAGCCGGCATTTGCTCGCGGTGCTCAACGACATTCTCGACTTGTCGAAGATCGAGGCGGATCGCTTGCAACTCGAAGACACGATTTTCCATTTGTCATCGGTCATCGATAGCGTCGGTTCGATCATCGGCTTGAGTGCGCGGGAAAAAGGACTGGCGGTGACGCTGGATCACGGCGACGTCCCGGTCTGGCTGCGCGGCGATCCGACGCGCTTGCGCCAGGCGCTGCTCAACTTCGCCAGCAATGCAGTGAAATTTACCGATCGCGGCACGATCACACTCCGCGCGCGCGTGCTGGAAACGCAGGGCGAAGCGCTATGCGTCCGCTTCGATGTGGTCGATACCGGTATCGGCATCGAGCCGGACCAGCTCGGGCGGTTATTCCAGGTGTTCGAGCAGGCCGATTCGTCGACGACGCGGAAGTTTGGCGGAACCGGTCTCGGTCTCGTGATCTCGCAGCGGCTGGCGACGCTGATGGGCGGTGAGGCCGGGGCGGACAGTCGTGTGGGCGAAGGCAGCACCTTCTGGTTTACGGCGCGTTTGCGGCGTGGTCCGCCGGATCGGCCGGCGACCATGACCAAGACGCGCACCGGCGAAGCCGAGATGTCCTTGCGCAAACGCCGTGTCGACGCGCACGTTCTTCTGGTCGAGGATACGGCGATCAATCGCGAAGTGGCCTTCGATTTGCTGAGCGGTGTCGGGCTCAAGGTCGATGCCGCGGAAGATGGGCTGCAGGCCGTGGAAAAAGCGCGCGAGGCCTCTTACGACCTGATCCTGATGGACATGCAGATGCCGAGGATGAACGGTCTGGAAGCGACGCAGGCGATCCGGCGTTTGCCCGGCTATCGTGACGTGCCGATTCTGGCGATGACGGCCAATGTCTTCGACGAGGATCGTCTCGCGTGCGAGGACGCCGGCATGAACGATTTCATCTCCAAGCCGGTCGATCCGGAAAATCTCTTCCGCAGCGTTCTGCTGTGGCTGCCCGCCGGTGTGGAGGACGCCGGGGTGCCGTTCGAAGTGGCACCGAAGGCGGTCGCCGCCGATCCGGCCGACCTCGAGTGCCTGTTGCGCCTGTCCGAGCAGACGGCCATGGACGTCGGCCACGGCTTGTCGATGGTCGGCGGGAACAGCGCCAAATACATTCGCCTGCTCGGCGATTTCGTCGAGCGCCATGGCCGGGATGCGGCCAAGTTGGGTGATTGCCTGGCCGTGGCGGACCGTGAGGGTGCAATTTTCGTGGTGCATGCGCTCAAGGGGACCGCGGCGACCCTGGGGGTCGAAGCCGTTGCCGCGCCGGCGGAACGGCTCGTCGCACTGCTGCGCAAGGATGACCGCGTCGATCTCGCCGGCGCCGATGTGCAGGCCGACATGGCGGCGATCGACGCGGCCTTTGCCGCGCTGACGGCGACGCTGCCGCAGAAGCGCCGGTCGGTCGCGAGCGCCGCGGGTGCGGCGACGATCCCGTTGCCGGAGCTTCTGGCCGAACTCGACGTGTTGGTTGCCGATGCCGACATCGCCGCCGTCGCCTTGTTCGAGCAGCACGCCGAGCAGCTGTCGGCGGCCTTCGGCGAGGCGGTCGAGCCATTGGGGCGGCAGATCCGCGGTTATGATTTCGAAAAGGCGCGCAATACACTGGCGCAGCTCGTTGCGATGAACAAACCCTAGATTTGGAGGCGTGATGGGGCGGTTGTTGATGAGGCTTCTGGTGTTGGGCTGGATGGCGGTGCTGTCGATGACGGCGTTCGCCGAGGTTATTCCGGTCGACAACGCGACGCTTGCGCGGCTGATGGAAAAAGGGGTCCCGCTCGTCGATATCCGCACCGAGGGCGAATGGCGCTCGACCGGCATCATCGCCGGTAGTCGGACGCTGACATTCTTCGATGAGCGCGGGCAAGCCAATCCGTCTGCATGGCTCGAACAGGCTCGCCGGATTGCGCCGCCCGACCGGCCGTTGATCCTGGTCTGTCGCAGCGGCAACCGGACGCGCGAGGCTTCGCGCTTTTTGTCGGAACAGGCACGCTACCGGACGGTCTACCATCTGGAGCGAGGCTTGGCGGGCTGGGTCGGCGAAGGGCGTCCTCTATCGTCGTGGCGTTAGCCGTGAAGCATCGAACCGTGGGGTGGTTTGCGACTTTGGAATAAGATTGGACGCTTAACCCTTGACTTCTCTAGGTTTTTGAAACTATAGTCCGTGCCATGAAAAACGAGCTCGATGCGCTTGAACGTAAAATTGGCCAGATCGTCGGGCTGAACGCTGCGTTGCGCGCCGAGAATCTGCAGCTCCGACAACAACTCGTTACGGCCGAGGCCGAACGCGAGGAGATGGCGGCGCGCATGGCTGCGGCCTGCGAGCGGATCGAGCAGCTTGTCCAGCAACTTCCTGAATCGAAAACGCCCGACGCCTAGCCTATGCCCAACGACGTGACCTTTCTCGATATCGTTCTGCTCGGTAAGGAATACCGGGTCGCCTGTCCTCCCGAAGAGCGCGAGGCGCTGCAGGCGGCCGTGGCGTTTGTCGATGGCAAGATGCACGAGATCGCCGAAAAGACGCGCAGCAATATTTCCGAGCGGATCGCCGTCATGGCGGCGCTCAACATCGCGCACGAACATCTTAACCTGAAGGCGTCGGCCGATACGCCGCAACTGACCGCGGAGTCGGAAACAGGAGTGGACATCGCGGCGCTAATGCGTAGAATTCAGGACATGGAGGCGCAACTTGATGCGGCGCTGGCGTCGCAAGAAAAGTTGTTTTAGGGCACAGCCCTGAGTCTCCGAAGTTGTTCCCTGCGGTGTTTGTCAAGGCCATAGATTCCTTGAACCAATGCTAAATTGGCATCGGTTGCTGACCTGAGAAACCGCTGTTGTGTGCGCCCCTTGTCGGGTGGACCTGATGCGGAAGGAAGGCGACCTACTCTGGACCCCGGTTCAGGATGCCGGCCTAACGGCACTTGCGGGGGCTTTATCCGGCAGCGCGGAGCTTGGCTCCGCGCTGTTTTTTTGTCTGACCGTTTGTAAAGCGCATGGAAACTTTTCTGATTTCTTCCGTTGTCGTCGCCTTGTCCGAACTGGGCGACAAAACGCAAATGTTGGCCTTGTTGCTGGCGGCGAAGTATCGTCGTCCGGCACCGATCGTCCTGGCGCTGATCGTGGCGACCTTGCTCAGCCAGGCCTTGGGCGGTGGCGTGGCAATGCTGCTCGGCATGTTCATGAAGCCCGATGCCTTGCGTTGGGTGCTGTGCGTCAGTTTCGTCGGCCTTGCCGGTTGGTCCCTGTCGTCCGATCCGTATGAAGCCGGTGAGGACAAACCCTTGCGTTTCGGCGTCTTCGGTACGGCGCTCGTCGCCTTTTTCCTCGCCGAATTCGGCGGCAAGGCGCAGGTCACGACGCTGGTCATGGCGGCGCAGAGCAAGGCGGTGGTCAGCGTGGTGGCCGGATCCTCTCTCGGTGTGCTGATTGCGACGCTGCCGGCGATTCTGCTCGGCGACCGATCGTCGGGACGTTTGCCGGTCGAAGCCGCGCATTGGGTGGCGGCGGGGGTGTTCGCCGTGCTTGCGTATTTTGCCTTCTTTGGCGGGGGCGCGCGCTTCGGTTTCTGAGCGCCATTGACGCCGGGTCGTCGGGTAGAATGACCCGATGACTACATCATCCGAAGCCCCGCGCGGGCTACGCCGTAGCGTTTGCCCGCACGATTGCCCGAGCGTCTGCGCGCTCGCCGTCGAACTCGAATCGTCGGGACTGCTCGGCCGCATTCGCGGGGCCGATCAGTCTTATACCGATGGCATTATATGCGCCAAGGTCGCGCGTTATGCTGAACGGATTCACCACCCCGAGCGCCTGCTGCATCCGCTGCGGCGCGTCGGCGCCAAGGGCGGCGGATGCTTCGAACGCATCTCCTGGGAAAACGCTTTCGATCTTCTTGTCGAGCGGATCGGCGCGGCCGTGGCGCAGGACGGGCCGCAGGCTGTCTGGCCCTATCACTATGCCGGAACCATGGGCCTGGTGCAGCGCGCGGCGCTGCGCCGCCTCGGGCATCTGGCCGGTTGGTCGCGGCAGCGCGAGACCTTCTGCGTCGCCTTGGCCGACGCCGGCTGGCTCGCCGGCGCCGGCGTCAAGCGCGGCATCGATACGCGCGAGATCGTTCATTCCGACCTGATCGTCGTCTGGGGCGGCAATCCGGTCCATACGCAAATCAACTTCATGCACTGGGCGCAGAAGGCACGGCGCGCACGCGGCGCCCGGCTGGTCGTCGTCGATCCCTATCGCACGCCGACGGCGGCGCAGGCCGATGTGCATCTGGCCCTGCAGCCGGGAACCGATGGCGCGCTGGCCTGCGCGGTGATGCATGTCCTGCTCGCCGAGGGGTTGGCCGATCGCGATTACCTGGCCCGTTACACCGATTTTTCACCGCAGATCGAGCAACACTTGGCGGCGCGGACGCCGCAATGGGCGGCAGGGATCACCGGCCTGACAGTCGAGGAAATCGTCGATTTCGCGCGCAGCTACGGGCAGACGCCGAACAGCTTCCTGCGCATCGGCTTCGGGTTCACGCGCCAGCGCAACGGCTCGGCGGCGATGCATGCCGTGTCTTGCCTGCCGGCCGTCAGCGGTGCCTGGCAGCATCCCGGCGGCGGCGCCCTGTTCGGTCAGAGCGGGCTATATGGGCTGAACACGGCCTTCCTGAATGGGCTCGATGCCGTCCAGCCAGACACCCGTCTGCTCGATATCAGTCGTCTCGGTGCCGTGTTGGGGGGCGATCGGCGCGATCTCGGCGATGGGCCGCCGGTCCGGGCGATGATTGTGCAGAACACCAATCCGGCCGTGGTGGCGCCCGAGAGCGCGCGGGTGCGCGCCGGGCTGATGCGCGAGGACCTGTTCCTGTGCGTGCACGAGCATTTCATGACCGACACGGCGCAGCTGGCCGACCTCGTGCTACCGGCGACGATGTTCCTTGAGCATGACGATCTCTATCAGGCGTCCGGGCATACCTTCCTGCAATCGGCGGAGGCGCTGATTCCGGCGCCCGGCGAGTGCCGCTCGAACCATGCCTTCATCAGCGAACTGGCGGGGCGCCTGGGCGTTGCGCACGGCGCCTTCGGGATGTCCGCGGCGGCGCTGATCGACCGCGTGCTGGCCGATTCCGGACGGCCGTCGGCGGCCGAGATCCGCGCGCTGGGCGGGCTCGATTGCGCCTTGCCCTTCGAGCGCGCGCATTTCCTCGATGGCTTCGGTCATCCCGACGGGCGTTTCCGCTTTGCCCCCGATTGGGCTGCGCGCGGGGCGGGTGGTGCGGCGATGCCGGCATTTCCGGATCATCAGGCGGTGATCGACGCGGCGACGCCGGCAAAGCCGTTCCGTCTGGTGGCGGCGCCGGCGCGGACCTTCCTCAACACTACGTTCACCGAGACGCCGACCTCGCGCGCCAAGGAAGGGCGGCCGACGGTGAAGGTGCATCCGGAGATCTGCCGGACGCTCGATCTTGCCGATGGGGAAATCGTCGCGCTCGGCAATGCGCTTGGATCGGTGCGTCTGCATGTCGAGATCTGCGACGGCATGCAGCCGACGACGCTGATCGTCGAGAGCCAGTGGCCGAACGCGGCCTTCCTTGATGGTATCGGCATCAACACGCTGATCAGCGCCGAGCCCGGCTATCCGGCAGCGGGTGCTGTTTATCACGATACGGCGGTGTGGCTGCGGCGCGCGTCGCAACCCTGACGCCGCCAGCGCTCAGGCAGTGATTTCGAGGCGGTTGCCGTCAGGGTCGAGGACGACACTCTCGTAGTAGCCGTCGCCGGTCCGGCGTGGGCCGTCGACAATGACCATGCCGTCGGTGCGCAGACGTTGCGTCAGCGCGTCGACGGCCGCGTCGCTGCCGACGGAGATCGCCAGGTGCGTCCAGCCCATGCGTTGTGCGCCGGGTTCGGCCGTCAGCGGCGCGAGTTGGCGTGTTTTCATCAGCTCGATGCGCGCCCCGCTGGCAAAGGCGACGAAGCAGGATTCGAAGCCTTTGGCCGGGTTTTCGTAGCGAGGTCCGGGGTGCGCGTCGAAATAGCGCGCATAGAAATCGGCGAGCCGGTCGAGATCGTCGGTCCAGAGGGCGATGTGGTCGATATGCATGGCGGGTGTCCGCGAAGTGTCATCGCATTATCGTTGTCGTGGTGCGCGCAGGGAAGCGCTGGCGCGGAACTTGTCGCCTCCGGCCGTGCCCAACCGGCGATTCCTTGTTGATACCTGTCATGCTGAATTTCGATAATCGTTGGGTGCGCGAACTGCCGGGGGATCCCGAGACGCGCAATGTGCCGCGCCAGGTCGAGGGCGCCTTGTGGTCGCCGGTCGCGCCGACGCCGGTGGCGGCGCCGCGCCTGTTCGCGTATTCGCCCGAAGTGGCGCAACTGCTGGGACTCGACGCCGACGTGTTGGCGTCGCCGGCATGGCTCGCGGCGCTGGCCGGCAATGCCTTGCTGCCAGGCATGACGAGCTATGCCACCTGTTACGGCGGGCATCAGTTCGGCTCCTGGGCGCGGCAACTCGGCGACGGCCGGGCGATTTATCTTGGCGAAGTGCTGACCGCCGCCGGTGCGCGCTTCGAACTGCAGTTGAAAGGCGCCGGCCGCACGCCGTATTCGCGCGGCGCCGACGGACGCGCCGTCTTGCGTTCCTCGATTCGCGAATTTCTCTGCAGCGAGGCGATGCATCATCTTGGCGTGCCGACGACGCGCGCCTTGTCGCTGGTGACGAGCGGCGAGGCGGTCGTCCGCGACATGTTCTATGACGGGCGTCCGGTCGAGGAACCGGGAGCGATCGTCTGCCGCGTCGCGTCCTCGTTCGTGCGTTTCGGCCATTTCGAGTTGCCGGCCTCGCGCGGCGATGTTGACTTGTTGCGCCGCCTCGTCGATTTTGTCATCGACCGCGATTTCCCGGCGCTGGGGCCGGCCGACGACGGGCGGATCGTGCGCTGGTTCGTCGAGGTGTGCGAGCGCACGGCGCGCCTGATGGTCGACTGGATGCGCGTCGGCTTCGTGCATGGGGTGATGAATACCGACAACCTTTCGATCCTCGGGTTGACGATCGATTACGGTCCTTATGGCTGGATCGACAACTTCGATCCGGGCTGGACGCCCAACACCACCGACGCGAAAGGACGGCGCTACTGCTTCGCGCGGCAGCCGGCGATCGCCCGCTGGAATCTCGAGCGGCTGGCCGAGGCGCTGGCGCCGCTGGCCGAGGCCGATGCCCTGGCGACGGGGATCACGCGCTATGGCGAGGTTTATAACGCGGCCTTCGCCGCCGCGTTTGCCGCGAAATTCGGTTGGGTGGCGTGGCGCGAGGCGGATGCCGAACTCGTCGATGCCGTCTTCGACCTGATGCAGCGCGCCGAGGTGGATATGACGATCTTCTTCCGGCAACTGGCGTGGGTCGATCCCTTGTCGCCGGACCCGACAGTGCTGGAAGAGGCGTTCTACCTGCCCGAGGCCTTGGCCGTCGAGCATGATGCGTTGACTGAATGGCTGCGGGCCTGGGGGCAGCGCGTCGCATCCGATGGCGAGTCGGCCGACCGACGTGTGGCGCGCATGAATGCCGTCAATCCGCGCTATGTGCTGCGCAATTACCTGGCGCAACAGGCAATCGATCGCGCCGAGCAGGGCGATCCCGCGCTGGTGCTGGAATTGCTCGAGGTGCTGCGCCGGCCGTACGAGGATCAGCCGGGACGCGAGCGTTTTGCCGCGCGACGTCCCGATTGGGCGCGTGACAAGCCGGGCTGCTCGATGCTCTCCTGTAGCTCCTGATTCCGCGTAGAATGGGGCTTCCCACCGATTTTCACGGAGTCTGTATGCCGTTCTCGACCGACCTGATGCATGAACTCAACGCCCTCCTTCGCTTCGACCCGGATTCCGGGCAGCAAGGGCTCAAGGTCCACAAGACGGCCGGCGACGAGGTGATCGCCGCGATGAAGCGTCTGCATGCCAAGGGATTGGTGACGCAGGCCGACGGCGGTTATCTGACGCCGCTCGGGCGCGAGGCGGCGAGCCACGCGCAGGCGCTGACCGGCCTGCTCACGGCCGGCGTCGCCGCCCAGGTCGGCGCCTAACGCTTCAGCGTTTCGAGCGTCGCCAGGAAAGTCTCGGTGTTCTGAAAGCCGACGACGCGCGTGTCGGTGATTTCTGTGCCGGTGCGATCGAAAAAGATCATGCCGGGCGGGCCGAACAGCTGGAAGCGCGCGAGCAGCGCCTTGTCATCGGCAGTGTTGGCGGTGACGTCGGCACGCAGCAAGGTCCAGCCGGCAAAGGCCTGCTGGACGCGTGGATCGGAGAAGGTCTTGCGCTCCATTTCCTTGCAGGTGATGCACCAGTCGGCGTAGAAGTCGAGCATGACCGGCTGGCCGGCGGCACGCACCCGCGCGTCAAGCTCTGCCACGCTGCGGACGGATTCGAAGGCGAGGTGCTTGCTGACGCCGCGTTGGCGGTCGCCGTTGAAGCTGGCGAGCAGTTCGGGAACGCTCTTGCCGCCCGAGAAAGCGTTGGTCAGCAATAAACAGCCGGCGATCAGCATGGCGACCCCGACGAGCTTGATCACGCGCTGCGGACCGGTGACGCCGGTCTTCGGCAGCGGCCGGTAGGCTTTCCACAGGAGCGCCGGCACGAGCAGCAGCAGCCCCCAGGCGCCGGTTTCGACGGCCGGCGGCAGGAACGGCGAGACGAGCCACAGCGCCGTGCCGAGCAGGATGAAGCCGAACGCCTTCTTGACCGATTCCATCCACGGGCCGGCTTTGGGCAGCAGCGTGCCGGCCGACAGCCCGACGAGCAGCAGCGGCACCCCCATGCCGAGCGCCATCGTAAACAGTGCCGTGCCGCCGAGTACGGCATCGCCGGTCTGGCCGATATAAAGCAGCGCGCCGGCCAACGGGGCGGCGACGCAGGGACCGACGATCAGCGCCGAGAGCGCGCCCATGATCGCGAGTGCCGGCAGCGAGCCGCGCCGGAAATGCAGCGCCTCTTCCGAAACGCGCGTTTGCAGGAAAGCAGGCAGTTGCAGTTCGTAGAAGCCGAACATCGAGAAGGCGAGGGCGATAAAAATCAGCGCAAAACCGCCGAGCGCCCACGGCGTCTGGAAGGCCGATGACAGCAGCGTACCGGTCAGCGCCGCGCCGACGCCGGCGGCGGCGTAGGTGAACGCCATGCCAAGAACATAGGCGAGCGAGAGGACGAAGCCGCGCGCGTGGGAAATGCCATGTTCCTGGCGGCCGGCATTGACGATGATACCGGAGAGGATCGGCAGCATCGGCAGTACGCAGGGTGTCAGCGAGAGCAGCAGGCCGAAGCCGAAAAAGCTGACGATGACGAGCCAGAAATCGGCGTGCTGCAACAAC
Source organism: Propionivibrio dicarboxylicus (assembly GCF_900099695.1). GTDB lineage: Bacteria > Pseudomonadota > Gammaproteobacteria > Burkholderiales > Rhodocyclaceae > Propionivibrio > Propionivibrio dicarboxylicus. The sequence goes on along the minus strand of NZ_FNCY01000001.1, from coordinate 11,361 downwards.
TGGGCGATGCGTCCCGATTCGTCGCCGCTGCCGGGCGCGGGGGCTTTCGGTGTCGTCGCCGGGTCGGGCAGGTCGACGCGCAGCATCTGTTGTTGCGGCGGATAGCAGATGCCGTCCTCGGCGCAGCCCTGCGAGGTGACCTTGAGCGTGACCGGCAGGATGCCCGAGACGTTGCGTTCGACCGGAATGCGGATCGCCGCCTGCTTGTAGAGGACTTCGACCTGGCCGAAGGTCTCGTCGCGCTTCTGCTTGCCCTTGGGCAGCGTCGGTACGCCGATCGACAAGCTCGCCGGTTCGATGTTGAAGCGAAACTTGTCGCGGTAGAGGTAATAGCCGGCGGCGATATCGAAGCGTACTTCGACCGTGTCGCCGTCGAGCGCACGCGCGCTGGGCCGGAACGCCTGGTCGGGCGGCAGGAACTGGGTGGCCAGGGCCTGCGTGGCGCACAGCAGGAACGAGAACAACAGGAAGAGGCGTCGCGTCATGGGGGGATTCTAGGGCTGCGAGGTTTCGGCGGCGACCCAGGCCAGATAGTCGGGCAGGCCGCGTGACACCGGAAAGGCGATGATTTCGGGCAGTTCGTAAGGGTGCTGCGCGCGGATGGCGGCTTCGAGCGCCGCATAGCCGGCGTCGGTCGTCTTGATCAGTAGCGGGATTTCGTCGGCCTGCTCGACGGCGTCCTTCCAGCGATAGACCGAGCGGCAGGGCGCAAGGATGTTCACGCAGGCAGCCAGACGGGCGTCGACCAGCGCGGCGGCGAGGCGGTCGGCGCTGGCCCGGTCGGGCAGGTTGGTGAGGACGAGCAGGACGGCGTTCATCAGCGGGATTCTATCAGTGCCGCCAGCCGCGCAGGACGATGTCGCGGATCGTCTGTAGCTGGCCATGGAAGAAATGGTCGGCGCCCGGAATGACGGTGATCGGCAGGCGCTGCGGTTCGGCCCAGGCGAGGACGTTGGCGAGCGGCACCGTGTCGTCGTTGGCGCCGTGGATGAGAATGCTGTCGCGCGCGACCGGTTCGGCGACGTAGTGGCGGTCGCCGGCGATTGTGCCGGTGGCGAGTCCGACCAGCACCAGACCTTGCGCCGCGCGTCCGGCTTCCTGCAGGCGCCGGGCGACGCGCGTCTGCACGTAGGCGCCGAACGAGAAACCGGCCAGCGCCACCGGAAGCTCGCCGTGCCGCGCCTGGGCGTCGGCGATCACGGCGAGCAGGTCGTCGGTCTCGCCAAGGCCGTTGTCATGGGCGCCGGCGCTGTCGCCGACGCCGCGGAAGTTGGGGCGCAGCGCGAGGTAGTCGAGTTGCGCGAAGCTGCGCGCCAGCGTCTGCGCCACCTTGTTGCTGGCGGCGCCGCCGTAGAGCGGATGCGGATGGGCGACGATGGCGATGCCGCGTGGCAATTCCGGGGCGTCGACCAGCAGTTCGATCGCGCCGGCGGGGCCGTCGATGCGGCAGGTTTCCTCGTGTGGCCTCATGCCGACGGCAGCTTGAGACGTTCGACGACGCGGCCGTTGATCAGGTGTTCCTGGATGATTTCCTCGACGTCGTTGGTGTCGACGTATTGGTACCAGACGCCTTCGGGATAGACGACGAGGACCGGGCCATCATCGCAGCGGTCCATGCAGCCGGCCTTGTTGATGCGGATCTTGCCTTTGCCCTTGAGGCCGAGTTGGCCGATGCGGTCCTTGGCGTAGGTCTGGGCGGTCGTCGCACCGAGCGCGTTGCAGCAGCTTTCGCCGTCGGGGCGCTGGTTGCAGCAGAAAAAGACGTGGTGCTTGAAATAGCTCATGAGCGAACCCTTTCGTTGTGATGTCGTGAGGTCTGACCGTGGAAGCGCGCTATGATTCAGCGTCGGCGTCCGAACAGGCTCAGGCAGGGCAGTGCCAGGAAGGGCCAGAGACTGGCGGTCAGTCGGGTGAGACCGTTGAAATTGAGAAAATGTCCTTGCTTCCAGACGTTCAGGACGACGACGGAATAAGGATTGGCCGGGGCGATATTGACGAGCACTGTGCCGGCCATCAGCATCATGCCGGCAATGGCGACGCGCCCGGCTGGCGGCAGCAGCAGGCACAGCGACAGGAGCAGGACGCCGACGGAAAAGCCGAGTCCCGCGCCCGGCGTCAGCCAGTCGAAGGCCTGCTGCGGGCCGAGCAGGATCATCGCGGCGCCGGTCCGGACGGCGAGGGCGGCGATGAAGAAACTGCCGAGCAGGGCGAGCGAGGCTTGTTGCGGCGCGAGCAGCGAACGCACGATCAGGCCGATGGCGATGGTGTTGCAGAAAACGATGCCGGCTTCGAGGGCGAAAAAGGACGAGGGCGCATAGGCGACCGCCGGCGGGATATCGAAGAGATGGCGCAGGTCGCCGGCGCCGAACAGGAAGGTTTCCGGCGACAACAGTGTAAACAGCCACAGGCCGACCAGGACGACGGCGACTTCGATGTGCGGCGTCGGCGCCAGGCGGCGCTGCAGGCGCGTCAGCGTGCCGGTCAGCCAGCGTCCGAGCGCCAGGGCCAGCAAAGCGCCGAGCGCCGTGCCGAGCATGTTGCAGGCGAGGTCGAGATTCGACGGGACGCGCGACGGCAGCCAGGTCTGGATGGCCTCGACACAAAAGCTCAGCAGTCCGCCGAGCAGCGTCGCCATCACTGCGGCCAGCCATTGTCCGGGGGCGCGCTGCAGCGCCAGGGTCAGGAGCAGGCCGAGCGGCAGGTAGGCGAGCACGTTGGCGACCATGTCGAACGCGGTCCAGTATTGCGGCCAGTCGGTGGTCAGGAAGGCCAGCGGCGAGATGGCGGTATCCCGCCAGCCGGAGAAGGGATGCAGGCTGGCATAGACGATCAGCGCCGTGTAGACCGGGGTCAGGGTGCGCGGCAGTCGGGTCATGGCAGTCGTCGGCCGCTCAGTGCGCTGCGCCGTGCGTCGTCGCGACGCCGATTTTCTGGGGCAGCAAGGAACCGGCGATCATCGCGACGATGGCGGCGGCCAGACCGATCAGCTGGGCCGGGATCAGGCTCGCTTCGCCGACGCTGAGGTCGAGGGCGAGCCAGGTGCCGACGCCGAACAGGATGGCGGCGAGCGCGCCCTGCGTCGTGGCGCGTTTCCAGTAGGCGCCGAAGAAGAGCGGCACGAAGGCGCCGGCCAGCGTGATCTTGTAGGCGCTTTCGACCATCTTGAAGATCGAGGCGTTGGTGTTGAGGGCGAAGCCGAGCACGACGCAGGTGAAGCAGACGATCGTGATGCGCATCAGGCGCAGGAAGGCGCGGTCGCTGATGCCGGGAAAAAAGCCGCGCACGACGTTTTCGGAGAAGGCGACGGACGGTGCCAGCAGGGTCGCCGACGAGCAGCTCATGATCGCCGACAGCACGGCGCCGAAGAAGATCGCCTGGGCGAATACCGGCGTGTGCTGCAGCACCAGCGTCGGCAGAACGAGTTGAGAATCGTTCTGCAGCAGGCCGTTGAAGAGATCCGGGTCGATCAGCGTCGCCGAGTAGGCGATGAACATCGGCACGAAGGTGAAGGCGAAATAGGTCAGGCCGCCGAGGACCGAGCCGATGATGGCGATGCGTGCGCTCTTGGCCGAGGTGACGCGCTGGAAGACGTCCTGCTGCGGGATCGAGCCGAGCATCATGGTGAGCCAGGCGCCGAGGAAGGCGAACCACTGCGACGCGTCGGCCTCGGGAAAGAAATCGAGCTTGCCGGCGGCAGCGGCGTGGCTGACGACGGTGTCGACGCCGCCGGTCATGCCGGCCATGAGATAGGCGATGAACAGCATGCCGCCCATGACGACACCCATCTGTACGAAGTCGAGGATGGCGACCGAGAGCATGCCGCCGAAGGTGGTGTAGGTGAGCACGATGGCGGCGCCGAGGATCATGCCGGCCGATTGGGAAATCGCGTCGGCGGTGACGACATTGAAGACGAGGCCGAGCGCCTTGATCTGGGCGGACACCCAGCCGAGGTAGGAAGTGACGATGCAGAGCGTGGCGAGGATCTCGACGCTGCTGTTGAAGCGGATGCGGAAGAAGTCGCCGAGCGTCAGCACGTTGAGCTTGTACAGGCGCGTGCCGTAGAACAGGCCGGCGATGACAAGGCAGAGACTCGAACCGAAGGGGTCGGCGACGACGCCGCGCAGGCCGTCCTTGACGAAGGTGGCGGAGACGCCGAAGACCGCTTCGGCGCCGAACCAGGTGGCGAAGACGGTGGCCATGACAACCGGCAGCGGCAGGCAGCGTCCGGCAACGGCAAAATCCTTGGTGTTTTCGACCCGGGTGGCGACGTAGAGACCGACGCCGATCGAGAGCGCGAGATAGGCGACGACGAACCAGATGAGCATGCGCGTGTCCAGCAGGCGGGTAAGTTGATAAAAAACAGCGCATTATACGTTTTTGCCGGCGTCATGCGCCAACCCTTTTTCGGTCGCGATGTGCGACCGCCGCAGGCCTTGAAGCGCCGGGCCTGGCGAAGGGCCGGAGGTGACATCACGAGCGGGTTTTGGCCGGCGTCCTCGCCGCGCCGTTTTGGCCCCGGTTTGACAAGGTATTGATTCCTCAGTAGTATCGCGCCCCTGTCGTGTTGGGCGGGCCCATTCCGGGACCGCGGCGCGACCGGAACTCTTCCTTATTTGGCGTATCGAACGCCTTTCACCTTGAGGAGCATGGAAGAGTTACCCCGCGATCCTCCCGATCGCGTTCCTGGGTCTAACAGTCTGTTATCCACCCGCCTGTAACCGCTTGTCGCACGGCTTGTCTTGCGCGATGACAACAGTGAAGGAGAGTGAGCATGTCAGCTTCAATTTCGCTCAAGCAACTTAGGTCCCGACGTGCCGATGCGGCACTGCATCTGGCGCAACATTGCCTGATGATCGTCGGTCTGATCCTTGTCCTGGATTTCATCAATCTGACGCTCGGTGATCCCGTTTCCGAGCTTTTCCGGTCGTTTGCACCGGAATCCGGTGTCGTCGCTGTCGGCGCGCCGGAAAACGATGCGGCCGACAAGGCCGAATCGACCGCTGTCGACGCTTCGTTGGCGGCCCTGTCGCCGCAAATGCGCGGCGCCCTGTCTTATGTCGCCCAGCGCTACAAGGTTTCGGCCGAAGCCGTGCGTCCGGTTTTCGAGGCGGTTCAGCTCGTCGGCCAGGAACGTCGGATCGATCCCTTGCTCATCGTCGCCATTATTGGCGTCGAGTCGGGCTTCAATCCGTTCGCCGAGAGTGCCATGGGTGCGCGCGGCCTGATGCAGGTCATTCCGCGTTTCCATATGGACAAGGTGCCGGATGGCGGCGGGCGCGGTGCTTTCCTCGACCCGGTCACCAACATCCGTATCGGCACTTCGGTGCTGCAGGAAGCCATCCAGCGCCGCGGCGGCTTGGCGGCAGGGCTCCAGTACTATGCTGGGTCGTCCGACCCGCAAGGGGTCTATGCCAACCGTGTGATCGCCGAGCGGGCCCGTCTGGAACAGGCTGCCCGGCGCGCTGCCGGCTGACCCCGGTAGCGGCTCAGGCCGAACTCGTCATGCGCCAGATGGCCTGGCGGGCTTCGGCCGGGAGCACCAGTTCGGCCTGCGCCAGCGGCGTCGTCAGCGCATCGTCGAAATGCAGCAGGCCGGATTCGTCCTCGCGCAGCAGGTCGGCGTCGATCAGATGCGCGATCAGGATCGCGAAGGCCGACTTCTCGGCGTATTCGGGCGAATCGCTGGTGTAGAGCAGCGCCAGGCGTTGGGCGAGCAGGTGGCAATCGTTTTCGAGTTGCTGCCGCGTCTTCATGCCGGGGCCGCTCTGCTGCAAGAGTGACAGTGTCAGGAAATGACGCTCCAGCGTCGGGCGCAGCGTTTCGCCGAGCATGCGTAATTCGGCGGACTCCGGGCGACTCGCTTCGGGAGGACTGAGCACGTCGCGATCGTCGCACTGCAACAGCGAACGCGCGGTGAGCACGGTGATGATGCCGTTGATGATGCCGCTCAGTTCGGCCGAGGGCCAACGCAGGAACAACTCGGTCCGCATCAGGCCATAGATGCCGCTGACCGCCTCGATGATCCGTTGCCGGCCCAGGTGACGGTTGTGGCTGATCAGGCAGGCGATCAGCGCCGGCAGCGCAAAGAGGTGCAGGACGTTGTTGCGGAAGTAGCTCAGCAGCGGCGCCGTGCCGTTCGGGAGGCTGATGAGGTCGCCGAGCGGATGCGTGACCCGCGTGGCGATGCCGAGGCGTTCGTTGTACGCGACGATTTCCGCCGGTGTCTGTGTGCACAGCACCGTCGTGTCGGCATAGCGCGCGTCGGCGGCGATGGCCTGATAGTGCGCGATCATTTTCAGCAGGGCCTGTTCGTCGGCGGTGTGCCTGGGCGTGGCGAGCAGGACGAGGGCGAGCAGATTGACCGGCGTGATGACGGCGCCGTCATTGAGCCGGGTGGCGAGGGCAATGGCCGCCTGGCGCGTCGCGTCGCGCGACCAGTCGCCGGGCTTCTCGCCTTGCCAGCCGGGGCGGCAAGCTTCGAGGAAGTGGCCGAGATCGAGCGGCTCGCCGAAGTTGATGTGGACCTTGCCATACTCCTTGCGAATCTTGCGCGCACTGCTCAGGACCGCCCAGAGCGATTCCTTTTCCTTCGGCTTGCCGGCCAGTTCGCGCAGGTAGGTCTTGCCTTCGAGCAGCTTTTCATAGCCGAGGTAGACCGGGACGAAGACCAGCGGCCGGTGATGTTCGCGCACGAAACTGGCGATCGTCATGCCGAGGATGCCGGCCTTGGGATTGAGGGTGCGGCCGCTGCGGCTGCGTCCGCCCTCGATGAAGTATTCGAGCGGGAAGCCTCGTGTCAGCATCAGGTGCAGGTATTCGTTGAAGACGGCGGCATAGAGCGGCTCGCCCTTGAAGGTGCGGCGCAGGAAAAAGGCGCCGCAGCGGCGCAGCAGCGGACCGACCAGCGCCATGTTGAGATTGGCGCCGGCGGCGATGTGCGGTGGCGTCAGTCCGTTCTTGTGCAGGAAGTACGACAGCACCAGATAGTCGATGTGGCTGCGGTGCGCCGGCACATAGACGATGCTGTGGCTCGGGGCGATGCGCAGGACGGTGTCGAGGTGGTAAATGTCGATGCCGTCGTAGAGCCGCGACCACAGCCAGGAGAAGAATATTTCAAGCGCGCGCAAGGCGCCGTAGGAGTAGTCCGAGGCGATTTCCAGCGCAAAGCGCCGGGCTCGGTGCTGCGCTTCCTTGGGCGAAATGCCGCGCGCGGTCGCTTCGTTGGCGATCGCCGTCTGTACCGAGGCGGCGGTGAGCAGTGTCTCGATTTGCGTATTGCGGTGCGACAGGTCGGGACCGATGGCGATTTCGCGCTGCCGCCGAAAATGGACGCGCAGGACGCGTGACAGCTTGCGCAGCGCCAAGGACTCGTCGAGCTTGTCGGTTGCCAGTCCGTGCAGCGAGATGGGCGGGTTGAAGCGGACGAGGACATTGCGTCCGTGCAGGAGAACGGTAAGCAGACGGCCGAGACGGCCGACCTGCTGCCAGGTTTCGGAGAAGAGCGCGCCGAGGATCGATTCCTGTTTGTCCGGACTGCGCCCCCACAGGATGACGACCGGGACGATTTGGATGTCGAGCTCCGGTTGGACCATCATCTCATGGATGAGCGTGCGCATCAGCGTCGGCGGGGCGTAGCGTTCTCGCGCGCTGGCCATTGGTGAATGGCGTCGATTCAGGGAGAAGCGGGCGTGCTTGGCGATCGTGCGATCGCCGATTTTGAGCGGCTTTTCCGCTGGCGGCAGCCCGGCGCGCCGCGACTCCTCGAAGAGCACGCACTGGTTCGAGAGATGTTCGTCCTGGAGGACGTAGCAGACGGGCTTTGTCGGGTCGAGACCGAGTTCGGCCGGGGTTTCCGGGAAAACGGTGGTGCGTACCCAGAGATAGAGCGCCCGGCGGACGAGCTGCGCGGTCCAGCCGGGAAGGTCGAAAAATCCGGTCATGTGCGTTGTCTTTTTTGTTTTACGGGGAATTGTATGACCTGTCTGCCGCACGGGTGACCGCCTGAGGCGGGGCCGGCGAGCACCGGGTTGGCCCGGAAGTTCCGCGAAAACGGAGCTTCCGGGCGTTCGTCAGTGCCGTTCGGACGGCGATGATCGCGCGCAGTGTAGCGCGAGAATGTCAGTCGTCGTCAAGCCCGGTGACCTTGTGCTTCGAGGCCAGTTGCTGCTGCGTTTGCGCCGGGACCGGCGCGTAATGCGAAAAGACGATGCTGTACGAGCCTTGACCGCCGGTGAGCGACTTGAGCCGCCCCTGGTAGTCGTCGAGTTCGGCGAGCGGCACCTTGCCCGAAATCGACATCGTGCCGGCTCCCCGCGGCTGCGTGCCAGTGACTTGACCGCGCTTGCTCGACAGGTCGCCGGCGAGATCGCCGACCGCGTGTTCCGGCGAGGTGATCTCGATATCGACGATCGGCTCCAGGATGATCGGCGTTGCCGCCCGGATCGCTTCGATCACCGCCTTGCGGCCGGCGGTGAAGAAGGCGATGTCCTTGCTATCGACGGCGTGCGACTTGCCATCGTTTACGACGACGCGGATGTCCGAGACCGGGAAGCCGCCAACGACACCGTCTTCGAGCGCCTGGCGTACACCCTTCTCGACCGAAGCCATGAAGACGCCGGGAATGGCGCCGCCCTTGACCTCGTCGGCGAATTCGAAGCCGGCGCCGCGTGGCAGCGGTTCGACGCGCAACATGACTTCGCCGAACTGTCCGGCGCCGCCCGTCTGCTTCTTGTGGCGACAATGCCCCGGCGCCTTGCCGGTGATCGTTTCACGGTAATCGATCTGCGGCGGCTTGGTGTCGAGTTCGATCTTGTATTGCTGCGCCATGCGCGCGAGTTTCGCACGCAAGTGCATTTCGCCGAGGCCGCGGATGACGGTTTCATTGGTGGTCGGATGGCGCTCGACCTTGAAGCAGGGATCCTCGATTTCCATCTTGTGCAGCACGTCGAAGAGGCGCTGCTCGTCCGATTTCTTCTTGGTCTCGACGGCCAGGCCCTGCATCGGCAGCGGAAACTCGAGCGGTTTCAGGTGGATGTGGTCCTCGTCGTGCGAATCGTGCAGGACGCCGTCGAATTCGATCTCTTCGACCTTGGCGATGGCGCCGATGTCGCCGGGGATCAACTGGTCGACTTCGACATACTCCTTGCCCTGCAGGCGGTAGAGATGGCCGATCTTGAACGGGCGCTTGACGTCGCCGACGAACAGTTGCGACTCTTTCTTGATCGTGCCCTGATGGACGCGGAAGACACCCAGCTTGCCGACGAAGGGGTCGCTGACGACCTTGAAGACATGCGCCAGCACATGCCGTTTGGGATCGGCGACGGCGTCGAACGGCTCGGCGTTCTCGTCGATGGGCTCGCCCTTGTAGAACGGGGGCGCATTGCCTTCGGTCGGGTTCGGCGCCAGTTTGGCGAGCGCGTCGAGCAGTTGCGGGATGCCGGCGCCGGTCTTGGCGGAAACGAACAGGATCGGGATCAGATGCCCGGCGCGCAGGGCCTTTTCGAATGGCGCGTGCAGGGCTTCGGCGCTTGGGTCGGCGCCGTCTTCGAGATATTGCGCCAGCAGATCCTCGTCTTCTTCGACGATCTGGTCGATAAGGGCGCGATGGGCTTCGACGACCGATTCGAAATCGCTGTCGCCGCTTGCGTGTTCGAGTACTTCGATGACGTCCTGGCCATGATGCGCCGGGAGGTCGAGAATCATGCATTCGCGGCCGAAGCGCTCGCGGATGTCGGCGAGCAGCTTGGGCAGATCGACGTTTTCGGCGTCGATCTTGTTGATGACGATCATCCGGCACAGGTTGCGTGCGGCGGCGAGTTTCATCATCCGTTCAGTCGATAGTTCAATGCCGTTCTGGGCGTTGATGACGATCAGCGCGGTGTCGACACCGGCGAGGGCGCTGATGGCCGGGCCGGCGAAATCGGGATATCCCGGAGTGTCGATGAGGTGAACCTGTGCGTCGAGCCAATTGAAGCTGACGACGGCAGAGTTGATGGAGTGACCGAGTTCCTTTTCCTGGGGATCGAAATCGCAGACGGTATTGCCCTTCTCAACGAGCCCTCGTGTGGTGATGGCGCCGGCCGCGGCGAGCAGCGTTTCGGCAAGAGTAGTCTTGCCTGCTGCGCCGTGGCCGACAAGGGCTACGGTACGAAGGTTGGCGGTAGTGTGCTGACCCATGTTATCTCCCGTGAATGATGAACACGCTCTGTTCGGGGCGAAAACCGGACGAAGCCCCGTTCGGAGCAACTAGCTACTCTGGATTCCTGCGCAACGGATTCATTCTACATCTTGACGTCATTAAGGGAATACTTGAAAGCAACTGTTTTGAAGCCTTGCCGCCGATTGCTCATGACGATGTGTTTGGTCGCTACGGCACCCTGTAACTTTTTTTGCCGAACATCGCTGCAAACGTCGATTTGCCGCGGTTTCTGCACGATTTTGCGTTGACCCGATCCCGGCAGGAGGCCGATAATTGGAGGTTATATCGTTTGCCGCCCGATGCCATTTTTTGGGAAGGCGGCAATTGATGATGCCGTCTTTTTTTTGATGAGAGATTGTGAGGGAGATCGATGGAAAATCTAGGCTGGGGTTTACAGATGACCGTTCTCGGTATGGGACTGGTCTTCGCCCTGCTGGCGCTGTTGTGGGTTCTGCTGACGCTGGTGCTCAAGCTTGACAAGGAAGAGGAAGAACCTGTCCATGCGAGTGCCGAGGCCGACGAGGCGGAAGACGATGCGACAGTAACGGCGACGGGTACGACGGAACTGGCTGCCGATCTGGTGGCGGCGATCACGGTCGCCGTGGCCAAGTACCGGGCTCAGCGCATGCCGGCGGATCTTGCGGCGGCGATTACGGTCGCGGCGTTGGAGCACCGCAAGGCGACCGGGCCGTGGAAGCCCGCGGTTGCGCGGTCGTTCTGGCCGGGTACCGGTCCGAGCCGGTGGACGACGGACGGCCGGGCACGGGCTCGGCAAACGAATAACTGGAATCCTTGGGGGAAGTAATGCGACGCTACACAGTGAATATTGGCAGCAAGGAATATGTCCTTGACGTTGAGGCGACCGACTTCGATCAGTTCGAGGTGCATGTGGGAGGACAGGCCTACGCGGTGGCGCTGAGCGAAGACCAGGCGGGCGGCGCGACGATTGTGCCGGTTGCTGCAGCTCCGGCGCCGGCACCGAAGGCGGCACCGGCACCGTCTGCTGCGCCGGCTCCGGCCGCTGCGCCTGCGGCGGCACCGGCGCCGAAGAAGCAACCGGCGGGTGGTGGCGGCAAGGGCGCGCTGAAGGCGCCGATGCCTGGCGTGATCCTGGAAGTGAATGTCAAGGCTGGCGACAAGGTAACGCGTGGTCAGCAAGTGGC